>CAYZBG010000075.1:0-23874 GCA_964476565.1 uncultured Opitutus sp.
TGCCGCGGCTGCGCGCCGCTACGCCATGCTTCAACGGAGCCGCGCTCGTGAGAGCGCGGAAGGGATACCGCGTCTTTCATGAAGCGGTCCGGGAGAGTTTGCTTCAACGGAGCCGCGCTCGTGAGAGCGCGGAAGGCCCATGTAGGCGATCGGCCCAGATACCGGCACCTGCCCGGCTTCAACGGAGCCGCGCTCGTGAGAGCGCGGAAGGATCAACGTGGCGGTGGCAATCCGCACGTCGTCACGAGCCCGCTTCAACGGAGCCGCGCTCGTGAGAGCGCGGAAGGAAGTTCCCGCGTCGCCAGCCCGGCCACGTGATCAAAGCTTCAACGGAGCCGCGCTCGTGAGAGCGCGGAAGGACGATGCAAGGCCATAAGCTCCGCCGGCGTCAGTTCTTCGCTTCAACGGAGCCGCGCTCGTGAGAGCGCGGAAGGGCGCGTGCACCGGGCGGCCTACGAGTTCAACGCGTCGCTTCAACGGAGCCGCGCTCGTGAGAGCGCGGAAGGAACGGGCGGCGCGCTCCACCGGAGCGCCCTACCCGTTGGCTTCAACGGAGCCGCGCTCGTGAGAGCGCGGAAGGCGTCCGGCATTTGGGCGGCCCGCTTCTCGCAGCTTGCTTCAACGGAGCCGCGCTCGTGAGAGCGCGGAAGGATGCAAAGATTTCGGTGAGCGTCACGCTGACCATCACGCTTCAACGGAGCCGCGCTCGTGAGAGCGCGGAAGGACGTTCGGCCTGCTGTTCGTCGCGGTCATCGCGTACGGGCTTCAACGGAGCCGCGCTCGTGAGAGCGCGGAAGGCCCGGCTTGTTATCTTGTTGCCACTACGCTCGGGACACAGGGTATCGCGAGCGGGCATGGACAATCTCGGACAGGGACCCTGACCTATAGCCCGGAATTAACACAACTCTTTCTTCACCAAAGTGCGAGCGCGAATGCATGGCGCTTCATCGATTCACCGCTCGCGTCGAGAATGTCAAAGAACAGGGGTTGGGGCGCAGTCCCCCACCCCAAAAAATCAGGCGTCACGCTACGAAACAGGGCGGATCAACCTTCACGTAGTTGACCCCGATCGCGGTGATTACCCGCTCTCCCCGGCTTTCCGAGGGTCCGAGTGCGATAAAGAGGATCTGATCCTGCTCCCGATCGATCAAGGCGCGCAGTCTGCTTTCGAAGTCGATCTTCTCCGCCGGCGTCAGATCGCACTCGAAGACCGATAACTGCAGGTGCATGCCGTAGTCCTTGCACGCCTTGAACACCTTACGCAGGCGCTTCGGGTTGGCGATGTCGTACGTGACGATGTAATTGGTGCGGCTCATCGGGTCATGAAGGGCAGGTAGCGCTCGATTTCGCCCGTGAGGGTGCGGGCCAGGAGACGGAATTGCAGTTCGATCGCTCGCCGGTAACTCACCTTGTAGTCGAACAGTGGATGCGTAACCGTGTCGCCCAGCCGCTTTTCATAAGCCAGAAAGAAGCGCTTGCGCCCATCCGGCGTAAGGTTGACCGCGTCGCCCGCCCGGACGAAATCGAGGGGTGTGATCATACGATTGTTGATCGCGGTGAGCACGACCGAGTCGGCGATGAGCGGACGGAATTCCTCCATCACGTCGAGCGCAAGCGCCGGACGACCAAAGCGTGGCTGATGGCAGAGCCCGACGTAGGGGTCGAAGCCGACCGCCAGAGCCGCCACCGTGCAATCGCGCGCAAGCAAACTGTAGGCCAGCGAGAGCATCGCGTTGACCGGATCGCGTGGTGGACGGCGGTTGCGCGTGGTAAAGTCGAAGGGAAACTCCTTCTGCGCGTCGCGCACGCGCGACACGACCGACTCCTCCAGGCCGGGCAACTCGTCATCTTCCTCGGCCCGACCCTTGATCATGCCGCTGAAATTCTGAAAATACACCAGCGCGGCGGCTCCCTCCACCCCGAGCAACGAAGGCAGATTCGGTGCGACCAGCGCCGCGGAGGCCGCGTTGCGCAACGCTCGCAGGGCGACCGGCGGCGGCTCGACGTGGTTGCGCATGAAGAGCGTGCGTTGATTGCGAATCTTGCCGTAAACAAAGAGCCGGGCGAGGGGCAATGCCTTCTCCGGATCGGCGGCAAAGGCGAACTGCTGAATGCGCGTGAACACATTGGTCAACCCATGCCCACGCGTCAGCCCGTAAAACCAGCCGCCCATCGAAAAATATGAAACTGGCACCTCTTTCTCGCAAAGCGTCTGGATCAATGCGGTGGAGACCTGTGCCGATCCAAAGACGGCGAGGTGGTGCAGATCCTTGATCCGCACGTCGGCGAGCGTACCGGCCTGATCCTTCACCACGACGACTTCGCCTTTGCGGGTAACGGCGACGCCAGGCGTGTTCACGTAAAGTACCTTGGTGTCGACGTCAGGAGCCATGAGACGGCGCACCTCCCCCGAGTCGGCCGGCCGAGGCAGCCGCGCCTCAGGCAGGCGCGCCCAGTCAGGGTCTTCGACCGAGAGTTCGGCGGCAAGGGCGGCCGGATCGGCCGGCGGGCGATCATCGGCAACAAAGCCGGCAAGGTTAAGCTGCGTGGTAAAGCGGGGCGCCGGCTCGGGTTCGGCCAGGGCGCCCTGGAGAAACTGAGTTTCGTCCGGCATGCAGATTGGCGCGAGAGAGCAGCGCGGACACTTGGGCGAATGATCCAGCGGAGGCGGGATGCTGCCCTTTGCGCATGCGCGGGCCGCAGCGATGCCGCGTCGGATCCAGGCCTCGTCGGCGGCCGTGGGCGCAAAGCGGACGCGTTGCCGAGTCTGCCGATAGAAGACGACGCCTTCGTGGCAGGTATAGCCGTTCTCGCGCAGGAGCAGGATCTGCAGGCCGAGCTGCATGCGATCCGCGTCCCAAAGCTCGCGGCCGCCTTCGCCTTCTCGCGGCGCGCCAGTCTTGTATTCGACCGGACAGACCGCCCCGGCGAGACCGGGCGCGTCGCCGAGGTCGAGTGCCGGCTCGAGCGTGACCTCAACAAGATCGAGCTTGGCGACGACGCCGAGCGCCTTGGAGCCCAGCATGACGGAGCGGGCGTGGATCGTCTCTGGCGGAGCCGGAGCTGATGTTTGAGATTTTAGATTGGCAGTTTGAGATTCCGATGCGTCGGCCGGCCCCGCCTGCGCTTCAGAGGCGGCAGGATCGGGCAGATCTCCCTTCCCCGCGTCGACCCGCGTGTGTTCGGAGGCACCGCGCTTCGTGTCATCGTTGTGCAGGAAGACGCCTTCGACGTGCTCGTAGTAAAAAAGACGCGGGCAGTAGACGAACTCGTTCAGCATCCGGGCCGGCAACAGCTCCTGCGAATCGTCCGAGGTGGCGGGCTTATCGTTGCTCATGACGCAGGAAACATCGACGCCCGCTATCGGCCGGAACGTTCGCGCCAGGCGGTGACGGCAGCGTGGACGGTGCCGACGGGAAGGAACTCCTGCTCGATGCGACCGCGCTCTGCCGCGGCGAGCGTGGCGAAGAGCGTGTGTTCTTCGGGCAAGAGCGTTTCGGGAGAAGGCGGCTCCGCCCGTTGCGGCTCGGGCACGGCGTGAGCCGATGCGTGCAGAGCGAAGGTTTGCCGGTCCATGAGCAAGGCGATCAGGCCGGCATGGGCGGCTCGGGCGAAGCCAAGCATACGGAGTCCCCACGTATCGAGGTCGCCCCAGTAGGCGACCGATTTGTCGCGCAGTGCAGGCGAGGCCAACCAGTCGAGATCAAGGCCTGCGCCGAGGATGGCGAGCGTACCGGGCAAGGTGGGAAGTTGGTGGAGGCAGCGTTCGTTCTCCACCACGAGCAGATGACCACCGGGGAGGCGCGCCAGAGCGGCGAGTTCGGTGGTACGCACGCGCTGGTGGACGAAGGGTAGAAGACCGCCGTCGAGATCCGCGAGAAGCACCCAGTGATCGCCTTCGCGGGCGGCACCCAAAAAATCCTCCAGACCGAGTTCGGAGGCAGCGCCTTCGTACCTTGCGTCAAGCAGGGCGAGCAGCAGTGCGCGATGGTTCTCGTAGAACTTGCTGTCCACACCGGCAAGGGAGAGCGCACGGAGCGGGCGACCTTCGGCGCATCCGGGCGCGAGTTGAATGGCAAGATGTGAGGCCTGAAGCGCGACTTCGATGGGGTGCTCGCGCCAGAGATGGATCTTTCCGATCCAAACCATGTGAAAGTCGACCGGCGTTTCGGCACAAAGGCGGGAGAGGGCCGCGTATTCCGTCGTGACGACAGGGTCCGCACACGCGGCGATCCAGTCGGAAGGACGGGCGAGCTTCCAAAAGAGCGGAACCCGAATTGACTGGCCGGCATGGCGATAGGGAACGCTTTCCCACTCGATCTCGCCCGCCGTAATCGTGGACCACGCGTGGAGATGCGCCCGGACGGCGCCGAGGTCGACTGCAAGGCTGGCGGCAGGCGGGCGGCCGATGGGAAGGCGCAGAGGCCAGGCAGCAGGCGTGGTGAGGCGCGCGAGTCGCAGCGCAGGACGTCGCCACTGGGCAAGGAGACGCATGGAGATATCTCGCGGAGACTTCATGCAGACGTTTCGGACAAGCCATCGGCCGAAACGACCGCACCAGCGACGCGAGCACGTTCATCGAGCTCGGTCCAGCGAATGGACGCGAGGGTCGCGCGGGACTCCTTACGGTGAACGAACACGACCGACCGGGTGTGGGCGCGGAGCAGGCGGAGTTCCTTATTGGGGGTGACGAAGATCGGATGGAGGCCGAATTCGCCCAGAGCGTTCACGATGCGGCGGGCGACGGCGCGGGAGCTTTTGGAGAAGGCCTCGTCGAGCACAATCGTGGCGTGGAGGGGACGTCGGGCGCCTTCGGGGCTGAGGGCATAGCTCAGCGAGGCGGTGAGGATGTAGCTCGCGATGATTTCCTTCTCTCCGCCGGAGCCGCCCTGGGAACCTTTGAAGCGCGCGATCTCCCGGCCCGTGGCGCGGTCGACCTCGACACCATGGAACTCAACGCGAAAGCGGGGATCGAGGAGCGCCCGAGCGCCAACCGTATGCTTCTTTTCGGCGGCCTCTCGGAGGATCTGCACGAGATGCTTGAGGGCCAGATAATGACCTTCGCCTTGGTCGTCGTTACGGAGAGCCGCGACGCGGAGCTGACGCTGGGCGTGCTCGAGGGAGCGGAGGCTGTCGTGGACGATGGGCTGGAGGTCGAGACGGAGGTAGCAGCCTTCCTTGAAGTCTACATCGCGCAGGCCGCGGTTGAGATCTTCAATCCGTTCGCCAATGCGGGCAACCTCTTCGGTGACGGTACGAAGGAGAGCGCTTACCCCTTGATCGGAGGAGTTGTTGAGATAACTGAGGAAGCGATCGAGTTTGGCCGGGAGATCTTCCTGCGTGAGGAGGTCCAGGCGCCGGAGGTAGGCGGGCAGATCAAGGAGCTCGGTGCCGACCTCGGCAAGCGGACCGTTGTCAATATGCTTGGCGTGCTCCATCGCACGCACGAGATCGGTTTCCAGTTTCTTCTGACGGTCGCTGAGATTTCCAAGGAGGCGGTCGAGTTCGGCAGCGGCCGTACGTTCGGCACGATCAATAGCTTCGGCAGTCACGGTGTCGGCAAGCGGGAGGTGTTGGTCCGCAAGCGCCAGATCGTCGGGTGAGAGTCCGTTGCCGATGCGTTCGGCGCAGGCGACGGCATTTTTCTCGGCGGCCTCGTGCTTGTTCGTAGCGGTGGTGTGGGCGGAGACCGCAGCCATGCGAGCGACGTCGAGCCTATCGGCGGCGGTCTTGGCATCCTCGTAGTCCCTCAAAGCGCGAGCCGTGTCGGAATCGGGAGCAAGGAGGTCGGAGAGTTTGCGTTCATGCCGTGCGAGTTCGGCCTCGGAACCGGCGACGTCGATGTCTGCGAACGCAGTCTGTACGAGTCGGCCGAGGAATTGGAGGCGCTGCTCAAACGCGGCAACCTTGGCTCGCGCGGGAGCGAGGGTGGCCGCAGTTTCGCGGAAAAGCTTTTCAATTGCGCCAAGACGGCGGACGGCCTCGGCAAGCCGGTCACGGTTATCGAAACCGGTGCACCAACCTTCGTCGAGGCGCCGCTGATCCTGTTTGTCGAAAAAGCCGGATTTTCCCGAGGTTGCGCCTTCAATGGTGAGAGAGTACGGCGTCCGGTGGAGGTCGTCCGTCGAGTCCACGCAGTGCAGGTCGAGCGAGGCGAGGAGGGCCTTGAGAGATTCGCGGAGAGGATGAGGTTTAAAATCGAGCTTGCGGGTGAAGCCGTCGGACAGGAAGGCGGCGACGCCGGCGGGGGCATTCGTATCCGCCTCCAAAATACGGACGTGAAGCTGGTTGTGGCGGGCATTGACCCAGCGGAGGGCGTCGCGGGTGTGCTCGCGCGGCACGAGGAGCCGGAGGCGATGGCCGCCGAGGGCGCGTTCGATAGCGCCGCGCCAGGCGGCGGCAGACTCCTTTACCTGAACAAGCTCGGCGACGTAGGGAAGGTCGGAAGGATTAACCCCGAGATGCGCAGCGAGCGCGGCACGGAAAACTTGGAACGCTCCCTCGATATTCGAACCCGGGCTCGCTTCGATCTCGCGTTTCTCGGCTTGGAGGCGGCTGAGCTCGACCTGATGCCCGGCGACGGCAGAACCAATCTGGAAAGCGTCGTCTTCGGCCTGCCTTTTCTCAAGCTCAAGCGGCGCACGGAGGGTGGCAGCCTTTTCGATTACAGCGGAGAAGGCGGCCTCGGAAGGAGGCGGAGGCAGGGAGAAACCGGCGCATATCGCCGTGAACTCGGCGGCGGCCCGACGACGGCGAGCCAGTTCTTCGCTCGTTTTCTTGATGAGGGCGCGCAGGCTGTCGATGTCAGCACCGCCACTCTGGAGATAGCGGGCGTGGAGGGTTTCGGCATGGCTGCGAGCTTCGAAGGCCTGGGCCTCGAAGGTCTTGAGGCGGGACTTGGCCTCGGCAACGTCCGTCTGGAGTTCCGATGCACGGTTTTGCCAGAGACGGCGGGCGTGGAGGGCGTAGCTAACGGGGAGGATGCTCTTGAGACGGCGTCTGAGGCCCAGCTCCGCGAGGCAGGCTTCATGCTCCCCGTGCAGTTGCGCAACCGGCAGCAAGGAGCGTTGCTGATCGCGGGCACGAACAAGTTCGGAGTGGATATCCTCAAGGGTGTTGAAATCGTCGGCGGCCTTGACGGCATCGGCGAACACCGAGCGGTCGTCGAGGACGAGCTCGCGAAAGATGTCATCGATGCTGTTGAGCTGCTTGAGACCGGCGGCGCGGTTGAGCAGGTTGAAGGCGTTCTCGCCGACCTCGAAGAAGGCGCGGAGGCGGGCAAGATAGGCGCGTTTGCCGCCGTTGGCGGTGTCGTAGAGCTGGATGGCAGGCTGAACGCGCAGGTGTTGCTTGAGGGCGCGCAGGCCGCCGTCGTGGTGGAGAGTAAGCCAGGTTTCCAGGCTCTGAGTGTGATCGCGGGAGAAGATCCAGACCCGCCTGAGATCAGCGTATGCGGTGGAAACGCCTTCGAGCCAGAGAATGCCGGCACAGCGAAGGACCTCGCGCCCATCCGTGTAGGTGGCGCAAAGGCCGGTCGTCGTGGAGGTCTTGCGGGAGATGTGATCGCCGTCACCGCTGTTGTTGCCGGAGCCAATGACGCCGCGGACGTAGGAGATAAGGCTGCGGTCACTCTCGTGGCCACCGGTGGAGGCGAGATTGTATTTAGGAGCTTCAGCGAGGAGGGTGACAAAGGCGTCGATGAGGGTGGTTTTTCCGCTGCCAGTCATGCCAATGATGGCTGTGCCCCCGGGATCGATCTCGGCTTGGTGCAGGCCGGAGAAAGGGCCCCAATTGAATACTTCGAGGGTGCGAAGACGGAAGGGTGCGCGAGTGGCGGAGAGGCCAAGAGAAGACTGATCCGTGGAGGCGGTCATGGCGGGAGGCGGCAAGACGCTCAGTCGGCAGCAAGCTCGCCCGATGACGAACCCGGAGCGGACGCGGCGGACGCATCGTCCGCAGGGGGAGGAGCGTCGGCGTTCTTCGGCGCGAGGGCCGCGATGGTTTTGAAGTGGCGAAGGAGGAGCTGGAGGTGTTCGGGATTGGCGAGGTGAACGATGACGGGGCGGATGAACACGCGTTGATCCTTGTCAGGCTCGGATACAATGCCGTGGGCCTGGAGTTGGCCGAGCACGCGGAGCAAGCGATCCAGGTTGCGGGCCTCGCTGCCGGAATCTCCCAGGTACAGATTGAGCTGCGCAAGAAGGTCGTCGCAGTCAGCGTAGGCCCCCGGCGCGCCTAGGCCGTACTGTTGCTCGTGGGCAATGTGAGCTTGGCGAAGAATGGCCACCAAGAGCGATTGTTCGGTGGTGAGACGTTGGCGACGGACGAGCGGGTGTTGCCAGGCTTGGTCGACCGTTTCGGCGGCTGGGTCAGAAACCACGAGAAAGGCGAGGCCGCGCACGTCGTCCAACGTAAGCGCCAGGTCGAGCGGTTCGAGAATACGCGCGACAGAGCCTGAAGCCGCCTCGACGGCAAGCGAGCGGTAGAGGTTGGGTTTAGCGTCCCGCTCCACGATGCCACACCGCAGCAGTTCCTGGATGGCAGACTTGAGCGCGGCCGGGGTGGCCGGAGAGGCCGGCGACGGGAAGTCGCCGGAAGGGATGGATGCGAACGAATCAGACGGTGTCGCAAAAGCGGGAGGAGACTCGGCCGATAGGGAGGCGTCGACCCCATCCGAGTCGCGAAAATGTGATTTCGGCGGTGGAGTCAGGGACCGATCAAAAAAATCGTTCATTCGAGATTCTCAGGGCAGACGGCAACGAGCGTTTCGGCGGCGAGGGAAACAGCGGGGACGGAGAATACCGCGACGCGAGCGGTGGTACGATCCACGATTTCTACCGTGTCGGGCTCGGCGAGTTCGGGAGAGCCGGATTCACGCGCAAGAGCGAGCCAATAGATCAGGGTTTCGAGATCGTACCGCGGAGGGAGCTCGCGGGCGAGCGACGCCAGAGAAAGCGGCATGCCGGCGGCTCGAAGGTGCGCAAGGGTGCTTTGGTAGAGCGCCTCGCGGTCAAGTTCATCGTCAGTTTCGCGGAGGCTTTGCTCCAGTGCATCAAGGGCGCCGGGCTGTTGGGCGAGGTTGAGGGCGGTCTCGTCGGCTTCGTCGAGGGACTTGAAACACAGGCGGCTCGGTACAGGGAGGCCTGGTTGGGCAGGCGCGAGCGGAGGCAGCGGGGCGGGCGCACGGCGAACGGAGGCCTGGGTCCAGTCGATTTCGAGGGCGGTCTCGAAAAGTTGGCGCAGCAGATGGCCGACGCGGTGGTGTTCGCCGGCAAGCCCAGACTTAATGAAGCCGCGCACATCGCGCTCGCTCCGGGCGCGGGCACGCATGACATGCGCAGACTCCTCCAGCAGCCGGGATACGAGCGAGCGCAAGTCGGCAGCCTGATGGTGGTCGAGCGACGCGGCCGCCGCGGGCGTGGAGAGAATGGCGCGCAAACGGACGCGCATGCGGTCGAGGTCGGTGCTTTGGCTGATCTGCCGGTGAAAACCGTCGAAAACGCGCCCCTCGGGCGTATCGAGAAGGGCGTCGTTCTTGTCGAGCAGCTGGTCGAGGATCTCGCCACGATGATGTTGTTCGCCGATCAGCGACTGGCGGAGCTGGCGGTCGGCCTCGCGGTAGGAGTCTTCGACGTGCTTGAAATCGGCCCGCAGACTCATGGCCAGGCTGTACAGTTCACGCAGTTCCTCTTGGGCCCGGGCCCCGTCGAGGACGGTAAACTCGCCGGAGTGGACTTTCGCGAGCTCGGCCTGCAGGTCGGCGATCTTCGACTCCAGGTGGCGAACCCGGCTCTGCTTGTCAGGATTGAGCTCCGCCTCGATGCTCTCGATCTTTTGCTGCACCGTGGCCAGCCGGGAAGCGGTCGACGTCATCACGCGATTCTCCAGGTCGTCGAGAAAGCGAAAGACGGTCTGGAGCGCATCCGTCGCAAGAATGTCGCCGCCGCGCTCCACGAGAATACCCCGGCGAATCCAGTCACGCAGCTCCCTACGGGCCATGACGGGGAAATCGGTATCGGTGATCTCGAACTCGGGATTATTGGCGTGTTCCGCAAGGAGCCAGGAGAGTTTCTCGCGGGCGTCGTCGAGCGGAATTTCCTGACGTTCCGATTCGAAGAGGGGCTTCAGGCAGGCCAGAACCAACGGCGCCCGACGGGAGGCTAGCAGGAGCCATGCGGCGTGGCTGCGGCGCGCAAGTACGAGAGACTTGGCGGGAAGATCGTCCATCGGGCGAAGTGGTAAGGGTTGACAGTAAGCCGGCGATCCTGAGCTACGGCGGATTTGCGCCCTCTGCCGCTGGCGGCAGCGAAACTCCATCGTTATGGCGCTTGAGCAGCGTTTCGACCTGATCTTCTTTGAGGTAAAAGGGATCGATCGCCTCCACGGCATCAAGATGGTCGACCCCATAGAGAACGTGCTCCGCGTCTTCATCTTCAAACTCGATGAACTTGGAATCCTCGATGAGGTCGTGGCGGATTTCACACCAGGCGGCGTACTCGACGCCCCAATGAATTTCCGGCTCCGTCTGACCCCGCACCCAGAAGCGGAGGATCACCGCCATGTCACTCGCTTCGCGCTCTTCCAGCTGACGAAAAGCCTCCTCGTCCTCCATATCCACCTCCGCCTCGAACTCAACGGCGGGAAGATAGCCGAGCACGTTTAGGCGGATGAGGTGCTTGGTGTGAACGATGTACTCGTGCCCGCGAAGCCCGCCCAGTTCAATGAAGCCGTGCCCTTCCCTTTCCGGAAGGTGTTCGAGGAGTCGACGCCGATCCTTTTCCTCGACGTGTTGCACGAGTTGTCTTTCGCGTCCGGAGAAGGTCGCTACGAGTTCGTAAACGCTGACATAGGTTCGCGGCGGCCCGGAGGCGTCGTCGTTGGGGGAGGATTGCTTGGACATAGAGTGGGCACCGACATCAAGCGGTGGAGGGATTTCAAATTGGAAACAGCGGAGTTCTACGCCTTCGGCGGTAGCGTCGGATGGCCGGCCGGAAGGTGTTGCGCGAGCAGTTGCCGGAATGCAGCCGCTCCCTGTTCGCGAGCCTTGCGCTTTTGATAATTGGCGCGGCTCTGGTCGTTGAGGTGACGAAGCCCGGCGATGTCGGAATTTTGGAGCGAATCCGCCCAGGCGCGCAGTTGCCGGGAGTAGCTCTCGGCAATTGATTTCAAATTTGAGATTTTAGATTTGAGATCAAGCAGCGCCGGGCGGCGTTCGAAGAAGCAAAGCATCGAACGCACTTCGCCGGCAGAGCCGCGCGCGATGTACAGGAACGCGAGCAGCTCGTTGGTGGTGCCGCGCTCGAAACCCTCGGCTACATTATTCGAAACCGAGAGCGAGGCGCGGTCGAGCTGGTCGCGTTTGGACCAGGTGATCCGATCTTTGGCCGCTTCGATAAAATCCTCGCAACCCTCGGCGAGCCGGATGGCCTCCTGCCAGACCGGAAGGTCCTCGAAGCGTTGGAAGGTGGGCATGGCGGAAGGGCAAATTTGAGATTTAAGATTTGAGGTCCGAGATTGTCAGACGCCGATCAACGGATTAAATGTCGTCACAATCCGGATACTGCACCGGCCGCGTGCCCTCGGTGGAAACAATCTTTTTGAAGGGGCGCTTGGCGTCGGATTCCTTGACGGCGGTACAGGTGACGAGGAAGAACCAGTCGTCACCGTAGTCGAAGTGGAAAACCATCTTTCGGTTGGGACGGAAGACCTGAGAAAGCTTCGTCTTCTTCACACTGCCGTCACCCGGCTCGCCGTCACCCATGTCAGCGAAGAGCGTGTAGCGCTCCTTGCTCCGGTAGGGGTCCTTGAGGTTGTCGCAGAACTGAAAGGCGTGATCGAAGTCGAAGCCGACCGCCTTGATGATAAATCCCGCAAAGGCGTAGAGCGAACTGTCGCCACCGACGACAAGTTGAGCCGTGAACCCGTCGTATTGGATCTTGAAGTGAAATTCCTGCATGGGCGCGAGAGGAGGTTCAGAGAGCGGGAGCAAATAGTCCGAGACCGAAGTGGGCGTAGGGGGGCATGTGTCGTAAGGATCGGAAAAGGCAGCGGTTTCCCCCTTTCATCCCACCAGCGGATTTCGAGTGCGAAGTTTGGGGAAACGCGAGAAGTCGCGGTCCGCCGTCCACAGCTCACGCACGCCATGGTGGAGGCAAAGTGCGGCAATACGGGCATCATGGATGCGCGGACCGGTAATGCTGCCGAAGCGGACGAGATCCTGAAGAATGGGCCAGTAGCCATCGCTCTCCGCAAGCGTATGCACCGACGGAAGCCGCCGCCAACGGTCGATCGCCTCACAGGCGTCGTCGACAGGCGTGGGCACGGGCCAGATCCGGGGATGAGTGACGTTGCCCAGGAACTCGTGCACACATGGCCAAGGCAGCGCCCATGGAATCGCTGCGACGCAGAGTTCGCGCAAAGCGGCGTCGGCCGGACGATGGTGCGGATGATCGGCGCGGTGCGCGGCGACGAGAACGTTGGTATCGATCGCGATCACGCCCCACGACCCTCGTAGATGGCATCGCGAATCTTATCCCAGCCGCCCGCGGCGAACTCGGGATTCATGCCGGTGCCTTTGGTGAAAACCAAGGGCTCGTATGCCGGACGCGAAGCCGCGTTGCGCGCCTCCAGCGATCTGGCCAATCCCTCTTCGATCAGCGCACGCAGCGTGACCCCGTCGCGGGCGGCGGTCTTCTTGGCCCGGCGCAGCAGAGGGGTGGAAATCTCGATGGTTGTCTTCATGATATGGGAAGAAGGTCTACTCAATATGGGCATATGGGTCAACAGGCTTACCCGCACCTCCGTAGTCTGTTGTTGTGAAAGAATTGTTTCGTCACATCCCCTTTGCATACAGTGGTTAAACCAACTCCCAGACCGCACGGACCTGCGCATTCACGATCTCGGGGCTTGGCTCGATGGAAACGGGTGCATGCTCGAATACGCCCGAAGTGGATCGCTCGACGACAACGTCAGCCGAATCGGTATCGGAGAGCGATCGCAAGGTACCCAGACGATGGCCGGCGGCCTCCGCGTACTGCGCCGCCTTTCGCCGCGCATTGCGAACCGCCTCGGCCCGCGCGGATTTGCAAACCGCGCCCGACTTCTTCGAAAAGTACCGGACGCGGAACGTTAGGGATTCAAGCTGGCCGGAGACGGCCTGAAGGATATTTGTCACGAGATGCGGTTCGAGCGGCGCGCGTAAAACCAGGTGGTCTGTGGCCCTGAAGCCCTTGAAGACCTGGCGGCGTTCTTCGTAGTCATGATGGGGTCCAATCGAAGGCTCGCCCGCCGTGAGCCGGGTCTTGAGGCTGCGAAACGCCTCAAGGGCCCGCCAAAGTTCCGTGCGTCTCGCCTGAAGCCCCACCTCGGCCTCGTGCACCGACGGGTAAATCCCGGCGAGCGTGAAGTGAAGATCGACCTGGTCGGGCCGCACCTCCCGCCGCCCATGACCAATGACGGTGATGGTGGGAATGGGCGGGATAGGCGACGAGGCGGTCATGGCACGACAGGAGCAAAAAGCCCGAGGCCGAAGTGGGCTGCGTGGGTTAGGTGACGGAGGCGAAGAGGCCAGTGCCGGAGAACTTACCGCCGCCGATGCAAAGCGGGCCGGAGATGGGAAGAGGCTTTCCGTGTTCGTCGCGAAATCGGATTCGCACATGCAGCTTCCGGAAACGGCGGTGTTGATCGCCCGCCATGTAGCGAGAGGCGAGATCGGTGCCTCGCCAGTAGCCGGAGCCACGCCATTCGATTACGGCGTGACGGGTGGTGACTTCCGAGTAGCCGGCTTGTCGAAGGGCCTTGCGCAGAAGAGCGTCGATGCGTTGGTCGAGCTTCGCAACCAGAGCGTACTTATCTTCGGCCGTGAGGTCGGATTTTCCGTTCAGGCGTTGGCGCAGTTTTCGTGGGTCGTCGTAACCGGGCAGAATGACCGGCGTGACGGTGGCCCAAGTATCGGATGATGCGAGGTAGTTGTCCTTGGTGAGCTTGTCGGTATCGGGGAGGCGTGAGAGCAGCGCGGCAGAGGCGTGGGTTTTTTCGTCGATCAATTCGAGTCCATCCAAGCGCTGCGCGAAACTGCGAAATTCGGCGCGCTCCATGAGGCCGTACGCGGAGATGAGGATGCGTCGAATAGGGCCGACGACGCGGGCTTTGCCCTCGCCCCGATCTTCGATGCTGGGCAGCGGAATGAACTGGAGTCGTGTTTCGGGCGACGCGGAAGGCGCTTCAGCAGCGTGGCCGTGGATGAGGCGGGCGATCCGAGCCTCGTTCCAGCCGAGCGAGCGAGCGATGTCAGGCGTGCCCGCGACATGGCGCAGCATGGCGGAGACGTGCACGCCGCGCCGGACGGGGTCGAAAGCGCGGAAGCCGGAGTCGTCCAAGTGGCGCAGCGCGAAGATGGCGAAGGGCGGTTTGATGGGGTCGGATGCGCGGCGATAGGTAAGGACACGGAAGTGTTCGAGTGCGGGGACAGGACGGAAAAACTGGCTGCCGTCGGGCGCAGTGGGGAGGCGGGCAAGGAACGCCTGATGTCGATCTTCCAAGGCGGCGAGCGTGCCGCCTACGGGCACACGCAACGAGGCTACGCCATTTTCGGCGGGAAACCATTTTTCGGTGTCACCACTGGTGTCGGCTGCGGTGTCTGATTCGACGACAGCGGCGTCGGCCACGACCATGTTTATGCCCCAGCCGAACGCGGAAATGGCTCGGGCGAGCTGGCGGAGTTGATCCAAGAAACGCGGAGGCACCGCGCCGTTGATTTCCCACAAGTAAGCGACGATGGCGTTTTCGGGCAGGCGCGTGGGACGAATTTCTTTGGCCGCGCGATAGTTGGCGATGTCGTTGTCGCGTCCGCCGGTCCAGGATTTTGCCACGAGATCTCCGACGTTGTTTGGAACAAATGTTTTGAAGCCGTAGCGCGGCTGCACGGCGGCAGGTTTGCTGGCGACGACGGTGGGCGGCGGCAGTTTTTCGAGATGTTCCAAGGAGGGGGCAAAGGTCGCCATTCCGAGGCGTCCGGCGGAGTTGGTGAGCGTTTGAAACAGGCGCAGCGGCGAGGGTGGCCATTCGGGTTCGCCGCCGTCGCCACGTCCGTCAAACTCGTCCAGCAGGAAGCGGACGGAGATTTTGAGGAAGGTGGACATGGGTGGTGGTGCGTCGGGTTGGCTTTACTCGTTCGCCGACGTTTCGGCGGGGGTGTCCGCAGTGGCTGACGCGGCTTTGCCCTTGGCCGCCTTCTTAGCCTTTTTGTCGTCGCCGCCCTTGAGGTCGGCTTTGGCTTTGGCGGCGTCGAAGGGTACGAGCGTGCTCTCACCGACACCAAATTCGGCGGCGGCGGCTTGGGCGAAGGCCAGGGCGGCTTCGTGGGTGATGGCAGCGTCGGCGCGGGTGCCGTCGGCGTGCACGGTTTTGAATTCGCGTTTCTTCTCCGGATCCGTGTCGCGGACCAGGATCGTGCCTTGGCGATAGTATTCGAGCGGAAGTTTCGTGAAGGCGACGAGGGCGAGGCCGAGAATATAGCGGCGGAGTTTTGTGGTGTTTTCCGGCGTGTCGGCGCGGAGCAGTTTCAGCGCGGAAAGGGCGAGGACGGCGTCGCGGCGAATACCCCCGTCCGCAATCACGCCACCATGGGCCTCGGTGGACGGCACGTGGGTGAAACCTGCGGTTGAGCGACTTTTCTTGTCGTTCTCGTTGGTGATGGGGCCGAGGAGCGATGCGTCGTCGTAGATGGGATTGGGCGAGCTGCTTCCGCCCGC
This sequence comes from uncultured Opitutus sp., assembly GCA_964476565.1. Lineage (GTDB taxonomy): Bacteria > Verrucomicrobiota > Verrucomicrobiia > Opitutales > Opitutaceae > CAMAXB01. The sequence continues at coordinate 15,753 of CAYZBG010000075.1, forward strand.
CCAGTATTGGGCCGAGCGAGTAAGCTTGCGAACGTCGTAGGCACGGATGGTGGAGGCGATGAGACGCGGGAGCTTGGCCTGGCTGTCGCGGGAATCCCAGACGCCGAAGACGAGGGAGGTCGGGGCGATTTTCGCAAGCGGGACGGCGTTGCCTTTGAGGACAGCGGCGAACGCGGCCTTGAGGTCGTCTTGGAGTGCAGAGCAACGGGCGAGGGCGTCGCCGGCGCGGTGTCCGGCGTCGAGCAGGTTGATTTTCATTTCGCCCGCCTTGATCACGATCTGCGGGACGAGGGCGGAGTAGGGTTCATCTTTGAAAAGCGGCTCGATGCGGTTGGCTTGGGAGCCGACGCTGTCAATAAGACAGACGTTGCGGCCGGTGCGCTCGCGTTGGTTCTCGTAGTCGATGTTGTACCCGACGTCGGCATAGGTGGCGGGGAAGACCACGGCATCGGCGCCTTCCACGGGGATTAGGTGCTCGCGAACAACGAGGGCGGCGGGGCCGTCGGCGGCGAGCAGGTTGTCGAACTGGGCGAGTGTGGAGTTGGTGTTGCTCATGATGGGTGTGTGTTGGGTAGGTGGTGTCGGTGGTGAGGTGAAATGTCAGAGCGGCTTGGCCGGGAGGAAGGCCTTGTGCTTGCGCTGGCTGGTGCGATACCAGCTCTCGAAGCGGAATGAGGATTGCGGATGCGAATCCGTGAGGCCGTTGATGGCGGCGGCGAGCAGCGCGATGGGAACCGGCGTTTGCCAGAGGTGATAGTCGAAAAGGCGGTCGCCGGACGGCTCGGGAATGGCGCGTTGGAGACCGACGAGCGTGAGAAACTCGGCGGCGGGTGCGGCGAGTGTTTCGAGGCCGAGGTCGTTGGTGGAGAAACCCACATCGCGAGCGTCCGAGTTTGGGCCTCGGTTGGCGTCGAAGTAGAAGGGCTCGACCTTTTTAGTCGGGTCTTCGGGAGCGTAGGCGATCCGCAGGTTGTAAAGTATGCGCTCTTTGTCTTCGGGGCGGATTGCCTTCTGCATGGCACGGGCAATTCGCGGAGCCTCCATCGTGCCCGCCCATACCTTGAGAGGGGAAGTCGTGGCAGCGGAGGTTTTCCACCAATCCACGCGGAGCTCGAAAGGGGCACCGATGGTGATCGGCGACGCAGTGGCGTCGTCGGGGTCAAAAGCGGTGATTTCAGCGGCGGTGATTTTTTCGATGAGTTCCGTGAGCGGTGAAGTGTGCGCGAGGTGGAAGCGGAAACCGGTGTCGGTTTGCTCGAACCATGCGACGGCGTTGGGGAAAAGTCGGGGACGGGTTACGAGTTCGAAGAGGCCGCAGCAAGCAAAGTAGTGGCCAGGATTGGCGGGGTTGACTGCGAGCGTCGCGGTCGGGGAAGGGGCAAGTGGGTTTAGGACGCGTGAGGCAGGAGCTGAAACAGGGGGGCGGTCTCGGAGTGTGGACGCGGAATACGCGACGATGCCGGCGCTGGCTGCGTAGTCGGCGGCGCGGAGGAGCGATTCCAACCAGGCGAGCCCCCAGCGACCGAAGCGCTTCTGGAGGCGGGCGAAGCGGCGCGGAGTGTCGGCAGCGACGACGGGGGCGGCGCTATTGCCGGAGTAGTCGAAGGATTCCTCGATGGGAAAGCAGGGGCGGGCGCGCCCGTGGTGGGTGGCGACAAGGTGCAGGGCGATTTCGCGCTCGATTTCGGTCAGGCTATTGAAATCCGGGTCGTGCTCCGCATCGAGTAGCGAGCCGAACTCGTGTCGGTAATATTCGGCGATGTTCCGCGGGCGCATCTTTCCGCCGGACTTCGCGAAGATGGTGGCCGAATTGGTGGGGTCGTAGGCGAGGTTGCCGAGGTTGCGTTGCCACGGGGCGCGGTTTTTCCCGAGGTCGTGCAGGCTGGCGGCGACGACGAGGCAGCGACCCAAATCGGGCGCGCCGGCGACGGGGGTTCCCGGGAAAAGCTTGGCGGCGATAGCGGCGGCGTTGGCCGTGACGGCTTTGGTGTGGGCCTCAAGCGTTTCGGCAGCGGGAGAAATGCTCCTGCGCTTGGCGGTGGGCTCGGATAGCGGCGCGAACCAGAGGAGGTAGCGTGTCTCCTCTGCGTCCTCGTCGGAGATGATAAGCGAGAAATCGGCGGCGTTGTCCGGAGTGTCGCTTTCGCGGCGATCTATACCGGAACAATCGGAGGCGTGAGTTTTTGCGGAGGCCGAGAACATGCCCATCGGGTCGAGGCCGCCGAGACTGGCGGGCAGGAGAAGGGTTGCTTCGGTGATGAGTTCTTTCAGGCGCTTAAGCTTCATCTTCTCCTCGTTCGAAAGCTCAACCTTGGGTTTCGACGAAAGGGCAAACGGGGCAAGCGGGAGCGTTTGCACGCTTCCAAATTCATCGATCAGCCAGGCGTCAGGGAGTTCGTCTTCTATCTTGAGGCGAGCGGCCACGATATCGCCCAGCGTGTCGAAGATGCGATCACTGGTGTCGCGCAGGAGTTCTCGTGGGTGCAGGGGGAAGGTTTCCAGAAAACCCTCGATGGCATAGGCGGCGATGTGCGCGAAGTCGCGATCATCGCGCCAGGCGAGGTGAGTTTCCGGCGGCTGCCACTCGGTTTCGCCGTGAAGATAGGGAGCAACGGGCGGACGGGCCGCGATGGGTTTACGGACGGAAGTGAGCGCCCAGGCGTCGAATTGAATATCCGTGGCCTCGCGAAGGGTGGGCGACGGTGAAAACGCATCGGCGCGGGCGTCGGCGGGCAGGGTGTCGAGCGCGGCGGGGCTTGCGGAGCCGTCGAGTTTTTGGAGTAGCGCGAGCGTGCGTTCGCGAGCGGCCTCGATGGGTTTTTCAGAGTCGAAGTCCGTTTCGTGAACAACGGTGATTTCGCTGTCGTCGCGGAGGCCGAAGCGGTTCACACGGCCGAAGCGCTGGGCCATGCTTTCGTAACTCGAGAGGTCGCACACCAAGTCGTCGGCGGAGAGATTGACGCCGACTTCGCCGGCGCTGGTAGCCACGAGAAAAACCGTCTCGGTGGGTGGGACGACGTTCTTGGCGGGATCCTTTTTTGGCAGGAAGCGCTGGAAGACGCGGTTCTTGTCAACGAGGGTGTCTCGTTCCTCGCCACGCATGGTTCCCGTGAGCATGGCAACGCTGCCCTTGTGTTCGCCTTTGTTTAATTCTGCGGCGACTTTCAGGGCGACTGCAACGGATCGGGTAAAAACGAGGATAGCCCGGCCTGCGGGTTTGGTTTTCGCCAAGGCCACGAGCTTTGCGTCCAACGTGTCGGCCTCGCCAAGCGGTATCAGCGACAGCCGTTTGGTGGCATGGATGCGTTTTTGGACCGTTTCGTTTTCTTGGTCCGAAGCGGTGAGCGTGAATGGCGCGGTGCTGTTTGCTGTTTTGGCGCGGTTGGTCGCGGTGAGGGCGATGACGTGCAGCTTGCGCAGTTCAGCATCGGCTTGCTGTGTCGCGATAATGGTCTCCAGAAGGGACTGAAAGCATGGCTCGAGGTGCGCTTCGTCGTGAACGAGCAGGGCGTCTTGAGCGAGGAAACCGGCGTGAAGCGGGCGGGTTTTGAAACCGCGCGTATATCGACTGAACAGAAGACCGCTGCCGATCATGTCCACGGTGCCGACGACTACGGCTGGGCGGGCGGGGTCGGCGCACCAATAGCCGTTGTCGGCGAATTGGCCGCGGAGCGTGCTGATTGCCAAGGGCGACGCGCTGGGGGTCGGCAACGGGAGCGCGCATAGCGACGTGAGCGTGTTTCGGATTTCGGAGAGTTCGGGCTTTTGCTTGAGCGAATCGCATAGGCGCTCGACCTCGGCGGTGGTTTGGTCAACCACGGTCCGACGGTTTACCACGTAAACGAGACGGCGTGGTGTGGTGTCGGGCTTGGCAGCCAAGGCGCAAAGCCAGATCGCGATAATGGATGTTTTGCCAAGACCGGTGGGGAGCGAGGCTGACTCGGGGTAAACGCCGTTGATGAAGCGGTCGTAGAGGGCGGTTTGCCAGGGGAACGGCGACACGCCGGTCAGGGCGGCGAACGTCTTTGAGAAGTCGTGCGGCTGCATGGGGGAATAAGTCAGGCGGCGGTCTTTCCAAGGCCGGTGGGGATGTGGATGAGCCGGGATTCGCAGGGCGTGCCGGTGGATAATGTCTCCGGCCGGTCGGCTTTCGCTCCTTTGCCGCAGGCAAGGCGGCATTGGTAATCGTAGGGAGTGTTGCCGGCTTGCGGGGTCGTAGCCTCTCCTCGTTGGCGAAGGCTCGTGGCGGCTTGGAAGAAGGCGTCGAAGGTCGGGGACATGCTGCAAATAAGGGGCTGGAAGAAAGAAGAGTCAGGGAGAGATAACGGAAAATAAAAAAGTATGTTTTGATGAATTAGAGGATTTAAAGGAGACTAATTGACAGCAACATGTTTCAGCCCAATCTGCGCATTGCGTGCCTTCCTGCGTTGCCAATACCTCGCCTCTCATCGCCCTGTCCTCGATCAAGCGGCTCGATCTGTTGCGGGCGGCTTTCCCTGAAGTGTTGGTCCCGGATGCCGTGTACGGCGAGGTCGTCTCCCATGGTGAGGGGTGGATCGAAGCGCGTCAGTTGCAGGGCGAATTGGCCGGGGGCACCTGGCTTTTGCGCACGCCCGTTGGGGAGTCGCCGACTTTGGCTGAGCTTCGCCTGAGGCTTGGCGGCTCGGGCGAGGCCGAAGCCATTGTGCTGGCGAAAGAACGAGGTGTCCCGGTGATGCTGGATGAGTTGGCCGGTCGGAAGGCAGCGACCGCTCTGAGGGTCGAGGTGTGGGGTAGTCTTCGGATCCTGAGATTGGCAAAAAAGTCGGGACTCATTCCGCAAATCCGGCCCCTGCTCACAGATATGATCGAGGCCGGCATTTATTATGGCGACGACTTGGTGGAGCGGTTTCTCCACGAGGAGGGCGAACTTTGAACAGCGGGCCGGCGTCAGTTCCGCGCTCTTGCGAGTGCGGCCCCGTTGAAGCTGATGGATTAGCGGGTTTTTTGATGTAATTTCGGAAGATCCTCCGTGCCCTTCGGGGCGCGGCCCCATTGCCGTCTTGCCGCCGGTCCGCTGTTCGTTATTTGTTTTGGTATGTCCGTGATGCTTGAGATTCCCGAGTCGGCGGTGGCTGGGTTGCATTTGTCGCCTGAGCAATTGCAGGTGGAGCTCCGTCGTGATCTCGCTGTGGTGCTCTATGCGCGCGGGGCCCTGCCGATCAGCAAGGCCATGGAATTCGCGGGAATGAACCGGCGCGATTTCGAGCGCCTCCTGAAGGAGCGGCAGGTGCGGCGTCCGTTTGACGAGACCGAACTGACGCGCGAGTTGCGCGATCCGGTGTCGTTGTAGTGGCACCGAGGCCGGGCGCTCGACCAGTTCAAGGCAGGTCTGTTCGGCAGCCTCGGCATCGATCAGCACGGAAAGTCCGCGCAGCCTTACAATCGGAATCCGCAGGCGCTCAGTCATGGCATGGTCTTGGCGAGCACATTCACCGACTCGAGGTAGTTGCCTTGTTCATGGGAGGATCCTTTCAAGTGGCGACTGCGGGAGGAAACGCCCGACCCTATCACGGCACCCGGGACACCGGCTGTCCCTGTGAATAACTTTCCGATTTTTCTCCGCCCGCATGCTTCGCGAGCAGGGCTTGCGCCTCGGTCCGCACCGCCTCGCGGAGCTCTGCCGGCGCCCGTACTTCCACATGCGCGCCCCACGAGAGAATCCAGCGCCGCACGTCGATCAGGTTGTTCAACCGCAGGGTGACCTCCACCCCACCCTGCCCTGGCAATTCCGCAATTTCCTGCGAGGGATGCCAGCGCCGCTCGCGAATATAGGGCGCGGCGAACGCATCGAATCGGACCCTCACCTCTTCGGTCCGCTCTCCGGTGAAGAGGCCGAAGCTGCCTTCAAGATAGGCCGCCACATCGAATTCGACGGGCGGATCGAAACGGCTGCCGGTGTTCGTCGCCGCTTCGATCCGCCCGAGGACGAACTTCCGCGGCTCCGCCTTTTTCAGATCGTACGCGACCAACACCCAGCGATGATCGAGCCAGGCCAGTCGTAACGGATGCACGCGCCTTCGTTCGGACGCTTTCGCCCCCGGTTTCCGATACACGAGCAGCAACTCCCGGCGACGGCGAATCGCAGCCAAGAGGGACGCAAACCAACGCAGCTCCGAACGCGCCTCCGTGCCATCGTCGGACTGAAAAATCAACCTGCCTACTTCGTCGGCAGGAAGCGAAATTGCCCCGCCCACCGTCGTGGCGATCTTGTCCAGCGCAGCGTGCAACGCCTGCCCGAGCGCGGTGCCGCGCCACGCCGAAAAAACGCGGCTCGCCAGGATCAATGCCAGCGCCTCCTCGCCGTCCAGGCTCAGCAAGGGCAGGTGCTCGCAGGGCTTTTCGTAGATATAGGTCCGCGTTGACGGCTCCCATGTCACCACCGCCCGTCCCCCACTCCGCATGATCTCGATATCGCGTTTGATGGTACGATCCGTGACACCCAGCGTCTTGGCCAGACTCGCTGCCGTCACCTGCCGATGATGCGACAGATGCTCGTGAATCCGGAGAATCCGCATCAAGGCCGAGGGACCGGCGGCAGGCGATTGGGCACGGCGAGGTCGGCGGGAAGCAGAAGCGGGCGAAGGCATGGGAAGGAGCGGGAAGCAATCGCAATGCCGAAAGATTGCGTCTCAAGCAATTCGATATGGCGGCGTAGACTGCGAATTTGGCACCACACCAGCGCGAACACCGAGTCTATGGCCCGAATGGGAGCTCCGTCACGGGTGGCACAGAGTCTGGGACGCTCAAACTCCTGCGTTCGGCGGCAGGCATGCTTTGGTCTTCCGCTCGTTCCACCCATCGCCGCACTTACCTTGAGCGGTTGGCAAGAGCTGATGAGGCGCGCCGCGCCGGCCGGCTGGGAATTTTCAATGTGACGCAGACTGCCGGTGCGCTATGCTCGCAGGATGATCGTCCTGCCGGATTACTTGAAGCCCTTGGAACGCCTGACCCGCCCTTTTCCCCGCGAGGCAGTTGAAGCGGCGATTGCGCGCCGCGAGGAGGCGACGCCGTATCTGTTGGAGGCGCTAAACTGGGCGGCAGACCATCCTGCCGAGGTGGAGCACGACGTCATGATTCACGTCTTTGCCCTCTATCTTCTGGCGCAGTTCGGCGAAACTCGCGCCTTGGAGGCGGTCGTGCGAATCGCCCGATCCCCCGACGTGGAACGCCTGCTGGGCGATACAATCACCGAGGGTCTCGGAGCAAGTCTGGCGACGCTCGCGGACCGCGATCTGCGCCCCATCCAGATGCTGATCGAGGACGAGAAAGCCGATGCGTTTGCCCGCGGTGCGGGGATTGACGCCCTCGGCGCCATGGTGCTGGCCGGCAAGCTGACGCGAAATGAACTCTCGTCCTATCTGGGAACACTCTTCAAGGGCCGCCTGGCCCGCACGTATTCCCACGTCTGGGATGCACTCGTAGGCCTCTGCGCCGATCTGAGCATGGTGGAACACCTGGAAGAGATCCGGACCTGTTTCGACGAAGGCTTGCCGGACTTCGGTTACGAAGACCTGGAAGGCATCGAGCAGCGAATACAGGCCGGCAGGCCCGACGACTTCGCGCAGCAAAATTACCGTCTGATCGACGACACCGTGAACGAAATGGCCTGGTGGGCTTGTTTTTCGGAGAAATCGCGCTGGGAGCCAACGGAGCCCGACCTTGCGAAGGCTGCAACGCTGCTCCCTCGCCCGTACGAATCGCCGGTGCCGTATGCCCGGCCCTCTCCGAAAGTCGGTCGGAACGATCCGTGTCCTTGCGGTAGCAAGAAGAAATTCAAGAAGTGCTGCGGTGCCTGAATGCGCACGGACGGCCGTCGGGGCGAGCGGCCGTGTCGACGCATGCCAGCGACCGCAGAAAGCGGCCCACGCGGTTCGACTGAAGCCGCCTTCGACGGGTCCTGCTTTTTCAGATGGCTACAGGCAGGCCTGGCCATACGATTGAGGTCGAATACCCCATGAATCCCACCTTGCTCCGCCCGGGCAGCATCGCAGCCCTTCTGTCCGTCCTTCTCTTCCTTGCGAACCCCGCCCCGGCGCACGCCGCCTCCGCCGACGACCGGTACGTGCCGGGTCCCGATGCG
>CAYZBG010000076.1:0-23811 GCA_964476565.1 uncultured Opitutus sp.
TCGGCTCGCACCACCGCATCATGGCCGTGGGCGACGACGCCCAGTGCATCTACTCATGGCGCGGGGCGAACTTCGAGAACATCATGACCTTCCCGGATCGCCACCCGGGCACGGTCATCCACCGCATCGAGACGAACTACCGGTCCACCCCGCAGATCCTCGCCCTCGCCAACGGCGTGCTCGAGGCCCAGCCCAAGGGACGCCATTTCGACAAGGAGCTGCGCGCCCACCGGGCGAACTCCCACAAACCGTTTCTCGTCCAGGCCATGGACGGGCGCGAGCAGGCCGAGTTCATCATCAAACGCATCAAGGGCCTGCTCGACGAAGGCTGCTCGCTCTCCGACATCGCGATTCTTTACCGCGCGCACTTCCAAGCGCTCGACATCCAGCTGGAGTTGTCACGCCAGGGCATTCCCTACCAGATCACGAGCGGGGTGAAGTTCTTCGAGCGGCAGCACATCCGCGACCTCGTCGCCCTGCTGCGCTTCGTGTACAATCCGTCGGACCGCCAGGCGTGGAACCGCATTTCGATCCTGCTGCCGAAGATCGGGGAGAAGGGCGCGGACAAGATCTACGACGCCGCCCTCGACCACGCGAAGCTGCTGCAGCGCAACTTTGTCGACGCCCTGTCCACCGACGACGTGATGACCAAGGTGCCCAAGGACGCGAAGGCCGAGTGGCCCTCGTTCTGCGCCTCGCTCAAGCAGGTCGGCGATGCGATGCGCACCGAGCCGCCCGCGCGCGCCGTCGAACTTGCGATCGAAGGCTGGTACGGCGACTACCTGAAGGGTGCCTTCGCCGACTACGTCGACCGCCTCGACGAGTTGAAGGCGCTGACCGGCTTCGCCGCCCGTTACGAGGAGATGCAGGACCTGCTCGCGCAGATCGTGCTGCTCAACAGCGAGACGAGCGACCGCAAGGTGGACCCGGAGATGGATGCGCTGCGCCTGACCACCGTGCACCAGTCGAAGGGACTCGAATACGCCGTCGTGTTCCTGATCAGCCTTGCCGACGGGATGTTTCCCCTCCGCCGGGCGATCGAGGCGGGCGACGTTGAGGAGGAACGTCGGTTGTTCTACGTCGGCGTCACCCGCGCCCGCGACGAGCTGTACCTGTGTTTCCCCAAGATCAGCAACCGCGCCGGCCCGGGCGGCATGATGCTCACGCCGAGCCGCTTCATCCTGGAACTCAATTCAGACCTCTACGAAGCCTTGAAGTTGCGCCGCCAATACGCGTGGTAGGCGAAGGCGGCGGTTAGCGAGGGAGCCTACGCGTGGACGCTTCGGCCGTCCTGCCAGCGAAAGAGATGGAAGAAGCCGAGCGACACGGCGAGGAGTCCAGCCAGGAAATCCCAGGCCGTTACAAGCCGATGGAGTTCACCCGGGGGTGGCGCCGAACCGCGCAGGAGAACGGCAACGACCGCGTACGCGGCAAATGTGAGTCCAAACGCAGCGCCCATCGTGGTATAGAGGGCCTTCATCTTGAGCTGCTGCACCCGCTCGTCGTCGATGCGCTCCTTGGAGAAAAAGATCAGCAGCAGCCCTTGGCTGATGAAAAGCGACGGGGGAAAGAGTCCGTCGAGCGCGGTGATGCCAAACGGCACCCCCACGAGAATGAACAGCAGGCCGGCGAGTTTTGCTTTAGTCATGGTAATTGAGGAGAAGACATTCAGTCCCCGCCTTCGAAGATGTCCTCGATGCGCGCGTCGAAGAGCTTCGCGATCTTGAAGGCGAGCGGCAGGCTCGGGTCGTACTTCTCGGTTTCGATCGCGTTGATGGTCTGACGTGACACGGCAAGACGCTGGCCCAGTTCGGACTGGGACCATTCCCGCGCCAGCCGCAGCTCTCGGAGACGGTTTTTCATCGGCTCACGTTCAGCGGTACCGCAGCCAGGCGCCAACGCGGCCCACCACATAGAGCAAGGCGACGGCAATCGTCAGCCGACCACTGGTCCAGAACGAGTCGGCGAGAAGGTTGGCATGCTGCAACAGATCGACGCACACAAAGACGACCCACAGAGCCAAGAGCGCGAAATAGGACGCCTGCTGTTCGATCAGCCGTTGCAGCTCGTCGGTGGCAGCCAGCGCCTGACGGGCCGACCGCGCAAACATCACCGCGGGCAGCAGGGGCGAAAGCGACAGGGCCAGGCGCAGCCCAACGGAGAGCTCCCCGTGGTGCATCACACCCTCTGCCGCCGAAGCGCATACCCCGATGCCCAAGCCCCACACCAGGCAGCGGAGGTTCGCATCACGTCTCCGGGATTCCAACGAGGTCCGAGCGGCAGGTTGCGCAGTAGTCATGGGACGATGAAGTAAAGGTTACTTTACATTGTCAAGGATGCTTTACATCAAAACCACCTCGTCAGCGTGTTTCTTGGGCGCTGATTTTTTGGCGTGGACGCTACCCGCGGGCGCCTCGATGCCACTCCGCCAACGCCGGCGGCAGGGCCATCTGGGGGAGTTGCTCGGCGAAGGTCTCGGGGCGGGTCGTGAGGTGCGAGCGGAGTGGTTCGAGGTCGAGCCGGAGGTCGGCTTGGCGGACCGCGGCGGCCTTCGGGTCGTCGGCGCGGCGCACAGCGATGATCGGAGCCCGACTTTCATCGAGACCGAAATGGGCACGGATGCGCACCCCAAGGTCGTACCGCGAAAGCGCGTCGGCTCCGGCCCAGTGGAACACGCCGCAGAGGTCGCGCCGCATGCACAGTTCGAGCAGGACCCGGGCGAGGTTGTCGGCGTGGCAGACCTGCCGGATCTCGTCGACGTAGAGCCGGGGCGTCTTGCCCGCCGCCCAGTCTGCCAGCAGTCGCTCATGCAAACTGCGCCGGCCGCCGGGACTGTTGCCGGCGAGCAGTGGCGCACGCACGGTCGCGGCGAGTCCCGGAGCGATCATCTGCACCGCCTCCTCGCTCGCCACCTTCTGTCGCGCGTACAGGTTGATCGGGACCGTGGGGTCCGTGGTGCGGTAGGGCGCCCGGTCGCCGGCGAAGGCCTGTTCCGAGGAAAGGTGGAGCACGCGGAACCCGTGTGCGACCGCAGCGCGCGCAAGACGAGCAGGCAAGTCGACGTTGAGCACGTGGGAGCGGACCGGGTCGGTATCGCACTGGCCCGGCTCGCTCACGGCCGCCGCGTTGAGTACCACGTCGGGACGGACCGCACGCAGCACCGCAGCGAGGGCGGCTTCGTCGCCAAGGTCGAGCGTCCGGCGGTCCTGCACCCCAGGTAGGTCGCCGGTGAACCGGCCGACGAGGCCGGTGAGGTCATGTCCGCCCGCGGCGGCGAGGCGCGCAAAGGCGCCGCCGACCAGGCCCGAGGCGCCGGTGACGAGAATTCTCATGGGGAAGGCAGGGTGGCGGCGGGGGCCGCGGGCGAAAGGGGCACGGCTGAGCCGATGAAACGCGTGATCAACTCGGGCGAAAAGTGCCAGCGCACCTGCCAGCGCGGGAGGCCGCTCTGCTTGTGCACCGCGTCGGTGCGCTCCAGCGCGAGCACCGCGCCCTTGCGCAGGTGAAAGATCACGGGCTTCGGCTTGTCGCGCACCAGCAACGTGGCGAGGGCCGAGAGGTGCGGCTCGTGCCCGACGAGGGCGATGTCATGGCTGGTTGGATACTCCGCCAGCCGCTGCACCAGCACCTCGGGATCGTCCTCGGGCAGCAGGCCCGGAATCTCCACCCGCACGGCGTCGAGCAGGAGCGCCTGGTCCAGCGCCTCGGCGGTTTCGCGCGAACGCAGGAGCGGACTGTGCCACAGCTGGGCGGGATGGAGCAGCCCGTTGGTGCGGAAGAAGGCCGCGATGCGCTGCGTGTCGGCCCGCCCCCGCTCGCTCAGCGGCCGTCCGGGGTTTTCCTCGGTGGTCACCGCGTGGGCATGGCGGATGAGAAAGAGATTCAAAGGGACGGTGGGGTCGGATCGGGGCCGGTCAGGGCGCAAGGCGCTCGATCACCCAGTCGCCCTGGGCGTTGCGCCGATAGGCCAGGCGGTCGTGCAGGCGGCTGCGGCGTCCCTGCCAGAACTCGACGCGCTCCGGGTTGACCCGATAACCGCCCCAGCGCGGCGGCAGCGGGACGGTTTCGCCCGCGTACTTTTTCTCCAGGGCCTTGTAGCCCTCCTCGAGGACCTCGCGACCAGGAATGATCGCGCTCTGTTGGGACACCCACGCCCCGAGCTGGCTGGCCCGCGGACGACTGTGGAAGTACGCCTCGCTCTCTTCCCGGGACACGGTGGCAACCGTGCCCTCCACGATCACCTGCCGCTCGAGGGCGAGCCAGGCGAAGAGAAGGGTGGCGTGGGGATTGGCCGACAGCTCCTGGCCCTTGCGGCTGTCGTAGTTGGTGAAAAAGACGAAGCCCCGGCCGTCCATGGCCTTGAGCAGGACGGTGCGGGCCGAAGGACGTCCCTGCCGGCTCACCGTGGCGAGGGTCATGGCGTTGGGCTCGACCACCTTCGCGGCCTGTGCCTCCTGAAACCACCGCTCGAATTGGCGGAAGGGGTCTTTGGCGAGGTCCTTTTCCAGCAGACCCGACAGGGAGTAATCGACGCGAAGTTCAGCGAGGCTCATGGACTGCGCGGAGCATGCGCAGCGCCAAACGTCTGTCAAAACCCGCGGCGGGCCCGGCGGTTTTTCCGTCGCCTCGGTCCGGGCTCTGCTCCACATGACGCATCGCATGTCGCTTCCCTGGTGGGCCTATCCGGTGCTGTTCCTCGTCGGTCTCGTGGCCGGCCTGGTCGACGCCGTGGCCGGCGGAGGCGGCATCATCACCGTGCCGGTGTTGCTCAACCTCGGCCTGCCCGTGCCGGTCGCACTCGGCACCAACAAGCTGCAGGCGAGTTTCGGCAGCGTGGTGGCGGCCCGGCATTACCTGCGCAGCGGCCTCGTCGACCTGCGCACCTGCGGCTACGGCATCGTCATGACCCTCGTGGGCGCGCTCGCCGGGGCGGCCACGGTGCACCTGGTCGACAACGCGTTGCTCGAGGCGCTCATTCCCTGGATGCTCGCCGCCATCGTGATCTACACGATCCTGCGGCCTCAGGTCGGAGTGCAGGATCGCCCGCCCCGCCTGTCGAACCGGACCTTCTTCACCTGCTTCGGGCTCGGCCTGGGATTCTACGACGGTTTCTTCGGTCCGGGCACCGGCTCGTTCTGGACCATCGCCCTGGTGGTCCTGCTCGGCTGCAACTTCGCCCGGGCCACCGGCGTGACGAAAGTGATGAACGCCACCAGCAATCTCGCCGCGCTGGCCTTCTTCCTCGCCGCCGGCCAGGTCAACTACACCGCCGGGCTCGTGATGGGCGCGGGCCAGGTGGTGGGCGCCCGTCTCGGCAGCGGCCTCGTGGTGCGAAAAGGCGCTCGCTTCGTCCGGCCGATCTTCCTGACCATGGTGGTGCTGGTCATGCTCCGTCTGCTGTGGGTGGCCCACCGCGGTCCGTGAACGCACCGCCACTCCCTTGTCGCTCCGCCGCATGACTCCCGACCGCTACCTCGACCTCCACACCCCGGCGCTGCTCGCTCTGGTCCGGTCGCTCGTGCGCATGCCTACGGTGAATCCACCGGGCGAGCACTACGAGGCCATCACGCGCCAGCTCACCGCGGAGCTCGCGGCCTCGGGCCTGAAGGCCCGACGGTTTGCGCTTCCCCGGACCCTGCTGCGCCGGCACCTGCCCGCCGACCAGTGGGACCACCCCCGTTTCAACGTGCTCGGCACCCTCGCCTGCCCCGGGGCGCGCAAGACCCTGCATTTCAACGCGCACTACGACGTGGTGCCGGTTTCCGGCGCGTGGCGGCACGGCTCGCCGTTCTCCGGCACGGTGGACGGCGGCTGGATCTACGGCCGCGGCACCGCCGACATGAAGGGTTCGATCGGCGCCTTGATCTTCGCGCTGCGCGCGCTCCGCGCCACTCGCACACCGTCCCGGCTCAACGTTGAGGTCTCGTTCACCGCCGACGAGGAGACCGACTCCGCCCTCGGCGCGGAATGGGTGGTCAATCACGCACCGATCTCGCCCGACTACGCCCTCGTGATGGAGGGCGGCGAAGGCGGACGCGTCTGCTGCGGCCACAACGGCGTGGTCTGGCTCAACGTGATCGTGCATGGCCGCGCCGCCCACGGCTCCCAGCCGCAGCGCGGAATCAACGCCCTGGAGAAAATGTCCGCGCTCGTGCTGGCCCTCGAAGACTACAAGCGCCAGCTCGCCCGCCGCCCGTTTCGCAGTCCCGACGGCCTCGCCATGGTGCCGACCCTCAATGTTGGCGGCGTGTTCGCACCGGGGCCCGGCGGCAAGATCAACACCGTGCCGGCCCTCGCCAGCTTCAGCCTCGACCGGCGGGTCCTCGCCAACGAGACCGTTGCTTCCGCGGAGCGCGACCTGCGTGCCTTCCTGCGCTCGGCCGCCCGCTCGATCCCCGGCTGCCGCATCACGATCGAGAAGGTGTCCGAGAATCACCCGTGCTTTCACGAGCCCACCCACCCGTTCCTCGCCGCCACGGCCGAGTGCGTGCGCACGGTGCGAGGGAAGCCGACGGTCTTCAGCGTGTCATCAGGGTTCAACGACATGTACTTCTTTGCCCGCCAGCTCCAGGTGCCGACCGTCGGTTACGGGCCGCAGGGCGAGGCCATGCATGGCGTGGACGAGCGCGCCCGGGTGCGCGACCTGGTGAACAGCGCCAAGATCTACGCGCGTCTGCTCACCACCTTCGCCGGGTGAGCCGCCGGTCGGGGACGATCGGTCAACCGGTCAACCCGCGCCGCACCATCGCGACGGCGATGGCGGCGAGCAGGAGCGAGATGATCTTCGAGACCGCACGCATGCCCGTGTTGCCGATCAGGCGCTGCAGCCGGTCCGCCTGCGCGAAGGCCACCGCCACCAGTGCGAGGTTCACCGCCAGCGCCAGCAGGGTCATGAGCACGCCCGTGGTCTCGGCCAAGAGCAGCAACGTGGCGATCAGTGCCGGTCCGGCGATCAGTGGCATGCCGAGCGGCACCACACCAAAGTCGTCGGCCAGCGGCGGCGGCGCCTCGGCCGCCGACTGGGTCAGGTCCCGTGCCGCAAGGATGAACAGGATCAGCCCGCCCGCGATCTGGAAATCACCGCCCTCGATGCCCAGGGCGGCAAAGATGCTCTGGCCCAGGAAAAGGAAGGCCAGCGCGACCAGGCCGCCGGTCAACGTCGCCTGGCGGGCGATCCGCGCGCGCTGCGCCGCCGGCACGCCGGCGCCGAGGGACACGAAAATCGCCGCCAGGCCGATCGGGTCGATCGCCACGAAGAGCGGGATGAAGGCCTGCAGGAACTCGGCGAGAGCGGCGCGCATGAGGCCAGCCTGAGCTGGCGGCAGAGCCCCGGCAAGCGGCTTGCGGCAGTCTGGACAAATCCGACCCACCGCTGGACGAAACCGCTCTCCGCAGCCGGCCCGGCGCATTCGTCCTTGTTTCGCCGCAGGCGGGAAACCACGGTGGGACTTCCCACTTTGCCATGAAAATCGACGCCTCCCTTACCCCCGAAAAATTGCAGAAGAAGATCGCGCGGCTGTTCAGCCTCGCCGGCGACAAGATCAATGCCATCGACCGCAGCTGGGATTCCGCCCAGGGCACGCCGGTCTTCACCGTGAAAGGCAAGTACACCTCGCGCGGCTGGACCGAGTGGACGCAGGGCTTCCAGTTCGGCATGGCCTTCCTGCAGTACGACGCGACGGGCGACGAACACTTCCTCAAGCTCGGCCGCGAGAAGACGCTCAAGCACATGGCGTCGCACGTTTCGCACGTCGGCGTGCATGACCACGGATTCAACAACGTGTCCACCTACGGCAACCTGCGCCGCCTCATCCTCGAGGGTCGCGCCGCCGGTTCGACCGACGAGGTGAACTACGCCGAACTCGCGCTCAAGGTCTCGGGCGCCGTGCAGGCCGCGCGCTACGCGACGACCAACCAGACCGCGCCCTGGTCGCCTGTCCCGGGCTCGGCCGGCGTTAAGCCCTCCGGCTACGTCTACTCCTTCAACGGCCCGCAGTCCCTCTTTGCCGACACCATCCGCTCGATGCGCGCGCTCGTGGTCGCGCACCAGCTCGGCCATGTGCTCATGGGCGAAGGCGACAAGCCGATCAACCTGCTCCACCGCGCGATCGAGCACGCCGCGACCACCGCACGGTACAACGTCTTCTTCGGCCAGGGGCGCGACAGCTACGACGTGCGCGGCCGCGTGGCGCACGAGTCTGTGTTCAATCGCAACGACGGCCAGTTCCGTTGCCCGAGCTCGCAGCAGGGCTATTCGCCCTTCACCACCTGGACCCGCGGCGCCGCCTGGATCATCTGCGGGTACGCCGAGCAGCTCGAGTTCCTCGACATCGTGAAGGGCGAGCAGCTCGACCTCGTCGGCGGCCGCGGCGCGGTCACCGACCTGTTCCTCGAAACGGCCAAGGCCACGAGCGACTACTACATCGACGGCTACTCGGCGAAGGACGGCGTGCCCTACTGGGACAGTGCCGCGCTCAACTCCCACCAGCTGGGCGACATCTCCAAGAAGAACGCCGATCCGTTCAACGACTGGGAGCCGGTCGACAGCTCCGCCGCCGCCATCGCCGCCCAGGGCTTCATCCGCCTCGGCCGCTGGCTCACCGCCAAGGGCGACAAGGCCGCCGGCAAGCGTTACGTCCAGGCCGGCCTCACCGTCGCCAACACCCTCTTCGACGAACCCTACCTCTCGACCGACAGCAAGCACCAGGGCCTGCTGCTCCACAGCGTCTACCATCGCCCGAACGGCTGGGACTACGTCCCGAAGGGCCGCAAGGTCCCCTGCGGCGAATCGTCCATGTGGGGCGACTACCACGCGATGGAGCTCGCGCTGCTCATCCAGCGCCTCGCCGACGGCAAGTACTACACGTTCTTCTGATCCGACTTGGGCGAACCGATCCCCTCAGGCGCCGCGTTGACTCGCCTTGAGGGGGTGGGTGCGTCTCTACGTCCGCGGCCGATCCGGAAGATCTCGCGTTCGCCGGACGGCGCAGAACCGCCAAACCGGCGCGCGGAGGACCCGCGCGCCCACCTCTCTCGAGCACGAAAGGTTGAGAACTGCCGGAAAGCGCCAACGCTGGGGAGATGTCGTCCGTTCCGCTGCTCTACGAATCCCACAGCCACACGCCGTTGTGCAAACATGCCTTCGGTGACCCGGAATTGTACGCGGCAGCGGCGGAGAAGCGCGGCTTCAAGGGGCTCATCGTCACCTGCCATTGCCCGCTACCGCACAACCTCTCGGCTGATGTGCGCATGGCGCCGGATCAGTACGGCGAGTACCTGGGGCTGATCGCCCGCGCCCGCGAGCTCTATGCCGGACGGGTCGACGTGCGAGCCGGCCTTGAAAGCGACTTCTTCCCCGGCATCGAAGGCTGGCTTGAGCAGCTGCACGCCCGGGCGCCCCTGCATCACGTGCTCGGCTCCGTGCACATGCAGATGTTCCACTACCGGCAGGCGTATTTCCGGGGCGACTACTTCGCCTACCAGCAGCTCTATTTCGAACATCTCGCCCAGGCGGCGGAGACCCGGCTTTTCGACACCCTTGCCCACCCCGACCTGGTCAAAAACGAAAACCCACGCGAATGGCAGTTCGCCCGCATCCAACCCTACATCGAACGGGCGCTGGATCGCATTGCCGCCACCGGCGTGGCGATGGAGCTCAACACCAGCGGCCTGCAGAAGGCCCTGCCGGAGATGAATCCCGGCCGTTCCATGCTCGAACTGATGTTCGCGCGCCGCATTCCGGTGGTCATTGGCGCCGATGCCCACCGGCCGGACCGGGTCGGGGACAACTACGTCGGGGCGATGCGCATCCTGCGCAGTGTCGGCTACCGGGAGATCCACTTCTTCCTCGAGCGCCGGCGTCAGACCGTGTCGATTGCCGACGCCCTGGCTTCGCTCGGCGAGCCCGCCTAAGCGGGCCCGGCCGCGATGGGGCTCAAACGTGCGGCGCGGAGGCGCCCCGCGCGCCTCCCATCGATTTTTCGGCGTAGTGCAGCGCGCGTTCGAGCGCCTCCGCCTGGCCGGACTTGAGCAGGAAATCGTTCATGCCCACCTGCATCGCGCGGTCGTAGTCCTCGGGCTCGGGATGGATCGTCGTGCCGATGATCCACGGGCGCGCCGGATGCCTCGCCTGTTCGCGAATGTAGAGGGCGGACTCAAAACCCCCGCTATCCGGGAGATCGAGATCCATCAAAATGACATCGGCCGGGAAGACCGCGAGGGCGTCGATCGCCTCCCAGCCATCGGCGACGGACAACGACTTGTGACCAAGGCGCCGCAACATGTGCGCCCAAAGCCGTTGATTCACCGAGTTGCCGTCCACGACCAACACCCGCCACGCCGGTCCCGGAACGGCGGCATCGAGCGGAGAAGGCTTTAGGTCGGTCACCATGGCGGGGAACCCATCGTCGCCAGGGAGGCCGGGGCCTCAAGGTCGCCCATACCCTAGGAGGCCTGGGGGATCCTTGCCCGTCATTCTGGGTGAATCACCCCAGATCGCGACGGTTAGGACCTGCCGGGCGCAGGCTTGCAGGCTTGGCCCACGCCGGTCATGCTCTGGGTTAGCAACCCTCAACCCAAGGAGGTCAGTCATGAGTGCGATCAAGCTTCGCCTGGAGGCCGCGGAACTCGCCGCCGTCCAGCGTTTCGCGGATTCGATGAATGTCTCGGCCGAGGACGTGGCCTATGCCGCCCTCAATCGCCTGATGTTGCAGACCAAGGACCCCGAAGTCGCGGCAGATATCCTCGAGACCCGCGCGTGGCGCGGCGAGAACCTGCCGTTGTGGAGCGACTCCGCCGGCTCGGTCCACGCTTACGAGGGCATGCCCGACGACGAGCCCACCCCGAATCCGCGGATTTGAGGCGTGGCAATGCTTCCCGCCTACTGGTGATGGCCGCTGATCCCGAGGTAGTTGAGCAGCCAGATTTCTTTCCAAACCCGATAGCGACCTTCAGCGGTCATCTTGCCGTTCTCCTCGTGCTCCGGCTGGGGCAGGAGGAAGCCTAGCTCGGTGTTGATCCGCTCGAGCTCACGTTGTTGCGCGTTGAGGTCGGTGAGAGGGTCATCCGACCAGGCCAGCAAGGGTTCCTTATGTCGTGAGAGGCGCAGACGGTGGCGTTCGACCAGTTTCTGCAGTGAACGCCGCCACGGGTTGCGCTCCACGATCCAGGTTTCGGGATAGAATCCGCCAAACGGCAGGTGGAGGTTGTCGGTGATGTAGCGGTAGCCGTTCACCGTCTGCGACGAGAGGGTGTAGCAAACGGAAATGGCTCCGTTGGGCTGGGGCAAAAACATCACCTGCACGCGCACGAAGCCGTCGGCGTCCTGATACACCGACAGCCGCAGGTAGACCCCGGGTGCGACCTCGGCGCGCAAGGCCTGGACCTGGCGAAAGCCTTGGGCGCGCAGCCAGTCGCGCACGCGGAGCAGGCGCTGATGGGTCGGCCATTCCTCGCCGCTGCTGTTCACGGTGAACTTGGGAAACAGGGGCAGCGGGCTCACGCTCACCGCCCGCACCTCCAGCCAGCGGTAGATGGTCTCGAGGAGAAAATAGAGCAGGAAGAAGATCGCGACCTGCACACCGTACGAGCGGTCGATCCACTGGAAATCGTAACTGAGCTTGGCAAACCCCGTCGCCACCAGTCCCCAGCGCAGCCACCGGTTGACGATCGCCACCACAGGCGAGGCGAAGCGCTGGTTGGCCTGGGCGAGCACCAGGTAGAGCACCGAACACGCGAGGATCGGATAGATGGGGTCCATGGACAACGCAGGCCAGGCAGCAAGCCCGGCCCGGAGGAGAACGCGGTGACTCCGCTCAGCTCAGGCGGACCGGCATGATCACGCAGATGAAGCTGTCGAGGGTCTTGAAGACGCCGGGGCTGACCTCGTCCTTCAACTCGAAGAACACCTCGTCCTTGGTGAGCGCCTTGAGCGGGTCCATCACGAAGAGCGGGTTGAACGCGACCTGGAGCTCCGGGCCGCTGTAGCTGATGGCCATCGATTCGTGCGCCTCGCCGAAGTCCGGGCTCTGCGCCGTGATTTCCAGCAGGTTCGAGCTCAGCTTGAGCTTCACCGAGTTGGATTTTTCGCTGCAAACGAGGGCGGCGCGGTGCACGCACTGGAGCAGGAGCTCGCGCTCGAGCTTGATGCGCTGGTGGGTCTCCTTGGGGATGACCTGTTGGTAATTCGGGTAGTTGCCCTCGACGACCTTCGAGTAGAGGTAGATCGAGTCGGTCAGGCCGCTCGTGTCCTTGTCGGTGTTGATCTGGAACGCGGCCCGGCGGTCGTTGAACGAGACCTTCAGCTTTTCGCCCTTGTCGAGCATGCGCAGGAGCTCGCTCACCGTCTTGGCCGGGAGGATGATCGCCCCGGCGCTGGCCGGCGGGACTTCGAGATCCTTGGCCATGAGCGCGAGACGGCGTCCGTCGGTGGCGACGAGCGACAACTTGCCGTCGCGGAAATTGAAATACACGCCGTTGAGGATGTACCGGGTCTCGTCGCTCGACTGCGCATAGGCGACGCTCTTGAGCATGTTGGTGAGCTCGGCCTGCTCGAGGGTGAACGATTTCTCGTCGCCGAACTCCGGCAGCGGAGGGAACTCCTCCTTGCCGATGCCCATGATGCGGAAGTTGGAACCGCCGGAGGCGAGCTTCACCTGGTGATTCGGCGAGGCATCGAAGGCGACGTCGACGTTGGGCAGCTCGCGCACGATCGTGGCGAGGCGCTTCACCGGCAGCGTCACGGCGCCGCCCTCCTTGACCTCGGCCTTGATCTTGCAGCGGATGCCGAGGTCGAGATTGGTCGTGGTGAGCGTGATGTGGTCCTTGTCCGCCTCGATCAGCACGTTGCTCAGGATCGGCATCGTGGCCTTGGAGCCGACGACGTTGAGGACCTGAGCGAGGCCGTTGCTGAAGTGATCGCGGTTGATTTTGAATTTCATGGACGAGGGGTCACGCGGCTCTGCCTGTGTGGAAGTTAACAAAGGCTAAAAGATACTCTATTCAATAAGGAATTATATCCGTCTCAGTATGGGCGCGAAAAAGACCATCAACCCCACTTTGCCGGACGATTTCTCCTCTGAAAACGAGGTGCACGGTGGCCTGTGAACAACTGTCGGCGGGCGACCAATAACGTCCGGGTTGTTCGCGGGTGCCGGGTTGTTGGTCCGCCATGCGCAGCTTGTTCACACCTTTGTTGGAGCGTGGGCTCGGTGCCGGTGGCGGAGGTGGCGGATGAGGCCGAAAAAGATGTAGGCAAGGCACGCCACGAACATGGCGTACTCCTTGAATACGATCACCGAGGCGGCGACGACACCGAACAGCACGAAGGTGGTGAGCCGCGTCTTGGTCTGGAGGTCGATCTGTTTGCCGCTTGGGTAGCGGATGGTGCTCACCATGAGAATGGCGATGAGGAAGAGCAGCAGGGGCAGCACGAGGGCCCAGCGCTGCAGCGAGCGGTCGTGGGCGGCCAGGTTGAGGAGGAAGAGCACGAGCGAGGCGATGGTGCCGGCGGCCGCCGGCACGGGCAGACCGACAAAATCCTTCGACGAAGCCGGCTGCGAGCGGTGCAGGAGCGGGTTCGTGATGACATTGAATCGCGCGAGGCGGATCGCCGCGCAGAGCAGGTACACAAACCCGAGCAGCCAGCCGATGCTCTGGAACATCGGGTAACCCTGGGTGGGTGACAGGATGAGGAAGAACACCATCAGGGCCGGGGCGAGGCCGAACGACACCACGTCGGCCAGGGAGTCGAACTCGGCGCCGAAGAGCGACTCGCGCCCGCCCATCCGGGCAAGCCGCCCGTCGAGGGCGTCAAACGCCATCGCCCCAAAAATGAACCACACTGCCTCCCGGTAGAGGGAACTGGCCGCCGGCGTGATCAGATCGAGCCCGCGCATCGCATAGTGAGCCTGGATGCACTTGATGACCGCCACGAACCCGCAGAACAGGTTTCCGGCCGTCATCAGGTTCGGGAGGAAATAAATGCGGCTGGCGTTCGCGACCGTGTACGGGTTCGCGCGCTCGTCCTCTGCCTCAGTCGGATCGGGTTTCGCCATGCGTTGTCGTTCCCGCTTACTTCCGGGTCAGGGTTTCGAGGTACTTCCAAAACTTGGAGTGCTGTTCCACCAGCTGCTCCTCCGAAACCGGCAACTTGTTGCGCAACAGGAAGTCTTCGAGCGAGTGGTGGTGCAGGATGTAGAGCACGTGCAGCGTGTCCGTCCCCTTGGCTTCGAAGTAAAAGCGATGATCTCCGCTGCGCAGGCGGTACAGGGTCTGGCCGGCCCGGTTGAACCGCCCGAGCGGTTCCCGGGGGCGCTCAAGCTCCACGGCCCTCAGGCTGCTGATCGGTTCGATCGCGGTGAGCTGCTCGAGCTTGTCCAGCTTGTTGAGCTCGCGCATTGCCTGTTCGGAGAAAGTGACTTGAAACATGCGGAAGATCCCGGGTTGAACCCTACGCCGACGCAGGGACGCATCCCGTCAGGGACGGGCTGGCCGTGAAACCAATCCTCGGGCTCGTGCGTCCAAATCGGATAACCATGAAAACGCCGTTTCTAAGTCTCCTCCTCGGTGCAGCAACGTTAATCCCCGCGGCCGGCCTGGCGGCCGAGAAGGATCCTTACGACGAGATCGTCAAAACCTACGACCGCAACGGGGACGGCAAACTCGACGAAGACGAGAAGGTGGCCGCCAAGGAAGCCATGGCGATGCAGGGCCAGAAGGGCCCGGCCCGCAAGGCCCTCGAGGAGCGTGTGGCCAAAGCGAATCCCGAGCAACGCGCCAAGATGCTCGAGAACCTCAGAGCGCGCATCGAGGAATCTCCCGGCCAGCTCCGGCGCTTTGACAAGAACAGCAACGGCAAACTCGACTACGACGAGTGGGCGACGGCCCGCGCGCAGTTCGAGAAGAACGCGGCCAAGAAGGCGACGGCCAAGGGCAAGGAGGGCGCCAAGCTGGCCGAGGTGCGCGGCAAGATGCTCCAGGAGTTCGACCAAAACGGCGACGGCCAGCTCGACGAAGCCGAGCGCACGGCGATGGCAGCGGCCAACCGCGCTCGAGCCGAGGCCAATCCCCGCTTGCTCCGCCGCTTCGACCAGGACGGCGACGGCAAGTTGAACGATCGCGAGTGGGAGTCGGCGCGGACCCAGATCGGCGAGCTGCTCGAGAATCGGAAGAACCGATAACGTGGCTCGCGGGCAGCGCGGGCTGGTCGTCCCGGTCAGGACCGTGTAAGCGTCGCGGTCATGTGGTTCTCCCTACCCCGCTCGCGCCGGCGAACGCTCGTCTGGCAGGTCATTGGTTTTGTTTGGCTGGGCGCCGTCCTCGCCAGCGTGGCGGCCGAGTCCCCAAGCCCGGCCCGTCGCCCGCACCTGCTGGTGATCATGGTCGATGATCTTGGCTGGGGTGACCTCGGGTGTTACGGCGCGCCCGACCTGCGCACGCCGCACCTCGACCGGTTGGCGGCAGAAGGTCTGCGCTTCACCCGCTTTCGCGCCAACAGCAGCGTCTGTTCGCCAACGCGGGCTGCGTTGCTCACCGGACGTTATCCGGACCAGGTGGGCGTGCCCGGGGTGATCCGCACGGACCCGGCCAATACTTGGGGTTACCTGTCTGCGGCCCCCACGGTCGCGGAACGCCTGCGCGAGGCCGGTTATGCCACGGCGCTGGTGGGCAAGTGGCATCTCGGGCTCTCGTCGCCAAACACGCCGAACGAACGCGGTTTTGCCGAGTTTCACGGCTTTCTCGGCGACATGATGGACGACGTCTGGCACCACCGGCGTCACGGGCAAAACTACCTGCGTCGCAATGCCGAGGTGATCGCGCCCGAGGGGCACGTTACCGACCTGTTCACCGGGTGGGCGCAGGCGTTTCTGGAGTCGCGGGCTGCGGCCGGGCCGGAGGCGGCGCCGTTCTTCCTGTTCTTGTCGTACACCGCCCCGCACGACCCGATCCAGCCGCCGCCGGAGTGGGTGGCGCGGGTCGAGGCGCGGGAGTCCGGCATCACGCCGGCGCGGGCAAAGCTGGCCGCGTTCATCGAGCAGCTCGACGATGGCGTCGGCCGCGTGCTCGCCACGTTGCAGGAACGCGGGCTCGCCGACGACACGCTGGTGATCTTCACCTCGGACAACGGCGGTCGGACTGACCTGGGGGCGCGCAACGGTCCGCACCGCGGCGCCAAGGGCTCCATGTACGAGGGCGGGCTCGCCGTGGCAGCGCTGGCGCGCTGGCCCGGGCGGATCGCGCCGGGCACGACCACGGACGCGCTCGCGTTGACCATGGATCTGGCGCCCACGCTGCTCGAGGTTGCGGGGCTCCCACCGTCCGCGGACCTCGACGGGGTGAGCCTGTCACCGCTCCTGCACGGCCGGCCGCAGCCCGGCCTGGAACGGCCGGTGTATTTCGTGCGGCGCGAAGGCGGACTGCCGTTTGGCGGCAAGACCATCGAGGCCGTGCGGGTGGGTGACTGGAAACTGCTGCAGAACTCGCCCTTTGAACCCTTGCAGCTCTTCAACCTCGCAGAGGATCCGATGGAGGAGCGCAACCTCGCCGGGTCCGAGCCGGCCCGCATGCGCGAGCTGGGCGCCGTCCTGCGCCGATTCATCCAACGCGGGGGCGCACTGCCCTGGCAGCCCGCGTTGCCGTGACGGTCCTGGCCACGGCTGGACTTCCCAATCGCAGCGTTGATTGTGGCCAGATGCGTTTGAAAGGGAGAGAACATCCGGCGCGCCGAGCTGGGTTCAGTGAGACCCTTGGAACGAGGTGCGCTCGGTCCGGTGGTGTTCGCGTCGCGTGAGCGCCCCGTCGTCCCTGCTTCGCCTCAAGGCCCACTACTTTTGGGTCTTTGCGGTCTTTGGCTGCATCTCGCCCTACCTGCCCGTCTACCTGCGGGAAGTGAAGGGACTCGCGCCCGGACAGATCGGCCTGATCCTGGCTGCGGGTCAGAGTGGCGTGCTCTTCCTTCCCCCGGTCATGACCTTTGTGGCGGACCGTTATGGCTGGGTGGCTCCGCTGATGCTGGGTCTCTTCGGCCTCAACCTGGCGGCCATGGCCGGGCTGTCGCTCGCGACCGGGTTTACGGCCTGCCTGCTGGCGGTGTTCTTCAATCAACTCGCGAACCAGCCGCAGGTGGCGTTGAGCGACGGCCTTTTCTTTTCGTTGCAGCGTGCGGTGGGCGCCGGCTCGACACCGTTCACGTCGGTGCGGGTGTGGGGCACGATCGGCTTCATCGCGCCAAGTGCGGTGATCGTATCGGTCTTCGCCTTGGGCGGCCTGGAGCTCGTGCCCTACGCTGCCATGGCGGCTGCGGCGGTCGGCATGATCAACGCCCGCCATTTGCCGCGGCGGCTCGAGCGACCGCCGGAGGCCCGCACCCGCGTACCGACTGCCGACGCCGCGCGGCTGCTGGTCCGGCCGCGGCTCGCCCTGTTCTGCACTGGCATGGGGCTGCTCATTGCGACCAACGCGGCCTACTACGGGTTCTATCCCTTGTACCTCACCCAACAGGTCGGCATCGAGGCGCGCTGGGTCGGATTGATCGCCACAATCGGGGTCGCCTTGGAAATCGGTTTCATGCTGGGTTTCGAGCGCCTCCGCGCGCGCCTCGGCTTGCGCGGCCTCATGGTCGCCGGCTTTGCCGCCGGTTTGACCCGCCTCGGCCTGCTGGCCTTTGCCCCGTCCGTCATCACGGCGATTGGGCTGCAGGTCGGGCACGGGTTGACCATCATTGGGCTGCTGGTCGCGCCCGTCATGTACCTCAACGCCCTCGCGGGCGACAGTTACCGCAACTCCGTGCAGGGCCTCTACGCGATGCTGGTGAGCGGGCTCTTTGCCGTGGCCGGCAGTTCCCTGTCCGGCCAGTTGGCGGAGCTGGGTTTGCTCACCCTCTACCGGACCGCGTTTGGTGTTTGCCTCATCGGCGGCGTGCTCGTGGTCGTGTCGTTTCTCTGGCCGGTCCGGTCGGCCCAGACCTGAGGGGGCAGCGCAACGGTTGAAGGGAGCGTGCGGCGCACGCGGCGGCGATCGTGTTCCTCGCGCAACAGCCGGAAGAGGATGCTGGTCACGGTGTGCATGCCGCAGCCTACCACGGCGGTGGGTCCGGTGGCAGATACAGCGTCGCGACGAAGGGGCGCATACAGTCCTGCGTTCCCGGGCAGGCGCGGCTTGCAAGCCGGGGTGGAGCTTCCGCATCTTCGCCCCGCCCCGCCGGTGTGGCGGCGATGGCGGCCCTACGTCCTTCGTGTCCTCCTTTCTCCTGCCTCTGTCCCTGCTGTTCCGTGTGCTGCGACCCTCCGCGGCCGGGACCTGGCTGGTGGCGCTCCTCGCGCTCGCGCGGGCCGCACTGGCGGCGGAATCGCCGACGCGCGTGCTCGATGTGCCTGTCTTCGCCGGCGGCTTCGGCATCGCCTTCTACGAGGAGACGGCGCGGCTCTTCGAACGCGAACGCCCGGGGGTGACGGTGCGCCTCTACGGCGATCCGCGTGTGGCCGACAAGATCCGCGTGCGGGTGATGGACGGCACGCTACCGGACGCCGCGCAGAGCGGCCAGGTGCTGTGGCCGGCGTTGATCCGGGCGGGTAAGGTGGTCGATCTCACGCCCTACCTCGACGGGCCCAACTGGGAGGGCGACGCACGCTGGGGCGACACGTTCGTGGCCGGCGCGCTCGATGCGTGGCGGGTCGATGGCGGCATCTACGGCCTGCCGTTCAGCTACGCCGCGTGGACGATCTTCTACGACCGGGCCCTGTTCCGGCGCCACGGCTGGCAGGAGCCTCGCACGTGGGATGAGTTCTTCGCCCTCTGCGCTCAGATCGAGGCGGCCGGGGTGGCGCCCCTCGCGCTGCCCGGCACGCGCGGGCTGTACCCCGAGGCCTTCTTCCGCGCCGCCTACTACAACCTCGCCGGAGCGGACGGCTGGCGTGCGCTGGGCGCGCTCGACCCCGGCGCGCGCACGGATACCCGCCACACGCGGGCGGCGGAGATCCTGCAACGCATCACGACGCGCCACACCCTGCGTGGTTGGGAGGGCGCCACGCACACCGGCGCGCAGCTCGCCTTCATCGAAGGCCGTGCCGCCATGACGGTGTCGGGTTCCTGGTTCCTCAACGAAATGAAGACCCGGCTGCCGGCCGGCTTCGAGCTGGGCACGATGAACTTCCCGGTCTTTCCGGACGGCGCCGCCGATCCGTCGGCGATCCAGACAGGCAGCGACAGCTTCTTCGTCTTCGCCACTGGCGACGCGGAACGCCTGCGCCTGACGGTCGATTTTCTCCGCTTCCTTACCTCCCGGGCGCGGGCCGAGGCCTTCGTCCGTCGGCTCGACGCACCCGTGGCGGTACGCGGCGTGCCGCCCGAGGCCTACTCCGAGCTCAGCCGGCCGACCGCGCGCCTGATCGCCGGGGCGAAGGAATCGTTCAACATGCCGCAGGACATGCTGCAGCCCCCTGGTATTCGCCAGGCCATGACGGATGCGCGATTCCGGCTCATGACCGGGGAGCTTTCACCTGCCGGCTTCGGCGAGGCCCTCGAGGCGGCGGCGGAAGGGGACCGTGTACGGGCTGCCTCCCCCGGCACCGTGACGGTGCGGCACGGCGGGCGGGCGGCGGCGCTCGTGGCTGCACTGCTCGCGCTGGGGGCCTGGGCCGCCTGGAGCGCGTGGCGCCGTGCCAAGGGTAGTCATGGTAAAGTGGATACGGAGGGCCGGCCCCGGCTGGGTTCGGCTGCATCCCTCGGTTTCGTCGGTCCGGCCTTTGTGCTCTACGGAGCGTTCGTCCTCCTGCCCGGTCTCGCCGCCCTCGGGTGGGCGTTCACCTTCTGGGACGGCCTGGGCGACCAGCGCTGGGCCGGACTGCTGCATTTCAAATGGCTGCTGCTGGAGAGCGACGTCTTCTGGGTCGCGCTGGGCAACAATGTCTTCCTCATGCTCGCGCCGGCCGTGGTGGTGGTGCCAGTGGCGCTGCTCTGTGCGGCCCTGCTGCACCGCGGGGTGGCAGGCGCCACCTTCTTTCGGGTCGTGCTGCTTTTTCCCAACCTGCTCGGCGGGATCGCGGCGGCGCTGCTCTGGCTCAACGCCTACGAACCGCACGGCGGCCTGGTCAATGCCGCGTTGTCCGGGCTCGGTCGCTGGGTCGGCAGCGAGAGCCTCGCGGGTTTTGCCGGGTTTCCGTGGCTTTCGCCCGACCACCTCTACCCTGCCCTGCTGCCGGTTTATCTGTGGATGGCCTGCGGCTTCAACCTCGTGCTCTACCTCGCCGCCATGCAGGGCGTGCCCGACGAGTTGTATGAGGCGGCGGAGATCGAGGGCGCCTCGCGCCTGCGGCAGTTCTTTGCCATCACGCTGCCCATGATCTGGGAGGTGATCGTGATCTCCGCGGTCTTTCTCGTCATCGGCGGGCTCAACGCCTTCGAGATGGTCTGGTTGCTCACCCAGCAGGATCCGGTGTCCGGTGTGCACACGCTGAGCACCCTGATGGTGTCGACGATGTTCAAGGAGTTCGACGTCGGCCGGGCCACGGCCATTGCGGTGGTGCTGTTTGTCCTCGTGCTCGCCGGCAGCGCGGCGGTGATGCGCGGGCTGCGCCGGGAGGCGGTGGAACGATGAAGATCACCCGGTCGCTGCTCGTCGTCGCGCTGGCTGCGTACGCCCTCTGGGTCGTCTTCCCGATGATCTGGGTCGCGTACTCGTCGCTGAAGGCGGACGACACGATCTTCCGCGACACCTTTGCGCTGCCGCCGGCGGGCGACCTTCGCTGGGACAACTATGCCCGGGCCTGGGGCGAGGCGCGCTTCGGCGATTACTTTCTGAACTCTGTGGTGGTGACCGCGGTGTCGGTCACCCTCATCGTCTACCTCGGCGCGCTCGCGGCCTATGCGTTGTCCCGTTTCCGGGTGCGGGGAGGACCGGTGGTCTTCTGGCTCTTCCTCGCCGGCCTGATGATCCCGGCCCAGCTCGCGATGGTGCCGCTGTTCTTCGAACTGCGCGCCCTCGGGCTGCTCAACTCCCGGATGGGGTTGATTTTGGTCTACACCGCGAACGGCCTGCCCTTCGCGATCTTCATTCTCGCCGGATTCTTCCGCTCGCTGCCGCGCACACTCTACGAGGCGGCGATCATCGACGGCTGCGGGGAGTTCGATGCCTTCCGCCGCGTGATGCTGCCGCTGGCGCGGCCCGGCCTGGTGACGGTGGCGATCTTCCAGTTCATCGGCGTGTGGAAGGAGTACTTCTTTGCCTTCATGCTCATCGGCGGCGACATCGACGGCGCCGCGCGCACCCTGCCGCTCGGCCTGGCGAACCTGGCCATCACGGCGCAGTACCGGTCCGACTACGGCATGCTCTTCGCCGGCCTCGTCCTCGTCACCCTGCCCATCCTCCTCGTCTACGTCTTCCTGCAGAAACACCTGGTCAAAGGCGTGACCGCGGGTGCGCTGAAGGGGTGAGGGTCAGAAAAACGCTCTCTCATCGAGGATCGTTGAACTTCGCATCCTTGATCTCGAAGTCGGCGAGGGTGAGCACATGGGTGCCGGCAAGGACCATGGCATCACCTACCACCAGACGTGCGATCACTTCATCCGGATGCTCGGCGGCGACGATGGCACGCAGCTCAAACGGCAAGTTCAAATAGGCGTACCTGCCTTTCGCCGTGATCTTTCGCCCATCCCTGAGCCGGCCGTGAGTATCGTCAATGCAGGCGGCCAGGGCCTTTTGCAGGGCAGTCCTGATTCCGTTCGCGAATCGCTCCTGCTCCATCCATCCATCGTCCCCATCGAGCCGATACTCTCCGGGAGCCCGCGCAAAATAGCGCACCGACCAGACCGGTTTGTTGTCCGAGCCCAAGATCTCCGCCCGTAGCAACGCGTGCAAATGCGCAAGACCGGCTTTGTCCACCGTGAACACGGCATAAGGGGACAGGCGAAGGCGTCCCTTTCCTTCTGCGTTAAAGGTCCACGCCGGGGTGCTTTGTTCTCGCCCGGCGTCCGCGATCAGCGAGGTGAGGATGGAGCCCAGATCGCTTCCGGTGCGGCTGGTCTCATCGCTGAACTTTTTCTCCGCGGAGGACTGGTTGGCCTGCCCCGCGACGAGGACGCCGACAGGGCCGAAAAGCATTCCAGTGAGAAGGCCCTTCTGATGACCGCTGACGATGACTTGGCGCTGGTCGTCGTAGTAGGCGCCGAGGGGCAGCTCCGTCATTTTGGACATGGGCTTTGGCACCACCGATACATCCAGACTTTGGCTTGGTTGGGGATAGGGAGCGATGCGATTGAAGCTGGCACAGCCGGTGGAGAGCACGGCGAGCACCAGGGAGACCAGGAAGCAAAAGAGCGGGTTGGAGCGCATAGGGAAGGCCGGCAAAAAAAGAGGGTCAGGATCATGGGGCAAGCTTGCGGCCAAGTCGGCATCACCAAAATTTGCATCGCGAACCGGGCTTGGGCGTGTGATCACCTCGTCGTAGAGCGATGCCTGCCGTAGGTGCCCTCTGCCGCCTTTATTCTGTGCTCCCTACCCAGAGACTGTTTTCACCAGGATGTAGGATACGGGGTTGGATCGTTAGCCTCCTGACTCTGGCCGTCCACGGGATGCTGTTTGCTGTCTCCCCCGACCCGGGTGACACGCTCATCGTGCTCGATGCCTCCGGGAGTATGCGGGGGCGCATCGCCGGTGAGACGAAGATGGAGATCGCGAAACAGGCGGTGCGTGACCTCGTAAACGGACTGCCCGACGGCACCCGCCTCGGCCTCGTGGTTTACGGACATCGCCAACGCAGCGCATGCGACGACATCGAGCTGCTGGTTCCGGCCGGACCGCTGGACCGGCCGGCGTTCCTCGCGGTGGTGGAAAACCTCCAGCCGCGCGGCATGACCCCGCTCGCCGGGGCGATCACGTTTGCGGCGGACGCCCTCGCTGCAGCCGAACGGAAAGCCAATGTGATCTTGGTGACCGATGGGCTCGAGACCTGCGGCAGGGATCCGTGCGCCACCGCCCGCGCGCTTGAACAGGCGGGCGTCGACTTCACCCTCCATGCGGTCGCCTTCGATCTCGGCGCGCGCGAAACCCGGTCGATTGCCTGCATCGCCGAGGCGACGGGAGGTCGGCTTTGGCAGGCCAAGGACGCCGGATCGCTACGGGACGCGCTGGAGCTCACCGTCGCAACAGTGTCGGCGCCCGCGCCACCGCCGGCAGAGGTGATTTCGCCCGCCACGGTGACGGGTCCGGCCGAGGTGGCCATGGGAGCACGGTTCAGTGTGACGTGGACGGGACCGGACAACCCCGGCGATGTCATTGCGGTGGTCCGGGCCGGAACTCCCGACGGTGAGTATGAGGATTTCACCTACACGCGGAGGGGCAGCCCATTGGAACTGACGGCGCCGCTCGACGCGGGGCCGGCCGAGCTGCGTTACCTCGCCGGCCGCTCGCGACGGGTGCTGGCGCGTACGCCGCTGGTGATTGTGCCGGCACCGGTCGCGTTGACTGCGGCGGAGCAGGTGGGCGCCGGCGCGCGGGTGGCGGTGAGCTGGGTCGGGCCGAACCACGTCGGCGACTACGTGACGATTGTCCCGAAAGGCTCGCCGGACGACGACTATGCCGCCTTTGCGGGCACCCAACTCGGCTCGCCTCTCGGGGTGACGGCACCCCTCGATCCCGGACCGGCGGAGATCCGCTACGTGAGTGGACGGGGCGGACGGGTCCTGGCCCGGCGGGAGATCGATGTCGTCGCGGCCGAGGTGTCGCTGGAGGCCCCGGCCGAGGTCGTGGCGGGCACCCGGGTGTCGATCGCGTGGACCGGTCCCGGCCGTGCGGGGGATGTGCTGACGGTGGTCGCC
>CAYZBG010000077.1:0-23490 GCA_964476565.1 uncultured Opitutus sp.
GTCGCCGCCTGGACAGCGTTGTTCCTCACCCTCGCGACCGTGGCGCCTGCGATCGGCGCGCAGCCGCTGCCGCGGATCGAGGTGCATCCCGGCGGCCATCACCTGCAGACGGCCGACGGCCGGCCCTTCTTCTGGTTGGGGGATACGGCGTGGAAGCTCCTGCAATCCGCCACGCCCCGCGAGCGCGCCTACTACCTGCGAATCCGCGCCGCGCAGGGGTTCAACGTCATCCAGACCGTCGCGCTCGCGGAGAACGAGAGCATCCTCACGCCGAATGCGCTGGGACGCGTGGCCTTCGTCGACGGCGACCTGCGCCGTCCCAACGAGGCCTTCTTCGACAACGTGGTCGCGGCGGTGGATGACGCCGCGCGCCTCGGGCTTTACGTCGCCCTCGTGCCCACCTGGGGCGACAAGTTAACCGCGCCCTGGGGCACGGGGCCGCGCATCTTCCGCAACGACAACCTCGCCGACGCGGAGGCCTTCGGCGCCTACCTGGGCGGACGGCTGCGCGACCGGACCAATGTGATCTGGATGATCGGAGGCGACCGCCCGAGTCGACTCGCCGGCGTGCGCAGCACGTTCCTGCGCGACCTCGCGCAGTCCGCCGGTTTTCCGCCCGATCAGGATTGGACGCCGATCTGGGCCGCGATGGTCCGGGGCCTCGCGCAAGGCCTCGGGCGCGACCCTGTCTGTCTTTATCATCCGCAAGGTGGCGAGTACTCCTCCTCCCGGCAGTTGCCGACGGAGCCGTGGGTGGACATCCACGCGATGCAGAGCGGGCATGGCGGCGGCCGCGATGTGCCGGTGTGGGAGTGGATTGCCCGTGATCACGCGATGGAGCCGCGGAAGCCCACCCTCGACATCGAGCCCAACTATGAGGACCACCCCTACAACCCGTGGCCGGCGTGGGATCCGGCGACCGGGTGGTTCCGCGACCACGACGTGCGCAAGCAATGCTATCGCTCCGTCTTCGCTGGTGGCGCGGGCGTCACCTACGGGCACCACGCCGTCTGGCAGATGGCGTCGAAGCGTAACGGCGTGATCAACCACGCCGACCGCGACTGGGTCGACGCGCTCCACCGCCCGGCCGCGCGCCAGATGGTGCACCTGCGCCAGCTGATCGAATCCCGCCCGGCCTTCGACCGCCGGCCCGATCCCGCCCTCCTCGTCGGAGCGCCCGGGCCACGCTCCCATCACGCCGTTGCGTGCCGTGACGACGCCCGCACCTACGCGTTCGTGTATGTGCCGGAGCGCGACCAGACGATCCGCGTCGCGGCCGGAGCGATCCGCGACGAGCAGCTCCGGGCCTGGTGGTACGATCCCCGCACCGGCTTCGCCGAGGAGATCGGGGTCCTGCCCGCCGACCGCGAGCACACCTTCACCACGCCCTCGCACGGACCGGACTGGGTCCTCGTGCTCGACGCTGCCTCCGCCAACCCCGCCCCGCCCGGCGCGGAGCCCGCGCCGAGCGGGGGGCTTCCCTCTCGTGGCGTACCGATCCGACAGTGATGGCCCCCCCCGGGAACGCCGAGCCCCAGCTCGGCCTTTTTTCCGCTGAGCCAAGCGGTGGCTTGGTAAGAGAACCTACGGCCGACCTTTCCTCTTTGGCATCTCGATCCGGGAAGAGGATGTTCCAGCGGACGCTCAAAGAGCCTCGATGAAGATTGAAGGATAGACGTTCATGACGAGGCGCGCCAAATGGGTTCGAGCCCGTCCCGCCGGTGAACGGTCGAGGGTCAAAACCTGGCGTCATATGCCGGTCCTTGCGGCCCGCGAGAAAGCTACCCGCCTTGAGGAATACGGGCTTGATAACGCTGCGCGACCGCTGCGGCCTGCTCTCGGGCTGCGCTCGCGACGGGCACGCGCAGCATGACCGAGGAGGTCACACGGGTATTGGTCGTGCTCGAGGTGCGGGCGCTCGTGGTCAGCGTCATGGCGAACTCGAGTGACGGAGGATCAGATGCGACGAAGCGCGCATTTCGAAGGCGGCGTCCCCCATGGAGCGACAGCGGAAAATAGCCGTCGTCGATCAAGACGCCGTGGTCGGAGAAGATCACCTCCACACCTTGGTCGGGTACCGTCGCGCGGGGTTGGTAGAAGTTGGTCAGGATACTGTGGGAAGGAACGCGCCCTTCCTCCTCGCAGAAACGGGAAAACTCATCTGCCGGCACGGTCCAGCGTGCGATGGCCGTGCGGCCGAGTCGGAGGTCGCGGAAGACGCGGATCCGGGTCACGTAGTAAATGAAGAAGAGCGGACACAGGATCGCCGGAAAGATCCCGAGCGCGAGGAGAGGCGAACCCGACCGCCCGGTGGCCCGCATCTGTGCGACGCCAGCCAGGATCAGCATCACGCCGGCAACCGTCCCGAGACCGAATATCACGGCGTTCCGGCTGGGATTGCGTGTACCGCGGCTGCGCGAGGGTTTGCTTTTCATGCGGTGTGTTTGGTCGCGAACCGGTCCTTATTGGTCCGACAGTGCCGGAGGTTGTCATAAGTCATAATGGCTGGGCGTGACCGTTAATCCTTTATCCAAGCAAAACGGTTCTGACAGCAGCACGACTTCGTTCTGATATTCTACGCTGGTTGTTATTTGTCGTTCACCGCTGTGAAAGCCGGCCTCGGCAGCGGGGAAAGCGGGAGCATCCCCAGAAAGGCGTGAAGTTGCCCTCGCGCCAAATCATCGGCGACTCGCATTTGGGACAGCGACGATTGCGGCTATCGAGAATGATCGAGAGTTCCTCGGGGCATAGAAGCTTCTGTGCTCTTTCGACGAGATTGGCTCCATCCGCGAGTTCGATACGATGCTGGCTGGCAAGTCGTGCCGCAGGTTCTGTCCATCCCTTGATTGTATAGATCGCTCCTTGGCTCGTGCCGAAGTGGGTCATGCTGCCGAGGAGTTCGCGTACTACGTTCTCTTTTATCAACCAGGTCTTCCAATGCTTGCATTGGATCAATCTGCGCTCTCCGGCCTTCTCGACGATGAGGTCGACGCCTCCGTCGGGTTGTGCTCCACCTTTCCGCTCCACGGAGAATCCTTCCGCCTGCAACAAAGCTGCGCAGAATTTTTCGAACTGATACCAGTCGATTTCTTCGAGCGAGGTACGCAGGCGACCCGGGGTCCATTCCGGAGGCCGCGCAGTTTCCGGAATCGACCTAACGGCCCCAAGGGAGCCCGGAGCCGTCGTCGGCAGGGGCGTGTAATCGGGTGTCCTGCGCGTGTATCGGAGCCGTCGTACCAGCAGTACCACTACCACCGCGACCGGTGCGCCGATCAGAACCAAGAGCAAGAGGCATTCTATGACGGCTATAAACGTCTGCGGGAATCCTTGGACTCCACCGACTGCGAGGGAGAACAAGGCAATAACGGACAGTCCCAATTTAAAGAGGATCTCGATCCGCTCACCCGTCCTGTCTTTCTTCCTCCGCCCCATCAGGGTTTCGGGCAGCTGAAGCTGCCGGCTTTATCGAGGATTATTCGTATCTTCTCTTTTAGAGAGATGCTGCCAAATGCCCGGTTTAAAGCCACGCAGCATGCGACTACGTTACCATCATCATCGTTGCCGTTACTTGCGCGAGGCATGAGGTGCTCAACGGAGGCCTCTTCGCGTTTCAGTGACCGACCGCAGAAAAAGCATCTATGTGATTGCAGGTAGAGCAGGCGGTCGAGTTTGCCCGCCGGCTTGGCTGTTTTTTCAGTTAAGGGAGCTTGAGTGGGTGCGGCAGCGGATACCTTTGGCGTTGTTATCAGCTTGATTTCCTTGAGCTCGCTGAATTTCGGCAGGGCTTTGATCGCTTCTTTGGCGGCCTCCTCGGTTTTCGCAGTCAGTCGGCTCGACCGTTCTTTGCCGTCCTCGAGTGTGATTTTGTACCTGTAGAGTGGCATGGTCAGAATTTGGGTACGGCTTTGCGCTGAGCATCCCTTTCTTGTCGGGCCTTTTCTACCGCCGCGACAGTTCCCGAGGACTGGATGTGTAGCGACGTCAGCAGAAGCAGCGCTCTCGCGCCATCGGGGGCAGTCCATTGCCGTTGCCCTAGATTCCTTCCTGTCAGGCTCCAATCTGGCCGGTAGGCCGCGAGTGCCGCCGACACCCGCTCATCGGTCCAGGTTCCCCGCTCCATCTGCAGCGTGACCTCCGCGAGCTTCAGCGAAGGTACGTGGAATACAGCTCTCACCCGCAGGCCATCCGCGCGAAACTCACGCACGGAGAACTCGCCTTTCACGGTCAACGTTCCCGTTTCTGGGTTAACAAAGCCGTACTGGGAAACATTCCGCGACGACCTGGCCGGCCCGTAGCGATCGACGAAGTAAGCTGGCGTTCGTTCGCCCAGTGGGACGACCGGCACGGTATCTCGGGCCGCGGCGAAAAGAGTAGCTGACAGCGTTAACGCCAAGAGCGTAAGCCAGCTGGCACGGCGCTGGACTCTCGCGATCATAGATTGGTTCTGCGTCATGTGAACGAGGGAATCGCTACTGCATGGGTTCATTGAATGCAGGACATGATTGAGCGCGGGCGATCATAGTGGCGGGAGGGTAACGAATATTCCCAACGTTTTGGTCGTAGCGCAGTGTCCCGGGAGCGCCGAGCTCCAGCTCGGCGTTTCTCAGCCGAGCCAAGCTGGGGCTTGGCGTTCCCAGGGGGGCTTGGTCAATTTATCACTCGTTACAGAATGTCACCGAGCATGGCGCGGGCGGCATGAAACACCCGCCAGTCGAGTAGGGCGTCGATCATGACGTATTGGTGGAGCGCGACGGTCGCCCAGAAGATGACCTGAAACGACGTCTTGGACGATTTGTGGCGAAGCAGGCGCTGCGCGAGAAACGCGCCGGGCCAGCCGCCGATCACGGACCAGAGCTGCAGCGTGGATTCCGACAGACGCCATTCCTGGCGACGCGCCTTGCGTTTGTCCCAGGCGTACATGCCGAACGTGAGCAACGAAAGCGCCGCCGCGACGCCACCCACCTCCAGCCAGAACTCCGCAGGGATAAATCGCCGGCCAGCCAAGACCGGCGCAACGAGGAGCGCGACGAGCATGGCCAAGGCTCCAAGACCGAAACCGCCACCCCATCCTTCCTGCACGATCTGTTTGGCACAGCTTCGGCCGGCGGCGTCGCTGCCGAGGCTGAACGTGACCTTGTCTCCGATGGCCGGTCGTTTGATGCGGTCCTCAAATTCGCGGATATGAACAAAGGTCCGCTGCCGGGACTTGTCTTCCACGAAACCAAATCCCCGGTCGTCATTCCACTCGATGATGCGGCCGTGCCGCCTTGTCTTCGCTGCACTCGATGGCGAAGCGTCGTTATCCATCTTATCTGTGGTGTCGTGATCGGCCGGTTTCATCAATCGAGAGTGATGGCGTTTGGGTCAGTACGCCGGGTAGGCGCGGGCCTTCCTCGAGGTCTACATCAGATGTGCTCAATGGTGAATTTCAGCGGTTCTGACGTCGAGCGCCTACTCTACATCACGGCAGGCGATGTCCAGCTGTCGGGCGATGAGATCGACCTGATCGGCATTTAGGATTGGTGCGCTCTTTCCGATGATCGCAGCAATAACGGACTTTGGGTTGACGACTGAGACTTGGCCAACCGCTTTGCGCTCCACCCACCAGCCGGGTAGCGCGAGCACCGGCTTAACGGGCGTGTTGATGCCTGTCCGCTTCATGATCCAATTCTGCAGCCATGCAGCTTCGTTGACGGCTTGCTCAGGTGCTTTCCGCTCCTCTCCCCATGGCCAAATCAGCTGGTAGCCATCATATGTAACAACGTGGTCTTTGAACCCGGGCCGGGCCCGGCCTTTTCTGCGAGTCTTGACCTCGATGAGCGCTACGCCCGTTGGCCCGACGGTGACGTGATCGAGGTTAAATGCGTTTCGGGCGCCTTCTGCCGGGACGTCGTGGTAAATATGGTAGCCTTTGGCGTATAGGGGCCTCAAGTGCTCCGCTACCTCACGTTCTCCTAAATATCCAAGGTAGTCATTGCTGTACCGGAGGAGATCGCGAAGTGCCCAGCGTGCGGCAAAGAACAGCGCGATCAGACAGGACAGGACCGTCACACCTAGACCGGCATAGAACTGAAATAGTGTTTGTGGGTTAAGTTTTAGCAATGCACCCATCACAATCAGC
The DNA here is from genome assembly GCA_964476565.1 of uncultured Opitutus sp. Classification (GTDB taxonomy): domain Bacteria; phylum Verrucomicrobiota; class Verrucomicrobiia; order Opitutales; family Opitutaceae; genus CAMAXB01. The sequence continues at coordinate 6,122 of CAYZBG010000077.1, forward strand.
CCAACGAGGATCGGGATAAAGGCAGCACCCCCGATGCGGAAAAGAAAGTCCTCATCGTACTTCGCGATGCGGTTTCGCAACGTCTCTCCTGGCCCGCGCAGCAGCTTGAACTTGATCGGTGGACGATCGCGTCGGCGTTTGCGGATTACGATTGCCGTAGCCGTCACACCAAAAAGGAAAAGCAGAATATAGCTGCAGAACCAGATGAACACCGAACGCTCACTTATCGCTGCGAAGATCATTCGCCCTCCTCGAAGTAATTTTGATCCAGTTCGTAGATCTCGTACTTGTGAGCAACGCGGGCGCCGATGTTATGCTTGAGCATGAGATCGACCAACGTCTCGCCATCAATGAGCACGACTTTGAGGTTCGAGCCTCGTTGCACATAGTCGTAAGCATTATCGGCAAAGCTGCTTGTGGTGATGAAGATTCCTTTGGTCACCCCCTGACCGGCCAGCGACCCCACGAATCCTTGGATGGCCGGCCGTCCTACCGTGTTATCGGGAGCATAGCGCTTCGCCTGCACGAGAATCTGATCCAAGCCGAGCGCGTCCTGATTGATCCGGCCGTCGATGCCTTCGTCGCCCGTTTGTCCCAGGTGTTCTGTCGCGGATGCGAGCTTGCCTCCGTAGCCCATGGCTTGGAGTACCTCCAGAACCAGCTTTTCGAAGAATGCCGGCGATTGGTCGAGCACGGCCCTTAAGATGCGTTCTCGGGTGACCGCGTTGACCGCCCTTACTTCGCGTTCGATGACCTCATCCGGTGTTTCGGACGACTCGGAATGAGGCGCAGCGGCACGGTTGGCTGCGTTGGCTTGTCTCTTCTGACGTCCTGCTTCCCATGCCTCTTCGTACCCAGGGATACGCTCCAGATCTGCGACGGTTATCGCCTCTGGATGCCGTTTCAGAAACTCCACTCCTGGCGGCGTTGCCCGATAGGTCTTGGGGGCGACTTTCTGGATCAAGCTCGCCTTCGTCAAAAAGGTCATCGCCCATCCGGTGCGGTTGCGGATGGTGGTCCCGCCGCTGGCCAATCGCTGCTCCACTTCCGCGGGCGTGAGGTTGAACTGTCGAATGACATGTTCGTTGGCCGTATTTCGCGTGATGGATTCGCGTGCGGCCAGTTCCAGAATTGGGCGAAGTAGTTTTTCGTAGGTGGGGATGGCCATAGGGAATGGGGTGGGCGTGAAGCGTGGACTACTCGTGGCTCCACTCATCCGCCAGCGCTTCGGCCTGCGGAGGTGAAGTCGCGGAGGACGCGGTCTTTCATGTAGCCGACCCCGGCGTTGTAGCGCTGCAAATGAGCGGCGCAAGGCTTTGGCGGGGGCGCCGCCCGTTTGGGCGGGACGTTGATTGGGGGCGAGGGGCGGGCGACACGACCGCCGCTACAACGGGAGGGCGTTTCTCGCTTACGTACTCGCCGACTCGAGCTCCGAGCGGCCCAACCAATAGCAGGCGAGGGGGGCAGGAATCTTGAGCAGACGAACGTGGGCTCCGTCGCGGGCGACGTCCATGACCTGGAAGTCGGACATCTCCCGCGTGATCACGTAGCCGCGCTCGATGTGGTGCTCGGCACAGAATTGCAGCATTCCCTTTAACTCGCCGATCCCCGTGTGCTGCTGCGCTCGATACTTCACTTCAAACGGCACGAGCCGGCCGTCGAGGTCGGCAATGATGTCCACCTCGCGGTCCTGCTTTCCCCGCCAGTAGGAGAAGCCGATGCTGCGGGCGTAATAGCGGGTGAAGACGTGTTTGAAAAACGCCGTTTCAACCGCTCGCCCCAGGGCATTCGCGTCCTCCAGCAGGGCCTTTCCTTTCAAAAGTACGCCTGGCGCGATCGCCGCGTCGGCCAGATAGATTTTTGGGCGAGCCCGCAGGATCTGCTTGCCGTAGCCAAAGGGCAGCAGGCGATGGATGAGGTGCGTGCTCTCCAGGAGTTCGATGAAGTTGCCCACCGTGGGACGCTTGAGCTGCAGACTGGAGCACAGATCAGGCAGATTGAGCAGACCGCCGTCGTGCAGGCAGAGGTACAGAAACACCTGCTCCAGTTCCAACACCCGTCGCACGCCAAAAAGCGCCGTCATGTCGCGCTTCAGCACCTTGTCCACGATATCCTCCCGGAGAAGTTTCTGCGCAAGGGAGATGCTCTCCACCACGGCACTCTGCGGAAAGCCGCCACGCAATAGGTACTCGTGAAACAGCCCGGTCAGCGGTCGGCCTTCCTCTCCGCAGCGGGCAAACCGGGCCGGATCCCAGGCAAACAGATCGAGCAGCGAACCGACGGCGGGCAAGGGAGGGACGGTCAACTTGCGGATCTGCAGATACTCAAAAAACGACAGAGTCGCGAGGCGCAGAGTCTGCCAGCGGCCTACGCCTGATTCCTGCCCTTCCGTCACTAAGGGGGTGGCCGAGCCGGTAACCGCGATCCGGCGACGCTTCTCGAAATCAACCTGATGCTTCAGCCAAGTCTGCCAGTCCTTGGCCACTTGGATCTCATCGAGAAAGAGGTATTCTGGTCCCTCCTGAGCGGGTTCAAATTCACGCCACAACGTTACGAGCGCATCCAGTCCGATGAGCTTGAGGAGCGGATGGTCGAACGTGGCGTAGAGGATGTTCGTCGGAGCAACGCCGCGACTCAGTAGGTCGTCGATCGCTTGGAGGTACAGCGTGGTCTTTCCCACTTGCCGCGCCCCGCTCAGCAGCAGCGCCCGTCCCCCGGGCGGATTCTCGGCCCATAGCGCGATTTCCCGAAAGGCCGCCCGCCGCCACGTGGGGAGGTCGGGGAATCGTCCACCCGACCACCACGGATTGTACTGGCGGAGGATCGCGAAGAGTTCGGCTTTTGATGCAATCACATCGCTTTAAGCCAAAAATGAGCGTTTAGTACAAGTACAATTTAACTAAATTGGAGATTTTATCTGTTTTTCCGGTATCTCGGTTCAGTGCCTGCGGTGCCGAGGGATCTTGGTCGCCGTGCGTCGGTGTTGTCCCTCCCCGGGAACGCCGAGCCCCAGCTCGGCCTTCTCTTCAACCGAGCCAAGCTGGGGCTTGGCGTTCCCGGGACGGGCTCAGGCCTGGCGATCAGGGCTCTTTCTTCAGCACCCGCGCGACGGCTTTGGCGAGGATGGTGGCGTCGCGGTCGAGGCCTTGGTGCTCGAGGCGTTCGAACTCGGGGTGGCGCTTGATCGGCGCCGGCGTCTCCTCGCCCGTCACGGTCTCCAGCGCGCCGACAAAGCCCGCCGCCAACGTGTTCCAGTGCCGCACCGTCGCGAGCAGGCGCGCGTCGTCGCGGTGGTCCCAGTACTGGCTGTCGTCCACCACCGAACTCAACAGCCCGAGCGCCTGCGCGGCGTCGAGCGCGGCGATCACCGTGCGGTGACAGTGCAGGAAATGCTCCGCCGACACGGTCGACGCGTACTGCGTCTTGGTGAACGCACTGCCGCGCCACCCGGCCACGCCGGGCCGCACCTCACGGCCGTCTATCACCGCCACCTCGGGATAACGCGCGAGCATGAGGTTCATCGGCTCGCAGGCTTCGCCCAACACGGCCGTGAAACCGACGATCTCCAGCGGGTCCACCAGCACGGGCGACGCTTCGGCATCGTTCGGGTCCGCCGGGCAGTACGCGCCGGCCTGGATCACGAACCAACGTTCGGGCGCCTCGTCATCGGCGAGAATCCGCCGGATCTCCGCCTCGTCCAACTGCATCAGCTCGGTGACGTGGGCAAAGGGCAGGTCGAGGCACGCCTTGCGCCAGGCGTCGATGCGGGCCGTCGCCTCGGACAAGGTGACGGCGTGAGGGAGGTGAACGGTCCAATGAATGCAAAGGCCCATGGGAGTGAGGAGGGGATGAGGCCCGCGATCATCGAACATCCCACGCTGAACGTCCACCCTCCAAGTGGGGAACGTTCACTCGTGCTGGTGCGTTCTTGGTGCAGCGCCTGAGACAGACGCCGCTACCGATGAGTCGAGACCCGCCGCCGTTGCAACCAGACCACGCCGGCGGCGGCGATGAGCACGGGCGGCAGGGTGAGGGCGGCGAGGGGAATCCAGCCGAGGCTCGTGAGCAACCCGCCCGAGGCGAAGGAGCCCAGCACCATCGCGCCGAAGACCACGAAGTCGTTGAAGGCCTGCACGCGCGGTCCTTCCTCGGGCGTGTGGCAGGTCAGGACGAGCGCCGAGGCGCCGAGGAAGCCGAAGTTCCAGCCGACACCGAGCAAAATGAGTGAGACCCAGAAGTGCGCCACGTCGAGTCCACTCATCCCCGCGATCGCGGCGAGGGCGATGCCGGCGAGCCCGGCGAGGATCACGGCGGGAGCGCCGAACCGGGCGATGAGCCGGCCGGTGAAGAAGCTCGGTGCGTACATCGCGATGACGTGCAGCTCGATGCCGTGGTTGGCCTGCGTGCGCGGGATGCCACAGAGCTCCATCGCAAGCGGCGCCGACGTCATGAGGAAGTTCATCAACGTGTAGCTCACGACGCCGCTCAGCATCGCGACGAGGAACGCGGGCTGACGCAGGAACGCCGACAGCGGCCGGGCGGCAACCGGGGTGGCGGGAGCCGGGCGCGCTTCGAATCGGACGCCGATGAGCACGATGGCCGAGATCACCGCCACGGCCGCGGCGGCGATGTAGGTGACGGCATAGGCGTGAGGCGGCCACAGGTCCATCGTGGCGTTGACGAGACGCGGGCCGAAGATGCCGGCGGCCACGCCTCCGGCGAGGACGAGCGACAAGGCTCTCGGCCGTTCGCTCGGTCCGACGCAGTCTGCGGCGGCGAAGCGGAACGTGAGCACGACCGCCGCGTAGGCGCCGGCGAACACCATGGCGGTGCAGAAAAGCACGAACGACTGGACGACGAGCGCCCATGCCGCGATGAGGCCGGCGATCGCGCCGCACAGGTTGCCCACCATGAACGCCGCGAGCCGCCCGTGACGCCGCGCGACCACGCCCACGGGCAACGTGGACGCCGCCATGCCCGTGACGAAGATCGAGATCGGCAAGGTCGCGAGGACGGGAGTCGGCGCGAGCCCGTGTCCGATGATCGCCCCCGTGGCGTACACCACGGTCGAGTTGGCCCCCGCCAGTGCCTGCGCGACGGCAAGGCGAAGAACGCTACGATTCATGCGGAGACGGAAGGCGAAGGATCACAACAGGCGAATGGCCGCGAGGGCGGCAACGATCATTCGGATGGACGCCGGGCGACTGAGGCAAGGATCGAAACCGGGCGGCCGGAGGCTCCGGCGGTTCAAGGGTCAACGTGGAGACCAAACGAGGCGAAGCGATCGCGTCCGTCGATCCGCAGCTGTCCGCCCAGGTCCGCGAAGATGGTGGGCCCACTGGGATTCGAACCCAGAACCAAAGGATTATGAGTCCTCTGCTCTAACCATTGAGCTATAGGCCCGCGTCTCGACGATGGTTTTTGCGAGGCCCTGCCTTGGGGTCAATCGCGCATCCGCGCGGGGACGGCTCGATGGGCGAGGAGGAGAGTCGCGCCTCGTGAGGCGAGTTCACGGCCAGACCGTGTCATACGGTCTGGATGACAACCGAGTGCCAGCCGGTCGCGTAGGTTTCGAACCCGGGGGACTTGGCGTGGCCGAGGTAGGCCTCCTTGCCTTGGAGGGTCACTTTGGCGAAGCCCTTCGGTTGTCGCAGCAGGTCCGCCAGACCCGGAATCTCGAGGCGTCCGGTGAGGGCGCGGCCGGCTGAGTCAGCCAGAAGGTGGGCGTTCGCGTCGATGATGCAGGCACGCGTCTTGGGGCGTTCCGCATCGTCGACCGGTGTCTTCCGGACAATCGTGTCGGCGAGTGCGTCCCAGCGAAAGATCACCCCGAGCACGCCCATGGGTTCGGCGGACGCGGTGCCTTGGCGGCAGACCTTGCAGGAGTAGACGAGGACCCGCTCGTTGCCGGCGAGGGAAGAGCGATGGGCGGACTCGAAACCGAACTCGTCTCCGCTGGCCGTGCGCAGCGCTGACACGAACCATTCCGCGGTGGCGCATGACGTGCCGGTGCTGTGCCCCAGCGATGGGTTCCCGTGGGCGATGATGCGGCCGTCGAGGTCGGCCAGCACGATGTCGAAATAAACGGTGTAGGCTTTGAGGATGACCCCCATGCGTTCGCTGGCATGGCGGATCGCTGCCGGCGACGGCGTCTCCAGTGCTGCGACGAGGGCCGCGTCGGTGGCCCACCAGCGGCAGTCGCAGGAGCGCTCGTAGAGGTTCCGATCGATGAGGTCGATGTTCATGAGCGCGAGGTCCGCAAGCCGCGTGCCGCGCACCTGGGTCGCCAGTTGACGGCTGATGTCCTCGATCTGGGCGACGATTGGCTGCGAGTCGTCACGCAAGCGGACGGAGACTTCCTCCGTCTGCTTCGACAAGACCGCCATCTCCTGCGCCACCACCCCGAACGCCGCGCCGGCCGCGCCCGCTTGGGCTGCCTCGATCTGGGCGTTGAGGGACAGGATGCGGGCCTGGAGGTTGATGCGCTCGATTTCCTTGCTGGCGCCGTGGATATGGGAGGCGAGTTGAGCGCTCAGCAGGGAAATGGTCTCGGGCGCGCCGGACGCGGCGGTCTTGGGGGACACGTGGGCGGTAAGCATGGGGTCGGGGTGGTGGGGAGGTAACAGGTGCCAGCGACGGGCGCAATGAGAGGGATCGGCGCCCGACATGAAGCGCTGAGGCAGAGACCGTCCTACCTACCATCGTCCGGGCGAGCGCGTGCTGTAGCAGGACAAGTGCCCGAGGGGCGCAGCCTCGAGGCTGGGGTGAATCCAGACGGCCCGCGCTTCCCGAGAGCGCGCTTGAGGCGGTGGCACCTGCCGACGGAGGGCAGGGCCGGGTCTGGCCGCCGGTCCGGTCAACGCGGGCCGAGGCGAGGCTTCGGGGCCTGCGCGAGCAGGCGGAGGGCGGCGGGCGGGAGCCGGATTGACTCGACGCTCACTTCGCAGGGCAGGCCGAGCGTCTGGCCGAGGCAGGCGAAGACGTTGTGGTTTACCTGCACGTACACGTAGGCGAAGTCGACCGGGGCGAGCACATGCAGGTCGGAGGACGGATGGCGCGAGCGCTTCGGCTTCGCGGGTGCGAAGGCGATCGGCTCCCGGTAGGTGCCGCGCACCACGGGCTCCTTGGAGCTGAGCAGGCGCTTGGCGAAGACCTGCGTTTCCCAGTAGCCGTCGACCACGGTGGGCGTGGGCACGGCGGCGATCACGCGCCACACCTCGACGTGGTCCGTGTTGGCTTCCGAGCAGTACGAGATGACGATCGTTCCGGGCTGCAGCCGTTCCAGCGCGCGGTCCGTGTCCGCCCGCGAGTTCCATTGCAACTGGTCGGCGCGGGCGGTGGCGAGGGCGAGCAGGAGGAGCAACAGCAGGCGCATGACGGCGGGGCAGGGTGAAGGACACCATGGGCCGCGGCGGCCGCCGCGCAATCGTCGCGCGCAACAAGTTATTCACCGTGAACCTTCGCACGTGCCGTGGCTTCCGGTTCGGCCCCGGGCGCGTCCACGCTTCAGGGAACCGGCGAGCGGAGCGGGATCGCGACGTTCACGGATCCGTTCAGGTCAGGTTGATCGGCGGCAGCGCAGTAGAGCACCCAAGGCTGGCCGTTGCGCATCAGCAGCTGCGGCCGCTCGAGCTTCACGAGTGGCCAGCGCGTGCCATCCGGCCGGCGCAGCTCCGTACCGCTGACGAGCGGCTGGGGTGCGGGTGCCCAGTCGGTTTGGCCGTCAGTGGAGTGGAAGAGCGCGAGCGAAGGGCTGACGCCGGTGAAGTAGCCGCCCATGTCCTTCACGAGGGCGAGGTAGCGCTGTCCGTCGTGCCAGACAAAGGGATCCTCCGCGGCGAAGGCGGTGCCTGGCCGGGTGAAGAGCGGTTGCGGATGCTTGGTGAACGGGCCGAGCGGATCGGCCGCCGTCGCAGTCAGGTGAACCACCGGTCCGCCGAACGGAAGCGGTCGTTCGCGTCCGACCGCCTTGTACACCATGAGCACACCGCCTTCCGGCCGCGCGACCACGCTGGGATTCGACACCATGAGGGCATCGGCCGCGGTGGCGTCCGGGCTGACATCGAGCACGGGCCGGTCGAAGCGGGTCCATGGTCCCTCGGGCCGATCCGCCACGGCGACGCCGATGCGCTGCCGGTTGCGGTGGGTGAAGTTGAGTTCGCCCGGCAGGAGCTTTCCGTCGCCCTGGTTGCCCATGTAGTAGAGGTAATACCGGGAGCCGAGCCGGATGACGGTCGGATTGTGCGTGCAGGATCCATCCCAGAACGCCGCGCCACGTGCGGGCAGGACCACGTCGACGTGGCGAAAGGGACCGAGGGGCGAGTCGCTTACCGCGCGTGCCACCTCGGAATGGGAGACCCACGCCAGATGACCGGTCGACCTGGGCCAGCGCGAATAGAAGAGGTGATACCGGCCGTCGTCGCCGGCCACGACCGATCCGCACCAGATGTTGTAGTCCGGGTCGCTGAAGACCGACGTGGGCGTGAGCGGTTGCAGCCAGTCCTTGAGGTCGGGTGGCGGTGGCAGGGCGCCGCGGGCCGACGCGAGGGCGAGGACGAACGCTGCGACCACGCGGAGGAGACTGGGGTGACGGCTCATGGCAAGGCGGGCGAGGGGCGGAGGGGCAGCGCTACGTTGGTGGAGAGGCGCCCCTGAATCCGGTAGCCGTCGGCGGCGCCGAAAAGGGCAACCGGAACGTCGCCTTCGAGCAGCAATGCTGGCCGTTCGAGCTTGGTCAGGCTCCGCGACCCGTCGGCGTGGGTGTAGGTGGCGCCGAGAACCTTGGGGCGCGTCGCGGCCCGCCAGTTCAGGCCGTCGTGGGACTCAAACAGGGCAATCCCTCCGGCCTCACCGGTGAACACGCCGACGACATCGCGGGCCACGGCGTAGTAGCGTTCGCCGTGGGTTCGGCTGAACCACACGAACGGGTCTTCTGCGAGCATCCAGTGCCCGCCGGCGCCGGGGTGGTCGCTCTCGAAGACGCGTCCCGGGACCTTCGCGTAGGGCCCGGTGGGATGGTCGGCGAGGGCGGCACCGTAGCGAACCTTCCCGCCCATCTCCCGGCCCTCCTCCCGGGTGACGGCCTTGTAGATCAGCAGGATGCCGCCGTCAGGGCGTACCGCGGCAGCCGGATTGGTCGTGACCAGCGAGTCGAAGGCGGCGGGGTCCGCACTGACGTCGACGATCGGGGCATCGAACCGGCGCCATGGGCCGGCGGGATGGTCCGCCACCGCGACGCCGATGCGCTGGTGGTTGCGATGTTGCGGGTAGCTGGAGCCATCGCCGTAGTTGCCCATGTAATACAGGTAATACCGGCCGTCAGGATGGCGGATGAGGTTGGGGTTGTGGGTGACATCGCCATCCCAGTACTTGCGGCCCGTGGCCGGGTTCACGCCCCGCCGGGGCAGGGCGACGTTGACGTGGCGGTAGGGGCCGAGCGGGTGGTCGGCGACGGCATACGCAATCTCGGAGTGCAGGGCCCAGCCCGGAGCGAAGGATACCGTTGCCGGCCAGCGGGAGTAGAGCAGGTGGTAGCGGCCGTCGTGGCCCTTGACCGGTGCGCCGCACCACACGTAGTAGCCCTCCTCGCCGAAACGTGCCTGGGCCGGTACCGGGGCGACCTGGGCGCCCAGATCAAGCGGTGGCGTTTCGCTGCGCGCGACCACAGGCGGGATGAGCGTCGCGACCAGGAAGGCGAGGCGTAAGACACGGGGTGCGGCAGGCAAGGGGAAGTCCATGGGGCGCGTTCAGCCTGTCCGGCGCCAGTCGGTCGCGGAAAGGCTCCGGCGGTGAAATCCTTCACCGCTCAGGTGCGTCTTGCGATGGCAGCGGCGCGGCGATCGCGCGGGGCGGGCTCCGGCCGCTTTCCGCCGGGGATCCACTGGCCGGGAAAGAGCGTGACGCGCGGCACCTCGGGCACGCCGGTCTCGTTGGCGATCAGTTGGCTGACCACGAGGTCCATCGCGTTGGCGGCCACCAGGTCAAAGCGTTGATCGATGCCCGGCATGTCGCCGAGGTCTTCGCTCCAATGCAGGGCGCAGAGCTGCGGTGCGCCGGAGGTGGGAAGCCAGGCCTCGATCTGGCGGATCATGCGCGACCGGTGGAGGATCAGCACGTCCGGGCGCTGGCGAGCCAACCATTGCCGCAGGGCGGTGGCATCGGCTGGCAAGTCCGGCAGGAGCAGGGCAGGGGCTTGGCGCGGCAGGGGATGGAAGGCGAGAAAGGCGGCCTGCCAGGCGCGCCGGCCGCGTTCGTTTGCCTCGGGGTTGAGAATGACGGCCGGACGGCGGTAGCCGGCCTTGCGAAGTTCCTCGAGCGTCGCGTGCATCGCATGGTAGTGGTGATGACCGGCGTGGTGCAGTTCTGGGTTCCAGCGGGCGTGTCCGATCACGGCGCACGCAAAGGCGCTCCAGTCGAAATTCAGGGTGACGGTGACCTCGTGCATGACCGGGGAGAAGACGACCCCCGTGATCCCGCGCGACTTGAGGATGGTGGACAGGCGGTGGTCGGTCATGCCCGTCTGCTCCGTCCAGAATTCCTCGATGTGGTAGCCGAGCTGCTCCGCACGCTGGCGGGCGCCGGCCACGACCTCCTGCAGGAACGGATCGTGACGCGTCTCCTCGCGGGGCGTGTGGACCCAGACAAACGCGATGCGCTCGCCAGCAGAGGGGCCGCGGGCGCGCCGGATGTGGGCCATCAGGCTGGCGATGCGCGGATTGGGCCGGTAGCCGAGGGCGTCGGCCACCATCGTGACCTGCCGGCGCGTCTCGGGTGGAATCTTGGCGTGGCCACGGAGCGCGTACGATACGGTGGCGAGGGAGAGGCCGGAGCGTGCGGCCACTTCCTTGAGGGTAATCACCTTGGCGGGCTTGCTGGACATGCCGACCCCTGCGAGCAAGCGGAAGGGACGGGGCAAGGCAAGACACGGTGAACGATTTCACCAATGCCGCCTCCGGCTTGCACCAACGTGCGTCCGGCGGTCCGATGTCGGGGGACTCCGCCAGTCGAGTATCCGATCGCGTACTACGGCCCTTTTGCCAATGGGGATGTCCCGGGGCGGGCCGCGGGCCGGTGGAACGGCCCGGGCGAAAAGGGGGGCGGAGCAACCGATCGGCGGTCAGGACGCGGCAGGGAGCGGCGACCGAAGCCGCCGAATCGGCGTTGCGCCCGCCCGGCGTCCGCGTTTACCTCCCCGTTCCCTTGACTGCCTCGTCGTGCGGTCGGCCGCTTCGCTTACCCCCTGATCCGAAGCCGGTCTACAATGCGACGGGTCCGCGGATCGACTCCGCGGGCTAACCCGTTCTCACCTTTGTCTTTCATACCCATGCCCCCGACCTCCTCCGCCTCTGGCGCCGCCCCGATGACGCGGCGCGCCGTCCTCAAACAAGGCATTGCCGGCATCGTTGCCTACGCGATGGCGCCGATGGTGTTGCCCGCCTCGCGGCTCTTCGGTGCGACCGCGCCGAGCAACCAGATCAACATGGCCTTCATCGGCACCGGCCTGCAGTTCGGCGGACACTTTTCGGCCATGCTGAGCCGCGACGACTGCCGGGTGGTGGCGCTCTGCGATGTCTGGCGGTCGAAGGCCGAGCGCCATCGCGCGCGTGCCGAGCAATCCTATGGCGAGGCCCGTCCCGGGGGCCGGTACCGCGGTGTCGCCGCCTACCAGAATCACGACGAGGTCATCGCCCGTGACGACATCGATGCGGTGTGGGTCTGCACGCCCGACCATTGGCACGCGCCGATCTCCAACGCCGCGATGAAGGCGGGCAAGGATGTCTATTGCGAGAAGCCGCTCACCCTCACCGTCAAGGAGGGTCGCGTGCTCGTCGACACCGCGCGGCGCTACGGGCGCGTCCTCCAGACGGGCAGTCAGCAACGGTCCAACGCGTCGTTCCGCAAGGCGGCCGAGATCGTGCGCAACGGCTGGATCGGCGACCTCAAGGTCGTGCGCACCAGCCTCGGCGAATTCCCACCCGAACCGCTGCTCGGCGAACAGCCCGTGCCCGCCGACCTCGATTACGACCGCTGGCTGGGACCGACCCCGTGGCGCCCGTACCATGAGCAGCGCATCCTCGGCAACTACGGCGGCGGCTGGCGCTGTTTCTATGAATACGGCGGCCGCAAGAACGGCGACTGGGGCGCGCATCACTTCGACATCATCCAGTGGGCCCTCGGCATGGACGAGTCCGGCCCCGTGCAGTTCATCCCCAAGGGCTACGAGGGCGCGCCCTATCAGACCCACATCTACGCCAACGGCCTGCGGGTCGAGCGCGTCGACGACGGCCTGAAGGCGATGATCGAGTTCGTCGGCACCAAGGGCACGGTCTGGGTATCGCGCAACGACTACCTCGAGACCAACCCGGCCGACCTCGCAGCCCGTCCGCTGCGGGCGGACGAGGTCCAGCTCTACGTGAGCGACAACCACCACACCGACTTCGTGCAGGCGATCCGCACCCGCCAGCGTCCGATCTGCGACGTCGAGATCGGTCACCGCACCTCCACCATTTGCCATCTCAACGCCATCGCCGAGCGGCTCGGTCGGCCGCTGCGCTGGGATCCCGTGAAGGAGGAGATCGTGGATGACCCGATCGCCTCTCGCTGGCTCGAGCGCCCCCGCCGCGCCCCCTACGGAATCCTCTGACGCAACGCCTGCCGTGAATCGCCCCATGCTCTCCTCTTCCTTGCTTCGCACCTCCTGCGGTCTCGTGACGGCGCTCGCGCTCTTTGGCGCGGGCTGCGCCTCGACCTCGGCGCCCAGCGGCTCTCCGTCCGCCCCGGCGTCGGCGCCCGCATCGCCCGCCGCGCCGATGGCGTCGGCTGCGCCGACCTCACCGCTCGTGCTCGATCGTAGCGTCGCCGCCGTCGGGACCAACCGCACCGCCGTCCGCACCAAGATCGCCGAGCTGCTGGCCGACCTGCGCCAGCCCGGCACCAGCCCGCAGACGCGCCAGAACATTTGCGAGCAACTCGGCCGTCTCCTCGGTCCGTTGTCGGCCAACGATCCCGCCCTCGCCGTCCTCGCGCCGATGCTGGGCAACGCCGACGAGGTCAACCAGGCCCGCCTTGCGCTCGAGCCGGTCCCCGGCGCCGCCGTCGATGCCGCCTTCCTCGATGCCCTTGGGCGCACGAGCGGCGCGACCCGCCTCGCGCTGATCCAGTCGCTCGGCACGCGTCGTCAGGCCGGCGCCGTGTCAGCCCTCGCTGCGCTGCTCAAGGACGCTGATGCCGCGCACGCCGCGGCCGCCGCGCATTCGCTCGGCCAGATCGGCACCGCCGAAGCGCTGCTCGCCCTGCTGGCGGCCCCCAATCCCGCGGCCCCGGCTGTGGTCGAGGCGCGGATCTCCGCGGCGTGGCAGCTTCCGGAGCTCGCGGGCAACGCGGCGCTCCGCGCCGTGCTGGACGACGCCCGCATCGCGCCCGCCCAGCGCGCCGCCGCCCTCCGCGGCCTGCTGGCGCGCGAGCCGGCGTCAGCCACGCCCCGTTTCGTGGAGCACCTGTCGGGTGACGATCCGGTGTTCAAGGCCGTCGTGATCGAGGCCATCGCCGCCCACCCGGCACCCGGCCTCGCCGCGGCGCTCGCCGGCCGGCTGGCCTCGTGGGATGCGGCGACCCAGGAGGCGGTTATCGCCGCGCTGGGCAACAAGGGTGACGCGGCTGCGTTGCCCGCGATTGCCGCGGCGCTCGGCCACGAAACCGCCGGGGTGCGGCTCGCGGCGCTCGCGGCCCTGCCATCTTTCACCGCGACGCCTGAGTTGGCGGCGCGGGTCGCGGCCGTGGCCGCCCGCGCCTCGGGCGACGAAGCAGCGCTCGCCTTGCGTTGCCTTTCCCGGCTCAAGGGGCCGGGCGTGTCGGAGGCCGTCGCCGCGCAGGCCACGCAGGGAGAATCCGCCCTGCGCAGCGTGTACCTCGAAGCCATCGGACTGCGCAACCAGACGGAGTCGCTGCCGCTGCTCTTCGCGGCGCGCCGGGATCCCGACGTGAATGTGCGGTCCGCGGCACTCCTTTCGCTCAACGACCTTGCCCCCGCCGAAGCCCAGACGGAGCTGCTCGCGTGGTCGATCGACGCGGCGGACGGCCGCGAGGCGACGCGTGCGTTGCGGGCGTTTACCAGTGTGTCGCTGCGCAATCCCGATCTTGGCGCGCGCGACCGTGCCCTGGTCGAGGCGATCGACCGCGCGGCGCCGGCCGTGCAGCTGCGCCTGTTGACCCTGCTGCCGCGCCTGCCCAGCGCGCTGACGCGCGAGAGCGCCACCCGGCTTGCGCTCGGTGCGGACGAGCGCGTGGCCACGGCGATGCTGGCGCAGTTGCAACGGTGGCCGGATGCGACCGTGCTGCCGGTTTACGTGGCGATTGCCGGCAGGACGCAGAGCGATGCGATCCGCAAGACGGCGATCGACGGGGCACTCCGCCTGCTCGAGCAAGGACGCGGCGTGCCCGCGGCGGAGCAATCCGCCACCGTGGCGGTCCTCTTGGGCGCGACGACGGATGCCGCGACACGGCGCACGCTTGTCGGGGTGCTCGGCCGCGGATCGAGCTCCTTTGCCCAGACGTTTGTCGGCAGCCTGCAGGGCGAGCCGGAACTCGCCGACGCGGTCCGCGATGCCCTCGCCGCGATCAGCGCCAATCAAAAATGGCCGCCGGTCGTGACGACCTCGAATGGTGCGCAGACGGCCAACCTGGTCGACGGCCGGACGAACACGCCGTGGCGCGTGTCGTTGGACGGCGAGCAGTGGCTGCAACTCGACCTCAAGGAGTCGCGCCCGCTCCGGCGCGTCACGCTCGATCAAACGGGCCGTCCCGGCGATTATCCGACCCAGTATGAAGTCTTCGTCACCGACGATCCGGCCCGCCTCGGCGCGGCCGTCGCGTCGGGCAGCGGCCAGCGGGACCGCACCCTCATCGACCTGCCTGCCGGGACGAAGGGACGCTACGTGCGGGTCAAGAACTCCGAGCAACGCGAGAACGCCTCGTGGACCGTCTCGGAGGTGTTCCTCGATTAAGCGGATAACCGTGGCACCGGCAGGAATGCCGGTGTCACGGGGGCACCGATTGTCCGAGCATCGACAGCCGCGGTGAAGCGCGTAGGCTGGCTGGCGCATGAATACCCTGCGTGCGTCGGCCGGTGTGCTTTGGCTGTGGTGGTGCGTGGTGGCGCCGGGCGCGTGGGCGCGCGAGGCGTTTGTCCAGGTGGACGACCGGCCGTTGTATTTTTCGCCGCAGGTGCAGGCCCGTGACCTCGCGGCCAACGCATCCGCTCAGGCGGAGGAAGCGCTGACGCTCCTCGTCGAACAGATCGCCGCAGCGGGCGGGCGGCGCGAGACGGTTGCCCGGCTCAACGCGTATGTGCGCGACCCCAACGACCGGCAGGCGGTCGAGCGGGCGGTGGACCGTTACCTCGCCGGCGTGCCTGTCACTCTCGTGACCGTGGCGACCCCGCTGCCGGATCCGGCGGCGCGGGTGGCCTTCGATGCGGTGGCGGCCGTGACCAACGAACCGGTCCGCGTGCAGGTGACCCCGGCGGGCGGCGCGGTGCTGCCATCGGGCGCGAAGGTGTTTCTCTCCGGCCTGGTGGAGCGCGGTTCCGGCATGGTGGAGGGAGTGGGGCGCACGATGGACGGACTGGGGGCGATGTTGCAGCATCTTGGCCTCGGCTGGGCGGACGTGGTGCAGGTGAAGGCCTTTGTGCAACCCTACGCCGAGCGGGCGGTGGCGGAGCGCGAGATCGCAGCCCGGTTCGCCGGCGGGCCGGTGCCGCCGATCGTGTGGGTCGAGTGGGTGCAAGCGCAGCCCGCGGAGATTGAGCTCGTGGCCAGCGGACGGGCGCTGACCGTGGCGCCGACGGAGCCGCTCTCGTTTCCGGATTTCCCCGGTCGCGCGCGTTCGCCCCGTTACAGCCATGCGGCGGTCGTTGCCGCGGGCACACCGCTGATCTTTCTCGATGGGCTCGTGCCGCGGCCCGGCCTCAGCCCGCGCGAGCAATGGAAGGACGTGTTCGCTCGCCTCGGTTCCACGCTCTTTGACGCCGGCAGCGGCTTTCGCTTCCTCGTCAAGGCGACCTATTACACCTCCGATGCCGAGGCCCGCCGTGTGCTCAACGAGATCCGCGCCGTGTACTACGACCCGGCCCGCCCCCCGTCGGCGTCGGCCATCGGCGTGCGTCACGTCGGTCACGAAGGCGCGGTGGTCAACGTCGACTTGATTGCAGTACCGCTGCCTGGGCCGCGGTAGCCGTGATGGGAACGGCACCTCGTACTCGGTCGCGAACCTAAGATTTCGGGCGCGAGAACGATTACGAGAAAGAGAACGAGAACGATTCCAGCGCGGACAGGGATTGCGCCGCGACAGGCGAGGGTTACCGTGGCGGGCTTATCACCCACACCCCATGAAGACCCTCCTCCGAATCCTTTTCCTCGCCGCCATTGCCTGGATGCCGGCCTGCGCGGCCGAGCGTGCGCCGGCGCCCAAGGTGCGCGTACTCATCGTCGACGGACAGAACAACCACACCGTGTGGCCCAAATCGACCGCCATGATGCGGGCGTATTTCGAGCAGAGCGGCCGTTTCGAGGTGGCGGTGGCGCGTACGCGCTACACCTGGAAGGGCGAAAAGTGGCTCGAGCATTATCCGCTCGCCGACGGGAAGACCTACGAGAACACGCAGAATCCCCAGCCCGATCCATCGTTCGCGCCGGACTTCGCGAAGTACGATGTGGTGGTGTCCAACTTTGGCTGGAACGCGGCCGACTGGCCCGAGGCGACACGCAAGGCCCTCGAGGACTTCGTGTCCCGCGGCGGCGGTTTCGTGTCGGTGCATGCGGCCAACAACTCGTTCCCGAAATGGGAGGCCTATAACCGCATGATCGGACTCGGCGGCTGGGGCGATCGCACGGAGAAGGACGGCCCCTACGTTTATTATGACAACGACGGCAAGCTCGTGCGCGACATGACCCCGGGCCGCGCGGGCGCCCACGGCCCGCAGCACCAGTTCGTGATCCAGATCCGCGAGCCGCAGCACGCTATCACCGCAGGCATGCCGGCGAAGTGGCTGCACACGCAGGACGAGTGCTACGACCGCCTGCGCGGACCGGCGGAGAACATGACCGTGCTGGCCACGGCGTATTCATCACCTGAGTACAAGGGTACCGGCCGGCATGAGCCGATGCTGATGGCGATCACTTTCGGCCAGGGCCGCATCTTCCACACGGCGCTGGGCCATGAAGACTATTCGTTCGAAGGCGTGGGCTTCATCACCACGTTGCTGCGCGGCACGGAGTGGGCCGCCACGGGTAAGGTAACGCTGCCCATCCCGACGGATTTCCCGACCGAGACCGAGGCGAAGTCCCGCCCCTTTGCCGCGAAGTGACGCGGTG
>CAYZBG010000078.1:0-23250 GCA_964476565.1 uncultured Opitutus sp.
AGCGGTTCTTATCTCCGGAACGAAACGATGCTTTTTCGTCTTCGGGATTCAGGTATTACGAACATTGCGGGTCCGTTTCGCTCTGTAGGTCATGTTCGTAATACGAACATTGGGCATGGGATGGGGACGGAAGAGGATGTAGGACGCAGGCTTCACGCGCGGTCGATCCACGGCATCTTCATCACCCCCACCCGCTCGCGGTGGAGGTACACGAGCTCGCTTGGGCGCGAATGACCTGCGTCAGCCTGGGCCGCGCCTCGCGCCGGACGACCCACCATCGTTTCCGCGCCGCCACGTTCAACACCCGGAGTTTTTCCGGACCTCATCGGGGCAATTCCCTAGGGGACTGGGCAGTCTCCCCGCTCAATTCAGGTCCAGGCATGCCGAATCATTTCATTAAGACTTCGGTAAGCCACACTTCGAAAGAACCTATATGACCTGGACCATTGGAAAACGAATTACAGCAACGACGGCCTTGCTCTGCCTGTTGCTCACGATCACGGGCGGCCTCGCCATTTACAGCCTCGGCGGTATCCGAGGAGAGGCACGCAGCCTCAAGGTCGATGTCATGCCAGGCATGATCTACAGTGGCACGTTCTACAGCGCCCTCGCGAAGGGCCTGATTCGCACCCAGCTCTATGGCGAGGTCGATACCGCAGCCGAGCGCGAAGCCCTGAAACGCGAGATGGCCCAGTTTACCGAACAGGCGGATGCCGCCTTCGACCTCTATCGTGAAACCATTTCGAGCGAAAAGGACCGCACCCTCTTCACCCAAGTCGAGCAGGCACGCGAGGCCTACCGACCCCTGCGCCAACGCTATCACGAGCTCGTCGACGCCGGCGACGCCTCCGCCAGTTCCTACTTCATCGCGACGGTCTTTCCGTCTTACCGCGCCTATGCCTCCGCGACCGAAGCTCTGCTCGACTACAACTCCAAGAACGGCGACACCCTCAGCACCGAGATCGAGGCGAGCACCCTCGCCACGACCAAGACCATCCTGGTCCTCTCAGCGGTGGCCCTCGCCGCCGGGCTTGCCGCGTCGGTCTATACCATCCGCGGCACCAATAACGTCCTGGGCAACGTCGCTCATCAGCTTGAACTCGGCGCCGCACAGACGGCCTCCGCCGCCGGCCAGGTTTCCGCCTCGAGCCAAACCCTCGCCGAAGGCGCCAGCGAACAGGCCGCTTCCCTCGAAGAGACGAGCGCCGCCCTCGCCGAGATCTCCAGCATGACGTCGCGCAACGCCGAGTCCGCGGTCCAGGCCAAGGGTCTCGCCAACCAGACGCGGCACGCCGCCGAAGCCGGCTCCGCCAGCATGGCCGAGATGACCCGCGCGATGGACGGCATCAAGGAATCGTCGGCCAGCATCGCCAAGATCGTGAAGACGATCGACGAGATCGCCTTCCAGACCAACATCCTCGCGCTCAACGCCGCCGTCGAAGCCGCGCGCGCCGGTGAAGCCGGTGCCGGTTTCGCCGTCGTCGCCGAGGAGGTCCGCTCCCTCGCCCAGCGCTCCGCCGAGTCGGCCAAGGAATCCGCCGCCCGCATCGAGGAATCCGTCAGCCGCAGCCAGCACGGCGTGCAGATCAGCACCCAGGTGGCCGAGAACCTGCAGGCCATCGTCACCAACGCGCGCAGCGTCGACGATCTCATCGCCCAGATCGCAACCGCGTCCGAAGAACAGACCCGCGGACTGTCCCAGGTCACCACCGCGATGTCGCAGATGGATACGATCACCCAGAAGAATGCCTCGGGTGCCGAGGAGGCCGCCAGTGCCGCCGAGGAACTCAATGCCCAGGCCGTGATGATGCGCGAGTCCGTGCAGGAATTGCAGACACTGGTCGGCCAGGTCGCCCAGCGTACGAAGGAAGTCGACGCCCATCCCCATCCGTCCCACCCGTCTCCGGCCGCGGCGGTGACGAAAGCGAAGGCGAAGGCCAAGGGAGTCGCTCTGGTAAAGCCCGCGTCGGTCAAGACCGAGGCCGAGGCCTTCTTCAGCTAAACCCGGACGGCGTGCCTGCCACGCCTTCCTGCCTCACATCGCGGCGTGCCAGGTGTACATGCTGGCCGCCGCCGTGCGCGCGGCGCGCACCAGGTGTTCGTAGGGCGTATCGGTCACATCGACGAACCCCACCGTCTGGTTCTCGCCGTCGGTGCAGCGGCCCAGCACCGGTTGGTCTGCATGCTGGTACCAGTGGCAGCCGAGCGACCACGGTTGCCGCGCCCAGCGTTCGACAAAGGTGGTGAACATCGTCTCGCGTTCGCCTTCGGGAAACGGCTCCCACAGCGGCGGTAGTTGCCGCGGACTGGCGAGCGGGAAGTGAAACTCGCCAATCAAGATCGGTCGTCCGCCACTCAAGCGGTGCCAGTCGGCGAAGGCCTGCGGGTCCGGCGTGCGCGAGTAGCAGTTCACGCTCAATACGTCCACGTGCCGACCCGCGGCCGCGATCACGCCGTCCGCCGGCGGCAGGCGCACAAACCGGCAGCCAAGGTAGAGGTGATCGGGCGCATGCTTGCGCAGCAGGCGGGCCACGGTTGCAAAGTAGCGGTCGGCGTAGTGAACGAGAAACGCCTCCGTCAGCCGAGCCGCCGACGCGAGGTCCGCCGCACGCAGGGCCCGCACGTTGTCCCACGTGACACAGGCCGTACCCGCTTCGCGATTGAAGGCAGCGAGACTCGCATACCGTTCGCGCACGAACGCTAGCCACGCCTCGCGCAGACACGCTCCGGGTGCGGCGTCGAGCAGGCGGCTCTCCCGCCACGGGAGTTCATTGTCCACGAAGTACCCAAGCAACCACGCCTGCGCACGCTGGTCGGCGGTTTGACGCGCAAACTCCGCATCGACCGCCGCCTCCCAACGCGGGTCCCACACGTCGGGGAACGCCGGCACGGTTGGCTCCACGCCAGCCAGACTGCGGGTTCCGAGACTGCGGGTGTAAGGCACGCTTTCCTGCCCCCAGAGCAACTCGTCCGACCACGCGCCGAAGGAGTTGAAGCCCCACGCGGACCAGCGGGCGAGCACCCGTTCGCGCCACGCCTCGACCGATCCATACTTGCGCAACACGTTCCACCGGTAGCCGTGCAGCGCTCCAGCGAGCACGATCGGTGCGGTCGCCCCCGGATATCGACCGGTAAACCACGCCGTATGCCCGACCTCTGGCAGGGCGGTGAACAGGTGTCGGCGATCCGCCGCGGGCATTGCGTCGTTGGCCGCTCCGAGCCGCACACCCGTGGTGCCCAGGGACCAGAACGCCCGCCCGGTCGGGGTGACAAACCACCACCGGCCCCGCCCGTCCCGCTCGACGCGGAATCGTCCGGTCGGGGCGAAGGTCGGCCCGGCGAGCCAGCCGCCAAAGCGGTCGCGCGGCGGCAGCGTCGAGGGCGTCGCCGTCAGACTGAGCGCCTCCGTCGCCGCGCGGGCCACCAGTTCCTCGACGGTCCTGACCTTGCCCGGCCAGTCCGCGTGGAGGCGCTGGCCAAAGGCATCCACCACCGGGCCGGGCGGTGCCGCGGCCGGCACCAGCCGTAGCGTAGTGATCAATAAACTACAGGGAGTGTCGCCGGCCTCCCAGGCGACGACCAGACGGACCGCGACGGGTTCGTAGAGCCGGCCCGTGCCCGCTCCGAGCGGAAGATCCGCCAGGTCGAGGACCAGCGTCGCCGGCACACCAGGCTCCAGCCGCTGCGTCACCGCGAGGCGGCCGCGCGGCAGCACCGCCACGAGGTCGAGGGTGACGCGGGCCGGCGCCACCACCTGCAGCTCCAACTGCGCGTAGGCCGTCCACACGGTGGGCAGGCCGAGTTCGCGGGGCGGGGCTTCGATCTGCCCCTGCGGACGGAGAAAACGGATCCGCGCGCCGTCCGCCACCGCTTCAACCACGGCATCCGATCCCTGCCAGGCGCCGGCAACATCGGCCGCCGCCGCTCCGGACGGACTCGCGGATCGCGTATCCGCGGGGCCGGACACAGGCGGAGACAGGACGGTCGGCGGGGTCATCGGGGGATGACCGAGGCATGGCAGCCGCCTCCCCGTGGCGGAATCGAAGAGTTGGTGGAATCGTTTAATCGGACGGGATGCGCCTTGTCTGGCCGCGGAGGAAGCCTGACATCGAAACGCGTCTCGCATGCATCTCCCCACCCTGCCACCGGCGTTTGGCACCGCCTATTATCCCGATCACTGGCCCGAATCCGACTGGGCCCGCGACCTCGACCGCATTCAGTCCGCCGGACTCACGCTCGTGCGCTTCGGCGAGTTCAGCTGGTCGTGGTATGAACCGGAGCCGGGGCGGTTCGACTTCGCCGCCTTCGACCGGTTCGTCGACCTGGTGGAGGCGCGGGGTCTGCAGCTGTGCCTGTGCACGCCGACGGCCACGCCACCGCCGTGGTTCGACCTGGCCTACCCAGACGGACGCCTGGTCGACATGCAGGGCCGCCGCTGCCTCTCGCACCGGCATTTCTGGAGCTGGCATCATCCGGCCAGCCGCGCCCACGCCGAACGCACGATCGCCCGCCTCGCGCGCCACTACGCCGGACGCCGCTGCCTGTGGGGCTGGCAGATCGACAACGAGCCCAACTACGCCGAGGAGGTCCACGCCGACCTGCAGCGCTGGTACGATTTCAGTCCCCACGCCCGCGCCGACTTCGTCGCTTGGCTGCGCCGCCGGTACCACGACTCACTCGACGCCCTCAACGCCGCCTGGTGGGGCAACTTCTGGTCGCAACGGCACGGCAGGTGGGAGGAAACGGCCGTCATCCGCGGTCCGGGCAACCCGCACGCCTGGCTCGATTTCCTGCGCTGGCGCGAACAGCACCAGGCGGACCAGATCGCCTGGCAGGCGGCGCTCCTGCGCCGGCTCTGCCCGGGCGCGCGGATCGGCTGCAACATCCCCGAGACGGGTGTGCGGCTTTCCGTCGCGATCGGACAGGACTATTTCGCGCAAGCCCGGGGACTCGATTGGGTCGGCACCGATCTGTATCAGGCCAATGGTGACAGGGCGCGCGATCTCGCCGGGCTCGCGTGCAGCACCGATCTCATGCGCAGCGCGGCCGAGGCGGCCGGCGCCGCGTTCGTGATCAGTGAAACCCAGGCCGGTCCGCATGAACGCGCTTGGCCGAACAGCTTTGCTGGCGAAGCCTTCGGCCCGGACTACCTCGAGGCCTCGGCCCGCGTGTACGCCGAACGCGGGGCGCAACAGGTGTGGTGGTTCCTCTGGCGGCCGACCCTCGGCGGACAGGAACTGGGCATGAACGGCGTGCAGGCGCTCGACGGGACGGATACGGTGCGCACCGCCACGGTGCGGGAGCTCGCGCAACGCCCCGGCGACCTCGTCCGTCAACGCACGCGCTTCCTCCGGCGCCCGCGCGCCTGGATCCACTACTCGCGCGACAGCCTGCGCTGGCTTTCGCGTTTCGCGCCCGCGCTGGAGTCCTTCGATGGTGCGTTCGTGGGGTGGCACGGCCTGGTGGAAGCCTGCGGTTTCCGCGTGGACTTTCTCGACGACGAAGCGCTGCTCGCGCTGCCGGAGGACGCGGCAGACCCGCTGGTTGTCCCCCTGACGTCGCTCGCGGGCGACGCGATCGTCGCGCGGCTCGCACGCCACCGCGGCCCGCTGCTCGCCGGGCCGCACACGGCCTTCTCCGACGATTGCGGCCGACTGCGGGCGCGACGCCTTCCGGCGGAGCTCGAGGAGCGCTTCGGGGTCGAAGCCGGGCTCTGGCACGACACCGGCCCGCTGCCCTCCCTCAAGGGACTCCCTGCGCTCAAGGGTTACCGCGAACTCGAACCGGTCGGTCGCGTCCGCACGGTCCGACTCGACAACGGGCGCCCTTGGCTGGCCGCAGGACCGCGCGGGGCCACGCTCAGCGCCGTGGACCTCGGCGATCTCTGGTGGCGCGGAACCGCCGCCCAGCGCAGGCGTCTGCTCCAGTCGATACGCCCGCGCCTGACAAGCTGAGGATACCCGACCCCACGCTCAACCCACGCGCTCGATCAGCAGGCTGACCAGCGCGTAAGGGGTGTAGGCGATGCGCCGCACCGACGTCGCCGGGCCAACGGGCTGCTCGCGCAGGTTGACCCGGCGCGCGCGCCAGCCTTGGGCGAGGCGCAGGGTGGCGACGCCGCGGCGCCCGAGCGTTTCGTTGAGGCGCAACACCCAGCGGTCGCGTCCGGCGGGCTTGGCCCATACCGGCTGCAGCGTCTCGCCCCCCTCGAGTCCGAGGAAGCCCGCCCCATACGCACGTCCGCGATACGGAAGAACCGGGGTGAACAACAAGTCCGCCCAGGCCGCCGGCTGCTCGTCCCGCGGCGCTCCCGCATCGTGGCGTCCGATCGCCAGCTCGATCCGATGGCTTCCGAGGTCCGAGAATTTCGCCGCCGCCCGCGTGCGACGGAGCGAAGGCGGATGACTGGCCCGCGCATGGGTGTCCGCACCCTCGCAGGTGATCGCCGCACTCCGCAGCAGCGTGAGTCCGAGTACGCCATCCCGGCAGGAGAAGCCGTACTTGTCCTTCGTGACGACGAAGAGCCCTTCGCGTTCCGCATCGTCGCTCACCGCCGCCCAGCGGCTGGCCGGAACCTCCCACTGGGCCTCGCTTGCCAGGTCGCCCGGGACCTGCCGGCGCAACACGCTCCCGAAGGGTGCCGCAAACCGCGCGTTTGTGCCCGCATACTTCGTGGGAAAAAGCACCTTCAGCATGGCTTCGGGCTGGCGCCAGTCGACCTCGACGGTCAGGACGAGCACGGGCACCCCGGCCTCGAGCGTGTAGCGGAGAGTGACCTCGCCGGCCTTCCCCAGGGAACGACGGCACACGAGGGACGCCCTGCGTCCGTCTGTCTGCTCGACTTCGATGCGCGCGCGGGAACGCACCGGTACGCCCAGGGCCATCGCCGGCCGGTCGATGTCCCAGGCCTCGAAGAGCGCCGGACGGTCCGTATGAATGACGAGTTCACCAAGCGGAGCCGCCAGCGCCACGGACACACCGTCGATGCTCAAGGCGCTCACGCGTCCCTGCTCGTCGAACGCAGCCACGACCCGCCCGTTCGCCAGGCGTCGGGCGGCGGCCGTCACCGGGGTGAGCGCCGGGCCGGCCGCAAGCGCCGCGACGGGCGCTCCGGAGAGCGGGGGCAACACCGCCGTCTCCACGCGTCCGTCCTTGCCGACACTGCGCGCCACGGTGCGCGGGCGTGGCAGCGGATTGAACCACGCGGCCTCCCCACGACTCGCACCCAGCTCGGCCGCCGCCGTGCGCAGGCTCCGCTCGGAGATCGCCTTGAGTTCCGCCCCGCCCTCGGCGTAAACCTCATGGATGGAGCTGCCCGTGACGTAGTCGTGGAACTGGGCAAAGATCGTCCGCCGCCAGTCCTCGCGGGGCGCGGGCCGCCCGCTCGTCGCGCAGCGCACGGCCTCGAGCGCCTGCAGGGCGCGCTCCGCCCCGCGCATCGCCGCCTTGATCGCGCCGTGGGTGGTGTAGGTGCCGCGATGATACTCGAGGTAGAGCTCGCCCTGATACACCGGCAGCTTCCGGCGGAGGCGGGCGAGCCGCGCAAAGAAGGGTTCGATCCGCCCCCAGGCGGGCCGGGGCACGCCGGCCAGGCGCGAGAGCCGCCGGACGCGCTCGCACATCTCCTCGGTCGGGCCCCCGCCGCCGTCCCCGAACCCCGTGGGGGCGAGGAACTCGGGGTGCACATCGGCCTGGCGGTGGGCGCGGACGCCGTTGCGAAGCTGCTCCGGCTTTGCCTCCTGGTTGTAGCCGCCCTCGTGGGTCAGGTGCGCGAGCACCTCGCTGCCGTCGTGACCGCGCCAGACGAAGCTGCTGTGGGGGAAGCGTGTCACCGCGCTCCACGAAAGCTTGGTGGTGTAGAACGACTCCACGCCCGCCTCCCGCATGAGTTGCGGCAGGCAGGCCGGATAGCCGAAGACATCCGGGAGCCAGAGGACGGAGGCCGGTTCGCCCCGCAACTCCGCAAAGCCCTCCTGGCCGACGAGGAAGCTCCGGGCCAGCGCCTCGCCGCAGGCGAGCAGGCAATCCGATTCGACCTCGGTGGCTCCGGTGGCCTCCCAGCGTCCCTGTCGCAGGCGGCGGCGGGCCGCGCGCAGCATCTCCGGCGACCGTCGCCCCACGGCCGCGTAGCTGGCGGGCTGCGAGTAGCCGAACCGAAACTCGGGATAGCGATCCATCAGGCGGTTCGCCGTTGCGAACGTGTGCACCGCCTTGAACTCGCCCACCTTCTCCGGCCAGAGCCAGACGAGGTCGATGTGAGCGTGCCCGGTGAGCACGGCGCGCGGCGCGGAAAGATCGGGCGGCAGCGCCGCCAGCCCGCGCCTGAGCGCCCGGCGCGCCGCCCGCGGTCCCGCCGTCTCCAGTGCATCGATACCGTCCTCGATGGCGCGCAGCAGCCGGCGCAGCAGCGGCGAGGCGTTCTCCAGCGCCGGCCGGAAGCCGAAGGTCGAAAAGCGTGCGGCCTCGGTGCCGAACTCGCGCTTCAGCTCATCGAGGGCCAGCTCGTACGGCACAAGGAGATCGTGGTACAGTTCCCAAAGAAGGTCGTTTCGCGCCACGACGCGCGCACCGGCCAGCCGGGAGCCGGCCGGATCCAGCCCTGTCGCCTCGGGATGCCAAATGCCGGTCTGGGCAACAACTCCTTCGACCCAGAGCTCGCGCGCGCCGCGCGGAAGCGGCGCACGACGGTGGGCGACGTCGAACCCATAGTGGGGAGATCCCTCGACATAGAGGGTTGCCTCCGCTTGGTCGTTCCATTCCAGGTAGAGATCATTCCGTCGGGCCAGTTCCGCCGGCACATCGAGACGGAACCAGCGCTGGTCCCAGAGCCTCCCCCAAGTCTGCGGCAAGTTCACGGGACTGAGCCGATCGCGTCGCGCTTCCTGCAACGAGCGATGAAGCGGCGAGGCCTGGGTTGCGCGCAGCGCCAGCGCGGCGACCTCGGTCCAGGTCTCCCGGCGCAGCCGGGCAAGCGCAGCTGCGGCGCGAGAGGGAGTCAGTTGCAGCAAGGAATGGTGCGAGCGCATGGGGGAAAGGATTATTGGGCGCAGCCTGACCGCGAGCGCAGAGTTGCCAGACGTTCGATCAGGCGAAACCGGGCTTCGGTTTCCTGCCGGACCGGAAGCAGCAAGTCCACGTTACCGGTGGGAGCCTAGGCCGGAACCCCTGGCGCGTGGCGGCCAAGGCTACGTCCGAGCGACGGCCAGTCGGTCCTACTTCACGGCCCGCAACCAGCGTGCTCCGTGCGGCCCGACTTCGACCGCGGCCGGTGAACGCAAGGTTTGGCCGGTGACCGGATCTTCCCAGCGCCGGTAACGTTGGCCGCGCACCGTGAGCTTCAGCTTCCGCGCGCGCGGCTCGTCGTTCATCAGGAAGTAATGGTCGGCGGCCGGCGCCGCCAGCCGGTAGGCGATGCCACCCCGGCAAGCATAGGGCGAACGCACGGCGCCCAAGGCATGGCGCACGAGCCGCGCCTCCAACCAGGCGTTGCCAGGCTGCCAGCACCCGAGCGACGCCTCGAAACCGAGGATAACGGCCGTGCCGCGGCCGAGCCGGTGCTCGGTGACCGCCGGCCCGCCGCCTTCAAAACGTTCCACCACACGCGCCGACGTCGGATGCAGGTCGAGGGCGAAGCCGGCGAGTTCCTGTCCGCCGAGGCTCCAGCGGGCGTGGTTGCGGCGTGAATACTGATAATCGTCGATGCGCACCCCGAAGAGCCGCTCGAAAGCGGAGCCCTCCGCGGTCGGCAGCAGCCGTCCGTCATAACCATACCAGCCGCCCGGAGCGTCCAGCACCACGCGCCCGCCGGCCTCGACAAAGGCCTGCAGCCGCGCGAGCACGGCCTCGTCCAGCGCCAGCTGCGCCGGGAGGTAGATGACGCGATAACGGCCGGCCAGGCCGGCGTGCAGGTTGCGGGCGGTCACGTGTTCCCAGGGCACGTTGGCGTTGATCAAGGCCCGCGACACACCGATGCGCGCCCGCACCGGCCACTGCTTGTACATGTCGCGTCCGGCGAGCGAAACCGCCGCCCAGAACGCGTCGCTCTCCCAGTCCTGATAGACGCCGACGACCGGCTCCTTGCTCGCGGACCACAGCTCGTCGCGCAGCCGCGAGGCCGCCCGGCCGATCCGGCCCGCCGCCACCGTGCGCGCGCCGGGCAACATGTGACGGTTGGTCAGGGCATACTCGCCCGCCTCCCAGCCAAAGCCGCGCGCGTTCCAGCACCAGAGGCCGAAGCCCTTGAAGCCGCCGGCCATCCACGAGAGCATGAGCTGCTGGATCGTGTGCTCGTTCACGGTGAAGCCTGCGACCTTGTCCCGCACTTCGGGCACAAACGGCGCCTTGCCGCCGCTCAGCTGCTGCGGTCCGCCGGTGGACTCCCACGTCGCCGCCCAGCCGCCCTTGAACCAGTCGGTGGCCAGCGAGGCCTGCATGTAGATCGGACGCGTGAACTCGAAATCAGCCTCCTCGAAATGCCAGCCCGGATGGATCGAGGGATAGAACGAGCCGCCGAGTGCCATCTCGTGGGCGATCCCCTCCATGTCGGTCGACCGCGCCGCAAACGGGAGGAAGAGGCTCATCTCACCGCCGGTGCGCAGGGGCACATTGCGATCCTTGGGCAGCTGCGTATCGCGGGCCCTCCGGATCATGCGCAAATGCATGTCGGCGCGAAACCGCAGCACGTCGACGATGCGCCGGTACTCCTGCCGTTCGGCCGTCACGAAGGCGACGACTTCCTTTCGCACCTGCGCCCAGGTGCGCCAAGGGCGCGCGTTGACCATCGGGTATTGGAAATTCCACGCCGCCTTGAGGGCGTCCACGGTGCCGTAGCGCGCCTTCAGCCACGCCACAAACAGGTCGGTCGCCTCGGGGGCGACGCCGTACTCGTCGCGCTTGAGCGTGCCCGGCACGCCATCGGTCTCGTGGCTCACCATCGGCTGACCGGCCGGCTCCGGCTGGTCGATACGCGCGCGCATCACGGCATCTTGCCGCTTCAGCCACACCGGATGCACGCGCAACGCCTCCGGGGTGATGTCTTCCGGCAGACCGAGCGACCGCAGCAGCACCGGCGTCGGATCCTCCCACCCGGCCTCGCCATACCACCATGGGATGATGCCTTCATCCAACGCAGCGTGGTACACCGGGCGCCAGTCCGTGCCCGGACAGAGCTGACATTGCTTCAGGCAGTTGAACCCCAGTTCGCGCATCCGGCGGAAGTGTCCGCGGATGTCGTCGAGCGTCATGCCCGGGCGCTCGATGAAGACCACGCCGACCGGCCAGGGCCGCAACGCGCGCAGCTTCCGCTGCATGGGCGTGTCATTGAGCGACACATACAGATCGGCCAGGAAATCGGCACGCGGGGTCATGATGGGATTGCTTTTTTGTGACGAATTTGAGTCGGTTCAATCATGTTCGCTCAGGAGCGCCAGCAGGAGATTCTTGCAATCCTTGAAAACAGGAAGCGGTTGCGCGTGTCCGAACTCGAGCGCGAACTGAAGGTTTCGCCGGCGACCTTGCGCCGCGATCTGCTCCAACTGGAGCAGGCGGGCAAGCTGCTCCGCACCCACGGCGGCCTGCTGCATCCGGAGTTTCTCGGCGGGGAGCCGGCCTTTTCGCGCAAGGTCCGCGCCGCGGTCGAAGCCAAGCGGCAGATCGCCGCGGCCGCGGCGGAGCTGATCCCGCCCGGCGCAACCGTCTTTGTCGACGCCGGCACGTCCACGCTCGAGCTCGGCCGCCTGCTGCTGCGGCGCGGCGACCTTGTGCTCTACACCAACTCCGCGCCGCTGCTCCAGGAGCGGGCCGGTCCCAAGGCCCAGCTGGTGTGCATCGGCGGCGAGCTGCGCGAGGTCAGCCGCGCCCTCGTCGGCGGCTTCGCCCTCGGCTGGATGCGGCAGCTGCGGTTCGATTTTGCCGCCGTTGGCGCCTCGGGGCTGCACCGTGACGACGGCGCGAGCACGACCGAGCTGGGCGAAGCGGCGGTGAAGCGCGAGGCGGTCAGCCGCGCCGAGACCACTCTCCTGCTCGCGGACGCCTCGAAGTGGGGCCAGACGGCCGCGGTGGCCTTCGCGGCCTGGGACGACTTTGACCACTGGTTCACCGATGCCCGACCAGCCCGCGCCGACCGCGAGGCCCTGACCGCCGCCGGCGTGAAGATCCACACCGTCGCCTCCTGATTTCCCGCATGAAAACCGCCCGCCTGCACCGCCTTTTCAATCCGCGCACCGGCCGCTGCTTCGATGTCGCCGTCGACCACGGCTTTTTCAACGAGGGCTCCTTCCTCGCCGGCATCGAGGACCTGCCTGCCGCCGTCCGCACGCTCGTCGAGGCCGCACCCGACGCCATCCAGCTCACCGTCGGTCAGGCCCGCCTGCTGCAGGGGCTGCCCGTCCGCCCCAAGCCCGCCCTCGTGCTGCGCACCGACGTGGCCAACGTCTACGGCCGCCAGCTGCCGCGCACGCTCTTCTCGCGCATGATCGAGCAGCCCGTGCTCCAGGCCGTGCGCCTCGACGCCGCCTGCGTGGTGGTCAACCTGTTCCAGATCCCAGGCCAGCCGGAGGTCACCGACCAGTGTATCAACAATATCCTTACGCTGAAGCCGGAGTGCGACCATTACGGCATGCCGCTCATGATCGAACCGCTCGTCTTCCAGCCGAATGAGCGGGCCGGTGGCTATATGGTCGATGGTGACGTGCGCAAGATCGTCCCGCTCGTGCGCCAGGCAGTCGAGCTCGGCGCCGACATCATCAAGGCCGACCCGACCGACGACGTCGCGCTCTACCGCGAGGTCATCGTCACGGCCGGCGGCATCCCTGTGCTGGTGCGCGGCGGGAGCAAGGCCACCGAGGCGGAGATCCTTGCCCGCACCGAAGGGCTGCTCCGGCAGGGCGCGGCTGGCATCGTCTACGGCCGCAACATCATCCAGCACCCGCACCCGGACCGCATCACGCGGGCCCTCATGGCCGTCGTGCATGACGGCGCCTCGGCCGAATCCGCGCTCAAACTTCTCGCATGAACCCGTCTCCCGTCCGCGTCGCCATCATCGGTGCCGGCCTCATGGGCCGCGAAGCTGCGAGCGCCTTCGGCCGCTGGTTCGCGCTGCTCGACTGCCCGGTCACCCCGGAGCTCGTCGGGGTGTGCGACACCCAGCCCGCCGCCCTCGACTGGTTCCGTCGCGTTCCGACGGTCCGGCATTTTTGCACTGACCATCAAGCGCTGCTGGCTCACGATGACATCGACGTCGTGTACGTGGCCGTGCCGCACCACCTGCAC
Organism: uncultured Opitutus sp.; assembly: GCA_964476565.1. Lineage (GTDB taxonomy): Bacteria > Verrucomicrobiota > Verrucomicrobiia > Opitutales > Opitutaceae > CAMAXB01. The sequence continues at coordinate 13,270 of CAYZBG010000078.1, forward strand.
GAGGCGATCTACCTGGACACCCTGCGCGCGGGGAAGGATCTGCTCGCGGAGAAACCCTTCGGCATCGACCTGGCTGCGGCGCGCCGCATCCGGGATGCCGGACGCGAGCTCGGGCGGTTTGTCCGCGTATCGTCGGAGTTCCCCTTCCTGCCCGGCGCCCAGCGTGCGCTCGCGTTTGCCCGCGAAGGCCGCCTCGGCCGCCCGCTCGGTGTTCGCTTTGCCTTCCATCACGCGAGCGATCTCGATCCCACCAAACCGATCAACTGGAAGCGACAGGTGAAATTCTGCGGCGAGCCCGGGGTGATGAACGACCTCGGTCTCCACGTCGCCCATTTGCCGTTGCGCCTCGGCTGGAAGCCCAGGCGGCTCTACGCGCAGCTGCAGAAGGTCTACACCGAGCGCCCCGACGGCCGGGGCGGCATGGCGGCCTGCGACACATGGGACAACGCCGTGCTGCATGCGACGTCCGTCGTGGCCGGCGAGGAAGTGCCGCTCACGCTGGAGATGAAGCGCATGGCGCCGACCGAGACCAACACCTGGCTGATGGAGATCCTCGGCACTGACGGCGGCGTGCGGTACTCGACGAAGGAGCCGAAGACCCTCTGGCACTATCGGCGCGACAAGGAGCAATGGTGGGAGAAAACCGACCTCGGCTTCGCCACGCCGTTCAAGACCATCACCGGCGGCATCTTCGAGCCGGGTTTCCCGGACATCCTCCAGCAGATGTGGGCCGCGTTCCTCGCCGAACGCGCCGGCCAGCTCGGCAACCGCTTCGGTTGCGCGACCCCCGACGAAGCCGTCGCCCACCACGAACTCTGGCACGCCGCCCTGCAAAGCCACCGGGATCAAACCGTAGTCAGCCTTTAACGCCACCCACTGGCTTTTGCTTTTACAGGAGGTAACAGAGGCAACAGAGAGAAGGCATGCATCCCCTCTACCCAAAAGCCTCAGGTCTGACCCAAACCATCATCGGAGCCGCCATTGAAGTTCACCGTGACAAGGGTCCTGGTTTGGTCGAATCGATCTACGAATGGTGCCTCCAGTGCGAACTCGACCTGCGAGGGCTGCCGTCGACCCGGCAACGGACGGTCCAGATTCACTACAAGCAGTTCACTCGGGAAGAATCGCTTCGTTTCGATCTGCTCGTGGCTGACTGTGTCCTGATCGAGATCAAGGCCGTAGAAAGCATCCTCCCGATCCACAAGGCCCAGCTTTTGAGTTACATGCACCTCCTGGATGTGCCTCTCGGCTTGGTCATCAACTTCAACACCCTTCGTCTTGCGAGCGGCGTCGCCCGGATGATGCTGCCTCAGGCCAATCAATGACGGTCGCCGTTCTGCGGCTTGTCTCCGTTGCCTCCGTTTTCTCCTGTGAAAAAATCTGATTCAGCTACCTCCACCCGGCGCGGTGTCATCGCCGGGGGCAATTGGATTGTCGACCATGTGAAGCTGATCGACGGGTGGCCGGCGCAGGATGCGCTCGCCAACATCATCGGGCAGTCGCACGGCAACGGGGGCGGGCCCTACAACGTGCTCAAGAACCTCGCCCGCCTTGGCGCCACCTTCCCGCTCGCGGGCGTCGGGCGCGTGGGCGACGATCCGGACGGGCGCACCATCCTCGACGACTGCGCAGCGCACCGGATCGACGCACGCGGCCTCAGGGTGACGCCGGGGGTCGCGACCAGCTACACCGACGTGATGACGGCGGCCGACACGCGCCGGCGCACGTTCTTCCACTGCCGTGGGGCCAACGCGCGCCTCGCCCCGGACGACTTCGACTTCACCGGCGCCACCGCGCGCTACTTCTACCTGGGTTATATCCTTTTGCTGGATACACTCGACGCGCCCGGTTCGGACGGACGTCCGGGCGCGGCTGCCGTGCTGGAGCGGGCCCGAGCGGCCGGGATCCGCACGGCGATTGACTTCGTGAGTGCCGCTGCGGACCGCTTCACCGGCACCGCCCGGCCGCTCCTTCCGCTCGTCGACGTGCTGTTCGTCAATGACTACGAAGCGGAGCAACTCACCGGCCTCGCCTTGGGCCGCGGCGAGGCCCTCGACCGCGCCGCCGTACGCACCGCCGCCCGGCGCCTGCTGGACGCGGGCGTGCAGGATTGCGTCTGCCTCCATTTCCCGGAGGGCGCCTACCTCGTCCGGCGCGACGGCAGCGACCACTGGCAGCCGTCCGTGCGCCTGCCAGCGTCGGCCATCGCCGGCACGGCCGGCGCCGGCGACGCCTTCGCCTCGGGGGTCCAGTACGGCCTGCACGAAAATTGGGACCTCGCGCGCGCCGCCGAGTTGGGCGTGTGCGCCGCGGCCGCCTCGCTCCGTCACCCGACCTGTTCTGACGCCGTTGTTACCGCCGACGAGTGCCTTGCCCTCGGCCGGACCTACGGCTTTCGTGCCTGAGCCGCCATGCCTGCCCGTCTGTGGTTCTCCCCCGCCGGTCTGCCCCGCCTCCGCCAGCGCGCAGCGCAGGGCTGGCTCCACGACGTGGGACAGGCCGCGCTCCAAGCCGCCGCCTCCGCGCCGCCCGCCACCCTCGAGGGCCTCGCCGCGTGGATCGAGGCCTCCGCGGTGAGCCATCTCCTCACCGGGCGCACCGACCAGGCGCTGGCCACCGGCGACGCGGTCAGGGTGCTGCTCGACCGCGAGGCGCCGAGCGACCTGAGCCGTGCCCTCCAGATTCAGGCTGCAGTCATCGGTTACGATCTCTGCGCCCAGGCCTGGCCGCGGGACCAGAAGGACGCGATCGCCGGCCGCCTGCTCGCCCTCGCCCACCGGCTCGCCGGCACCGACCTCTCGCCGGACAATCCCGACAACCCCTTCAACAACTGGTGGGGCGTCACCCATGCGGCCGCCGGCCTCGCTGCGTTGTGTCTGCGCGGTGAATACGCGGGCGCTGACGCGCTGCTCGCCCTCTCGCGCGACCGCATCCGCACCCACCTGCTCAACTACGGCGACCGCGGTCATTATTACGAGGGCACCGGCTACGGATGCTACGCGCTCTCCCACTGGGCTCCGTACGTGCTGGCCGAACGTCACGTCGGGGAGTTCGATCCGGGCGCCCTCGCCCCCGGCATCGCGTGGTTTGGCGTCACCCTGCTCGCCCAGACGGTGGCCCGTCCGCAAATTGACGACGCGACCGGACTCCCGCGCACCGCCCTCGGAGCCCGGCTGGTCTGGAACGACGACGGCGGTAGCTTTCCCGCGCGCGGCATCGGCCCCTTGTGCGCCGCACTGACCCCCGAGGCTCTGCGTCCGGCCCTGCGCGGCCAACTCGACCGCCTCAACGGTCCTCTCGGGGACCGCTCGGCCGCCGCAGCCGGCCCTGGCCTGCTCTGGACGCTGCTCTACACGCCGGACGAGGCTCCGCCCGGCGTCCACCCGGCACCGCTTCCGCGCTTCGTGTACGACCAGCGCACCGGTCTGGTTCTGTTTCGCAACCGGTACCAGGATGCGGACGATACCGTGGTCGGGGTCTACGCGAAAACCTACCACGGCGGCGGCCACACCCACGAGGACCTCGGGGCGTGGCGGTGGCAGGGACTCGGCGCCGCGTGGGCCCAGGGCGGCGGCCAGGCCAAACCGGAGGCCGTCTTCCAATGTACGGTGCAGTGTAATGGCCGGCCGAATACCGGTCGCCACGGCCAGGTCTCGTACCTCTCGCCTGGACCGGACGGCTCGGGCGGCAGTGTCAGCCTGCGCCTCGGGCCGTCAGCCGGCGTCCGCCGCCTCGACCGGCATTTCCTCGTCGACTTCTCCGGTGCGGCCGGAGCCGACACCCTCGTGGTTGTGACCGACGAATGCCTCGCGGACGAACCGTCGACCTGGACGTGGTCGCTTTGCTTCGAACGCCGGCTGGAGTGCCGGATCGACGCCGACGGCCGGGGTTTCACCCTGCGGGATCCGCACGGCGGTGCGACGTGCCGCGCCACCTTGCTGCAACCAGGAACGGCCACCCTGGCGGTGCACGAAGGCCCTTCGACCCACCGACGCTTCAGCGACGGCACGGAGCGCACCTACGCCGGCGCCCGCTACCTCACCGCCACCGCCGAGGGCCGGGAGGTGACCTTCGCTATGGCCTTCACCGCCCAGCGCGGCACCGCCCCGTCCGTGCGAGCGCTGGCCGATGACGCCGGCCTGCTCGCGGGCATCGGCGACATTCGCGTCCGCCTGGCCCGCGGCAAATGGTTTCACGGACCGCTCCGCTTGGAACGGACCTGACCGCGGCGCTCACGCCGTTGGCAGCGGCCGCGTCGTGATGTCGTCGACCCAGACGCCCTCGACGGACGTGATCAGCGGCACGGACGGCGCGCCGCGCTCGTTGCGGTTGATCTGCGCCACGACGGCGTCCACCGCCTTCTCGCCCAAAATCTGCGGCCGCTGGTCGAGACCGCTGCAGTCCTCGTGGCGATCGGCATGGTTCGCGATGGCAAAGCCGATGTCATCCGGCACCCGGTAGCCGAGCGACCGCATCATCACGAGCACCTTGCAGGACGGCGCGATGACGACATCCGGTTTGGCGCGCTTGAGCCAGCGGGCGAAGTCCGCCTCCACGAATTGATCATGCAAATGCGGGGCCACGGCATCGGCGCCCGCCACCATCTGATTGTGCCAGCAGACCGCCGCGGTGAACTTGTGGCGCACCCGCGCATCGGTGGCACGGTCGAGACAGAGCCCGATCCGCCGGTAGCCGCGTGCAGTCAAGGAGCGCAGCATCAGCATCATGCCCTGGTATTGGTCGGGACACACCCGGTGCAGGTCGGGCGTCCGGACGGTGTAACCAATGGCGACCGCGGATAGGTGGGTGAAGTCGAGTTCGAGGTCGGTCTCACCGGCGGCGAGCGGAGGCACGATGGCCGCCGGAATGCCGGTGTTGCGCAGAACCTGGGCGAGACGGGCTTGGTTGCCCCCCCGGGCTGGCAGCGGAAAATACTGGAGGCCGAATCCCAGCTTGTCGGCCCGGGCCTTGATGCCGCGGCCGATCTCCAGGGAAAACCAGGACTGCGTGCCGGGGTCCCGCGGCGGGGTCCAGCCGATCACCGCCAGCGTCGTATGGTCCGAGTTCGGCCGGGCGCTGCGGATCCGGGCCATGAGGGCGGACACCATCGGGCTCGGGGTGTAGCCCAGCCGGTCGGCGGCGGTGCGAACCTTGGCGGCGGTTTCCGGGCGGATGCGCGGGCTGGAACGCATGACGAGGGAGACCGTCGCCATCGAGACTCCGGCCTCGCGGGCGACATCCTTGATCGTGACCAGCATCTTCATGGGTAAATCGGGGCGGCGTTTAAACGATTCTAACGAAATTGGTTTCGCGAGAGCCGGGGGCGGGCGCAACGTAAAACCACCTCAACCCCTCACCGTCCACCCGCGAATGCCGTCGGTTTCGTCCGCCCGGCACTGACGATTTCGGTCAAATAAGCTCACAAACGCTCACCCGGTTTTCACCCGCAGCAAAACCAACATGAACCCAAAACAACACCCTACCCGACTGCGCCGGCTGCTTGCCGGCAGCCTGCTCGCCTCCCTCGCCCCGGGCCTGCTGGCACAACCGACCGCCCCGGCCCCGGCCACGCCGCCGGCTCCGGCAGCGGAAAACACGGTTACCTTGGATGAATTCCGCGTCGACGCCTCCCAAGACCGGGGGTACCGCGCGACCAATTCCATCTCCGGCACGCGCCTCAACACCCAGATTCGCGACGTCGCGATTCCGATCGAGGTGCTCACCAAGACCTTCATTCAGGATATCGGCGCCAACGATGTGAAGGAAGCCCTCCAGTACTCCGCGGGCGTGACGCTCGAAACGGTCCAAGGGAGCAACAACTTCCTGTTCTCGCCGTCGCCCGGCTCGTTCTCGGCGGAGTCGCCCACGGTCCGCATCCGCGGTTTCTCGACCCGCACGCAGCTGCGCAACGGATTCATTGTCCAAGGCATTCCCGACTCCTACAACGTATCGCGCGCTGAAGTCGTGCGCGGCCCGAACGCGCTGCTGTACGGCGTGTCGATCCTTGGCGGCGTGGTGAACACGCTCACCCTCACCCCGACGGAACGACGCGAATTCACGTCGAAGGTCACTGTCGGCAGCGAGGAGTTCTACCGCGGTGAGTTCACCTTCAGCGGACCGGCCGGCCTTGTGGGCGGCAAGATGCCCCTCGGCTACGCCGTCGCCGGCGCCTATCAATCCAACGGTGACTGGACCGACTACCGCGAGACGGAGCGCAAGGCATTCAACGCCGTGTTCGCCGCCAAGCCCACGTCTAGCACCGAGGTGCTGCTCGATTACGAGTTCGTCGACCAGACGGTGAGCGGAAACGCGTTCCAGGATCTCTCGGACGGTACGAACCCGAATACATTCAACGAATTCGGCATCAGCACGAATCGTAACATCTACGATGAGTCAATCAACGTAGCCCGCGACATCTTTGGCCAGGGTCCGGAGTTCCGCTGGTCGGGTGACGACAGCTTCACCCGCGCGAAGCGCAACAACTTGATTGTCGATGTGACTCAGAAGATCGGCGACCGCCTCCTCGTGAAGGCCGGGGTCAGTTATGGCACGGAAGAAAACACCCAACTGCAGGCGAGTGGAGCGAGCGTCACCCGCAACAACAACAGCGTTCCGGTCGCCTTCCGCACACCCCAGCCCGATGGTTCGTTCAAAGCGATCTCCTATGGCTGGAATACCAATCCCGGCGAGGTCGACCGCCTCCAGACCCGCGTCGAAGCGGTCTACAAGTTCGACTTGTTCAATGCCAACCACACCTTCCTCGCCGGCCGTCAGGACATCGAGTCGAAGACCGAGAATAACCAGCTCGCCGCCGCCACGACCTTCTACAAGGCGTACAACGACCTCACCCCGTTCAATTACGAGGGCGACACCTACCGCGGTTTCCGCGACCAGGACTTCGAGGAGTGGAACACCGGTCACTACCTCGTTTACTCTGGCGAATGGTTCAAGAAGCGCCTCTTCCCCATCGCCGGTCTCCGCTGGGATCGCTACATGGTCCGCGACCTGAACTGGACCTACCAACGCATCGACCCGAACGGCTCCGCGACCGATCCGGCCAACTGGCGCCGTCCGGACCAGTATGACGACATTATCGGGTTTGCCGCCAACGGGAATCCGATCTTCAACAACGTCGGAGCGAATGCCGGTACCACTGCGAACTCCGCGCCGGGCAATGTGCCGAAGAAGGATGGTTACCGATTCGGCGGCAAAGTGCAGCGTGAGGTCAGCCCGACGCTCGGATTGAACTTCCGGGTCAACGACAGCTTCAGCGTCTACGCCCTTACTGCCAGCGGGCTCTTCCCGAACACGGGTCAGCGCCAAGGTGACGCCACGCCGTTCGAGGCCGAAACGACCAAGAGCAAGGAGCTCGGCATCAAGCTCGACATGCTGGAGGGCCGCGTTTCGGGAACGATCTCCTACTTCAAGATCGATCGCGACAACGCCGTGTTCAACTACCCGTTCGCCCCGGCGTCGCGCAACAACGACACCGGCACCAACCTCGGGCTGATCACGTCGAACCGCTTCCAGACCAACCTACCGGTTAGCTACTACGTTCCGGCCAGCTACTATCCGCAAGGGGTGCTTACTCCCGAGGAAGTCACACGCGGCGGCCGCATCGTGATCTACGACAACCTCCCGAACAGCCCGGTTGACCGCACCGCGATCGAAGCCGCCTTTGCCGCCCGCGACTTCTCGCTCTACAACAACACGAACTCGAACAACCCGTCCGAGAATCGTAACTCCGACGTTCCGATCACCGACACCACCGAGGGTATCGACTTCCAGCTAAACATCCAGTTGGCACGCAACTGGTCCATCGTCACCAGCTACACCAACCTCCAGCAGGAGATCACCGAGAGCTTCAACCTCACCGGTGAGGATCGCGCCACGGAGTACGATGTCTGGGTCATGCAGCTCGGCCGGGACAACTTCTCGGACCCGACCGATCCGCGGACCTATTTCGGTACGCAGGCCGTGGGCGTCCGCATCATCGACGATCCGGAACACGCCTTCCGTCTGTTCACGAACTACTCCTTCACGGAGGGCCGGTTCCGCGGCTTCAGCGTGGGCGGCGGCGCCCTCTATGACGGCGAGCGCCAGAGCGTGATCTCCATCAACAATGGTGGCAATCGCATCGCCCGCTCGGCGCCGGACTTCGATGCGCGCACGACGTTCAACCTGAATCTCGGCTACCGCAAGAAGTTCGGAAACCAGAACTGGAACTTCCGGCTGAACATCAGCAACCTGCTCGATGACCAGAAGATCGAGGTGTTCAACACCTCCCAGGTCTACGTCGGAGCAAACGGCAGCGTGAGCGTGACCGAGCGCCCTGGCGACCGCCTGGTCGAGGTGCCGAACCGCGCGCGTCGCTACTTCGCGCCGCGTTCGATCCGGTTCAGCGCCTCGCTGGACTTCTGATCCGCCTCGGTTTTGCTTCCGGGGGTTACCTTTCGGGGTAACCCCCTTTTTATTTCCTTCCATGTCCGTCCTTCGCCTGCTCGCCGTCTCCTTTGTCTCCGCCGCCGCCTTCGCCGCAGAGCCGTGGTCCGTGGAGAGTTATCCCGACGAGGCTGGCTTTCGCGCCCGCTCGGCCGGGTTGCTCGAGCGACTGGCTGCCACGCCGGACATCGTCACGCGCGCCATGGCCCGCGCCACCTGCCCCGACACCGGCATCCTCTTCCCGACCTGGGCGGTCGAGGGCGAGGAGATCACGTCGCCGTTCACCGGCCGCCGCTTCACCCAGGGCAACACCGGCTACTTCGGACCGAAGTCCCGCGACGCCGAGGGCCGCATCGCCGCCTTTGGGGGCGACCCGCTCAAGTACGCCCTGCCGCCGGCCACCGCCCGCATCCTGCTCGACCAGACGCCCGCGCCGGTGTCGGTCGAAGAGGTCAAAGCCTACCTTTCGATCCCGGGCAACCTGCGCCAGCAGTACCACTTTGCGGCGTCCAATTGGGCGCGCTTTCTGCCGCTCGTCGGCGACCAGATGTCGCCGGAATGGCATGATGCCTTCCGTCAGGCCGTCGCCACCTACGCCGAATCACGCCGACCCTCCGACGGGGCGCGCGAACACGCCCCGATGGCCAACCCGCTCAACCTCGTCGGCGATCCTGCCCAGCATCTCGGCGGCGGTGGCACCGAGAATCACAAGATTATGTTCCGCACCTCGGCCCTGCTCTACGCGCAGTGGTTCCCCGAGGGTTCGCTCATCTCCGGCCACTCCCAGGCCCAGACCAAGGCGATCGCCGGCGGCGTGCTCCGCGACTACGTCCGCAAGCTGCACTCCATCGGCAACGGCGAATACCAGTCGACCATCTACTTTCCCCACTCGATCCAGCCGCTGCTCAACCTGTACGACTTCTCCCCCGATCCGTCCACCCGCCGCATGGCCAAGGCGGCGCTGGATTACTACGTCGCCGTCTACGCGCTCAAGACCTTCAACGGCGTCCACACGGGCGCCAAGCGTCGCGGCTGGGTCGAGGGCAACGTGCTCGGCGAAATGGATACGATGCTCTGGCTCTGGGCCGGCGGCACTCCGGGCTACACCACGGCCCGCATCGATCGCGAACGTACGCACGTGTCTTTGCACCAGCTGACCAGTTCCTATCGTCCCAACCCCGCCCTGCTCGCCCTCGCCGCCAAGGATGTGCCGCTGCCGTTTGAAGCCGAGCTCGCCTATCCGGACTACGCGATGAGCGCGCCGACGCGCCACGTGGAGACGTTCTACGCATCCCATCACTTCGCCCTCGGCAGCGTGCAAATCGATGCGGTCAACAATTCCGCCCAACAAGGCACGTGGTCCCTCAACGTGCGCACCCCCGAGGGTTCGCTCATCCTCGGCGGCGGCCAACCGCGCTGGCTCACCCCGGGCGGACACAGCCCCTACGATCAGTGGGTGCAGAAGCGCGGCGCCCTGCTCTTTGTCAGCGGACCCACCGAGAAGAAGCCCGGCGAACCGGCGCCGCTCGCCTATGTACC
>CAYZBG010000079.1:0-23094 GCA_964476565.1 uncultured Opitutus sp.
TCACTCCTCTGCAACCAGCTCACCTTCAACGACTTTAAGTGAGACAGCATTGGGAGGGCAGCCGTCTCCCCTTCTTTTGCATGCACCCGACCTCCGTCCCGTCTCACGGCACCGCTCACGCCCACCTCCACCGGCTGCTCGGTTCCTGCCGGCGCGAGGTGTTCGAGGCCGCCTGTGCCTTTCGCCGGCAACCTGAACCGCACCTTGCCCTCATCGTGCTCGCCGGCTTGGCCGAGCGTTGGGTCGACCCATCGCACCTCGCCTTGCTCCGCCCTCCCCACCCCGCGATCCGCCTGGGCGAGGATCTCGGGCTCGATTCCCTCACGGTGATCGAACTTGGACTCGCGGCTGAGGAAGCGCTCGGACGGGACGCCCTCCGGAGCGACTCGTCCCCACCGCGGACCCTGGGCGACTTGGTTGGACGTTTTCTGCCGTGAACTTGATCGGGCGTTGACCCGTCGACTCCGGCCGATGGCAGCGCGGCGCGCCCGGTCGGGAGACCGGGCCTACACCTCGCGCGCGTCAGCGGGGCCGCCGCTCCGCCTTGGCCCCGCTCAGGCCGCGAAGACCTTCTTCAACGCCGCATGGCACATGGCCATCTCCTCCGGCAGGCCGATGGAGATGCGGCACCAGTCGAGGGCCGGCGGGAAGGCGCGGCCGACGAGCACGTTCTCCGCCGCCATCTTTTCCTGAAACATCCGCACCGGCATGCCCGTGTGCACAAAGACAAAGTTGCCCTGCGGCTCCGCGTACTTCCGGCCGAGCTGCTTGAGCAAGGCGCAGAGCTTGTCGCGCTCGGCCTTCACCTTCGCCCGGGTCTCCACGACGTAGGCGTCGTCCTCGAGGCTGGCAATCGCCGCCGCCACCGCGAGCACGCCGAGGTGGTTCGAGTTCACGGTGGACGCCCCCTTGGCGTCGTCCGCCGGCATCAGCCCGTACCCCATGCGCACGCCTGCCATACCATACATTTTCGAGAAGGTGCGCGCGACCACCACGTTGTGTCCGGCCGCCACGAGGGGAGCCATGGTGTTCTCCTCATAGCGGTCCGAAAGCTCGAGGTAGGCTTCGTCGACGAAGACCGGGCAGCGCTTGGACGCCTCGATCGCAAAGGCCTTCAGCCGGTCGGCCGGCACGATCGTGCTCGTCGGATTGTTCGGGTTGCAGATGTAGACGCACTTCGTGTCCGGACCGATCTTCGCCGCCATCGCATCGAGGTCGTGGACGAGGTTCGCGTCGGTCGGCACCGTCACGATCTTGGAACCCAACTGCGCCATCGACTCGGTGAACTTGAGGTAGCCCGGCAGGGCCGTCACCACCTCACCGGGTCCGGACTTGCGGGTCAGCCAGGTGGCATAATCGGAAAGCACCTCGCTCGAGCCGTTGCCGAGCAGGACCTGGTCGGGCGAAACCCCGTTCTTGGCGGCGATCAGCTCCACCAGCCGCCGCACGTCTCCAGCCGATGGATACCGGGCGGCGTTCTCGACCTGCTGCATGATGGCCATCGTCGCCAGGGCGGACGGGCCGTAGGGGTTCTCGTTGCCCGAGATCTTGGCCGGGCCCGACGGGCCGGCGGAGCGATCCGCCTCGTGCTGGGCGGCCACGCGGGCCGGTGTGCCCAGGGCGAGGCCGGCCGCGGCGAGCCCGGTGGCCTTGAGCCACGTGCGGCGGTTGAGGGGCGAAACAGACGGAACCGGTGCGGACGACATAAGCGGGGGGAAAGTGTCTTCCCGGCAGCAGCCGCCGTGCCCCTGCCCGGTGCAGGCGCCACGCAGCAAAATTCTTCACGCATCGCGGGCGCGGGCGCAAAAAAAGGGCGGCCGAAGCCGCCCTGGGAGGGAAACGAAATCGGAGTGCGGATCGGCTCAGGTGCCGGCCAGCACGGTGGACTTGATCTCCGGAATGACGTACGGACCGCGGCCCACACGCTTGCGCAGGATGTGGTTGTTGGCCGCGTTGACGAGGGTCGTCTCCGAGCCCTTGAACATCTCCTTGGCGGTGTCGATCTGCAGCAGCGGGCCGACCGTGATCTTGGACGACGCGAGGTCGACCTCGTTGGCCTTGAGGTGGTCAAGCATGCGGCCGAAGGCCTCCTTGGTGAGTTCGCTGGAGCGCACGGCCTCGGCGACCTCGGCGTCGGACTTGTCGGCGCCGACGAGGTAGGAGAGGTTGCCAAGGTGGCAGAGCGCAGAGGAGTAGTGGCACTCCTCGACCGGGGCGTTGACGACCTTGCGGTCGCGCACGGCCTGGATCCAGTTCTTGCGGTGGTCGCCGTTGCCGCCGGCCGTGAGGCGCTGGATCGGCTTGTTGTCGTTGTCGTAGATCGCGGCGGTGCCGTTTTCCGCGACGGCCACGTAGCCGCCCTCGCACTGCACGATCACGCCGATGCGGGTGCCGCGGTAGGCGTCCATCGCCTTCATGCCCGCCTTCATCGGCAGACCGCGCACCTCGAAGATGAGCGGAGCCTTCTCGTAGCCGAAGACGGAGATCTGGGTGTTGGGCGTCTCGGCGTCATCCTTGTAGCCGAAGCGGCCGCCCATGCTGAACACGGTGGGGGGCAGACCGGGCTCGCCGAGGAACCAGCGGGCGACGTCCATCTGGTGGATGCCTTGGTTGGTCATGTCGCCGCCGCCGTAATTCCAGATCCAGTGCCAGTCGTAGTGCACCGGGCCGCGGTTCGGGCTGTTGCGACGCGACGGCACGAGGGCGGCCGGGCCGGTCCACTGATCGTAATCGATGCTGGCGGGAATCGGCTGCGGACCGGTGGTGAGACCGATGCTGTTGCGTTCCTTGTAGCAAAGGCCGCGGGCGTACTGGATCTTGCCCAGCTTGCCGGAGCGCACGTAGGCGAGCGCCTCCATGATGTCGCGCGAGGAACGGTTTTGCGTGCCGGCGTAGACGATGTTCTTGGAGGAATTGCGCGCGGCTTCGACCGCCTGGCGTCCTTCCCACACGTTGTGCGAAAGGGGCTTCTCGACGTAGACGTCCTTGCCTGCCTGGAGGCCCCAGATCGTCTGCAACGAGTGCTGGTGGTTCGGGGTGGCGAGGACCACGGCGTCGATATCGGGCGATTCCAGCAGCTTCCGGTAGTCGGTGTACGTCGCCGGCTTGAGCCCCTCGGCCTCGCACTCCTTCACGCGCGCCGCGAGGACGGTCGTGTCGACGTCGCAGATCGCGGCGAGGCGGGCCCCCGGCATGTTGAAATAGGTGCGGATGTGGCCGCGGCCCTGACCGTTGATGCCGACGACGGCGATGCGGATGTCACCGTTGGCGCTGCCGGCCGCGGCGACGGCGGGGGCGCCTTGACCAAAGAGCCGGCCACTGCCGGCAAAGAGGGCGGCGCTGCCGCCGACCAACGAGGTTTTGAGGAACTGCTTGCGAGTCCAGGTATTCATAGAGGGGTGGGACGAGGGACGGGGAGAAAGGCGCTCCAAGCGTGACGCTGCGGCGCCCGAGTTTGCTTGATTAAATACGTTAACCCGCGGCGGGCCAGCCTTGCCGGAATTTTTCCCATGGAAATTCCGTTAACGTTAAAGGCCGATAAGGCGGGCTTCACGCAAACTCCTTGCCCGAACGGGCCGCTGCGCTCTTGGAAGTTCGCCCTGCTGGGCGCGCAGCCGCGGTTTTCATCGGCCTGGTTGCGGCTCACGGTGCGGGGTCGAACTCGAATGCTCCGAGGTCAGGGGCCTGCCCCGCGAAGGGCAAACCCAGGTCCACCCCGCGGTCGATCGCCGCGCTGCCCGGCGCAAGCCGGAGAAAATCGATGCGCGGCAGATCGCCGTTGGCCTGCCGGGGGCGCATCAGCTGGCTTTCGTCGAGGCTGACGAAGTCGGCCGCCGAAATGGTGACCGGCAGCGTGAAGTAATCGCCGCGCACGTCGCTCGCCTCGAGATTGAGTTCGGCCACTTCCTGGCCGCCGGCAAAGCCCAGGTTGTTTCGCATGAGGTGGTTGCGGCCCGGGATGACGGTGGTGTTGTCCGACCGCTCGCGCCCGCGCAGGTTGAAATTCACGCGGTTCCGGTAGGCCGTGTTGTGCAACCAGGTGAGACCGTCGGTGTGGTGGTTGGCGTAAAAGCCGTTGGCCTTGTTGCGCACGGCAACGCTGCCGGTGACGACATGCCGGGGAATCGGATCGGGGAGGCGCGCCACCGGGGTGCCAGCGTGGCCGCCGGCCTTGAAGCCACTGCCGTCGGCGAGTTCGCCAAATTCGGGTGTGTAGCCGTTGTAGAAGGCCCAGCAGTTCTCGATGGTCGCGACCTCGGCGGAGTTGATGAAGTCGAACCCGTCGTCGCTGTTGAACCAGGCGCGGCAGCCGCGAAAGACGTTGCCGACGCTGCCCGCCCGGCCGTGGTAGCCAAACCCGTCGACATTGCCGCCCCGACCGTTGCCGGACACCGGGTCGTGGTTGCGGTAGGCATCGCAGTTGAGCACGAGGTTGTGCGACGCCCCGCCGCCGAGCCACACGCCGATGGCCATGCCGTCGTGCAGGCTGAGCTGCTCCAGCACAGTGTGGCTGCCCTGCACATCGAAGCAGATCGACTGGGTGTGCGTCGTGATCGTCACCTGCACGCCGATCACCTCGAGTCCCTTCACGTGCAACCAGGAGCCGTCGACCCGGAAGGCGGTGACCCGCCGGCCCGCGGGTTTCACGGCAGAGAAATCGAAGACCGGCTGCTCGCCCGGCCAGGCCCAGTAACGGATCGGTCGTCCCGGTTCGCCGCTGCGATCGAGGTGGGTCACGTACGCGTAGGGCCCCTCGTGCTTCACGATCTGCGCTTCGCTCATGCGGTAGACGCCGCCCCGGACCCACACCGTGTCGCCGGGCGCCGCAGCCGCATGCGCACGTTGCACGCTCGCAAAGGGGGCGTCACGCGAGCCCGCCGCGTCATCGCGACCGTCCGGAGCGACAAAGAACTCCGCCGCCGGCGCGAGCGGGAAAACGAACACCGCCAAAATGGCGCCGAGAACAGTGCGAAAAGCCGTCATGGTCGAAGGGGTTGGGAAAGCACGACCGGCGGGATGCCCGGCCACCGCCACGTTGGGCGGACCCATGCCGCCGCGCGACCTTGGATACAGGCGGACAGTCCTAGAGAACGCTCTAGCGCCGTGCGCCGTGCAACACCCCCGCAAGCACGGAGAGCATGGTTTCCGCGGTGTACGGCTTCGCGATGAAACCGTCGAGTGCGAGCCCTTGCGTCGACGTCACCTCGGCATGGCTGGTCAGTCCGCTGGAACCGATGATGCGGACGCCGGGTTCGATCTTGCGCAGGGTGGCGATGGTGGCCGGACCATCCATGACGGGCATGGCCATGTCGGTGATGACGACCGCGATCTCCTTCCGGCGTGTGCTGAAGAGAGCGACGGCTTCGGCGCCGTCGGAGGCGGAGATCACGTGGTAATTGAACGCTTCGAGGATGCGTTGGGCGACGTCGCGGATCACGGCCTCGTCGTCGACGAGGAGGATGGTCTCGCCCCGGCCGCGGGGCAGGCCCGGAATCTCGATCGGTGCCTCGGGTTCGGCGGGGCGCGCCACGATGGCCGGCAGGTAGACCATGAACTTCGCCCCCTTGCCCGGATCGCTCTGCAAGGTGATGAAGCCGCCATGGCTGCGCACGATGGTGAGCACGGTGGAGAGGCCGAGGCCCGTGCCCTTGCCAATCTCCTTGGTGGTGAAGAACGGCTCGAAAATCCGATCCTGCAGCTCCCGCGGAATGCCCACCCCCGTGTCTTCGACCCGCAGCAGCACGTAGCGACCGGCCTTCGCCTGCGGATTGAGCCGCGCCTGGCGCGCGTCGATCACGGCATTCTCGAGGGCCAGCAGCAGCCGTCCGCCGCCGGGCATCGCGTCGCGCGCGTTCACGCACAGGTTCATCAGCACCTGGTGCAGCTGGGTCGGATCGGCGTTCACCGGCCAGAGGTCCGGCGGAGCCGACAACTCGAACTGGAGATTCTTCGGGAACGTATCGTGCACGATGCGCTCGATGTCGCGCGCCAAAAGGGCGGCGTTGACCGCGCCCGGCTTGCCCTGCACGCCCCGGGCGAACGACAGCACCTGGCGGATGAGCTCCGCGCCCCGTTGCGCGCTGCCTTCGATCCGGCTCAAGAGCTGCATGCGCGAGGGATCCCGCTCGTCCGTGCGCAACAGGCCGATGGCAAGCAGGATGGGCGCGAGCACGTTGTTCAAGTCGTGGGCGATGCCGCCGGCGAGGGTGCCGATGCTCTCCATCCGCTGGGAGCGCAGGAGGTGCTGCTCCATGCGCCGGCGCTCGCTGATGTCGCGGAAGCTCACCACCACGCCGGTGACCTCTCCGTCCGCGCCGCGCATGGGCGAACAAACGCACTCGGCCGGAAACGTGGTCCCGTCCGCGCGCAGGAACTCCTCGTGGTCGGCCCGGCGGATCGCGCCGTCCCGCAGGGTGCGGGCAATGGGCGATTCCTCCTCCGGGTAGGGCCGTCCGCCGGACTCGCGCGGCACGAGCAGGCCGAGGCCGGGAGCCCCGTTGAGCGCCCCCTCCGGCTGGCCGAGCATCTCGCGGGCCGCCCGGTTGACGAAGACGACGCGCCCCGACGTATCCATACCTAGAATACCCTCGCCCGCCGAGTCGAGGATGAGCTCCTGGCGGCGCTGGATCGCCCGCAGCTCGGCGCTGGCGGCCTGACGACAGATTTCCGCCGCCGCGCGCGAGGCGAAGATCCGCATCGCCGACAGGGCCAGGTCCGGGTGCGCGAGCGGACGGTCGCGAAACACCGCGGCAAGACCGATCACGTCGCCCTGCTGGTTGTGCAGCGGCACGCCCACGTAGGCGACCAGGCCGTAATCAACCAGCATCCGGTCGGTCGGGAAGCGCTCCTGCACGCTGTGCGGGATCACCCAACTCTCGCCTGCCACCACGCCTTCGCAGGGCGTGCCGGTGACCTCGTAGCAGACATCCTGCATGCGCTGACCGCGCAGGACAAAGGAGCACGTGCGCAGGCGCCGCGGATCACCGGGCTCAGTCAGCGCGAGCGCACCGCCCGTGGCCGCGAGCACCTCGACCATGTTGAAGGTGAGTTCGTCGAGGAAGTGGTCGCCGATGGGCAGCGAGACGGCGCGCGCGACATTCAGCATCACACGCTCCGCCCGCTTTTGGTCGGTCACGTCGCGGGTCACGCTGAGGACCCCGGTGATCCGCCCGTCGCCCTCGCGCAGGGGCGTCGAATGCGACTCGAGCCAGAGCTCGGCGCCCTGCAGGCCGCAGGCACGGAACGTGATCTGCCCAGTATGCCCCTGCACCACCCGTTCATGCAAGTCGAGGAACGCGTCCCGGTCGTCCGGATGCACCAGATGGACGGCCTGCTTGCCGATCACCTCGGACAGACTCCCCGCCTGCACCATGCGCAGGCCCGCCGGATTCATGTCGAGGACGTTGCCGCCGAGGTCGACGATCTTCACGCACTCCGGCTCATGCTCGACCACGGATCGGAGCCGGGCCTCGCTCTGGGCCCGCGCGCACTGCGTGAGCATGAGCGCGACGAGATTGGCGACCGAGGTGGCGAATGAGTGCTCACCATGGGTCCAGCGGCGTACCTCGCCGATGTGTTCGCAGCACAAGACGCCGTCGAGCCGGCCGGCCACGAGGACCGGCACATCGAGCATTGAGGTGATGCCCAAAGGCTCGAGGTAGCTGTCCGCCAGCTCGGCGGTCCGGGGATCGGTGCGCGCATCGTCGGCGGCGATGATGTCGTTCTCCGCGAGGGCCCGGAAGTAGCCGGGAATGACCGTGTCGTGCAGGACCGCGCCGGCGGAGTGCTGCCCGGAACCGGTGTCGAACAGGTCCTGGCAGACGATCATGCGCCGGGAGGCATCGAACCGCCAGAGGCTGACCCGCGCGACCTCGAGTGCTTCAGCCACCGTGGCAGTAACGAGTTGCACCGCGCCGCGTTCGTCGCCGTCGAGACCGAGGCCCCCGCGGGTCAGGGCCATCAGGGCCGCGTATTGGCGGGCTTGGGCCGGACTGGCGATGGCGGACTCCTCGGCGTTCATGGCGGGGCCTTCGAAACAAAGCCGGCCCGCGGAGCAGCGCGAGGCGAATCGTGCGCGCAAAATCCGCCCCGCCTTGGCCAACGGGCGCGCGGCCCGGAACGCCCGGGCGTGGCATACTCATCCCATGCCGCGTACCATCGCCATCGTGCAAGGCCACCCGGATCCGCAACCGGTTCACCTTGGGCATGCGTTGGCGGGCGCCTATGGCCGCGGCGCGCGCGAGGGCGGCCATGTGGTGCGGGCGATCCAGGTCGCCGACCTCGAGTTTCCGCTCCTGCGCAGCGCCCGCGCGTGGAACGACGAACCGCCGCCCGACGGCCTGCGCGAGGCGGGCGAAATCCTGCGCACCGCCGATCATGTCGCCCTGTTCTTTCCGCTTTGGCTCGGAACCATGCCTGCCGTGGTGAAGGCGTTTCTCGAACAAACGCTCCGGCCCGGTCTTGCTTTTCACCGCGACGATCCCGCCCGTGGCTGGCGGCCGGCGTTGCGTGGCAAGTCCGCCCGCGTGGTCGTGACCATGGGCATGCCGTCGTGGGTCTACCGCTGGGTCTACCTTGCCCACGGTGTGCGCGGCCTCGAACGCAACATCCTCGGCTTCTGCGGCTTCAAGCCGGTGCGCGAAACCCTGTTGGGCGGAGTCGAACGCGGCGGTCCCCGCCGGCACCGGCGCTGGTTGGACGAGGTTTACCGCCTCGGCGTGAGCGGACGCTGAAAAATTTTTGGGCGGCAGCCAAAATGCCGCTTGCAGAATCAGGATTCGTGACGATGGGTATCGTTGTTCGATGCTAGGACTGCTGCACGGTCGCGATCGTGATCAGGTTCAGGCAACGGTCAGCGACTCAGGAAAGCCCGGCTTCTGCCGCGGCTGATCAGGTCCAGGACGTCAGGTTTGTTCGGTTCGGTTTGGGATTGTCTCCACTCCGCCGGCCTCCGCCGGCGCGGATCAACATTCACCAGGCGCCGCCCCGCTCGCCCCATGGCCGGCGGCTACGCGCCACGACAGGCAACAACCATGAATATCCGCCATCTCCTTCAGCAACGCACCCGTCTGCTCCACGAGGCCCGCCTCGCCAACGTCGCCTACGCGCACGAGCGCCTGGGCGAGTTTGGCCGGCGCATCGCCCGCGGCCGGTTGCACGGTCTCGTCCTCCTTCGTCCGGCCGACGTCAGCGGCGAACGCCCGTGGCCGGAGCTCATCGCGGTCGAAGGCAGCCAGGCTGTGCTCGCCGAGCACTTTCTCGACGAAGACGTGCTCGAACTCGCGGACCTGCTGGCCTTCGTCCGCGACGATCGGTCCGGGGCCGAGGTGTCCTTCCGCCTCGAGGATCTTGCCGCTGATTTTCAGCCCGCGCTCCGGCGCGAACTGGAAGCGGCCGGCGTGCACCTGGAACCGGGCGTGCCCGCACCGGAAGATTCCTCGCGCTCGTCGTAACTGCCGCGTTCAGCGCAGCATCTCGTCGAGCAACGGCTGCATCGCATCCGCCCAGAGCTGGTAGCCCTTGGGACTGAGGTGCAGCTGGTCCGGCATCACGTCTTGCGGGATCGTCCCATCCGGCGCGAGGAAGGCCGGGCCCACGTCGAGGAAGCGCACGTTGCGTCCGTCGTCGAGCTTGGCCAGCTCAGCGTTAACGCCGCGAATCACCTCCATGCGCTTTTCCCACGGCTCGGCCTTGCCGTCGCGTTGCGTGCGCGGTCCGCGCGGAAAGATCGCGAGCACCAGCACCTTCGTGCGGGGCAGCTTCGCGCGGATCTGCGCCACGATGCGGCGGTTGGCCTCGGCGATCTGCGCTGCGGTGTGCGCGCCTGAATTGTTGGTGCCGATCATGAGCACCGCCACCTTCGGGTCGATGCCGTCGAGTTCGCCGTTCGCGATGCGCCACAGCACGTGCTGGGTCTGGTCGCCGCCGATGCCGAAGTTGGCCGGCTGGTGCGCGCCGTAATGTTTCTCCCAGATCTGCGGCACGCTCTTCCAGCCTTCCGTGATCGAGTCGCCGAGGAAGAGCAGGCCGACCGGGCCGGATTTCGCGCGGGCGAGGAAGGATTCGTGTTTCTCGAAGAAGGCGGCGTTGCCGGTTTTGGGCGCGGCCACCGTCGGATCGACGGGCGCGGGCTGGGCAGAAAGGAGGGCGGCGGCACAGACCGCGGCGGACACGAAGACGAGGGAGCGGAGGGATTTCATGGGGTAAGCGTCCCGTCAGCCAAACCGGAGCGTCGCGGCGACGCAAGGCGTGAGGCAGCGGTCAGCGCAGCATCGTGATCAGCTTGGCGCGCGAGCCGACCCCGAGTTTGCGGAAGACGGCGTTGAGCTGGGTCTTGATCGTGAGCACGCTCTTGTTGAGGAAGGCGGCGATCTCGGCGTTGCTCCGGCCCTCGGCGACGAGCAGGGCGATCTCGCGTTCGCGCGGACTGAGCTCGCGCAGCGGTCCCATGCGTTCGGCGGCCCCGAGCACCGCCCCCTCCCCCGCCGGCGACGCCGTGCGCAGATCGAGCACCACGAGAAAGCGCGGACGTGCCAGGGCGCTCGACGGGTTGTTCAACACCGTGAGCTGGGCGCGCAGACCGGCCTGCTCCGGATGCGCCACCGTTTCGACGTCGCCCGGCAGAGGCTGAGGCTGGCGGGGATTGCGCGCGAGGACCGTCGCCCGCAGCCGCTGCGCCGCCGCCAGGATCGGACCCGGCAGAGCGAACGCATCGCGCGGATTGAGCGCCCGCGCGCCTTCCGGACCGTAGTTCCAGAGGGCGCAGTTGCGCTTGCCCTCGTGATTCGCGAACTCGACCCGGAGGTCCCAGTCGAGGAAGAGCAGGCCCACCGGAATGTTCTTGTTGAACTCCTCGAGCCCGCGCCGCGCCAGCCGCTCGGTGTGCAACTGCTGCACCCGCGCGATCGCCGTGCCGATGAAAGGATACAGGTGCTGCAACGCGGCAATCTCCTCCGCCTCGAAGGCCGGTTCCTTCGGCGCCCGGTACAGGCTGAACATCGCCGTCACCTCCCGCCGCGACCAGTACACGCAGGACACACCCTTGTCCCAGCCTTCCGCCCGCGCGAACCGGCGGTAGAACTCGGTCCGGACAAACTGCGCGCGCGGCGGCAGCACTTCCTCAAAGCGGTAGAGCTTCACCCCGCGGTGCGCCTCGAGGAAGGGCGAGAAGGGATTGTCCCGCCCGCGCTCGGCGTACCACTGGCGGAGGTTGGCGATCGGCGGATCGGTGAAGACCACGCGCGCCTCACCCATGCCGAGATGCCCGAGGAAGAGCGTTACCCGGTGGGACGGCACGGCCGCCCGGAGGCAGGCGCGGACGGCTTGCCAGAGCGCTTCGACCTCCAGCGCGGCATGCAACGCGAGCATCGGCGCGTACAGGCGGGCCTGCAGCGCAGGAGGGATCGCGGGCACGGGGCGGGTTCTGGGCATGGGAGCGGCGCCGCCGCGCACGACCCCGCCAACCGGGCCCGCGCGCATTCCGGCGCCGTTCCGACGCTGCGCGCCGGCCGGCAAAATACAACCTTGGTTGTATGGTCACGGCACGGCGCGCGCTGCTATCATCTCCGCTTGCGACCGCCGGCCCGGCGGCCGCTCCTCCCACCCGGCTCCACCGCACCATGCACGTTCCGTCCTCTCCTTCGCGCCCCCGCGCGCGCTCGCTCCTCGCCGGCCTCGCGGCCTGGCTTGTCCTCGCGCTCATCGCGTCCGCCCAAACCGCCGCGGAGGGCACCCTCGCCGGTCGCGTCCTCGAGGCCTCGACCAAGTCCGTCCTGCCCGGCGCCGAGATCACCGTGGCAGGCCAGACGGTGCGCACCGCCACGGACCGCAATGGCGAGTTCACCCTGCGCCTGCCCGCCGGCACCCACACCGTGACGGCCAGCTACTTCGGCCAGACCCCCAAGTCGGCCTCCGCCACGGTCACCGCCGGCCAACTCGCCGCGCTGACGATTCTCGTCGACACCGGCGTGGTCACGCTCGAAGGCCTCACCGTCGAGGCGAGCCGCGAAGGTCAGGCCCGCGCGGTGAACCAGCAGCGCACCGCGCAGAACCTCACCAGCATCATCTCGTCCGACCTGAGCGGCCAGTTTCCCGACAAGACCATCGCCGACGCCGTCAAGCGCCTGCCCGGCATCACGGTCGAAACCGACACCGACACCGGCGGCAGCGAAGGGCGTTACATCACCATTCGCGGCATGAACGCCGACTTCAACGCCGTCTCCGTGAACGGCATGCGCGTGGCCGTGTCCGACTTCGGCGGCCTCAGCCGCCGCGTCCCGCTCGACGTCGTCTCCGCCAAGAGCGCCGACCAGATCGAGGTCACCAAGGCCCTGCGGCCCGACCAGGATGGCGACGGCATCGGGGGCGCGGTCAACATCGTCACCCGCAGCCCGTTCGATCGCGACGGACTCTACGCCTTTGCTGAGGCGTCCGTGGGCACGAGCGAGCTGCTTTCCCGCTACTCCGGCGACTATCCCTACGACAATCCGTCCTACGAGGCGGCGGCCGGCGTCAGCACGCTGTTCGGCGAAGACCGCACCTTCGGCCTCGCCGTCTCGGCCAACCTGCGCGACCGCGCCTTCGTGAAGCAGCGCATCGGCACCGGCGGCTGGGCGGCCGACGGCGGACCGGGCGGCGCCTACTATCCGATTTCCCTCAACCTGCAGGAGTTCTTCGACGACGTGCAGGCCACCGGCTTCAACGGCACCTTCGAGTGGCGCCCCTCCGCCGCCCACTCCCTGCGCGTCGACGCCGGCTACAGCGCCCGCGAGACCGAGCGCGGCCGGCAGCGCATCGTGGCGGGCTTCATCGACGGCGGCACCGGCGTCGCGGTGGGCGACACCTACGGCAGCTACACCAGCACGGGCCGCATCACCCGCAACGTGCGCCAGTTCTTCGAGGACCAGACCATCGCGAATCTCGTCGTCCGCGGCGAGAGCCGCCTCGGCGACTACGAGCTGTCCTACTTCGCCGGATACAACCAGGGCGACTTTGACGGCGACCCGGAGCGCGACATCAACGCCAGCTTCCGCACGTCGAGCACGGCCAAGACCATCGCCCTCGCCGGCTACTTCCCGACCATCACCGGCACGACCTTCGAGAGCCGCTACGCCAACCCGGGCAGCTATTTCTGGAGCGCGCTCGACCGCGGCACGTCGTTCGTCAGCGACGACGAGCTCGCCGCCGGCCTCGACGTGAAGCGTGACGCCGCCCTCTTCGGCGGCCGCGGCCACTGGCAGGCAGGATGGAAGAGCCGCCTCTTCGAGCGTGACTACGACAGCGTGGCCAACCGCTTCCGCCTCGCCGCGGGCGCCATCAACGACTGGGCCATCAACGGCTTCATCGGCTACAGCCAGGTCGGCAGCTCCGTCGCGCCCTACCTGTCCGAGCGCTCCGTCGACGGCCGCTACGACTTCGGCTTCTTCATCGATCCGGTCGCGGTCCGCCGCTACGCCGATCTGCTCACCACCACAGGCCCGGGCGGCACCCGCGTGTTCGAGCCGTTCCCCGACAACGCCCTGCGCAGCCAGGCCCGGAGCTACCGCAACGACGAGGACATCCACGCCGCCTACCTGCAGACCCAGCAGACCTGGGGCCGCCTGACCGCCCTGGTCGGCGCCCGCGCCGAGTTCACCAAGGTCCGCTTCCAAGGCTTCAACGCCCGCACCAGTTCGAGCACCGGCCAGGTCACGAGCGTCACGCCGTACGACCTGGAGAACGACTACGCCGACGTGCTGCCCGGTTTGCACCTGCGCTTCGAACAGACCAAGAACCTGCTCTACCGCTTCGCCGTCACCCGCTCGATCGCGCGCCCGCGGCTGAGCGACCTCAATCCGAGCATCTTCGAGGATCCGTTCGGCGAGGACGCCTTCAGCCGTCCGGGCGGCTTCATCGCCACCCTTGACCGCGGCGACATCAACCTCGACCCGACCCGCTCGACCAACGTGGACCTGTCCGTCGAGTACTACCTTGGCGCCTCCAGCACGGTCAGCGCCGGCGTGTTCCTGAAGGACATGAAGGACAACGTGTATCGCGGCTACATCTTCAACGATCCCGCCTTCCCCAACACCCTCGTGCGCACCAGCCTGAACGCCAAGGACGCCTGGGTGCGCGGCTTCGAGCTGTCCTACGACCACGTGTTCACCTTCCTGCCCGAACCGCTCAACGGCTTCGGCGTCTTCGCCAACTACACCTATGCCGACTCCGAGGTCGACACCGGCCTCGCCCAGTTCGCCAACGTGGACCTGCCGCTGTTCAACCAGGTGCGTGACACCGTCAACGCCGGCGTCTTCTACGAGCGCGGCGGCTTCCGCGCCCGGGTGGCCCTGCTCTACCGCAGCGCCTCGCTGCTGGGCCTCTCGGTCGACGAAGACTTCCGCGACTACGATCCGTCGCTCAGCCGCTACCTCGATTCCTCCACTACGCTCGACCTCACGGCCAGCTATCGCTTCCGCCGCAACTGGACCGTGTTCGCCGAGGTGAAGAACCTGCTCAACGAACCCGGCCGCGCCTACGACGGCACGAAGGCCCGCCTCGATTACAACGAGTACACCGACTGGTCCGGCGAACTCGGCCTGCGCTGGAATCTCTGACGCAGCGCACTGCCCGTCTTCCCCCGCCCGCGGCCTTTCCGGCCGCGGGCTTTTTGTTGGCCAGGTCCGGTCCGGCACCGGTGGCCTGAAACAACTTCATGCTGCCGGTCACTGGCACCAGCCGTGCTCCGCCCCTGCGACGCGCCAGCCGATCGCCCGGGTGGCGCGCCGCATGCCCTGTCTCCCTCTCGCGTTCTCCGCGCTGCGTCGCTGCCTCCTCGTGCCGGCCACCCTGTGGCTGGCCGCCCGGCCGGACGCGCCCGTGCGCGCGGACAACCTTACCGCCCCGTCCGCCGCGACGCCGCTGCGTGTCGCCGCACCACCGGCCATCGACGGCGAGCTGTCGGAAGCGGTCTGGCAGACGCCTTCAGGCCTGACGTCGTTTCGCCAGGTCGATCCTGCTCCGGGCGCGGAGCCCTCCACGGCCACCGAGGTGCGGTTCGCGTACGACGACCGCCACCTGTACTTCGCCGTCGTGGCGCGTGACCCCGAGCCCGACCGGATCGTCGCCACCCAGCGCAAACGCGACGCCGACCTGTCCGGTGACGACCATGTTGCCGTCGTGCTCGACCCGTTCTTCGATCAGCGCAACGGCTTCTACTTCGCGTTCAACTCCCTCGGTGCGCGGCAGGATGCGCTCATCCGCGGCGGCGTAACGCTCAACCCCGATTGGGACGGACTCTGGCAGGTCGCGACGCGGCGCACCCCCGAGGGCTGGATCGCCGAGGGGGCCATCCCGCTCGCCACCTTGTCGTTCAACGCCCGCGCACCTGCTTGGGGTCTCAACGTGGAACGCCACATCGCCCGCACCGGCGAGCGCGTCCGCTGGCACGGACCGCAACGTCAGTACGAGGTGAACAGCCTCGCCATCGCCGGACATCTCACCGGCCTCGGCGACCTGCGCCGCGGGCGAGGGCTCGAGGTGCGGCCCTTCGCCGCCGTCACTCACGTGCGCGAGTCCGCCGCCGGCCTTGAGACCACGCGCCTCAAGCCCGGGGTCGACGTCTTCTACAAACTCACGGAGTCCACCACCGCGGTCGTGACCCTCAACACCGACTTCGCCGACGCCGAGGTCGACGAGCGCCAGGTC
Organism: uncultured Opitutus sp.; assembly: GCA_964476565.1. Classification (GTDB taxonomy): domain Bacteria; phylum Verrucomicrobiota; class Verrucomicrobiia; order Opitutales; family Opitutaceae; genus CAMAXB01. Next base: position 15,682 of record CAYZBG010000079.1, read on the forward strand.
AACCTCACCCGTTTCCCGGTTTTCTTCCCGGAGAAGCGCGCGTTCTTCCTCCAGGACGCGGGCGTCTTCTCCTACAGCCTGATCAACAACAACCCACTGCCCTACCACTCCCGCCGCATCGGCATCGGCCCCCGTGGCGAGGTGGTGGACCTGCTCGGCGGCGCGCGCATTTCCGGGCGCGAGGGTCCCGTGAGTTTCGGGCTGCTCGGCGTGCGCACCGACCGCTCCGGCCCGATCGAAGGCAAGGACCTCGGCGTCGCCCGCGTCCTCGTTCGCCTGACCGACGGCGTCGGCCTCGGCGCCATCGGCACCTGGGGCGACCCGCGCACCAACGGCGACGCCTGGCTCGCGGGCTTCGATCTCAACTACAACGCGAGCCGCTTCCTCGGCCGGCCCGCCTCGCCGTTCGAGGGTTCACTCTATTACCAAGTCACGGACGCCACCGGCCGCGGCGCCGATCGCGACGCCTACGGCTGGGCGGTCAAATACGACAGCCCCACCTGGGGTTTCACCAGCTACCTCGACAAGGTGGGCGCCGATTACTACCCCGCGCTGGGCAACGTGCGGCAGACCGGCGTGTGGACGGGCAGCGTGAAGGCGGACTACGAGCTCAATCCGCGTCCGCTCAAGCGCCTCGTGCCGGCCTTCAGCCTGAGCCAGCGTTACAGCGATCTCTACGACGATCGCGAGCAGGAGACCTTCGGACCGGAGATCACTGCCGAGAGCCGGCGCGGCGACACCCTCCTGCTGCGCGCCAAGGTGGAGCGCGAGCGCCTGCCGGATCCGTTCCGGGTGGCCAACGGAGTCGTCGTGCTGCCCGGCGATTTCTCCGGCGAACACCTCGAGGCCGCGGTCACGCTCTCGCGGTCGCGTCCGCTTTCGGGCAGCGCCAGCGTCGCCAAGCGTCTCTACTACGGCGGCGACCAGATCCTCTACAAGGCGACAGTGTCGTGGCGGCCGTCACCGATCTTCAACCTCGATGCCGCCCTCGACTACACGGCGGTTTCGCTGCCCTACGCCCGGTTTCCCGTCCGGCTGATCAAGCTCGGCGGCGCCGTGCAGTTCTCTCCCGAACTCGTCTGGTCTGTCCTCGGCCAGTACGACAACCTCAGCCGCAGCGTCGGCCTGAACACGCGCCTGCGCTGGACCTACGCCCCGGGCGGCGACGTCTTCCTCGTCGTCAATCAGGGCGCGCTCGTGACCGACGACCGCTGGGACTTCACCCGCACCGAACTCAGCTCGAAGGTCGGCGCAACGTGGCGGTTCTGAGCCGCGCGATCCGCGCCTACGCCTCCAGCCAGAGTGACTTGAGCGCCCGGTCGGCGAAGGGCTTGCCCGTGTAGCCCTTGACCTCGGGCGCGAGCGCGAAGACCTGCGTGCCCCAGAACAGCGGCAACACCGGCATCTCCGCCAGCAGCCGGTCCTCCGCCTCGCGCAGGCGCGCCAGGCGCGTCGTCCCATCGGTTTCGTCCGCGGCCGCCGCGAGCAGGGCGTCGTACGACGGATCGCTCCAACGCGCCTCGTTGTAGAGTCCGCCCGTGACCCACGGCGACAGGAAGTACCAGGGATCCTGATACGTGACCGCGTTCCACGAGCCGCGGATGAGGTCGAACTGCATGGCGCGCTTGCTCGCGATCAGCACACGCGTCTCCTCGTTGCGCAGGTTCACGCGCACGCCGAGCGCCTCCCGCCACATCTGCTGCAGGGCCTCCGCAATCACCCGGTGGTAATCGCGCGAGTCGATCACGAGTTCGACCGCGGGCAGGCCCTGTCCGTCCTTGAAGCCGGCCTCGGCCAGCAGCGCACGCGCAGCCTCCACGTCATACCGCAGGCGGGCATGGGCCGTGTAGCCGCCCAGGTCGGGCGGCGTGAACGCCGTCGCCGGCACCTTGCCGCCCTTCACCACCTGGCCGACCAGACGGTCTCGATCCGTCGCAAGCGAGAAGGCCCGCCGCACGCGCACGTCGTTGAACGGCGGTTTCGTGGTGTTGAGCGTGTAGAAATAGTTGCCCAGGTCGCTCACGATCTTGAGCACCTCCGGCTGCTCCCGCTGGTAGCTTTCGATCTTCTGCAGCGGCAGGCTGCTCGTGACGTGGAGCTGGCCGTTGCGGAACGCGGTCTCTTCCGTCGCGGGATTCTCAAACGGAAAGAACGTCACGCCCTGCAGGCGCACGGCACGCGCGTCCCAGTAGGCCGGGTTCTTCAGGCAGACGATCTCCTGGTTCTGCACCCAGCGCGATAGCACGAACGGGCCGTTGCCCACCAGGTTGCCGGCGCGCGTCCACGCCGATGCGCGGTCGGTCCAGTCACCGAATTTCTCCACCACCGCGCGCGGCACGGGATAAAACGACGTCAGCGCCCCGGGGAAGAACGGGGTCGGACGCTCGAGGGTGAACCGCAGCGTGTGCGGATCGATCACCGCAATACCGACGTCCTCCCAGGGCCCGCGTCCTTCGATGAAGGCCTTCACGCCGCGGACGAAGATCAACGTGTCCTCGACGTGGGCGGAGCCGATCGCCGGCGCACAGAGCCGGCGGGCCGACCAGGCGAAATCTTCGGCGGTGACAGCGGTACCGTCGGACCAGCGCGCGTCCTGACGCAGAAAGAACGTGTACGTGCGACCGTCCGGCGAACGGTCCCAACGCTCGGCCACGCCCGGCGCCGGCGTGAGGGTGGCCGGGTCCAGCACGGTAAGGCCTTCGAAGAGCGCGGACACGACCGCCCACTCCGGTGCACCGCGCACGAGGTGAGGATCCAGCGCCTCGGGCTCGGTGCCGTTGCCCCGCAACAGCATGCCTTCCCGCGCGGCGACGCGGGCCCGGGACTCCCGCGCACCGCAGCCGGACAACCACCACGCGGCCATGGCCGCGCCGCCAAGGGTCATGAAGCGACGACGATTCAACATCGGGCCAGCGTATGCAGGAGACGGGCCGGGGAAACAACAGACCCTTACAACCAAGGTGGTAATCTGGTTTTCCCCATAAACTTCCTCTGGCCCGCCGCCATGCGCTTTGCGACCGTCCCGGCGTGTTTGCCGCCCGTACCGTCTTCGCCTGGCTCTGCGCCGGAGGCCTCGCCTTCGCGGCGCCGACGCACACGGTTTACCGGACGGGATCGGCGGAGGATGCCCGGCCCGCCTCCGTGCGGCCGGGTCTGCTGCTCGCCGGGGGCGGGGGCGACGTCGACGAGGCCTTCCGCTGGTTGCTCTCCCTCGCTCCGGGCGGCGATGTCGTCGTTTTGCGCGCCTCCGGGGCCGACGGCTACAACGCGTACCTGCACGGTGAGATCGGCGGGGTGAACTCCGTGACGAGCATCGTGTTCCACACCGCCGAGGCTGCCCGTGACCCGGACGTGCTCGCCGCCCTCGCTCGCGCCGAGATCGTCTTTCTGGCCGGCGGCGACCAAGCCCGCTACGTTTCTTTCTGGCGCGACAGCCCGGTCGGCGCCGCGCTCAACGCCCACGTCGCTGCCGGCAAACCGCTCGGCGGCACCAGCGCCGGTCTGGCCGTGCTGGGCGAACATTACTTCTCCGCCGACCGGGACACCATCACCAGCGCCGAGGCCCTGCGCGACCCCTTTGACCCGAAGGTGACGCTCGGCACGGATTTCCTGACCCTGCCAGCGCTGCGCGGCGTCCTGACCGACAGCCACTTTTCGGAGCGCGAGCGGCTCGGCCGGCTGATCGCCTTTCTCGCCCGGCTCCACGCCGCCGCACCGGGCCCGGTCGTCGGCCTCGGCCTCGACGAAGCCACCGCCCTCTGCATCGAGGCCGACGGCACGGCCCGCGTGCTCACTGCCCGCGCGGGCCGGGCCTGGCTGGTGCGTCTCCCGGCCGCACCGACCCGCCTCGAGGCCGGCCAGCCGCTGTCGGTCACCGGAGTCGAGGTCACCGGCCTGGGCCCGGACACCCGCGTTCACCTGCCCGGCCTGGCCGTCACCGGGACCGCCGAACGCCGCACCGTCTCCGTCGTCGACGGACGCCTGACCGACTCGCCATGACCGTACCTGTATCCATCCTTTCGTTACCCGAAAGCCTGCCCGCGCTCGAGGCCCGGCTCACCACCTGGGCCGCGATCAATTCCGGTTCGGGGCATGCCGCCGGCCTGGACCGGATGGCGGACGTGCTCGCGGACGCCCTGCGGCTGCTGCCCGGCGAGGTGGATTTCCTGCCGGCGGGCGAGCGCCGGATCGTCCGCTCGCGCTGCCGTCCCGAGGCCCCGCTGCGCGTGCTCTGCAACGGCCATTACGACACGGTGTACGAGGCCGATCACCCGTTCCAACGTTGCCGCATGGATGGCGACACCGTGCTCAACGGCCCCGGCGTGGCCGACATGAAGGGCGGGATCGTCACCCTCCTCGCCGCCCTCGCCGCCTTCGAAGAGACTCCGTATGCCGAGCGCATCGGGTGGGAGATTCTGCTGACGCCGGACGAGGAGACGGGCTCCTTCGCGAGTGCGCCCGCCCTCGCCGCCGCCGCCCGGCGTAATCACTTCGGCCTCGTCTTCGAACCGGCCCGGCCGGGCGGCGAGATCATCCACTCCCGCAAAGGCACCGGCGCCTTCCTCATACGCTGCCAGGGTCGCGCGGCCCACGGCGCCCAGCCCGAGGCAGGCCGCAACGCGATCCTCGCCCTCTCGTCCTTCCTCCTCGCGGCGGCGCGCCTGCCGGCCGAGTTGCCCGACGTGCTGCTCAACGTGGGGCGCGTACAGGGTGGCGGCGCGATCAACATCGTGCCCGACCGCGCCGAAGCGGAGCTGCATGTGCGCATCACCCAGGCCACCCAGCAGCGCGAGGTCATCGCGCGTCTCGAGGCGCTGGCCGCACGCACCAGCGCCGACACGGACTGCGTGCTGAAGGTCGAAGGCACGTTCGACCGTCCGCCCAAGGAATGCCGGCCCGCGGAGATCGCCGCTTACGGCGCCTGGCTCCAGGCCGCCACCGATCTCGGACTGGCCCCGCCCAAGTGGGTTCACTCCGCCGGTGGTTCGGATGGCAACCTGCTCTCCGCCTCCGGTCTGCCTTGCCTCGACGGCGTCGGGCCCATTGGCGGCGACCTGCACAGCGAGAGCGAATGGGTGAACCTGCCCTCGCTTGCCAGCCGCGCCCAGCTCGCCGCGCTCTTCCTGCACCGCCTCGCCTCGGGCGAGGTCACGCTGCCGCTCTCGCCCGAGCGCCCGGCCTAGGCGCAGATCCGCGCGGCGCCACCGGCGTCCGTCCGGCCAGACCCGGGACCGCGAGGGCCACGAGGGCGCCGATCGCGGCCATGAGGGTGTCCTTGTGCGCATCCCAAACGTCGCCCTGCGTGCCCAGGTAGGCCTGCCCGAGGTCACCGCCAAACACGAGGGCCGCCGCCCATTCCAGCTGCTCGTAAAGCGACGACGTGGCGAACAGGAAGACCCAGGCCAGCACCGCGCTGCGCCCGCCGGTCACCGGAAAGATCGCGCCCAAGGTCTCGCGCATCGGGCGCAGTAAGAGGAAACCGTAGAGAAAGTGCACGAAGCGATCGTAGTGATTGCGCGTCCAGCCCATCGTTTCGTTCAGGGAAAAGCCCAGCCAGCGCCGCGCCGCCTCGTCGTAGGGCACCTCGGCAAACGTCCAATGCGCGCCGATCTCGTGAAAGCACAGAAACACCAAGATCAGCACATAGCTGGTGCGCGACAGGGGCAGCGCCCACGCGGTCGAAGCGACGTACACCACCGCCGCCAGCACCAGCGCGTTCTCAAGGTACCAGTCCGCCGGATACCGCGCCTCGTACCACGACAGCGCCACCAGAAGGGCGAGGATGACGCCGAGCACCGCGATGAACCGCAACGGAGCCGGGGCTGCTGTCATGGCGCCAGCATGACGCCCCACGCCGGCCCGTCGACCGCTTTCGCAACCGACGCGCGCAAGGTCGGACGCGCCCGAGGCGTGCAAGCGGGAGGCGTTTCGAACCGGCTGACCGAACCGGCGGAGCGAGGGGCGACCCGGCATTGATTTTGCTCATCGGTGGGCATGCCTCGCCGTCTCTACCTAATGCTCGCCTCTTTGCTGGGTCTCCTCCTGCTTCGCCTGCCGCTTCCCGCCGCCGAGCCCAGCCGGCTCGATTTCATGCCGGCGGCCGATGCGGCCATCGTTGACGCCCAGATGCCAGGCGCGCGCCTGCTGCCCGGAGGCATCCGCTTTCGGGAGAAGACGCCGGGCAGCGGCGCCTTCATCCGCAAGGGCGACCGAGTCAACGCCCTCTACGTCGGGCGCCTCATCGACGGCCGGATCTTCAATCAGAAGCGCAGCCGCCTGCACACCTACTGGTTCGAGGTGGGCGCACAGCCTCGTCAGATCATCCGCGGCTGGGAACAGGTCATGCCGCTCATGCAATCCGGCGGGACCTACGAAGTCGCGATCCCGTCGGAATTCGGCTATCGCGAACACGGCCGCCCCGGCCAGGTGCCGCCCCATGCCACGCTGCTCTTCGAAATCGAAATCCTCGAGGTGATCCGGGACGGCAGCTGACCACGGGCTGCGGAGACCGCCCCCGCGACCGCAGCCGAGCCTTGCGCGTCACCGAATTGTCACAATCGTGCGGGTGAGCCTCCCGCATGTCCCTCACGTTGCGCATCCATCCCCGGCGGGTCGTAAGGGCGCTGGGCATGGCGGCCGTCGGGCTGGTGGCCCTCAGCACCGTCGGGCAAATCCTGAAACACGGTTTCGCGGTTGAACACTTCGCCCGGGCGATCCGCTTCGTCCACGTCGATGCCGAGCGGAATCTGCCGACGTACTTTTCCGCCCATCTGCTGCTGGTGGCCGCGGCGCTGCTCGGGTTCATCGCGTGGTGGCATCATCACCGGCGCGAACCCGGCGTGAAACACTGGGCGGTGCTGTCGGGCGGCTTCGCCCTCATGGCCGTCGACGAACTCGTCACCCTGCACGAGCGTTTGATCGCACCGACGCGCGCGCTGCTGGGCGGCAACGACCTCGGGGTGTTCTACTTTGCGTGGGTGCTGCCCGCCGGCCTGCTCGTGGCCGTGCTTGCGCTGTTTTATTTTCGTTTCTGGCTGCGCCTGCCGTCGCCGACACGCGGGCGGACCCTGCTCGCGGCCGCACTGTACCTTGGCGGTTGCATCGGGTGCGAACTGATCGGCGGAGGCTACGCCGAACGGGTTGGCCAGGAGAACCTCACCTACGTCGCCATCACCACGCTGGAGGAGTCCCTCGAAATGGCCGGGGCAATCGTGTTCATCGGGACCCTGCTCGATTACCTCGCGCGCCGCCTGCCGCGTCTGGAATTCGTCTTCGCACCGGCCTCCACGCCTGCCTAGCCGGTTGCCGGCCCGCATCATGCTGTGCAAGGTGCATCTATGCTGATCAGCACCGCCCATCTCTCGGCCCAGTTGTCGGACCCGCATTGGCTCGTCTTCGACTGCCGGCACGATC
>CAYZBG010000080.1:0-23007 GCA_964476565.1 uncultured Opitutus sp.
GTGGTCGCCGCGACGGTCATCGCCGAGAAGGCCGCGATCGAGGAGTGGCGCAAGGCGGGCGTGCAGGATTCGAAGAAGATCACCGAGCAGCGCATCCTGCAGCTCGACAAACTCATCCGGGAAACGCCGCGGGCCGTCGTGCGCACCTGCTACTGCAGCATGCCCAAGTACAACGAGCTCATGGCGCGGCCGCGGGCCAACCTCAATTCCCTGCTCGCCTGGCAGCACGCCACCGCGCTCCTGCAGGCGTTGGCGGAGAAGCGCGTGCCGTGGGGCCTGCTCGACCAGTTCACCGAGCAGCCGCTGGTGCAACGTGAGCTCGTGCGCAAGGGCGAGAAGGCCTTCGAGTTGCGCATGCGCACCAAGGCGGAAGAGGATCCCGTGGTCGCGGCCGCGTCGGTCGTTGCCCGCGCGGAGTATGTGCGCCTGATGCGCGACTTGTCGGTGCGCTTCGGCGGTCCGCTGCAGAAGGGCGCCGGCCCCCAGGTGAAGGTGCAGGCGCGCCAGATCATCGACCGTTTCGGCGCGCGGGCGCTGGGTGACTTTGCCAAGCTGCACTTTCGCACCGCCTACGAGGTGGTCTCGGATGCGGGCAAGCTCGACGAGCTGCCGCTCAAGCCGCCGCCGCCGAAGATGGAATGGTAGGCCCGGCCCGGTGCGGGCGAACGGGCGGCAAGGCCGGCCCGCGACGACTCGCTTGACGGGGCAGGGGGCGGGCGCACGCTGAAACCATGACGGCGATCGCTTCCCGCTCTTCGTTTCGAAGCCAGCCCCCGGCGTGCGCAACCCCCTGCGCGTCGACGCCTGCGCTCGCTCGTTGAATGGCCCGACGTCGCCAGCTTCGGGGCTTTGACCTCCGCCAACTCGAGGGGGTGGCGAACCTCATCGGGGTTGACGAGGCCGGTCGTGGCGCGCTTGCCGGTCCGGTCGTCGCGGGCGCGGTGCTGGTGACGCGCGCCTTTCTCGACAGCCGCTGGACCGAGGCGAACGCGCGCCGGATCAACGACTCGAAGCAGCTCGACGCCGCGGAACGGGAGGCGCTGTGGGCGGAGTTCGACGCGCTCGCCCGCGAGGGTGCGATCCACGCGCACTACGGGGTGGCTGAGGTCGCGGAGATCGAGCAGCTCAACATCCTGGGCGCAACCAAGCTCGCGATGCGCCGCGCGCTGGAGGGCATTTTTCCGCCGTCCGCCTTCGAGCAGCGGCGCGAGCCGGACCTGTTTTCGTCGGCCGAGGAGATCGCCGCGTTCCAGCCGGCCGCCTCCGCGCGCATCCTCGTCGACGGCCTGCCGCTGCGCAGTTTCCCGTATCCACACACCGCCGTGGTCAACGGTGACGCCCGCTCGCTCTGCATCGCCATGGCGTCAATCGTTGCCAAGGTGGTCCGTGACCGCCTGATGGTCGAACTCGACGCCGCCTGTCCGGGCTACGGTTTCGCGCAGCACAAGGGCTACGGTACCGAGGAGCACCGGGATGCCGTGCTTCGCCTCGGCCGTTCGCCGCATCACCGCGAGCTGTTCCTGCGCAAGCTGCTCGCCGCCCGCGTCGATCCCGGGCAGCTCGACTTTCTCGGCGAGACTGACGACGGAAACTAGGGCGTCTTTTGGCATGCGACGCACCTGGTCGCGGCATCGTTGCCATCCGCCCGGAACCCGCTTTTCTCCCGCCATGGCCGTCAAAAAGCATTCCTCGCTCGATCGCGTGCTCGGGCGGCTCGACACGCTCGACGCGGTCAACCTCACCCAGCTCGTCCAACGCCTCGCCCGCGAGCGCGGCATGTTCGAGGACATCTTCAATACGCTGCAGGAAGGCGTGCTCGTCATCGGCTACGACGGCGTCATCGCCTACGCCAACGACGCCGCCCACCGGCTGATCGGACTCAACGACGACGAACTGCACGGCGAGGTGCTGTGGCGCCTCGTGCCGGGCCTGCGCCCGTCGCTCGGCGCCGCGCTGGACGACGAGGGGGGCGCGTCCGCGTTGCCGGTCATGGCGCGCGAGTTCGAACTCACCTACCCGGAGCCGCGCACGGTCCGGCTGTACATGGTGCCGTTTGGCGGCGAACACCGCGGCGACGAACGGCGTTTCGCCGTCATCCTCTCCGACGTGACCCGCGACAAGGTCACGACCGAACAACGCATCGAGAACGAGCGCACCTCCTCGATCCTGCTGCTCGCCGCGGGCGTGGCCCACGAGCTGGGCAATCCGCTCAATTCGCTCACCATCCACCTGCAGCTGATCGAGCGAAAGCTGCGGAAATTGAAGGCCTCCCGTGAGACCGAGGCGCTGGGCGAGTCGATCCGCATCTGCCGCGACGAGGTCACGCGGCTCGACGGGATCATCAGCAACTTCCTCGAGGCCATCCGTCCGCGTCCGCCCGACCTCGCGGAGACCAATCTGGTCGAGGTGCTCGACGAGGTGCTGCGTTTCCAGCAGCGCGAGCTGGCCGACCGCGGCATCACCGTCGAGGCGGAGACGCCGGCGGGACTGCCGCTTGTCATGGCCGATCGCAACCAGCTCAAGCAGGTCTTCTTCAACATCACGAAGAACGCGGTCGAGGCGATGCAGCCGGGCGGGCGCCTGCGCATCCGGACCCGCGCCGACGACGAGCAGGTGTATCTGCTGTTTGGTGACACGGGCAGCGGCATCCGCCAGGAGGACCTCGTGCGGCTTTTCCAACCCTACCACACCACGAAGCCCGGCGGCCACGGCCTCGGCCTGATGATTGTGCAGCGCATCATGCGCGAACACGGCGGCCAGGTCGGCGTCGAGAGCAAGGAAGGCGTTGGCACGGTCGTGACCCTGCAGTTTCCGCGCAAGGACCGGCGCGTGCGCATGCTCAAACATTGACGGGCCGCGGGCGGCGGCCGCCGGCCTCAGGGGCCGAGCTGGCGCGAGCGGTTTGGCACGTGTTGCACCGTGCGGCGAGCGTCGGGCGGCAAGTCCACCGTGCCTCCGCTCTCCTCGCCGATGTAGTCCACACTCTTGGCCGCGAGCACGGGCAGGGCGGCGCGTACGTTGGCCTTGTCCGCCTCCTGGGCGACCTCGACCTGCCAGATGATGTCCGGCACCTGGCCGCGTTCAGGCGACTTCTCCAAGGCGGTGAGCACGAGCGTCGTCTTCTCGTAGTAGACTTCGAGCATCTTGTCCCGGTACCATACGACCGGTTCGCCGCCGCTGGAGGTGGCCCCCTGATGGGAGGTGGCGGTTTCGATGTATTTCACCAGCGGGCCTTCCACCTTGATCTCGACTCGCACCACCATGTCGGCGGCCTCACGGCTCGGCGCTTCGTGCAGCCCGCGGGAGCCGAGCGCAGACTTAACAATCTCCGTGACCTCCTGGCTGCGCAGGCTGCGGGGCGGGAGTCCGGAGCGGTTGAGATCGAGCACGTAGCTCCGGGCCGTCTCCGCCGTCGGCGTCGTGAAGGAAGCGACGGTGTAGTGGGTGCGCGTCCGGCAGCCGGTGCCGAGCAAGAGCAGCACGGCCGCGAGCAGGACGAACGCCGCGGGGAAGGGCCGGAGCGGGGGTAGGCGCATGATCGGACGCTACCTCATCCACCCGTTTGCACAAACTCGATTTCCGGACTGTCGGCCTTGAGGCGGACGTCCACCTTGCCGCGTGTGTCGTCGGCGATGTGCTTGATGCTCGCCGCCGCGAGCACGGGCAGGTGTTTCCTCAGGTCATCGCTTTCACCGACCGTGCGCACATCGACGGTCCAGACCTCCGCCGGTACGCCGCCCTCGGCGTCGCTGCGATTCTCCCGGGCCGCCATGGTCAGGTATTTTTCGTAGTACACCCGCGTCACGAGGTATTCGCGAAAGCCGACGAACTCCTGTCGGTCCGGTTCGCGGTAGACCTGGCGCTGCACGATCGGCTTCCCTTCCTTGTCGGTGCCGACCACGACTGTGCTCACGTAGGTGCGCCCCGGCACGGTGCGGTACACCGGTTCCTTCACCACCTCCTGGCGTACCTCCGGCGGGCTGATCCCGTAGTCGAGTTCGATGACCACGTCGGCCGCTTCCGGCTCCGCCGCCTCATAGAGTCCGCGCCCCGACAGGGCCGTGCGAACGAAGTTGGCCGCTTCCTGATAACGGAGCGTGTCCTCGGGATTCTCCGGGTTGGTGCTGCGCAGCCGGTAGGACTGCTTCTCCTCCGCCTTGGGGCGGGTCAGCGCGTTGACTTGCACGCGGTGGCTGCTCGCACAGGCCGTCAGCAAAAGGAGCAACGGAAGCACCGTTGCGATCAGGGCAAGGGAAGGGGACCGGAGCACGGACAACAAGGGCATGGAAGCGTTACCTCAGACGAAGGGTCAGTCGCAGATCGCAGGTCGGATGGGCTAAGGTCACCGCCGGCCAGCGGGCCGAGGCGGGGTGTTGATGGGAACCTGGCTCCATGGATTGGAGCTGCGGGCGACCGGGGAGATGCGACATTTCACGGGTGAACGTAGACTAGTTGGACCGCCCTCAGGTTGCAACGTTGCGGAAATAAACGACCGGTGCCGCCAATGGGTGGCGTTCGACTGTGACAGAATTTCCCGTTGACCCGGCCGACCGCCTGGCGTGAGTCATGGGTCATGGTCCCGAGCGTGCTGATCGTAGATGACGAGAAACACACCCGCGAAGGGCTGCAGGAAGCCTTGGCGGATGCCTATGACGTGTCGGTGGCGGCCAACGCCGACGAGGCGTTCAACCTCATGGATGCGCAGGAGTTCGACGTGATCCTGACCGACCTGCGCATGCCCGGAAAGTCCGGCCTCAAGGTGATCGACAAGGCGCTGACCCTGCCGAACAAGCCCGCCGTCCTGATGATGACCGCGTACGGCAACATCGAGAGCGCGGTCGAAGCGATGAAGCGCGGCGCGGTCGATTTCCTCACCAAACCGGTCAACATCGAGCGGCTCGAGGTGCTGATCCAGCGCGCGCTCAAAACCCGCACGCTCGAGGTCGAGGTGAAGCAGCTGCACGAGCGGCTCGACGAAAAGTTCAACTTCGAGGGGATTGTCGGCAACTCCGCCCGGCTCCAGGAGGTGATCGACCGCGTGCGTCTCGTGGCACCCTCGCGCGCGACCATCTTGATCGAGGGCGAATCCGGCACCGGCAAGGAGCTCATCGCCCAGGCGGTGCACCAGTGCAGCCCGCGGGCGCGCGCGCCTTTCATCGCCGTGCACTGCGCGGCGCTCTCCGAGAACCTGCTGGAAAGCGAGCTCTTCGGCCATGAGCGCGGTGCCTTCACCGGCGCGACCGAGCGGCGCGTCGGCCGCTTCGAATCGGCGGACACCGGCACGCTCTTCCTCGACGAGATCGGCGAGATTTCGGCCAGCACGCAGGTGAAGCTCCTGCGCTTCCTCGAATCGCGCACGATCGAGCGGGTCGGCGGCAACAAGCCGCTCGAGCTCGACGTACGCCTCGTCGCCGCGACCAATCGCAATCTGGAGCAGCTGGTGAAGGACGGAAAGTTTCGCGAGGACCTCTTCTTCCGTCTCAACGTTGTCCGCATCCTGATGCCGCCGCTGCGCGCGCGCCCGGAGGACATTCCGCTCCTGCTCGCGCATTACCTGAACTATTTTTCCAAGGAGAATGGCCTGCCGCCGCTCACGCTGGAGCCGGGCGCCCTCCAGACCTTGCAAAGCTATCCCTGGCCCGGAAACATCCGCGAGCTGCGCAATTTCTGCGAGAACGCCGTCGTCCTCCGCCGCGGCGGCAAGTTGTCCGAGTTCGATCTGGAACCCAAGTACCGCGGCGTCGCCGCCGCCGATGGCTCCGGCACCCCGGTCGCGGCCGCGGCGAATCCGCTCTCCGTCGAGGAGAACGAGAAACGCCTGCTGCGCGAGGCCCTGATCAAGGCCCGGGGCAACCGCACCAAGGCCGCGCAGTTGATGGGCATCAGCCGGCGTACCTTGCATCGCAAGCTCTCGCAGTGGCCCGAGCTCGACGTGACGGACTGAGCCCCGGAGCCGCCGCCGCGTTGTCATGCCTGCCCCGACGTCGTCCTCCGGCTGGGTCCATTGGCTCGAGTCGGGACCGGGCGCCCGCTGGTTGACGCGGGCGGCTTTCGTGCTCGGCGTGCTCGTGCTGAGCTTCGCCGTTGCCATGAAGCAGTTTCGTGGGCCGCGGTCCGAAACCACCCTGGCGCAGGCCGCGGTCGCCCGTCAGCTCGCCGCCGGAGCGGGCTTCACCACGCCGGTCAATGAGCCGCACGTGGTGGCGTGGTTCGAGACTCGCGGCGTGCCCTTCGATCCGGCCCGGCCGTATCCGGAACTTCGACACGCACCGCTCTATCCGGCCCTGCTGGGCGGCGTGCTGGCGCTGCTGCCCGAGGGCGTCCGCACGCGCTGGCTCAGCGACCTGCCGGCCACCCCCGACGGTTTCGCAGGCGATTACGTGCTGCTCGGCGTCAACGGACTGCTGCTCTGGGGCGCCGTCCTGCTCACCTGGCGGCTGGGCGTGCGCCTGTTCTCTCCAGCAGTGGGGGTGGTCTCGGCGGGCGCGTTGCTGCTGTCGGCCCCGGTCTGGACCGCGACCGTCGCCTTGAACGGCACGCCGCTGGCGATGGTGATCGTCCTGCTCATCGCTCACGCCTGGATTCGCGCGGTCGAGGCCCGCGCTGCCGGCGGCAGCGGACGCTTGGGGTGGGCGCTCGCCGGCGCCGGCTGCGGCGCCCTGTTCCTGATCGATTACACCCTCGGGTTGATGGCGCCTCTTGTGGCGGGAGCCGCCGCATGGGGGCGGGCCCCGGGACGTCGGGTTGCGCCGGTCTTGCTGGTGCTCGGAGCGGCCCTGCTCGTGGCCTCCCCTTGGCTCATTCGCAACGTGGCCATCGCCGGCCATCCCCTCGGCCTCGCCTGGCAGGAGGTGGCGTGGCGTGCCGGCGATCCCACCGCCGAGCCGGAGCAGTTCCGTCGGACCTTCTCGGCCGAGGCCCCCGCCATCGACCTGCGCAAACTGGCCAACAAGGCCCTGACCGCCGTCCAGTCCGGCGTGCAGGCCGACCTGTGGGCGGGTGGACTGCTCTTCTCCGCGTTTTTTGTCGCCGGCTGGGTGTATCGGTTTCCCCACGACGCGGCCCGCTCGTTGCGGGCTGGGGTCACCCTGGCTCTCGCCGGCTTGACCGTGGCCCGCGGCCTGTGCGACTCCGGCGAAGGCGAACGTCTGCCGGCCCTCATCCTGGCGCCCCTGCTCATCGTGTTTGGCACCGCCTTTCTGCAGGTGTTGCTCGCGAGCCAGCCGTTCTGGGCTGCCCGCCTGCGGCCGGCCTGGGTGGGCGTGCTCGTCCTGCAGTCGCTGCCGCTGTGGCAGGACGTGCTCGAACCGCGACGGACGCACTTTCACTATCCGCCTTATCATCCCGGACTGCTCGTCGAACTGGGCGACGCCTTGCACCGCGGCAACGGGGCGCACGCGGCGTGGATGGCGGACATCCCGGCCGGCGCGGCGTGGTACTCCGGGTCGAGGGTGTGGTGGCAGCCGTCGAGCTTGCGCGGCTTTCGCGAGGTCATGGTCCGGCAGCCGGTCGAAGCCCTGCTGCTCACCCCGCACACCCTGGACCGCCCGTTTTTTGCCGACTTGAACCGTCCAACCGTCGAGGCGAGCCGCTTTGGCGATTGGGGGCGCATCTACGTCGGGTTGATCGATGAGCGCCTGCCGGCCGACTTTCCGCTGCCGCAGCACCGGCGCATCGCGGACAACGTCCGGCTGATGTCCGTGCCCGGCGCGCTGCGTCCTACGGTTAAGTCATTGCGCTGACCGAGGGAATCCCCCTAGTTTCCCGCCCCTTGTGCTCTTCATGAAGCCCGCCGCCGTTCTCGCCTGGGTTGCCGCGTTCGGCGCCGTGCGCGCGTTGGCGGTGTACGCGCCGATTCCCGAAGAGGAGCAGGGGCAGGGGCTTTCGGTGCGGATCGACGCCGGCGTGGTGCACGACAGCAACATCTTCGGCTCGGCCCGGAACGAGATCGACAGCCTGGTCTATCGCGTGGCGCCGCAGCTTTCGTTCAACGCGTCCCTGTCGCCGCGCACGTTCTTCTCGGCCCGTTACCAGCCCTCGCTCGAGCACATGGTGGACCGGCCCGGGGATCGCACGCTCGACAGCCACGATGCGTCGGTGCGGCTCGCCCATGCGTTCCGGCCGGATACGACGATCGACCTCAACGAGACGTTCCAGATCGTGCGCAATCCGGAGTCGCTGCTCGCCGGCGTGCCCGTCAACACCGACCAGTCCTTCAAGCGCAACATCGTCGACGGCCGTTTCGAAACCAAGGTCAACCCGCGTCTCGCCGGCCTGCTGAAGGCGCGCGCGCTCCACTACCGGTATGACAACCGCGGTCTGGCCGACGGCCTCGACCGCGCCGAGGTGCTCGTCGGTGCAGCCGCCGCCTACAGCCTGCTGCCCGAGCTCAAGGCCGCGGCCGAAGTTCGGTACCTCGACGTCGCCTACGACGTCGATGCGGCGTTCAAGGACAAGAGCTCGCGTTACCTGTTGGTCGGAGTCGATTACGAGCCCAACCCCAAGCTGGCGGCCGGCGCGCGCATCGGCTGGGAAGGCCGCCGTCGTCGCGGCGACGATTCGACCGATTCACTCTACGCCGAGGCCACGGTGAAGTACGACTACGGCCAATCCAGCTACGTCGCCGGCGGGTACGGCTACGGCCTCGAGGAGACGTCGAACCTCAGCTTGTACACCGATGCGCGGGTGCACCGTCTGTTCGTCAATGTGCAGCATTTCCTCACGCCCGTGCTCTCCGCGTCGACGTCGCTGAACTTCGAGCCCGGTCAGTTGCAGGGCCGTCGCGGGATTAGTCCCGACCGCGACGAAGACACCGTCCGCGCAGGTTTTGCCCTGACCTATGCCTGGCGGCGCAACGGCTCGGTCTCCCTCACCTACGACCGCGACCGCGTGTCGTCCGACGACGACGACCGCGATCTCCGGCGCAACCGCGTGGGCTTCTCCGCCCGGTTCGAGTTCTGAGTCCCCGGCGGACGAGGTGTCCGGGGTGGGTGGGCGCGTCCCTGCACCCGCTCGGCCGACGGGCGCACCCCCGGGCGCGGCGCAGATCGGGCTTGCTGACTCCGGGGTGCCGGCGTTCCTTTGCCTCACCCATGGCAGCCTCTTTCGCCGGCAAGGAGCACGCGACGCTCGCAGATTTTCTGCAGGTGCTCCGTCAGCGCCGGACTCTGATCTTCGTCATTGCCGCCTTGGTATTCCTGACCACCGCCGCGGTCACGGCCTTCCTGCCGAAGTGGTACCTGTCCGTGGCCCAGATCCGTGTCGAGAAACCCGAGGGGAGCGTACAGCTGTATCAGCAGAACCAGGCCCGCAGTGCGTACGACCCGTACTTCCTGCAGGATCAGTTCAAGATCATGCAGTCCCCGAAGATCCTGCATGCGGTCATCGCCCGCCTCGGCTTGAACGAACGCCTGTCCCGCGACCTCGGCACCGATGCGGCCCTGCCCACCGAGGTCACCTACCGCTACCTGCTGCGCTCCATGCTGCGCGTCGAAAGCGTGCGCAACTCCTCGCTCATCGACATCCGGGTCTTCGCCCGCGACGCGCGCCTCGCCGCCGAGATCGCGAACGAGATCGCCCGCGTGTATTCGGAGGACCGGATCGAGTTCGCCACCTCCGAGCAGCGCGAGGGGCTCGCCCAGCTGCGGCGCGAACTCGAGGCGCAGGAGCGCAACGTCATCGCCCAGCGCGATGCGGTTGAACGCGTGCGCAACGACCTCAATCTCGCCGGCGTCGATCTCAGCGCGCGTTACTCCGACATGGAGATCGAGACGCTGCGGCAGATGCAGAATTCGCTCATCGCCCTCCGGGTCGATGCGATCGGCCGCAAGACGCGCTGGGAGCGCTTCCGCGACATCCCGCCCGAGGAACGGGTCAACCTCGTCAATTCCGAGCTGATCCAGGACGCCAACATCCAGAATCTCCTCCAAGCCTATTTCGTCGCCGACCAGAACGTCGCCCGCCTGCGCTCGCGCCTGGGCGAGGCTCATCCCGACCTCGTCGCCGCGGTGGGCAACGTGCAGGTCGTGCGCGCCCAACTCGACGGCCAGCTCAAGGGGTACGAGAACGCCCTCGAGATCGCCTACAAGGAAGCGGAGGCGCGGGTGGTGGAACTGGAGCGCCAGCTGGCCCAGGCCAAGGTCGACCAGATTCTCTCCGCCCGCGACCGCCTGCGCCCCTTCGAGGAGGCGGTGCAAAAACTCGAGGACGAGACGCGCCTCGCCACCACATTGAAGATGACACTACGCCAGCGGGAGGTCGATTTTCAGGTGCCGAAACGCACGACCGAGCTGCTCGGCGCCGCCGAACCCGCGCGCCAGCCGGCCCGGCCCAGCTGGACGATCAACCTGGTGCTCGCGGTGTTCTTCGGTCTCGCGCTCGGCGTGGGCTTTGCCCTCGTGATCGACTATTTCGATACCAGCTTCCGCAGCGTGGCTGAAGTGGAGACGCGGCTGCGGTTGCCCGTGCTCGGCGTCATCCCGGTGCTCACGGACGAACCCGGGCAGGCCGACAACGATCCGTCGATCGACGAGCCATTCCGCGTCCTGCACACCAACCTCAAGCTCAACGCCGCCTCCAAGGCCGCCCGCGTGGTCAGTCTGGTCTCCGCGGGACCGGGCGAGGGTAAATCGACCACCCTTCACCGCCTCGCGCGCGCGGTGGCGGACGCCGGTGAGCGCGTGCTGCTGATCGACGGCGACGTGCGTCGTCCGGTGCAGCACCGGCTGTTCAACGTGGCCCGCGGACCGGGTCTCGGCGAGGTGTTGCTCGACCGGACGACCTTTGCCGAGGCGGTGCGTCCCTCGTCGGTCGCCCGGCTCGACGTCCTGCCGAGCGGCAGCGTGAACGGTTTCACCCTCGGGCTGCTGCACGCCGACCGGTTGCGCACCCTGCTCGCGGATCTGCAGGGACGCTACGACCGCATCCTGATCGATTCGCCTCCGGTGATCGGCGTGAGCGACGCCGCGGTGCTCGCCGGGTGCGTGGATGCCGTGGTGCTCGTGATCCAGCACCGCCGCAATCCGCAGAGCATGATCCTGCGCGCGCGCCAGGTGCTCGATGGCCTGCATACCCCGCTGGTCGGCGCCGTGCTCAATCAGGTGCCGCCGCGTTCGGGCGAGGACTACGATTACTACACGGCCAACTACGCCTACTACCGCTCGGACAAGGCCAGCCCGGCGCCGGACGCGCCGCCCCGCTCCGGCAGCGGCAAACTCACCCTCGGCGGGTGAGGGACGCGGACGGCTCACCGCGCCGTCCGCGCGACGACGTCGGGCCGTCAAAGGTCGACGGTTTGGAGGTCGAAGGTCGCCTCTTTCTCGCCCCTGCTTGCTCTTTCCTCTTTCGCTCAGAGCGGGGCACTCGGTCCGGGGAAAAAGACGAAAGAGAAAGAGGAACGAGCAAGAGCCATGGCGGAGTCGGGCCCCAGGTGGGCGGGTGCGTCCCTGCGCCCGCTGCGAAGGCGGACCGGCGCACCGACCGCCGTCCGGCCTGCGCTCGCGTACCCACCACGCGCAGAGGGACCCGCGCGTCCCCCTCGGATAGAAGGGTAGGGCGGTTTCTCCGAAACCGCTGGATCGTGACCGGACATGCGGGGCTGACGGAGCGGACGGCTCGGAGATCCGTCCCTACCTTGATGAGGCGTTTCGGTCCGAAGCCGGCAGAGCACATCGCGGGGCGCGGTGGGTCGTCGGGCGGCTCACTTGCACGCGCAACGCTGTTTGCACCGGAGCCGAGCTGGGGCTCGTCGTTCGTAAGGCAACGTTTGGATCGCCATGTCAGGTTGAGGTAGTCCGGAGCCACGATCTGCCCCATCCCCATCCCGCGCTCCCGTGGAAAGGTTGAGCGAGTTGGATTTCATCTCTGCGTCTCAGCGTCTCTGCGGGAAAATCTTCAAGGCGTCGTGCCCCAGGTGGGCGGGCGCGTCCCTGCGCCCGCTGCGAAGGCGGACCGGCGCACCGACCGCCGTCCGGCCTGCGCTCGCATACCCCGAAACGACGCGCGGAGGAATCCGTGCGTCCGCCGCATAGGCGGACGCTCTCGGGTTCTCAAAAAACCTATTGACGCGGCTTGGCCAACTCCTACTTCTCATCCCCTCATTCGCAGGCGTAGCTCAGTTGGTAGAGCACCACCTTGCCAAGGTGGACGTCGAGAGTTCGAGTCTCTTCGCCTGCTCCATTTTTAGTTCGCCCCGCAATCCTTCCGGTTGCGGGGCGTCTTGTTTTCGGCGTCCGCGCATCGGTCAGTCGGTGGTATCGCCGGCAATTTGCGCGCGGGATCGAGCTATTTTCTGGAAAAACCGGACGGCGTTGCCTTTTCTGCTCGCGCCTTGGGTGGGGCGGCCCCGTCCACTCCGGGCTCCTCGTCCCACTGCCTCGCCTTTGTCCTCTTCAATGAATTCCACGCCTTCGTTCATCAACCGCTTCGAGGTCTTCGCCCTCACGGTGTTGCTGAACATGATGCTCTTCGGGGTCTATTTCGCCCACACCAACCTGCCGTATTTCAACGAGGTCTACACCGTGGAGGACGGTGTCGTGGAATCGCTTTCGGTGATCGCGTTGCTCACGGCCAGCGGCGTCTGCACCTACCGGGTCATCACGCTCCGTCAGCAGCGTTCGCGCTGGTTCCTGCTCTGCACCGGCATCCTCGGCGCGCTGTTCTTTTTCGGCGCCGGCGAGGAGATCTCCTGGGGGCAGCGGATTCTCGGGGTGGAGTCGCCGGAGTTCTTCAAGGCCAACAACGCCCAGCAGGAAACCAACCTGCACAATCTCGTGGTCGGCGAGGTGAAGATCAACCGGCTCGTGTTCGGCCAGCTTCTCGCCGTCGTCATCGTGACCTACGTGCTCATCCTGCCGATCCTCTATCGCAAGGTCGGCGGCGTCCGCGCCTGGATCGATGGCTGGGCGATTCCTTTGCCGCGGTGGCTGCACATCGTCGCCTACCTGCTCATCGGCGGCGTCGCCACCTTCATTCCCTCCAGCCGCAAGGGCGAACTGCTTGAGTTGGGCGGCTGTATCATCTTTCTCCTGATCACCCTCTACCCGCACAACCGCACCGCGTTTGTCCGGGATCGTTCGTGATGTCTGATTCGTCCGCTTCGCTATCGTTGCGTGCCCGCCTCGTCTGGGCCCTGGTCACGGTCGCCGCCACCGGCCTCGCTGGTTGGCATGCCGGCGCCCGGCAGGTCAGCCCGCGTTCGGCCATGGTGGTGCCGGCCGCAACCCCGTCGATCGCCGTCGCCACGTCCGCCGCTTCCATGACCGTGCCGGTGTCCGCCTGGGTGGTGGGCGAGGAACTCACGCCCAGCGTGCACGGCAGCTCGATCTGCACGCTGCCCAACGGCGAACTCGTCACGATCTGGTACGGCGGCCAGCGCGAGGGCGCGGCCGATGTGGCGATCTACCTGGCCCGGCGCAGCCCGGGTCCCGCCGGCACTTGGGGCGCCCCGGAAAAGCTGCTCGGCCCCGAGGACGTCGAGAGCGACACCGGTCGCAACGTGCGCAAACTCGGCAACGCCGTTTTGTTTCCCGATCCCGAGGGCCGCCTGTGGCTGGTGTACGTCAGCGTCAGCGTCGGCGGGTGGTCGGGCAGCCTGCTCAACGTGAAGCGGTCCGACGACGGTGGCCGCACCTGGTCGACCAGCCAGCGGCTCACGCTGAGTCCCTTGCTTAATTTCAGCACCCTCGTCCGCACCAAGCCGTTCTTCACCCGCGATGGCTGGATCGGGCTGCCGGTGTACCACGAGTTCGTCGCCAAGTATGCGCAGATCCTCTGGCTCGAACCCGGCGACGAACAACCCGCCGGGCGTTTTCATCTGCGCCGCGTGCCGTTCGGCGCCGACCTGCTTCAACCCGCTGTCGTCCCCGTCAACGAACAGCGCGCCGTCATGCTGTTGAGAGACGGCGGCGACGAGCGCACCTTGCATGTGGCGCATTCGACCGATGCCGGCTGGAGTTGGACGTTGCCCGTGCCGACCGAACTGCCCAACCCGGACGCCGGCATTGACGCGATCCGGCTCCATGACGGCCGGATCGTACTCGCCTACAACGATGTTCGCGAAGATCGCCGTCGCCTTCGCCTCGCGGTCTCGGCCGACGAGGGCGAAACGTGGGTGCCGGGTGCCGTCCTTGAGGATGCGGCGGAAGGCGAGTTTTCGTATCCCAGCCTGGTGCAGGACGCCGCCGGGTATGTGCACGTCACCTACACGTGGCAGCGCCGCCGGATCAAGCATGTGCAACTGCCGCACGAGGGCCTCGTGCCCGCGACCGGCCGGCTGGTCAGCAACCCATGACGTTCACGACGGCGTACTTTGTCGCAGCCGTGGTGCTGCTGTTGTGGAGTGTCCTGCTTTGGCTGGACGGTGTCGTCGGCTCCCGGCAGGTGCCGCCGCGTCCGGTCCGCGGATGGATGCTCGGTGGAATTGCCGCGGGTGCCGCGGTGTTGCCGCTCGGTGAGTTCACCCTGTGGCGCTGGCTCTTGAGCGTTCATGCCAACCCGAGTGTGGTGCTCGTCGGTTTCCTGCTCGCCTTTGTGGTCGGGCGCCTCGGCGGACGGCCGTGGCTGAGCGTGCGCGACCGGCGGACGGCCTACGCACTCGGTGCCGTGGCGGGCACCGTACTCTACGGGTCCGCGACGGGCTTCCTCGTACCCGACCTGTATGCCTCTGCCTGGGAGGGACGGACGGTGGTGATCGGCGTGGGCGTCGTCGCCCTGGCGCTGATTGCCGCCGGCAACCGCACCGGGATCCTGCTCGCCGCCGCGCTCGCCGGCCAGGTGCTCGACCTGATCGAGTCCAACAACACGTGGGACTACGTGATCGACCCGGTATTCTGGGGCCTGTCGGTGTGGGGGATGGCCCACCTCGCTGCGACCGCGCTCGCGACTCGCTTCCGCCGCCGGCCGACGCAGGCGGCCTAGCCAACGGGGGCGCGTCTCCGTTGGGCGATCGCGCATCGCGAATCACGCGCGGAGGGACCCGCGCGTCCACCGAGGATTGTCCAAGGTCGAAGGTCTGAAGGTCGAAGGTCGCCACCAGCCCGCTGGAGCGGGCCCGCAAGGGGGGCGATGATGGGTAAATGGTGATGGGTGATGGGTCATGGGTGATGGGGCATGGGTCGTAACCTAGGACGGATCCGTCCTCTGTTTCCTCTGCGCCCTCCTGTGAAAACGGTTGGGGCGGGATCGTGCTACGTGGCTGCCGGGGCGTTTTTGTAGGCCCGGTCTCCCGACCGGGCGCGCCGCGTTCGACTTTCTCCTGTGCCTTTTGGGGGCCAAGTGACGTTCCCAACTAACGCCCGAGAACGAGAACGATTACGATAACGAGAACGAGGATTCAGCCCGATGACCCATCACCCTGTGATTGCCTCGATTTAGTGGACAGAGAGATCCGGATTACACCGTAGCGATTGGGTCGCTTCCGAGGACAGAAGCGAAGAAGCTTGCCGCAGGAAGCGACCCAATCGCGGTGGACACGGAGTTCGGCCCGGATTGGGTTGCGGAAAGAGCCCATGGAGAATCATGTTAATGCAACCAGACCATATCGTCGGTACGACGAGACGTTCAAACGGCACGCCGTAGAGTTGACTCTACGAGAGAAGCGTACGGTCAAGTCGGTGGCGAACGAACTGGGAGTGTCGCTGGCGCGGCTGTATGAGTGGAGGAAGGACTACGGTCCAAAGCCCTCGGGGCAGGGCTCCACCGCTCCGGCACGCACGTTGGAAGAGGTCGAGGAGGAGAATCGACGCTTGCGTGAGGAGGTGCTTCGGATGCGCGAACGGGAGACGGTGCTAAAAAAATCGCTGGGCATCCTCTCCGAAACGCCCGAGAGAGGTATGCCCAGATCAAAGCGATGAAGGGCGCCCATCAAGTCAGCATGCTGTGCGAACTGCTCGGGGTGTCGCGCAGCGGGTATTACCGGTGGCAGGTCGGAAGGCCAGGCAAGCGTGCGAGGCAGGACGCGGCCTTGCGCGCCCAAATCGCCCAGTCGCATCGCGAAAGTCGCCGCAACTATGGGGCGCCCCGGATCGTCGCGGATCTTCGGGGGAACGGACAGCCGATCGGTCGCCGCCGCTGCACCCGGCTGATGAAGCAACTCGGAGTGAGGGGTAAAAAGAAGCACCGGCGCAAACCGCGCACGACGGACAGCCGGCATGACCAGCCCGTGGCTCCCCACCTGCTCAGGCTCGTGGAAAAGCCCAGTGCTCCCAATCAGGTCTGGGTGACTGATATCACGTACTTGGACACCGGCCAAGGCTGGCTGTATCTGGCGGTGATCCTTGATGCGTGGAGCCGCCGGGTGCTTGGCTGGGCCTGTGCTCCGACCCTTGCGGCCCCGCTGGTGATCGCGGCCCTGCAAGCGGCCTTGAAGCATCGTCGGCCGCCGGCCGGCACGATCCACCATTCCGACCGCGGCAGTCAGTATACCGATGCGCAACTGCTCGGGCTACTGGCGGCCGCAGGAATGCCTCGCAGCATGAGCCGGGCGGGCAATTGCTATGACAACGCCATGATCGAATCGTTTTGGAGTACCCTCAAGACCGAGACCGACATGGACGTGGTCATCCCCGCCACGCGCAAGGAGGCCGAGCTTGCCGTCTTCGACTACATCGAGACGTTCTACAACCCAAGGAGACGCCACAGCTCTCTTGGTCAAATCTCACCTGTGGCCTTCGAACAAAAATACGAAAAATCAAACATCAACGTCGCCTGATTCGGTGTCCACTTTTTCGAGGCAAGCCCACCCCTGACCCCTGACCCCTGACCCCTGACCCATGACCCGATCCATCCTCTGTGTCCTCCGCGTCCTCCTGTGAAAAAAGGTTTGGAGCGTGCCTTTCGTCGTGGGCAGCTGCGTTGCGGCCTAAGAAATTAAGTCTAGATTCAGGCGCGGTTTTCCCTGAGGGATGTCTGCTGTGAAAGCCGCTGACTTCTTTGACCTCCCGCCGACCCTTGCCCGGTTCGCCGACCATTTTCCGGCCACGGTAGCGCCGTGGGAATGGTTGAAGCGCATCGGAACGGCGCTCGCCGCCGTATCCTTCGAGGGTGGCCGCACCGATCTCCCGCCCGGGGTGCACATCGAGGGCAAGGTCTACCTCGACCCGACGGTCAAGCTGCCCGCCACCTGCACCCTGATCGGACCGGCGTGGATCGGCCCCGGCACGGAGATCCGGCCGGGCGCGTTCATCCGCGGCAATGTCATCGTCGGAGCCAACTGCGTGCTGGGCAACGCCTGCGAATTCAAGAACTGCGTCGTCATGGACGGCTCGCAGGTGCCGCACTTCAGTTACGTGGGCGACTCGATCCTCGGGTGCGGCGCCCATCTCGGGGCCGGCGTGATCTGTTCGAACCTCCGCCTCGACCAACGCACCATCACGGTGCGTCATCCCGGCGGCGTGGTCGACACCGGCTTGCGCAAGTTCGGCGCCATCATCGGCGAAAAGGCCGAGGTGGGCTGCAACGCCGTGCTCAATCCCGGCACCCTGCTGGGCCCGCGTTCGCTCGTCATGCCCACGGCCGCCTTCAACGGCTACCTCCCGCCGGCGACCATCGCGCGGGTGCGGACCTCCGTGTCGCTCATCCCGCGGCGCGATTGACAGCCTCGCTGACCTCTTCCTCCTCCTCGTTCTCGAACCGGTCGCGGATCGGAGAACGAGAACGATTTTCGACCCTCTAACCCATGCGTATCCTCTCCGGCATTCAACCGTCCGGCACCCTGCACATCGGCAACTACTTCGGCATGATGAAGCCGGCCATCGAGCTGCAGGAGCGCGGCGAGGCGTTCTACTTCATAGCCGATTACCACTCGATGACGTCGTTGACCGACGCGGCGCAGCGTCGCGCCAACACGCTCGGCGTCGCGCTCGATTTCCTCGCCTGCGGGCTCGACCCGAAGAAGGCGGTGTTCTTCCGCCAGAGCGACCTGCCCGAGGTGTGCGAACTCATGTGGATCCTCGGCACGCTCACGCCGATGGGCCTGCTCGAGCGCGCCCACAGCTACAAGGACAAGACCGCCAAGGGCATCTCGCCCAACTTCGGCCTCTTTTCCTACCCGGTGCTGATGGCCGCCGACATCCTGCTCTATGATTCCAACCTCGTGCCGGTCGGCCGCGATCAGAAGCAGCACGTCGAGATGACGCGCGACATCGCGATCAAGTTCAACCTGACCTACGGCGAGACCTTCGTCGTGCCCGAGCCTGTCATCAAGCAGGAGGTCGCCACCGTGCCCGGCCTCGACGGCCAGAAGATGAGCAAGAGCTACGGCAACACCATCGACCTCTTCGGCGACGAGAAGGCCACGCGAAAGAAGATCATGTCGATCGTGATGGACAGCCGGACCCCGGCCGAACCCAAGCCCGATGCGGATCAGAACCTCGCCGTGCAATTGCTCAAGCTCGTGGCCCCGGCCGACGTCGCCACTGATTTCGAAACGCGCCTGCGCAGCGGTGGTCTCGGTTACGGAGACCTCAAGAAGGCGCTGTTCGAGCACTATTGGAATCATTTCGCTGAAGCCCGCGCCCGCCGCGCCAGTTTGGCCGCCAATCTCGACTACGTCGACGGAGTATTACGCGACGGCGCCGCTCGAGCGAGGACGCTCGCCACGAGCGTGCTCAAGCGCGCGCGCAAGGCGGCGGGGTTGGAGTAGTCCAGACGCAGGTGGAGCCGATGGCTTCGCCTGCGATGCGGTTGCTTCGGCTCTTGGCTTCAATCCTCCAATATTGGCTGGCGGGGTAATGGGATTGCATTACCAAAGGGGGTGACATGCGCTTGTTCTCGCGGGAGCAACCTCCGCATCTAACCAATGAACAAGGTCCGTTTCCGAACGATTGGGTTGATATTGCTGACCTTCCTATTGGAGACGTCGATCACGGCTCTCGCGGCTGAAAATACTCCCTTTGCCGATCGAATCAGGGAAACCATCGAAGGTGTACACTGCGAGTACTCACCCGGGCAGGAGGCGCTTGCCCGAGGATTGGCGCTTCGCCTCGTTCAGCATCGGCAACAAATGTTGCCGGCCACATCAGACATCGTGTCGCCGATGCTGCCTCTGAGTGTCGCCGAGCTGCGTAAACGGCGCGAGGTGTACCTGGCGAGAATCGCTCAAGGGCTTGGCCTTTCCAAGCCTTTGGCGACTCAGGAAGAGTGCTACGATGTCTTCGCTGATTTTTACCTAACGACTCATCGGTCGTTGGCGGCAGCGATGGAGTCCATCGTCAAGGTGATAACTTCAGGACGCATCGCCATTTGGGACCGCGACGACCTTGTGCGAAGGCTTCAGGCGGGAGGGATCATCCCTGGATTTTCATACGACGAAGAAACTCGCCTGATCAATGCGGTCTGGACTGGAAACTCGACCGAGTCCGACGCCGGCGAATCAGAGCGACGGGTCAGCGACTCAGTTCGAGAATACACGTACAGTCTACGGCAATCCGGGCAGATGATCGGTTATGCCGCGAGCGTGACGCAATCGGACAATGTTGCCATCGCGTCGCCGACGTCTGAACCGGTCGATTCTGCTGCGACCGCGTCGTTACAGGCATTGCCCTTCGTGGTGACCAAAGAGCTCGCTGTATTGCCGGTGGAGCTACAGGTGGAGAAATTATTTGCTCAGGATTACGAAGACCTGAAGGCGAACGTTGAGTCTGCTCTCCGGTCCTATTCGCTGCCCGACCCTCAGCAGGCCTATGTACTGCTTCACGAGACCGCTGAGGTAGGCATGGTTGACGGTTATCTCCGAAGTAAAGATCGCCGTTGGCTGTGCGACGGTATCGCCAACTATCTTGCATGGCGCATCGTTCGCGACCTACACGGACCGGAACTCGCTCGGCAGGTTTACGACGTGGACGACCAACTGGTGCAGTACGCTGGATTGAGATCGCAGATCAATCTCCGTTCATGGCCCGCCGCTGAGAACCAGACGGATACCGACAGAGAAACCGAGTTGAACAAAGCACACTATGCCTTCGCGACCCGCGCGGTATTCCTAATGCATGAGCGCCACGGAGACGACATCTTACCACGTCTCCTTGGCGAAGTGCGAAAAACACCGGTTGAGAAAGCCGATATGCGCACCGTTGAGCGCGCATGGCGGAAGATCACTCGCACCCGGCTGGATACGATTATCAACGACGCAACGAAACCCATGCGGGCCCAAGAGTGAGTTATTTAGGAGGGTGGACCCCGTCCTCGTACCGTAAGCCGCTGCTTGTCCTCAAACCACTGTGATCGGCGGAGATTCCAGCTTCGCGATCGCGGCCATGATGGCTTCGCTCGCCCGGAGGTAGCGCTCCTTGCCGGCCTTGGGATCGTCGTAGTCGGCCGGTTGCAACGGCGGACCGAAGACAACGGAGACGGGCGTGCCCAGCCGCATCCCGCCGACACGGCCGAACGCTTCGAACGAACCAAAGATCCTTGCGGGGACCACGGGCACCTGCGTGCGGCAGGCGATCAGCCCCACGCCGGGCTTCGCGGGCTGCAGGCGCCCGTCCGGCGTGCGCGTGCCCTCGGGAAACAGGATCAGCGCCTTGTTGTCGGCGAGGGCGCGCAGCACCCGCTTGATCGCCGTCACGTCCGATCCGCCGTCGCGGTCGACCGGAATGGTGCCGACTTCGTCGAGCCACCAGGAGGCGATGCCGGGCTTCCACAGGGTCTTGCGCGCGAAAAAGCACATCTGCCGCGGCACCTGGCTGCCCACGATGGGCGGATCGAGGTGGCTGGCGTGATTGGATGCGATCAGAAAGGCCCCGCGCTTCGGCAGGTGCTCGAGCCCGGCGACCTCCCCGCGGAAGCACATGTCGTAGATCACCACCGAGAGGTAGTGGAAAAGTCCATACACGAGGGACATTTCCCCCTGCTCGTAGCGCCGTTTCATGCCACCGGGGAAAGGCGGGTTGCGAGCATCCCGGTAATCCGGTTCACGACCTCGTCGAGGGTCATGAAGGTGGAGTCGATGTCGATCGCGCCCGGAGGGCAGGTGAGCGGCGCGGTCTTGCGCGAGGTGTCGAGCCGGTCGCGCTCCGCGATCGAATCGGTCTGGCCTTCGCGGGCGCGGCGCCGGGCCCGCTCCTCCGGATCGGCATGGAGAAAGAAACGGAAATCCGCGTCGGGAAAGATCACCGAGCCGATGTCGCGTCCTTCCATCACCAGGCCGCGAAACCCGCGCTCCCGGGCCACCTCGGCCTGACCGCGCTGGTAGGCCAGCAGCGCGGCGCGCACCTCCGGAATGGCGGCAAAGTGGGAGACGGCGGCGTTCACCGCCGGACTGCGGATCTCCGCCTCGGGCACGATGCGGCCGCCGATCTCCATGCGCGCCGAACGGCCCTCGACGCGGGTGGAGAGCGCCAGGGTGCCCAGCGCCGCACGCACGGCATCGACGCTGCCCGTCGCCACGCCGCGCCGGAGCAACTCGGCCGTCACCGCCCGGTAGTAGGAGCCCGTGTCCGCATGCAGGAAGTCGAAGCGTTCGCTGAGTGCCCGCGAGGTGGACGACTTGCCGGAGGCGGCGCCGCCGTCGATCGCGACGATGAGGAAGGGGGAGGGCATCAGGCGTGGAAGGATTTTTGCCGGAGCGACTCCAGCAACTCGAAAAAGTGCGGGAAGGTCTTCGCGCAGCAGCCCGGGTCCTTGATCGTCAGCCAAGGTTGACCGTCGCCGCGCAGGTCGTGGCAGCCGAGGATGCCGAAGCTCATTGCAAACCGATGGTCGTGGTAGGTCTCGATCTCGACGCCGCGCACGAGCGGGCGCGGCGTGATCGTGAGCGCGTCCTCCTCTTCGACGACGTCCTGGCCGAGTTTGCGCAGTTCGCGCGCCATGCCGGCCACGCGATCGGTCTCCTGCTTGCGCGTGTGGGCAATGCCCGTGATGCGCGTCGGGCCCGCCAAGAGGGGCGAAAGGGCCGCGAGGGTGAGGAAGGTGTCGGAGAAGGTGTTGAAGTTCCGGTCGACGGCGCGTCGCGGCGCCCCAGGGCGGGACGCGCTGACCACACCGGCGGCGGTATCCTGCACGTCGAGGCCCACCTCCTGCATCACGGTCACGAAGGCCGTGTCACCTTGCAGTCCGTGTCCGGGACCGCGCAGGTCGCGGAGTTGCAGCGTGCCGCCGACCGCCAACGGCAGGGCGATGAAGTAGCTCGCAGCCGTGGCGTCGGGTTCGATGGCGTAGGTCGCCTGCGGCAGACGGTAGGCGTGACCATGCGCGATGCGGAAGGTGTCGGGACCGCGGCGTTCGAGCGGCGGTTGTCCAAACGCCTGCATGAGCCGGGCCGTCATCTCCACGAACGGCCAGCGCACACCGCCGACGATGCGCACGTCCACCGGCGCGGCGGCGAGCGGTGCCGCCATGAGCAGGGCGGACAACATCTGGCTGCTTTCGCGCGCGTCGATGTCGACCGGACCGCCCCGCAGGCCGCGGGCGTGGATTTCGAGGGGGAAGAAGCCTTCTTCACCGGGACAACGGATGTCAGCGCCCAAGGTGCGCAGCGCGTCGATCAGTCCCTTCATCGGGCGCTTCCGCATCTGCGGTACGCCGTCGAGGTGGTAGACCCCACGCGGCGCGGCCGCACACAACGCGGTGAGAAAACGGGCGGCAGTGCCGGCGAGGCCGACGAAGAGCTCGGCGCGCCCACCTGGGAAGGCGCGGTCCTGGCCGGAGACGGTGAGCGTGAGGGCAGTTGCGTCCTCGGCCACCGTGAAGCCGAGCCGCCGCAGGGCTTCGGCCATGAGGGCGGTGTCTTCGCTGAACAACGCGCCGGTGAGCGTCACCGGCCGCGGGCAGAGCGCGGCAAGCAGCAGGGCGCGGTTGGTCAGGCTCTTTGAACCGGGCAGCACCACGTCGCCCCGGACGGGCTGGGTGAACGGCGTGATCGGCAGGACAGCGGGCAGCGGCATGGAACCTCAAACGACACGCGATCCCGCGAGCCGCGCCAAGCTCAGAAACGGCAGGCCGCGGCGATCGAAAAAAGGGGGGCTCCAGCCCCGTTCGCGCGCCCGGTCAGGAGACCGGGCCTACAGGGGG
>CAYZBG010000081.1:0-22742 GCA_964476565.1 uncultured Opitutus sp.
CGAGACCGGCGAGGTCGGCCACGGTAGGATAAAGGTCGACCAGTTCGACCACGCGGGGCGAACGGGTGCCGTTGCCGCGGGCGCGCGGGTCGTGAACGATGAACGGCACGCGCGTACCCTGTTCCCACAGCGAACCGGCCTTGGACCACTTGCCCTTCTCGCCGAGCTGGTAGCCGTGGTCGCTCCAGAATACGACGATGGTTGAGTCACGCAGGCCGAGGGCGTCGAGTTCGGCGAGCACGCGGCCGACGTTCCAATCCACGTACGACACGCAGGCGAGGTAGGCATGGATCATGGCGCGGGCGTCCTCGGGCGAGGCGCGGCGTGCGACGAAGAGATCGGCGTTGTTGGGCCGGAGGGAGCCGCGCGGAAAGCCGGCCGGCACAGTGGGCAATTCGGCGAAATCGGGCGGCAGGGGAAGGGTGGTGCGATCGTAGAGATCGAAGAAGCGCTTCGGCGCCACCAGCGGGCTGTGCGGTTTGGAGAAGCCGGCAGCGAGGAAGAACGGAGCGTCGTCCGGGCCCTGGTTGCGGTAACGGCGCAGGAAGGCGATCGCCTGGTCGGCGACGCGCGTGTCCCCCATCGTGGCCACGGCCTCGCCCTCGACGGCTTCCCAGCGGTCGGACTCGGGCCGGGCGCGGTCGCTGTCGACCATGCGCCCGACGCGCGCGGCTTCCTCCTCACGGGTGATGGGCGTGTCGGCCACGAAACGGTCCGGGCGCTTCTGGTCGCCGAAGCGATGCGGCACCCCGCCCTCGGTCCACGCCGCGGCGTCATCGATGATGCCGTGGAACACCTTGCCGGTGCGGAGGGTGGTGTAGCCGTTCGCCCGAAGATACTTGGGCAGGCTCACCCAATCGGGGTACCAGCCGCCGAACCAGTCGCGGTTGCCGTAGATCTGGCTCGTGGCCGGGTAGCGGCCGGTGAGGAGGGAGGTGCGTGACGGATTGCAGAGCGGGTACTGGCAATAGGCGCGCTCGAATTGCACGCCCTGACGCGCGAGCTGGTCGAGGTGGGGCGTCTGGGCGAGTGCGTGGCCGTAGGCGCCGAGGTCGGTGCGCAGATCGTCGGAGATGAGGAAGAGGACATTCATCCGGCGGGGTGTGGCGGCATCGGCCACGGAGGCGACGGACGCGGCGACGAGTACGAGCGCGCTGCAGCAAAGGGAACGAAGGGTCATGGGCGGGCGGGGTTGAGCCGCAGTGTGGCGCTGCGCGCCCGCCGGGCGCAAACGGAACGCTCCGCGGACAGTGCGCGAATCCAAGGTGACACAGGCATTCCGGCCTGTGGGGTTGGAAGGCTTGGCATGCCCGCCAATCCCACAGGCAGGAATGCCTGGGTCACGGGGTGGGCAGTCTTGCGGTACCAGCCTACTGCATCTTGCCGTTGTGGCAGTCGCTGCAGAGCAGGCCCTCGGGCGGTTCGCCGTCGGGGTGCTTGAAGGGCAGACCGGTGAGGGAGAACTCGGCGAGTTCGGCTCCGGTGCCCTGGGCGGTGATGGTGTGGCAGGCCTTGCAATCGCTGGCCGCGATCGTGCGCTGCGGGTTGTCGACCGCCTTGTGGCTGCCATCGTGGCAGCGGAAGCAGCCCGGCGAATCCTTGTGACCCTGGTGCACCGGGTAGGCGCTCCAGTTGGCCTTCATCTGCGGGAAGAAATTGGTCTGGTAGATCTCCGTCACGGTTGCGACGGCGGCGTCCACGGCCGGGCCGGCGCGGTCCGCGTAGGCCTCCTTGAGTCCGGCGGCGATGGCGGTGGCGGCCTCCTCGTGCGAGGTGTACTCGGTGGTGAGCAGATCGACGGCGGTGCGTTTGATCGACGGCAGGGAGCGGTCGAGCCGCTCGTAGGTCAGGGCCTCGTCGACGGCGTCGTTGGGCGCCATGAAGTTGTGGGCGGGCCGGTTGTGGCAATCGAGGCAGTCCATGCGGCGAATGGCGTGGGACGGCGGTTCCTCGGTGAAGTCCTCCTTGCGGAAAACAGTGACCTCGCCTTTGGCGTTGGTGACGCGCACCCACGGGATGGTGAGCCGCTGCGGATCGGTGGCGTAGTACTCGACCGTGTGGTCAGGGCTGGTGTGCCAGTGGATGCCGCCGACCGGACCGTGGGGCTCCGAGCCGCCGCCGACGTGGAGCAGGAGGCGGACGGCGAACGGAGTCGATTCCTCGTCGGCGAGGTAGCGCTGGTAGGTGCGGTCGATGTTGCCGACGAACTTCTCCGGCCAGTGGCACTGTTCGCAGGTGTCTCGCGCCGGGCGGAGATTGGAAATGGGCGTCGGGATCGGGCGGCTGTAGCTGTCGCGCAGCGCAGCGTAGACCTGGTGGGCTCCGTTGACCTTGGCCTTCACGAACCACGTGGCGCCCTCGCCGATGTGGCATTCAACGCAGGCGACGCGGGCGTGGTTGCCTTTCTGGTGGGCGATGAACTCGGGCGCCATGATGTCATGGCAGACCATGCCGCAGAACTGGTTCGACTCGGTGAAGTGGTACGTCTGGTAGCTGCCGAGCGAGGTGAGTAGCAGGAAGGTCATCGTGCCGACTCCGAACCAGACCGCGAGCTTGCGGTCGCGCGGTCGGGAGAGGTCGATCGCGAGGCGCGGGGCGGGGGCATCGGGCCGGCGCCGGCGGGCGCGACGCTGCCACCAGCCGCCGAGCAGCATGAGCATGAGGCCGGCGAAGCCGAAGCCCGGAGCCACCATGTAGCACAGCACGCCGACGTACGCGTTGCTGTGCCCCCCGAACTGGTCCATCAGGAACAGGAAGATAAAAGCAAACACGGCGCTGCCTGTGAGGACAGCGCCGGCGAGGGTGAGCCAGTTGCGCCAGATCGAAGACGGTGCGCCCGGGCGGCTGGAGGGATTTTCGGCGGGCGTGTCGGACATGGCGTTGGGCTCGGCTGGACCTTATTTCTTGAGCGAACGAACGTAGGCCACGAGCGCCTTGGCGTCCTCTTCGCTCATCTTATCCTTGTAAGCCGGCATCGTTTCCTTGCCGGCTTCGTTCTTGGTGCCCTCGAGAATGGCCTTGAGTCCCTCCTCATCGGTGAATTTCTGGCCCTCCGCGGTGGTGTAGTCCTTCACGCCGAGTTTCTTACCGGCGGGGGCTTTGCCGGAGCCGTCCGGCGAGTGGCAGCGGGCGCACATCTTCGTCCAGTTGGTCTTCGCGTCGGCGGCGAGCACGACGGTGGCCGGGACGGCGACGAGCAAGGGCAGGAGCAGGTAGAGGCGGGAGGAGGAGAGCTTCATGATGGGAGGGATTGAGGACTTAGAACCGGTACTGGACCTTGCCGTACAGCTGATGCGCGTCGTAGTCGCGCGTGCCGCCGGCGGCCCGATCCACGTAGTCGTAATAGGAATACCGGACGGTGTAGACAAGGTTTTCGTTGCGCCGGTGCGTCCAGGTCAGGCTGGCGACGTCCTGGGTCTCGTTGGTGCCGTAGGGCATCGTGACAGCGGAGTTGTCGATGAAGTTGTCGGCGCGGAAGTGCGAGTAGTCGAGGTAGAGGTCGTCCTTCTCCGAGGCGGCCCAGCCGGAGCCGAGGCTGGCGGAGACGTAGTTGTTGTCGCCGTTCTTCACGATGGCGGTGTCGACGGCGGGGGTGCCGACCTGGTCGTAGGTGAGATTGCCGCTGGCGGTGATGTATAACCGCGGGTGCGGCGTGAGGGTCAGGCTCTGGCTGATGATGTGGGACGTGTACTTCGAACTCTCGACCGGGCCGAGGCCGGCCTCCTGGCTGAGGATGGTCGAACGCTGGTAGTCGTAGCGGGTGACCGAGCCGATCCGGCTGGTGGGGCGCCAAGAGATGCGCACGTTGAAATCGTTGGTCTCGAAGTCCTGGTCGGTGATGTAGGCCGGGTAGCGGTCGCTGGTCGAGACGGTGCTGTCGCGCACGGCGTCGTGGTCGTTGACCCGCACCTTGTAGTAGTACTGGGCTGCGAAGGTCAGGCCGGGGCGGGCGTACCAGTTCGCGGTATAGGAGTACTTCTGGGTGCGGCGCGTCATCTCGGTGTCGCGGTCGAGGGTGATGGCGCCGGTGTGCTCGAGCATGCGTTCCTCCTCGAGTTCGCCGTCGGCCTGCAGCCACTCGGCCTTGAAGCTGTGGGTCATGTTCTCGATGCCCGTGTAGCGGGCCTCGATCGACTCGGTGACCTCGACCCATTTCTTGTCGCTGTCGGTCTCGACGTCCTCCTCGAGCATGGAGCCGTTGCTCTGGACGATGGTCTCGAGGAAGTGGGCCATGGATTCGGTGCGGACGGCCTCGACGCGCAGGGAGGGGCGCAGCATCCATTTCTTGGACGGACGGTGGACGAGGTTGGCATTGAAGACGTACTGCTTCATCTCGGCGTCGCCGCCGAGGGTGGCGTAACCCTCGTCGCGCTGCTGGCGGCGCAGGTAGGCGGGATCGTAGACGGGGTCGTAGGACTGGCCGTAGATGCGGCTGCCATCGAGCACACTGTCGAGCGTGGTGATAATGCCGCCGGTGGAGAAGGTGGTCTTTTCGCTGAACTTCTTTTCCGCGTAGGCGTGGACGCTGAACAGATCGGTCGTGGTGTCGTCGCGGGTGGTGACGATGCGATCGGCGGCGAGGCCCGGCTGGCGGCGGCTGTTGCGGGTGTTGCCCAGCTCGATGCGGTCATAGCGGCCGCCGGCGCCCCAGGTGAAGGTCTCGGCCGCCTTGCCCACGTCGAGGGTCACGACATCGCGCTTCTCATCGAGCCCGAGGAAGGTCGGGGCATAGGAGCGGGTGCTGAAGACGGGCAGGTTGACGTCGCCCTGAACGGTGGAGCCCTTCTCGCCGGAGCGCTCGTGGTGTTCGTAGCGCAGCTTGACCGACAGCTTGCCCGGACGGTAGCTGGCGGCTTCGAACCACAGCAGGCTGCGATCGACATGGAAATCCTCGTCGTAGAGACGGACGAGCGCGTTGGGGGCGGGGAAGTAGCCGCCGGCGCCGTCCTGCCAGACGCGGAAGCGCCGGTAGCCGAAGGCCACGTGACCGACCTCTTCCTTTTTGAGGCGCACGTCGAAGCGGTAGTCACCCTCGCCGGCGATGAGCCGGCCATCGAAGGTGAGCAGGGCGCCGTTCTTCAGCTCGGAGGTCAGGCGCAGTTCCTCAATGCCGCCATAGCCCGCCTTGCGCCGCTGGGCGTCGGACTGGTAATTCGCACGGTTGCCTGACTGCAGGCTGCCGCCGAAGCCGGAGGAGATCACGCCTTCGACGGACGCGGCGAAGGCCGGGGTCCATGTGCTGGCGGCGAGGGCTGCGGAGAGGACGCAGAAGCGGAGCGGATTCATCGCCTGGGGTTGGGTTGAGGTTGAGCGGTCAGAAGCGGAGGGACGAGTTGACGTGCGAGCCGTGGACGGCCTCGTGGCAGCCGGCGGTCCAGCAGGTGCCGCGGGAGACGAAGGAGCGGTGGTCGCGGCCGCCGATCAGCAGCTGGCCGGAGGCGGTCTGCTCCTGATAGTGGCACTGGAGGCAGAGGGACTGGTTGCGCGACTTCAGCATCTTCTCGTTGATCGTGCCGTGCGGCTGGTGGCAGGTGACGCAGCCCTCGCGGGAGGCCTCGTGTTCGAAGACGTAGGGACCGCGCTGGGCGTTGTGGCACTGGAGGCAGGTCTCGTTGGCCGCGGCGAGGTGGGTGCCGCCGCCCATGATGGCGTCGCCCTTGTGCGGCTCGTGGCAGTCGGTGCAGGTCACCTGGCCGTTCATGACCGGGTGGCTGTGCGGCAGGCTGAACTCGGCGCGCTTGTCGAGGTGGCACTGGAAGCAGGTCTCGGGCGAACGGTCGGGATTGACGATCGTGCCGGCCACGCCGCCGCTCTCGATGTGCTTGCTGGCGGGACCGTGGCAGGCCTCGCAGCTCATCTCCTTGCCGTGGGTGCCTTCGGCGAAGAGTTTGGCGTGGGTGGCGTCGTGGAACGACGAGGAGATCTCAGCGTGGCATTCGGCGCATTCGCCGGAGCCGACGAACTCCGCTCCGGCCACTTGCATCGGCGGGGCGAACATCGCGCGTTCGACGGTCAGACAGGCGGCGAGGAGCACGCCCCACAGGACGACGGCTCCGTTGATCAACACTCTCTTGGTCAAGCGAGGGCGGGTGCTCATGGCGGGTGGGGCGAGGGTGGTTCAGGGTTCGGTGGCCGTACGATGCGCGCGTGACTATGCCAGACCGGGGGTAACGGGGCTGCGCATCGCTTGTGTTTCAATGTGCGGAATTTGACGAAACGGGCGAGGCTTAACGCAAAATCGCGTCATTTTAATCCGTACTGTCCGAACGATTTCCGTCGTGGGAACGTCCGCCCGATGTTGCCGGGAGTGCGGGCGTGGCGCATCGTTTCCGCTCGCGTCTCCGCTGTGGGCCCAGCCCCGCGGCCCTACCCAACCCCCCTTGCCGCATGATTAGGAAATCCCTGTTGGTTTTTTCCTGCGCCGTCTTCGCCGCCGGCGTGTCACTCACCGCCCAGCCGGCACCGACACCGGTGGTCGACACGACCAAGCCGTGGACGCGCTGGTGGTGGCCGGGCAGTGCCGTCGACCGCGCCGGGCTCACCGCGCAGCTCGAGAAACTCGCCGCGGCGGGCATCGGCGGGGTGGAGATCACGCCCATCTACGGCGCCCGCGGGTATGAGGACCGCTATCTCGAATTCCTCTCGCCGCGCTACCTGGAGATGCTTGAGCACACCGGGCGCGAGGCGCAGCGCCTTGGGCTGGGCGTCGACATGGCGACGGGCACGGGCTGGCCCTTTGGCGGGCCTTGGGTGGCCGAGGCGGATGGCAACACACGCGCGGTGCTCGTGGACGGACGCCTCGCCGGCCGGCCCGAGCGGCAGTTGGTGAAACGCGCCGCGCCGGGAGGCGCGGGGCTCGTGCTCGATCCGTTTTCCCCGGAGGCGCTCAACCGCTACCTCGCGCGCTTCGACGAGGCCTTTGCCACGTTCCCGCGCGGACTGCTGCGCAGCCAGTTCCACGACTCCTTTGAATACTACAACGCGAGCTTCTCACCCCGCCTGCCCGAGGTGTTCCAGGCGATGCACGGCTACGATGTGCAGACCTACGCGGCCGAGTTGATGGGCGAGAAGCCCCTCGACCCCGACACCCTCGGACGCATCAAGAGCGACTATCGCCTCACGCTCGCGCAGATGCACCTCGACTACCTCAAGGCATGGACGGCGTGGTCCGGCAAACACGGCTTTCTCACGCGCAACCAGTCGCATGGCGCGCCGGCCAACCTGCTCGATCTGTACGCGGCGGTGGACATTCCGGAGACGGAGATCTTCGGCTCGACGCCGTTCCCGATTCCGGGCCTGCGGCGCGATCCGGACGCGGTGCGGCACGACCAGGATCTGCCGGAGCCGCTGGTGAGCCGGATGGCGTCGTCCGCCGCCCACGTCATGGGCCGTAAACTGATCTCCAGCGAAACGGCCACCTGGCTGCGCGATCACTGGAAGGAGTCGCTCGCCTACGTGAAACCCGAACTCGACCGCGTGCTGCTCGATGGCATCAACCACGTGTTCTACCACGGCACGGTCTACTCGCCACCGGATGTGCCGTGGCCGGGCTGGCTCTTCTACGCCTCGACGCAGTTCAACCCCAACAATCCGTGGTGGGACGACTTGGCCGCGCTGAACCAGTACGTGCAACGCGTGCAGACCGTGCTGCAAGGCGGTCGGCCCGACAACGACGTGCTGCTGTACTGGCCGGCCGCTGATCTCTGGGACGACACCCAGGCGCGCGGTCTCGCGAAGATGCTGACGGTGCACTCCGTCGGCTTCCTGCTCGACCAACCCGTGGGCAAGCTGGCGAAGGACCTCGATGCGCGCGGCTTCGCCTTCGACTACATCTCCGATG
Organism: uncultured Opitutus sp.; assembly: GCA_964476565.1. GTDB lineage: Bacteria > Verrucomicrobiota > Verrucomicrobiia > Opitutales > Opitutaceae > CAMAXB01. The sequence continues at coordinate 7,841 of CAYZBG010000081.1, forward strand.
CGCAGATCCTCGCCACGAAGGTCGAGCAGGGCGCGCTCGTCACGCCCGGCAACCGTTACCGCACGCTGGTGGTCCCGGCCACGCGTCGCATGCCGGTGGATACACTGCGTCATTTGCTCGCGCTGGCGGACGGCGGGGCGACGATCGTCTTTTCCTCGTTGCCCGAGGACGTACCCGGCTTTGGCCGCCTCGAGGAGCGGCGGACCGAGTTCCGGCGCCTGCTCGACCGGCTGACTTTCGTCGAACGTGACGGCCGGCGTCAGGCGGCGGTGGGGCGCGGTCGCGTCCTGCTCGGCGACGAGGCCGGCGCCCTCCAGGCCGTCGGCGCGGCGCGCGAAGCGTTTGCCGACCTGGGCCTCGCCTACATCCGCCGGGCGACGGAGCACGGTCGCGACTACTTCATCGCCAATCTGGGCGCTACGCCCGTCGAGGGGTGGGTGACGCTCGGCGCCCCGGTGGCGCGGGCGACCCTGGTCGATCCGCTCACCGGCCGCCGCGGCCTCGCCGCCCAGCGGGCGGGCGCGGGCGGCGCGACGCAGGTGTACCTGCACCTGACGCCGGGTGAATCGCTTCTGCTCGTCTCCACCCCCGCCGATCCGCTGGCCCTGCCGCCGGCGTGGGCCTACCTCCAGCCGGCTGGCGATGGCATCGCGTTACAGGGACAATGGAGCATTACCTTCCAGAAAGGCGGACCCGAGCTGCCCCCGGCGCTGTCGACTTCGACGCTGGCGTCGTGGACCGATCTTGGCGGCGACGAGGCGAAACGCTTCAGCGGAACGGCCCGCTACCGCCTCGAGTTCGACGCCCCGGCTGGCGCGGCCGACGCGTGGCGCCTCGACCTCGGCGATGTGCGCGACAGCGCCCGCGTCCGCCTCAACGGCGAGCCGGTGGCCACGGCGTGGAGCCTGCCCTTCCGCGTCCTGCTCGACGGGAAGCTCCGGCCCGGCCGCAACGTGCTGGAGATCGAGGTGACTAACCTCGCGGCCAACCGTATCCGCGACATGGATATCCGAAAGGTCGACTGGAAGATCATGCACGAGATCAATTTCGTGAACATCAACTACCGCCGCTTTGACGCCTCGGGCTGGAAGATCGAACCGTCCGGCCTGTTGGGTCCGGTCACGCTCGTGCCGCTGCGGCGCGCCACCCTCTGAGGTGTTGGTCCGTGCCTCAAGCGATGCGCGGAGGGACCCCCGCATCCACCCCGGACCGGGACAGAGACGAGCCTTACTCGAGCCGGCCGCGGCGGGCGTCCTTGCCCTTGGCCTCGTCGGTCGGGATCTTGTTGTCGCTCTTGATCATGAGCACGGGTGTCTTGGTCTTCACCCAAAGGTTGGTTTCCTTGAAGTGCTTGGCTGTGACGTGCTCCATGGCCTCGCCGACGGTCTTGGCGGGCATCAGGCGTCCCTTCTTGGTCGTGTTAAACTCGTGGGTGGCGCGATGCACGCGCTCGAGCGCGGTGGCGACGCTTTCGTTCTCCGGCAACTGCACGACCCAGCCGACGAAGTCGTGTTCGGGCAGGCCGCCGTTGGGATCGGACACGATGAAGGCGAACTGCTTCTTCACCGCCGGCGGCTTCTCCTCGTCGACCTCGGGTTGGACGAGCAGGTTCATCTCCTCGACGATTTGACGCAGCAGGGCGGGTTCGACCTCGTTGCGCTTCAGGATTTCGGCGACCTTGTTGACGTCAATTTTCGGCATGGAGTTCGGACGGTTTTGGACTCACGACTGCATACGAATGAATCCGAAAGTAAAGGGCGGCGACGCGCAGCGGCAGGATGAGGTCTTCGACATCGTGGACGCGGCCGACGTGGTGATCGGGCAGGCCACGCGGGGCGAGGTGCATGCGCGGAAACTGTGGCACCGGGCGGTGCACGTGCTGGTGTTCAACGCTGCCGGCGAGGTCTTCCTGCAGAAGCGGTCGCAGGCCAAGGACAGCTCGCCCGGCTGTTGGGACTCGTCGTGCTCGGGTCACCTCGATGCCGGCGAGGCGTACGACGAGGCGGCGGTGCGCGAGTTGCGGGAGGAGATCGGCCTGGAGGTGGCGGTGCCTCCGCGCCGCTGGTTCCGGCTGTCGGCCTGTGCGCAGACCGGTTGGGAATTCGTGTGGGTCTACGAAGAGCGCAGTGAAGGCCCGTTTGCGCTGCACCCGGCGGAGATCGAGCACGGCGCGTGGTATGCGCCCGCGGCCGTGAGTCACGCCATCGCAGCCCGGCCGTCAGAGTTTACGCCCGCCTTCCGATTGGTCTGGGCGGAGGTGGAGCGGCTGCGGCGTTGAAGGAGAAAGACCGATCCGTCCGAGAAGACCGATCGGTCTGCGCGCGGGCCGCGCGTTTAGCGGTCGCGGAGGGCCTTGATCGCCGCGAATTGTTTGGGGGAGATCAGCCGGCGGGGAACGCGGGTCTCGGCTTCGGCGATCATGCGATCCCAGTCCTCGTCCGTGACAGGTTCATGAGGCTCCCACGGGGTGTGGTGCCCCTGCTTGCGCGTCCACTCGATGTTGCCGCCGTGGATCGTGGCGCGGACTTGGTATTTGCCGCGCTCCGGATCCTTTTTCCACCAGCCGATCTCCATGCTCATGGGGTTACTTGGCGCCCGGGATGAGGCCCTTCATCATACCCTTCATCATGCCGCCCATGTCGAAGCGCTGGAATCCCTCGGGGATGGCAAAGGTGCTGTCGGCAACGGACTTCTTGTCGATGGCAACCACCTCCATGCGCATGGTTTCTTTGCCGCTGCGATTCTTGGTCACGACGCGCAGGGGGAAGGCACCGTTTTCCATCAGCTCGCGCTCCCACTTGTTGCGGGCGGCGGGCTTCATCGGATTATTGTTCGCGTTGGCGCCCATGAAGGCACCGATGCCCTCGGCGGCCCAGATCTCGGTCGTGGTGCCGCGCTCGGTGCTGATGTACTTGGTGCACAGGTACCCGAGGATGCGCTCGGTCTCGTTGGTCTTCTCGAGCGGAGTGCCTTCGTTGGCTTTCGCGGCGGCCTCGGCGACCTCTTGGATCGGCATGACCATGTACATTTTCTCATTGGGCATGAGCATGACCATCTCCTTCTTCTGGAGATCCATCAGCGTGGTCATGGTCATCCCCTCGGCGGCGACATCGACGCGCAGCCGGTCCTTCTTCATCGTGTAGGTCAACGGCACGCCTTTTTTGCCGTCCTTGATCTCCATGGTGATGGAGCCTTCGAAATCTTTGGCGGAAAGCAGGGCGGTCGACAGGACGGCGCCGGCGAGGAAGAGGAGCGAGCGGAGGAGGTTCATGACCCGTAAGGAAAAGCCATCGTGACACGGGGCGCAAGCGTTCGGCATTGCCTCGTGCGAAGGGCCGGACTGAAGTCCGCGCATGGCTCTCTTTGGTTCCTTTTCCACAGTTCGGGCGCAGGCGGCCCTGGCGCGGTCCTTCGGACCGGCCTTCGCTTATCTGGCTGAGGCGCTTACGCCCGGCACGGCGGTGCATGCCCGCCTGCTCGCGGTGGGCGCGGAGAAGACGGAGCGCATCGATCTCGGCGGCGGGATCTTCGTGCTGGAGCAGGCGTACCAACCGAAACCGCGCGCGGAGGGCCGGTTTGAGTCCCACCGGCTCTACATCGACCTGCAGGCCATCGTGGCGGGCGAGGAGCGGATGGAAGTCGCCGAGGTGGACCGTCTGCGGCTGCACGAGGACCTCACCCCCGGTCGCGACCTGTTGTTCTACGAAGACTTCGCTGCGGCCTCGGTGCTCACGTTGCGGGCGGGCGACGTGGCGGTGTTTTTTCCCGCGGACGCCCACATGCCCTCGTTGACGGCGGGAACGGCCGGGCTGGTGCGCAAAGCGGTGGTGAAGGTGCCGGTGGCCGGGTGAACTACCGACACCAGTACCACGCGGGCAACTTTGCCGACGTGCTGAAGCACGCGGTGCTCGTCCCGCTCGTGCGCGGGTTGCAGCGCAAGGACAAGGGTTTCCTGTACCTCGATACGCACGCCGGCCGCGGGCGCTACGACCTGGCGGTGGCGGAGCGGGGCGATACACTCGCGCGCAAGCCGGAGTGGCCGGAGGGCATCGCCCGCCTGTGGGCCCGCGCGGATCTGCCGTCGGGCCTGGCCGCGTACGTGGAGGCGGTAAAGGCGTTCGACGCCCGCGAGCGCGTGCGCGGAGACACGGCACCCGGTCCGCGGTATTATCCCGGTTCGCCGTGGCTGGTGCAGGCGCTGGCCCGGCCGCAGGACCGGCTGGCGCTGTATGAACTTCACCCCGAGGAGTACGCGGCGCTGCGGGCGGAGCTCGATTTCGAACGGCGTGCGACGGTGCAGGCCTTGGATGGCTACACGGGCCTGCGCGCCAGCCTGCCGCCCCCGGAGAAACGCGCGCTGGTGCTGATCGACCCTCCGTTCGAGGACCCGCGCGAGCATGCCCGGATCATCGATGGGCTGGCCGAGGGCCTGCGCCGCCTGCCCGGAGGCACGTTTGCCGTCTGGTATCCGCTGACCGAGCGCGCCAAGGCGGACGCGTTCCTTGCCGATCTGGTGGCCTTGCAACCGCCGCCCACGTGGACGGTGGAGCTGACCATCGCCGGCCCGCAGTCGGCGTTGAAGATGCGCGGCTGCGGGCTCGTCGTGATCAATCCGCCGTGGCAGATCGACCGCGAGATCACACCGTGGCTGCCGTGGCTCGCGGAGGTGTTGGCGCAGGCGCCGGGCGGCGCGGCGGGCCTACGCTGGTTGGTGGCGGAACGGTGACCGCGCGCGGGCAGTGCGTTACCGGACGCCGCTGGTCGGAATGAATTCCGACTTCCGGATGTAGGCCGCGTCGGTTTCCTTCTTCAACTGCTGGGCGGCTTCGGGGTCGACCTGCTTGAGCACGTAGATGGACTGCTTCGCCTTCTCGATGTTACGCAGGCGCTCTTCCTCTTCGTACATCGCCATGGCGCGCTCTTCGGACGTCTGGCCGACGAGGGGCAGGCGGAAGCGGTTCAGCACCCCGCGATCGAGTTCGCTCAGGTAGCGGGACACGGCCAAGGCCTCGAGGCCTTCCTTGGTGTAGATCTGGCGCTCGGTGAAGATGGGCGGACGCTGTCCCTCGACCACGACCTTGGGCAGGCGGATGATCTGGTTGCGCGGCTGTTCGGCCGCGAGTTCCTCTTCCGTCTTGGGCGGAGGCGGCGGGGGCGGCGGATTGTACTTCGGCATGGCCCGCGCGAGGTTGGCGGCCACGGCTGCCGAGACCGGCCGGGTCCGCGGCTCAGGCGGAGCGACGTCCGCTTCGCCGGACGCAGCCGACGCCGGACTCACGGATTTCTCCGCCGCCGGGGTGGTTTGAGCGTGGCCGGGTGTCGCGCTGAGCAACACGGCCGGAATCAGGAGAACGGCTCGCGTGAAGTTCATGGCAATTCCTTGGACACCCCGAACGTAAAAAGGTTCGGGCCAATGGCAAACCTTTCGGCCGACAACGCCGACAACGCCGGCGAGGCCGGCGTGGTCGGAAATCCCAAATCACAAAGGGCCAAATCCCAAAGGGCAGCGCGCTTCGCGCTGATGTGTTTTGGCGTTTGGGATTTCTCCGATCGTTACAGGATTATCCGCGGATCTGGCCGGTACCGTCGATGATGTACTTGTAAGAGCAGAGCTCCTTCAGGCCCATGGGACCGCGGGCGTGGAGGCGGTCGGTGCTGATGCCGATCTCGGCGCCGAAGCCGAACTCGAAGCCGTCGTTGAAGCGCGTGCTCGCGTTCCACACCACGACGGCGCTGTCGACGCCCGCTTGGAAGCGGCGCGCGGCGGCTTCGTCGCGGGTCAGGATCGCATCGGTGTGGCCCGACCCGTCGCGGTTGATGATCGCGATGGCGTCGTCAAGCGAGTCGACCACGCGCACGGCCATGATGAGATCGAGAAACTCGGCGGTGAAATCGGCGGGCGCGGCGGGAACGCCGGCGAGACCGTGGCGGGCGAGGGCGGCGGCGGTGGGGGCGTCGCAGCGCAGCTGCACGCCCTTGGCGATCAGGCCCCGGGCCACGTCGATGAACACGGTGTCGAGCACGGCGCGGTGCACGAGCAGCTGCTCGGCGGCGTTGCACACGCCGGTCCGCTGCGCCTTGGCGTTGACCGTCACCGTCGTGGCCAGGGTGGCGTCCGCCGCAGCGTCCAGGTAGACGAAGCAGACGCCGGTGAAATGCTTGATCACCGGAATGGTGCTGTTCTCCGCCACAAAGCGGATCAGGCCCTCGCCGCCGCGCGGGATGAGGCAATGCACGTAGGCGTCGAGCTTGAGCAGCGTGTTGAGGGCGGCCCGGTCCGTCGTCGGGATGAGTTGCACGGCCTCGGCGGGCAGGCCGGTGTCGATCAGCGCCTGGGTGATGAGGGCGGCAAAGGCGGTGTTGGTGTGGAAGATCTCCTTGCCGCCGCGCAGGATGGAGGCGTTGCCCGACTTGAGGCAGAGGATGGCGCAGTCAATCGTCACGTTGGGCCGCGCCTCGTAGATGATGCCGATCACCCCGATGGGCACGCGCCGCTTGCGCAGGTGCAGACCGTTGGGGCGGGTCCAGTCCTCCAGGACCTCGCCGACGGGATCGGGCAGGGCGGCGACCTCGCGCACGGACCGCGCCAGATGGCCGAGCCGGTCGGGCGTCAGGGTGAGCCGGTCGATCTGCGCGGCGGAGAGGCCATGGGCGGCCGCGGCGTCGAGATCCCGCTGATTGGCCGTGAGCAGGACAGCGGTCGAGGCCTCGAGCAGGTCGGCGAGCCGCAGCAGGGCGGCGTTCTTCCGCTCCGTCGGCACCGTGGCGAGCGCGAGGGAGGCGGCGCGGGCGCGCTGCGCGATCGTGGTGACGAGATGGGCGAGATCGGCGGACATGGGAAAATCGCCCCAAGGGTTGCGGAAAGCGTCCGGCGCGCCAAGTGATTTCCCATGGACACCAGATTCCTCGGCGGTTCGGGACTCAAGGTGCCGGTGCTGACTTTGGGCACAGGCACGTTCGGCGGCAAAGGTCCGCTTTTTTCCTCGTGGGGCGGGCTGGGCGTGCCCGAGGCGACGCGAATGGTGGACATCTGCCTGGAGGCGGGGGTAACGATGTTCGACAGCGCGGACATTTATTCGGGCGGTCAGGCTGAGGAGATCCTCGGCGCGGCGATCAAGGGGCGCCGGGATCGCGTGCTGATTTCGACCAAGGCGACCTTCCGTTCGGGCGAGGGTCCGAACGACGTCGGGTCGTCGCGTCATCACCTCATCCGCTCGGTCGAGGCCTCGTTGCGCCGTCTTGGCATCGACACGATCGACCTGTTTCAGCTGCACGGTTTCGATGCGCAGACCCCGGTGGAGGAAACGCTGTCGACGCTCGATGGCCTCGTGAAGGCGGGGAAGATCCGCTACCTGGGCGTGTCCAACTTCTCCGGCTGGCACCTGATGAAGTCACTCGCGGTTGCGGATCGCTACGGGTACGCGCGCTACGTGGCGCACCAGGCTTACTACTCGTTGATCGGGCGCAGTTACGAGTGGGAACTCATGCCCCTGGGCCTTGACCAGAAAGTCGGGGCGGTGGTGTGGAGCCCGCTGGGTTGGGGACGCCTGACTGGCAAGCTGCGCCGCGGTCAGCCGAAGCCCGAGACCAGCCGCCTCAATTCGCAGCTTTCCGTCGATCTCGGTCCGCCGGTGGACGACGAGTACCTGTACCGCGTGGTGGACGCACTCGACGCAGTCGCCGCCGAGACGGGGAAGACCGTGCCGCAGGTCGCGCTCGCGTGGGTGCTGGCGCGGCCGACCGTGTCGACGGTGATCATCGGCGCACGCAACGAAGAGCAACTCCGCCAAAACCTCGGTGCGACCGGATGGACGCTGTCGCCGGCACAGATCGCGCGCCTCGATGCGGCGAGTGCGACGCCGAAAGCCTATCCCTACTTTCACCAGCAGCGCTTCGAGCGCAACCCGCCTCCGGTGTGACAGGGGAGCAAATCCCAAACTACAAATCACAAATCACAAATCACAAACCACTGACCACAAAATCCTAAATCCTAAATCTTGAATCATTAATCCAAAGGGTCTCTCCCCCTTTGTGATTTCCGCGCTCGTCGGTCCTTATCGTTTGAGAGGCCGCGGGGCGCGGGCGTGGGTGTCGGGCCAATGGTGTGACGGGATGATCGGGCCGACGTGACGGACGGTTTCCGCGCCCATGTGGGACGCGAGGCGGCCGGCTTCGGCGATCGACCAGCCGTTGAGCAGGCCGTAAAGGAACCCGGAGGCCCAGGCGTCGCCGGCGCCGTTGGTGTCGATGGCGTCGGTGAGGTGGATCGGTTCGATGCGATGGGTTTCGTCCTCGCGGGCGATCCAGGCGCCGTCCTTGCCCACCTTGACCGCGGCCGTGACGCCATGGCGGGCGAGTTCGCGGGCGAGGTCGGCGTAAGGGGCCTTCGATCCCGGGAACAGGGCGCGGATCTCGTCCTCGTTGGCGAAGACGATGTCGATGCCGCGCTTGAATTGGGAGAACAGCCAGTCGCGCGACGCGGAGACGACCTCGAAGGACGACAGGTCGAGGCTGACGGTGCAGCCGGCCGAGCGTGCGGAGGTGAGGGCGGCGTCGGCGAGGGCCTGGTTGAAGACGAGGTAACCCTCGATGTGGGCGTGGCGGCAGCCGGCGAAATCCGCCGGGGAAAACTCGTCCGGTGCGAGCGTCAGGGCGGCACCGAGGTCGGTGCGCATGGTGCGCTGGGCATCGGGCGTGATGAGGGCGAGGCAGCGGGCGTTGGGCCGCTGGCCGCGCTTGAAGCGCGAGGCGTCGACCCCGACGGCGATGAACTGCTCGCGGTAGCGTTCGGCGAAGGTGTCGTTGCCCAGCTTGCCGAGGAAGGTCGTGCGCAGGCCGAGTCGGGTGGCGTTGTAGGTGACGTTGGCCGCCGAGCCGCCGGTGCTGTGCGCCGGAGGCTGGTCGAGTTTGTCGAGGATCGCCTGCATCTGGGTGCCGTCGACGAGGACCATGCCGCCCTTGTCGCCTGGCACGTGCGCGAGAAAGGCGTCCGGCACCTGGGCCGAGAGGTCCATGATCGGCGAACCGACGCCAACGAGATCGAAATGCGGAGCGGAAGAGGAAGAAGCGGACATGGGCGGCGGCGACGGACTCAGTTGGACACGGCGATGTTGGTCGCGAGCAAAGGCTCGTCGTCGACCTCGATCAGCAGCGAGTAGTCGCCGGGCTTGGGGAAGGACAGGTTGCGGATCTCGTTGATCAGGTTGATGCGCTGCAAAGGGCCCTGGGACTCGAACGTGCGGTCGATGAGCGGCTGCAGCTGGGTGGGATCGAGGCCGATCGAGATGCGAATCTTATGCGAACCCGGCGGCACATCGGAAAGGGTGAGGAACCACACCATGAACGGGTGGGTGACGGGGAATTGGCGGCCGCGGATGTTGGAGAAGACGCCGAGGATGGTGTGTTTGCCGGTGGCGGGGTCGATGTGGACACCGTCGCAGGTCAGCCACGCGAGGACTTGAGGTTTGGCTTGCACGTGGGGCGATGCTGGAGGCCGGCGGTTGCGCGCGGCAAGCGGGGAATTGCTTGGCGAAGGCGCGGCGGTCCCTTTGCTGGAGCCATGTCCGAGTGGGAGCAACTCAACGAGGCCGTGGCCGCCTACCCGCGGTGGCTGGTGGCCCTTGTGCTGGCCCTCGGAGCGATCGTGGCGACATGGATCCTCGCCAAGGTGTTGAAGTGGACCCTCTACGCGGCGGCCGTGATCAGCCTCGTGTGCGTGCTGGCGGGGATCGCGGTCTGGTGGCTGGGGTAGGGGCTGGCCGGGCGCGCCGAGCTTTTTCTTGTCTCGGATTGACCGCCGATCATACCCGTCTCCGATGAAGTATATTTTTGTCACGGGCGGGGTGGTTTCGTCGTTGGGCAAGGGCCTGACGGCGGCGGCGCTGGGAGCGCTGCTCGAACTGCGCGGCCTCACCGTGCGCATCCAGAAATTCGACCCGTACCTCAACGTCGATCCGGGCACGATGAGTCCCTTCCAGCACGGCGAGGTGTACGTGCTCGAGGACGGCGCGGAGACGGACCTCGACCTCGGCCACTACGAACGGTTCACCAGTGGCAAGCTGTCCCGCCTCAACAGCCTGAGCTCGGGCCAGATCTACGAGAGTGTGATCCAGCGCGAGCGGCGGGGCGATTACCTCGGCAAGACCGTGCAGGTGATTCCGCACGTGACCAACGAGATCAAGGAGCGCATTTACCAGGCGGCGAAGGATGTCGACGTGCTCATCACCGAGATCGGCGGCACCACCGGTGACATCGAGGGTCTTCCCTTCCTCGAAGCGATGCGTCAGTTCGCCCTCGAAGTGGGGCCGAAGGATGTGATCTTCATCCACGTCACGCTCGTGCCTTACCTTCAGGCCGCCGGTGAGCTCAAGACCAAGCCCACCCAGCAGTCGGTGGCGAAGCTGCGCGAGATCGGCATTCAGCCGCACATCCTCGTCTGCCGGTGCGATCACCCGCTCGAGCACACGTTGCGCGACAAGATTTCCATGTTTTGCAACGTGCCGGTGAAGGCCGTGATCGAGTGCTCGGACGTCGAGTCGATCTACGAACTTCCGCTCGCGCTGCAGAAGGAGGGCATGGATGACCTCGTGGTCGAGTTGTTCGGCCTGAAGAATCCGCCGCCGGCGAAGAACCTCTGGGAGGAGATCGTGCGGCGCGTGAAGAATCCGGCGCACGAGGTGACCATCGGCGTGGTCGGCAAGTACATCGAGCTGCAGGATGCGTACAAATCCGTCTACGAGTCGGTGACGCACGCGGGGATTGCGAACAACTGCAAGATCACGATCCGGCGCATCGACGCCGAGGACCTCGAGAAGAAGAACGGCCTCGCGCTGCTCAAAGGCCTCGACGGCATCCTCGTCCCGGGCGGCTTCGGCGATCGCGGCACCGAGGGCAAGATCGCCGCGGCGCGGTACGCGCGGGAGAAGAAGATCCCGTACTACGGCCTCTGCCTCGGCCTGCAGATCGCCGTGATCGAGTTTGCCCGCAACGTGCTCAAGTTGAAGGACGCGAACAGCACGGAATTCGCCCCGGACACGACCAACCCCGTCATCAACATGATGGAGGAGCAGAAGAAGGTCATCGACAAGGGTGCGACCATGCGGCTCGGCAGCTACGAGTGCGCCCTGACGCCGGGCACGCTCGCCGCCAAGGCCTACGGGGTGGAAAGCGTGCGCGAACGCCACCGCCACCGGTTTGAAGTCAACAACGCCTACGTCGGCGCGCTGCAGCGCGCCGGGCTGGTGGTGAGCGGCATCAACCCGCGCCGCAACCTCGTGGAAATCGTCGAGCTGAAGGATCATCCGTGGTTCCTCGCCGTCCAGTTCCACCCGGAATTCCAGTCGAAGCCCAACAAGGCGCATCCGTTGTTCGCCGCCTTCATCGCCGCCGCCCTCAAGCAGCGCCGCGCGAAGGGCAAGCCTTCCGCGGTCAAGAAGCCGGCCCGCAAGGGGCGCAAGGCCTGATCGCGATGGCCCTCTACGTTCCGAATCAGCTGTTGCTCATCGCCGGGCCGTGCTCGCTCGAGAGCGAGGCCGTGTGCCGTGCCGTCGCCACGGAACTGACCGCGATTCAGCGCGCGCTGCCGCAGCTCCGCATCATCTTCAAGGGCTCCTTCGACAAAGCCAACCGCACCTCCCTCGCGGGGCCGCGCGGCACCGGCCTGGAGGAAGGCCTGCGCCTGCTGGCCCTGATCAAGCGCGAGTACGGTTTCCCGGTCCTGACCGACATCCACGAGACCTCGCAAGTGACGCCGGTCGCGGCGGTGTGCGACGTGTTGCAGATTCCGGCCTTCCTGTGCCGCCAGACTGATCTCCTGCTCGCGGCGGCGGCGACCGGTCGCGTGGTGAACGTGAAGAAGGGCCAATTCCTCTCGCCCCAGGAGATGGTGCACGTCACCGGCAAGTTGAAGCAGGGCGGGGCGGCCGAGGTCTGGCAGACCGAGCGCGGCACGACCTTTGGTTACCAGAACCTCGTGGTCGACATGCGCTCCTTCGCCATCATGAAGGCGAACGGATTCCCGACGGTCTTTGATGCGACTCACAGCGTGCAGCTGCCGGGTGCCGGCGGCGGCAAGAGCAGCGGCCAGCGGGAGTTTGTCCCGCCGCTCGCCAAGGCGGCACTCGCCGCCGGAGCCGACGGCCTGTTCATCGAAACCCATCCGAATCCCGACCAGGCCTTGTCCGACGGACCCAACATGGTGCCGCTGAAAGAATTGTCGGCCCTGCTGCACACCTGTGTGGCCGTCTGGCAGGCCGTTCGCGCCTAACCGTTGAGCGCCATTGACCGCGACCCGGTCACGCCCAACAGTCCGCCCTCACATCTCCTTTGCATGGACACCTATCTGATCGACGTACCTGTCCCGTCCATGGGCGCCACCGTGAGCGAGCTCACGGTCATCGACATTAAGACCTCGGCCGGTGCCCGGGTCTCGAAGGGCGAAAAGATTGCCGAACTGGAGAGCGACAAATCGGTCTTCGAGTTTGAGTCGCCCTGTGACGGCGTGATCCGCGAGGTGGTCTGCCGTGCCGGCGACATCGTGCCCTCGGGCGCCCCGTTTGTTCGCATGGAAACGGCGGATGATTCCCTGCGCCATCTGGCGTCGAAGGGAGCCGTCGCTCCGGCTGCCAAGACGCCTGCGCCGACGGTCGCCGCGGCACCGCGACCTGTCACGCCGGCTCCGGCCCCCACCCCGGTTTCGTCTCCTGCCGCTGCGCCCGCGCGTCCGGCCGGCCTCGTCTGGACCCCGCGGGCGGTGAAGCTGGTGCAGGAGGCCGGCCTCGACCCGGCGGCCCTCACCGACATCGAAGCGACTGGCCCGGGAGGGCGGGTCTCCGGTGATGACGTGGCTCGCTACCTCGCCGCGCGGACGGCCACGCCCGCCTCGCCTGCCGCGGCATCGCGCCCGGTGGCGGCGGCCGCGAACGACACGGTCTGCATTGCCGGCGTCGGTTACGCCGTGCCCGGCAACATCCGGCCGACGAGCGAAATTCTGAAGGCGTTCCCGGGTCGCACCGAGGAAGAGATGATCAAGCTGACCGGCATCAAAGAACGCCGTTACGCCGATGAGGACTCGTCGGCCACCGATCTGGCGGCGATCGCGGTGCAGCATGCCCTGACCCAGGCCGGCATGACGATCGAGCAGATCGACGGCATCATCATGGCCACGGTGATTCCGGACCAGCCGATTCCCTCGATGGCATGCGCGCTCGCGCGCCGCCTGGGCATTCCGCGGGCGCTGGCCTTCGATCTCAATGCGGCCTGCTCGGGCTGGCTCTATGCCCTTGAGGTCGGCCGCACCTTCATCCTCGGCGGCACGGCAAAGAACCTGATCGTCGTCACGGCCGAACTGCTCTCGCGCATCACCAATCCGCGGGACCATGAGACGGCGTTCCTCTTCGGCGACGGCGCCGGGGCGGCGGTGCTGACGAATGCGCCGGGCGGTCACCGCCTGCACCGCATGGCGTTGTCGAGCGATGCGACCCAGTTTGACGCGATCGAACGGCGCGGCGGCGGTGCCCGCCAACCGGTGCCGCATCCGGAGGGCCACGACCGCGACGACTTCTATCTGCGGATGAACGGTACGGCGGTCTTCAAGAGCGCGGTGATCGGATTCTCCGACCAGATCGAGGCGACGCTTGCGCGGCACAACCTGAAGCCCGGGGACATCCAGTGGATCGTGCCCCACCAGGCCAACGAGCGCATCCTGCGTGCGGTCGGCAAACGGGTCGGCATCCCTTACGAAAAGTTCGTCGTGACGATTGCCAAGTACGGCAACACCTCGGGCGCGAGCGTCTCGATGGCGCTCGGGTGGGCCGTGGAAGAGGGAATCTTCCAACCCGGCGACAAGATCGTCTTCTGCAGCGTCGGCGCCGGCCTGACCTTCGCCGGCGGGTTGCTCGTCTGGTGAGGCAGAGGCAACGGCACCGAACTCAGCCCTGCTGCAACTCGTAGTTCACCACGCTCAGCGCGGCGATGGCTGCGGTGTCGCAGCGCAGCACGAGGGGGCCGAGCGTGATCGGCGCAAAGCCGGCCTCGAGAGCGAGACGGATTTCGTCGGGGGTGAAATCGCCTTCGGGCCCGATCAGCCAGACGATCTGGCGCGGCGGCCGACCAAGGCGCTCCCGCGCGGCCGCGAACGCCGAACGCAGCGAGCCCGCGCCGGGGTGCAGGCTGGCCACGAGCCGAAGGTCGGCCTCGTGGGTGGCGGTCAGGACCGCAGGGAAACTCGTCGGCGGATCGATGGCCGGCAGCCAGGGGTTCCCGCACTGTTTTGCGGCTTCGAGCGCGGCGCTCTGCCAGCGGGCGCCCTTGCGATCGTAACGGTTGGCGTCGAGGTGAACCTGGGTGCGGGCGCTTTCCACGGGGATGATCCGCGCAGCGCCCAGCTCCGTGGCCTTGCGCACAATCACGTCCATCACCGGACCCTTTGGCAGCGCCTGGGCGAGGGTGACGTCACCTGAACGCGGCGGCGCCTGGCGGGTCGATTCAATCGCGAGCACGGCGTGATGCTTGTGGGCGGACGACACGCGCGTTTGCCATTCCGTGCCGGCCCCGTCGAAGGCTGTCACGGGATCGCCCGTGCGCGCGCGATTGACCGTCACGAGATGGTGCGACTCCTCGGGACTGAGGGTCAGCGCGGCTGCTCCGTGGGCCGGCGGGACGCAATAGACACGAAAGTCGGGCATGGGGGAAGGGCGTCGGGTTGCACGATCGGGGGCAAGTCCGGAGCGCGCAGTGGCCAAAACAGAAAGGGCGCTGGAGTGGTAACTCCAACGCCCTTGCCGACTTATTTGACTACAAACTATGAACTACCAAAAAGAACAGGTAACTAACGTCGAGAAAGACGCAGGAGCGGACGGGATGTTCAAAATTCGCAAGGGAAGTTGAGCGATTTTTTTTCGCC
>CAYZBG010000082.1:0-22510 GCA_964476565.1 uncultured Opitutus sp.
CACGCGTTCGTGCAGCACGTCGCCGAGCCGCAGGAGCTTTTCCTTCTCGCCCTCGACCAGGCGGGTCACCGGCACGCCGGACCACTTGGAAACGATCTCCGCCACTTCCTCGGCGGAGACCTCCTCCTTGAAGAGTTCAGTCTTCGCCTCGCCGGCCTCGAGCTTCTTCAACTCGGCCTCGAGCTGGGGAATCTTGCCGTGGCGCAGCTCGGCCAGCTTGCTGAGATCGTACGCGCGCTCGGCCTTCTCCATCTCGATGCGCGTCGCGTCCAGCTCCTCGCGCACCTTGCGCACCCGGTCAACGGACGCCTTTTCCTTGTCCCACTTCGCCTTTAACGCCGTAGCCTGGGTGCGGACGTCGGCCAGTTCCCGGCGCAGGGCTTCGAGCCGCTGGCGGGAGGGCTCATCCTTCTCCATCTTCAGCGCAGCCTCCTCGATCTCCAGCTGGAGCACGCGACGCTGCAAGGCGTCGAGCTCCTGCGGGGCAGAATCCATTTCGGTGCGAATCATCGCACAGGCCTCGTCGATCAGGTCGATGGCCTTGTCGGGCAGAAAGCGGTCCGCGATGTAGCGGTTGGACAACGTCACGGCACTCACGAGCGCGTTGTCCTGGATGCGCACGCCGTGGTGCAGCTCGAAACGCTCCTTCAGGCCGCGCAGGATAGAGATCGCATCCTCGACGGAGGGCGGCTCGACCAGCACCGGTTGGAACCGGCGCTCGAGGGCGGCGTCCTTCTCGATGTACTTGCGGTATTCGTCGAGGGTGGTCGCTCCGATGCAGTGTAGTTCGCCGCGGGCGAGCATGGGCTTGAGCAGGTTGCCCGCGTCCATCGCCCCCTCGGTCTTGCCCGCGCCGACGATGGTGTGCAGCTCGTCGATGAACAGGATGACCCGGCCTTCGCTTTGCTTGATTTCATTGAGCACGGCCTTGAGGCGTTCCTCGAACTCGCCGCGGTACTTGGCGCCGGCCACGAGCGCACCCATATCGAGCGCGAAGACGGTCTTGTCCTTCAGCCCTTCCGGCACATCGCCGCGCACGATGCGTTGGGCGAGGCCTTCGACGATGGCGGTCTTGCCGACGCCGGGTTCGCCGATGAGCACGGGATTGTTCTTCGTCTTGCGGGAAAGGATGCGGATGGTGCGGCGGATCTCGTCATCGCGGCCGATCACTGGGTCCATCTTGCCCTTCCGCGCCTGCGCGACGAGGTCGAGCCCGTACTTCTGCAGGGCATTGTACGTGGCCTCGGGATTGTCCGTCGTCACCCGCTGGGCCCCGCGCAGATCCTTCAACGCCGTGAGAACCTTGGCACGATCGAGTCCGAAGGACTGGCAGTACTTCGCGAAGGCGGCCGGTTTGGCGACCTCGATCAGGCCGAGGAAAAGGTGTTCGACGGAGACAAACTCGTCCTTGAGCTGCTTCGCCTCAGCCTCCGCCCGGGTCAGGACTTCATGGACGGCTTGGGTGACGTAGATCTTGGAGGTGTCGACGCTGCCGGATACGCGGGGAAGGCGGTCCAGTTCCCGTTCGGCCGCCAGCTGCAGGGCGCCGCGCGTCAAACCCAGCTTCTCCGCCAAGGCTGGCACGATGCCGTCGTCCTGGGCCAACAACGCGTGCAACAGATGCCAGGTGTCGACCTCGTGATGAGAGCGCCGGCGCGCCTCCGCCTGGGCCTCGGTCAGGGCCTGCCGGGACATCTGGGTGAGATTGTTCGTTTCCATGATGCCTGGGTTGTCGCACAGATCGGGCCAGCCTCCTCTTCGAGCGAAGCCGTGCCGACCGGGACGGTTTTCCGGGACAAATCGAGCCGACCTACCCTGCCGGCCGTGACACGCTGACACGGCGGCAACTCGCCGGTTGGAAAACAAAAAAATGCCCGCGAGAAGCGCTACGTCCCAAAAAGCCAATTACATCCCCTATGCATTTTGCTTTTTAATCTTTCGCGCCTCCCGCGGGCAAAGTCGTGTGGGGTAAAGAACGGACCAGACCGAATTTCATCCTACGCAGATTTTTTCCGGCTGCAACCGGCGGCGATTGTCTGGAACCGGTGAAAGTCGTGTCCAGTAAAACTTTGAACGAATTAACCCTCGAAGCCGGGCGCTGAAATTTCACCGCGCCGCCATAAGGTGAAACGTTTGCGCACCGATGCGAAAAATTGGCGCCGCCGGACCGGGGACGATGCGATGAAAATTCAAAGCTTTCGCCCGATTCCCCGGTTCATAGCGTCGGCGCGTGGATACCCTGATCGACCAACTCCGCACCTGCGTCGGCCCTAACCATGTGCTCACGTCCAAGGAGGAACTGCTGGTTTACGCCTTCGACGGCACGGCCGCGCTCCGGCAGCTGCCCCGCGCGGTGGTGTTTCCCGCCGACACGGCCCAGGTGGCGGCTGTCCTCCGTCTTGCACGGACCCATCGCGTGCCCGTGGTGACCCGCGGGAGCGGGACTGGACTGAGCGGAGGCAGCGTACCCCTGCCGGGCGCGATCATCCTTTGCCTGCTACGCATGGACCGGATCCTCGAGCTCGACGCGCAGAACCTCGTGCTCCGCACCCAACCGGGCGTGCGCACCCAGGCGATCTACGACGCGGCAGACGCCGCAGGCCTGTTTTATCCGCCCGACCCGGGCTCGATGAAGATCTCCACGATCGGCGGCAACGTCGCCGAAAATGCCGGCGGGTTGCGCGGCCTGAAATACGGCGTTACCCGCAACTACGTGATGGGGCTCGAAGTCGTGCTGGCCGACGGGTCCGTCTGCCGTCTGGGCAACAAATGCGTGAAGGACGTCGCGGGGTATAATCTAAAGGACCTCTTCATCGGGAGCGAAGGGACGCTCGGCGTCGTCACCGAAGTCTTGCTTCGCCTGCTGCCAAAGCCCGCGGCGCGCCACACCTTGCTTGCCACCTATGCGCAGATGGACGCGGCAGCCGCGACGGTGTCGGCCATCATCGCCGCGAAGATCATCCCCTGCACGCTCGAGTTCCTCGACCGCAAGACGCTGCGCTGCGTGGAGGACTTCGCCAAGGTCGGCCTTCCGCTCGATGCCGAAGCCGTGCTTCTGATCGAGACCGACGGACACCCGGCCGCGGCCGCCGACGAAGCCCGGCAGATCGAGGCCATCGCCGCCGCGCACGGGGCCCTTGCCGTCCGCCGGGCGCGCGATGCCCACGAGGCGGTCCAGCTCGCCACGGCCCGCCGCAGCGCCTTCAGCGCCCTCGCCCGGCTCAAGCCGACGACGATCCTTGAGGACGCCACGGTTCCGCGCAGCGAACTCGCATCGATGGTCCGCTTCATCGAGGGCGTCTCGCAGCGCCACGGTCTCGAGATCGCAACCTTCGGCCACTTCGGCGATGGCAACCTCCATCCGACGTTTTTGACCAATGAACGCGACGCCGCCGAAATGCATCGGGTGGAGGTCGCCATGAAGGAGATCTTCGACGAGACGCTGCGGGTGGGCGGCACGATCACCGGCGAGCACGGCGTCGGTCTGGCCAAGAAAGCCTACCTGCACCAGCAACTCGGCGACGCCTCCTACACGCTGCTCAAGGCCGTGAAGCGTACGCTCGACCCGGACGGCCTGCTGAACCCCGGGAAGATCTTCGATCTTCCCGAACATCCAACATCCAATGGCTGAAAGGAAGAACGCCAAATTTGACCTCGAAGATCGCTTGCTTGAGTTCGCAGCGCGAATCGTGCGGCTGGCGGAATCGTTGCCTCACACCGATACCGGACGGCACGTCGGCAACCCACGGCTGAGGGCAGGCACTTCATTTTACGCCCACCACGGCGAGGCGGAGGGTGCCGAGCCGATTGACGACTTTGCTCACAAGTTGAAACTCTGCCTTAAGGAACCTCGTGAGACTTGGCGGTGGATCCGCTTGATTCAGCGTATCCCGCTGGTGGAGAAGCCCACGCTCCTCGCACCGCTGCTCGACGAAGCCGACCAGCTCATTCGCATTTTCCGACAGAGCATCATCACCGCAAAGGCCAACCGTACCCAGAGGAACGCATCGTGAGCACATCTTCCGACCCATTGGATGTTGGATGTTCGACGTTGGAGGTTGGACGTTCTGCTGAAGCACGGAGTGGTTCGGGCGGCCTTCTTGGCCGCCTGGACTACTCGGTGCTTCAGCAGTGCATGCATTGCGGCATGTGCCTGCCCACCTGCCCGACCTACACGGAGACAGGCCGGGAGAAGAACTCGCCGCGGGGACGCATTGCCCTCATGCGCGGGATCGCCGACGGCGAGTTGGAGGTCACGTCTTCGTTCGCGGACGAGATGAGCTACTGCCTCGGCTGCCTGGCCTGCACCACAGCCTGTCCGGCCGGCGTCGACTACACGACCCTCTTCGAAACGGCGCGTGCCGAGGTGGAGCGCAGCGGCGTGAAACGCACCGCGCCACGTGACCTTCTCCGGGCCGTCACCCTGCGGGGACTTTTCACCCGCCCCTGGCTGCTGCGGGCCGTCGGGCGTTTGCTGTGGTTTTATCAGGCGTCCGGAATCCAGGATCTGCTGCGCGTACTGCGCCTTCCGGCCGTGCTACCCAAGCGGCTGCGCGACCTCGAGGCGCAGACCCCGGTGATTCGTAGCGAGTTCTCGGATACCCTGATCGCAGAGGTGGAGCATCCTCTCGGCGAGCCCCGCCATCGCGTCGCCCTGCTCACCGGCTGCATGCAGGACCTCATGTTCTCGGACGTGAATCGTGCCACCGCTGATGTGCTGCTCGCGAACGGATGCACCGTGGTGACGCCTCGCAGCCAGGCCTGCTGTGGCTCCCTGCACGCGCACAATGGCGATCCGGAGACGGCCGCCACGCTCGCCCGGCGCCAGCTCGACGCGATCGACCCGTTCGCGGTGGACGCGATCATCTCGAATGCCGGCGGGTGCGGATCGCATTTGCGTCACTACGATCACCTGCTCGTCGACGATCCGCGTTACGCGGCACGGGCGGCGGAGTGGTCCCGCAAGGTCAGGGACATTTCCGAGTGGTTGGTGGAAATTGGTTTCCGCAAGCCCGTCGGCGTGGCCGGGACTCCACCCCTCGCCCTGACCTATCACGAAAGCTGTCACCTCTGCCACGGTCAGAAGGTGAGCCGCCAGCCCCGCGAGATCCTCAAGGCCCTGCCCGGTGCGGTGTTGACCGAGTGCGCCGAGGCGCAGTGGTGTTGCGGAAGCGCGGGCATCTACAACCTCACCCAGCCCAAAACCGCGGACTGGCTGCAGGATCGGAAAGTGGGGCACCTGCGCGCCACCGGGGCCACCGTGGTCGCGACGGGGAATCCGGGCTGTCACCTGCAGATCCAGAACGGCCTGCGCAAACAAGGTGACGCCGCCGAGGTGGTGCATCCGGTCGTGTTGCTCGCCCGAGCCTACGCGGCCGAGGCCAAAACCGGGGTCAAAAATCCGTGTTGATTCGCGCCCCGAGGTCGTTCACTCCTTTGCCCCCACGTCGGACGCTTAGCTCAGTTGGTTAGAGCACGTGCTTCACACGCACGGGGTCACAGGTTCGAGTCCTGTAGCGTCCACCATCCTTCGCCCATTGGGTTTCGGCTGGCAGGCTCAGCCAACGCAGCAGCGACCCGGGTGAAGCCTTGGGTTCAGAGGCACTCTGCCTCAGCCCAAAAATCGGCGCCGGTATCCGTCAGGGATCGTGCGCAGGTCGACGCGCAACAGGCAGTAAAGTGCATGATTGAACGTTGGCTCCACATGGTAGGCGAGGAATCGCGCTCCGAGCGAACAGTAGTAGCGGATGAGCGGCGGAATACCGCGCGCTCCGTTCTCAGGCGAAGCCACCAAAGGTGCGAGCGCTTCCAACGGGGCGCCCGCGTACGCTTCGCCGACCAGGGAATGATAGGTCGTCGCCGGCTTGAAGGGGCGCCGCGCCCGCACGAGGTCGCACCACTCCGGAGCATCGGCATGATTGCGCTGCAGTTGCTCCACGATCAGCGCGCGCGTCGCCGGGTGATGCTGGTTCGATATCGAAACGCACCCATAAAAGGTCGTGCACCCGTGACGGAGGGCGGCGGCGCCCAATCCACGCCAAAGCAACCCCAGCGCACGATTGTCGCGCTGGAAGGAAGGCAGTACAAACGAACGGCTCAATTCGATCGACGGTCCGAGGCGCGGATGGAAGCGGGCATCAAACTCAAAACAACGGTCGAGGTAGAGGCCGCGTGGCCCACGCGCTGACAGCAATTCGCGGGTGAAGCCCAGGCGATAAGCCCCGATCACAGCGCGAGAGGTCCGATGCCAAAGTACGAGGTGCTGATACACATCATCCTCGGGCGCGAGATCACAGGCGAGCCCCGACCCTTGGCCGGAAGCTCGGAAGGTAAACTCCCGTGCCCGCCCCAGCGCCCGCAATAGGACCGGCGCCCGCTCTCCGGCAAAGAGCAGCACGTCAATCGCGCCCTCCGACGCCCCCAGGAGCCGATGATCGGGCATCAGCCTTTCCACGTCACACGCCACCTCCTCCGGATCCACCGGATCGCACAGAGGCACCGGCGGAGGGACTGCAGACGTCACTTCGCGCGGCGCCTCCCGGTCCGCCAACATGTAACACCGGGCGCGCAACCGGGCGGCAGCCTGGGGCTCCGCCATCCACCGGCAAACCTCGCCGGGTGGTACAATCGCCGCGACACGCACGGCAAGATGCGAGGTGGGCGGATGGACCAGTTCGCGCGCAAGCATCAGCGCGCGGAGCCGGGCCAAGCCGGGCGGGATGGCCAGGAACCGGCGACTGCCCGCACCGGGAAGGTGTAGGCACACCAGGGTTGCCCCAGCGTGGGCGGCAAGGCGCACGGCGTGATGGGTCCAGGGTCGGTCACACACCGCGCCCCGCAAACCCGCCTGGCGATGTGAAACGCGGCCGGCGGGAAACAGTGCAAGCACCGCATCCGGCGAACGCAGGTGCCGGAGGGCCTGCGCCATGCCCGCGGCATTGGCTTTTCGGGCACGGGGGCCGGTACCGAGCGGATCCACCGCAATCAATCCGTCGGCGAGTTCGGGCACTGCGCACATCACGCCATTGGCAAGCAAGCGCCATGATCGCGGCCGCACCTCGTCGAGCAGCGCCATCAACACCAAGGCATCGAGGCCGCCATGCGGATGGTTGGCCACGACCACGATCGGCCCCTTTAGCGCGCGCAAGACTGCGGTATCGGCCGCGGGCAACACCCACGTGACGCGCACCTGAGCCAACAGAGCCCGTACAAAAGTCGGTCCCGTTGCACCGCCTGCGCGCGACGCCTCGTACAATCGCCAAAGCTCAGGAAAACCAAACGCGCGCTCTACCACCAGCTGGACCAGCCGATAAACCCGGCGCAACAGGCGTCCTGGCAGCACCTGCGCCGTGTCGAGGGGCCGCCCGGGCAGGCCCGCGTGAGCGGTGAGTGTGACAGAAGAGACGCTTGAGATCGGCATAGCGAGACTCCCACAAGACGCCGCGGCCAACCACTTATTCCCCCGCCCGCGTGATTTTGTCCGCACGGACACCATCAACCTCCAGAACGATTCATCCCGCAGGCAGGGAATAGGCCGTGCCAAACCCGCTCCCAAAGCGCGCCGCCATGACTTCTCCCCTCCTTTCTGCCGCCGTCGATGCCAACCTACAAGTGATCCATCAGGTCGTCGTCCTGCTCCCTAGGCTGGGGCGCGAACGTTATCTCGAACGTCTGGCGGTCTGCTACCATGCCTCGGTGGGAGCGCACCTGCGGCACATCATCGAACATTACCAGGCGTTCCTCGACGGTCTGGCCGATGCCCGGATCGACTATGAGCACCGGGCACGCGACCGGGCGATTGAGGCTGACCCCAAGGTTGCCCTCGCGGCGCTGGCCGAGGTTGCCCAGCGCCTCGGTGCCTTGCGCATGACGGGACCGGACCGAACGCTCGCGATTGCATCCGAAACCGCACCGGGCAGCGCTGCACCTTCCTCTTTGCTGCGCGAACTCGAGTTCCTCCTCAGCCACACGGTGCATCACTACGCGCTCATCGCCACCCTTGCACGACTGCAGGGAGTCGAACCCGAACCCACTTTCGGCGTCGCGCCGTCCACCCTCAAGTTTCAGCAGCAGGAACAACGCGCATGTGCACGGTAACGTGGCTTCGCCATGAAGACGGCTACGACTTGTTCTTCAACCGCGATGAACTCGACCGGCGGGCGCCGGAGCGGGCACCTTTTCGGGCCGAGGCAGACGGCGTGCCCTTCCTCGCACCCCGTGACGGCGACCACGACGGGACCTGGCTGCTGGTCAACCACTACGGCATCACCGTATGCTTGCTCAATGACTACAGTGACCCGTGGCAGCCGGAAGGAGCCTCCCTTCACAGCCGGGGCGCCGTGGTCCTGGCATGCGCCAAAGCCCGCAAGGTGCAGGACGCTCTCGACCTCGCCCTGCGCCAGCCGCTCGAACGCTGCCGTCCGTTCCAAATGCTCGCGCTTGCACCTAGCCAAGACCTGCAACGCCTCCGCTGGCGTGGAGGACGTGTCATCACTGACGGCAGCCCATCCGTCCAGCCCCCCTTATCGTCGTCTTCCTGGCAGGCCGATAGGGTCGTGACCGCACGGCATGCGGCCTACGAACACCTCGTTAGTTCCCACGCCGGAGCGCTTCGACCCGAACACCTGCAATCCTATCATGAATTTCATGATCCACGCCAGGGAGCGGAGTCGGTGCTCATGCGACGGGCCGATGCCGCCACGCGCAGCATCACCCGGGTTACCGCAACCCGTCGTGCCATTGTCATGCATTATTGGCCAATCAGCCGCCTGCCCGATGCACCCTCGACTGCAGCTTCGCACCTGACCCTGGTTCCCGCGCCACCGGACGGGGTTGCACCGGCGGCCGTTGAAGTCTCGATGGAATAGGTCCGCTTGGCGCCGCTCCCACCCTGATGCCCGACGAGGCTTTTGAGCACCTAGTCCGCACCTACCATGCGCCGCTTTATCGCTTCGCCCTGAGCATGGCGCGCAATGAAGCCGATGCCAACGATCTCACCCAACAGACTTTTTTCGTTTGGGCCACCAAAGGGCATACGTTGCGTGATGCTGCGAAGGTAAAAACGTGGCTGTTCACCACGCTGTACCGGGAGTTTCTCCGCACCCGCCGACAGCAGCAGCGCACGGCATCGTTCGAAGACCTACCCGATGGCGAACAGGAGCCGGCCGAGGCCGAGAGCAACGTTGTCAACCGGCTCGACGCGCCGCTGATCATGGCCGCCCTTCAGGAGATCCCGCCGCTGCACCGCGAGCCGCTCACGCTCTTCTATCTCGAAAATCTTTCCTACCTCGAAATTGCCGGCATCCTCGACGTGCCGGTCGGCACCGTGATGTCGCGCCTCTCCCGAGCCAAGATCCAGCTGCGCGGCGTACTCGCCCGCAAGGCGTCGGAGCCAAAGATCATTGAGTTTCCCAAGCAAGGAACCGGCCCATGACCCACGACGAAGCCAAATTCATCCTCCGCTCCTATCGCCCCGGGACACCCGACGAGCGCGACCCCGTGTTCGCAGAAGCGCTGGCGCTCGCCAACCGTGATCCGGTCCTTCGGGCTTGGTGGGAAAGCCAGCGTGCATTCGACGATGCCGTCGCCCGCAAATTGACGGCCCTCGCGCCTTCTTCCGGAAGCTTGGAGCTAATCCTCGCCGGCGCTCGCGCCCAACGGCGGAGCCGCCGCCGCATGCGCACGTTGGCTTGGCTCGCTGCCGCCGCGGTGGCGACCCTGCTGACACTCGTCGGCACCCAGCGTTTCCGTTTCGGACCAATCAAGGAGGAGTCGCTCACCGCCTTCGCGCTCGCCGACACGAGACACAACCTGTGGGGTCATCAGGGCCACGCCCCAGCCCTGACCGCGCTGCATGAAGCGCTCAACCAAGGCGACTTGCGCGCCCGGGCCAGCCGATTGCTCGATATCTCCGCGCTGCGCGCCGACGGTTGCCGGTCGGTACGCGTAGCCGGACGCGAGGTCTTCGAAATCTGCTTTGGGCCGGAGCACGAGTTCCATCTCTACCTCGCAAAACGGACCGACTTTCCCAGGGAAGGGCTGGGCGAAAGCCCGGTCATGACGGAACAAGGACGCTTCTCGATCGCGACCTGGGCCGACGAGGAGCATGTGTATTCGCTTGTTACCTACGTTGGGAGCGAGTCGCTGCGTCGCCTGCTGTGAGCCCCACGCAGGCTCGATTCGCACCTGGCATGGAATAGCGTTGCGACGGCCGACTCCCACCGGCCGTGAATACCACCGTTTCGCTCCCGAAGCCCCTCCTTCTCGCCGACCGGATTGCCCGCG
This sequence comes from uncultured Opitutus sp., assembly GCA_964476565.1. Classification (GTDB taxonomy): domain Bacteria; phylum Verrucomicrobiota; class Verrucomicrobiia; order Opitutales; family Opitutaceae; genus CAMAXB01. The sequence continues at coordinate 10,285 of CAYZBG010000082.1, forward strand.
TCGTTGTGGCCGTGATCCTGCTGCAAACCCTCCGCTTCAAATTCACGGGCGCACCCGAGTCCGTCTACATCTTCGAGACCGTCGGGCAGGAGCCGTGGGGACGCTACGGCTCCGGCGTGGTCGAATTGATCGCGAGCATTCTGCTCTTCGTGCCGGGCCGCGCCGCGGTCGGCGCAATGCTCGCCGCCGGAACGATGGCCGGGGCGATCTTCTTCCACCTCACATCGCTCGGCATCGAGGTCATGGACGACGGCGGACTGCTCTTTGGCGCGGCCGTGCTCGTGTTTGCCTCGGCTACCTTTGTGCTTTGGAACCATCGCCGCACCCTTCCGGTGATCGGCGCCCGGCTGTGACCGCAATCCTCCCGCCACGATCCCACTGCCATGAACGCTCACGTCCGCCCGCTGCTGTTTCTGTTGTTTATGCTTGGAGTGTCCACGCTCGCGTCGGCCAAGCCGGTTAATACCACGTTCACGGGACTCGCCCTTAAAGGCTACGATCCGGTGGCCTACTTCACCCTGGGCCGCCCCTGACATCCAGAAGCGGTGGGAGCGTGACATCCCCGGTTTCATCGCCAAGGCCGACGTGGAGTGGGCGCGTTTGCTCAATCCTTAATCCGCGCGATCGCCGACAAGATGAAGTCGGCGACGACGGCCTTCGGTGCCGGACCAAAAGGCAGTCGTTCGCCGCCGGCTCCGAGCAGGACGACCGCATTGTCATCCGCGTTCATGCCCAAGCCGGGCTGGCTCACGTCATTGGCCACGATCCAGTCCAGATGCTTCTCGGTAAGTTTGCGCCGGGCGTAGGTCTCCACGTCGTGGGTTTCGGCGGCAAAGCCCACCACCGTTTGCCCCGGCTGCTTGCGGGCGGCGAGCGTCTTCAGGACGTCCACGGTCGGCACAAGCTCAAGCGTGACCGGCCCGGGCGATTTCTTCGCCTTGTGGGGCAAGGCGGTCGCCGGCCGGTAGTCCGCCACGGCGGCCACGGCGATGAAGAGATCGCACCCTCGAAACAGGGGCTCGCAGGCGGCGAGCATGTCAGCGGCGGAAACGACAGCGTGCACCCGCACGCCGGCCGGGCCGGGCAACGAGACCGGACCACTAACGAGATCGACCTGCCAGCCGCGCGCGGCCGCGGCGGCCGCGAGGGCGTAGCCCATTTTGCCACTCGAACCGTTGCTCAGGAAGCGGACCGGGTCGAGGTGCTCCCGGGTCGGACCGGCGGTCAGGAGGCAGCGGAGCGGGTGCGAAGAGGCCATCGTCCTTCGGAGTGCACTGCCCGTACGTTATTCCTTCGTGGGAGCGTCCGTTGTCGACTGCGCCTCAGGCCGCCCGGCCTTGGCGCAGCCGGTCGAAGAAGACGGCGACGATGATCACGAGTCCGATGATGATCTCCTGGAAATAGGTCGGCCAGCCCATCTGCTGGGAACCGTTGCGCAGCACCGCCATGATCAGAGCGCCGATCATCGAGCCCAAGACCGTGCCGACACCTCCACTCAAACTGGCACCGCCGATGATCACAGCCGCAATGATGTCGAGTTCGAGTCCCACCGCGACCGTGGGATCGCCTTGGCGAAGACGTGACAGCTGGAACAGACCGGCCAGGCCGAAGAACGCTCCAGCAACGACGTAGACCCAGAGCTTGAGGCGGCGCGTCGGCACGCCGCACAACCGGGCGGTCGCCTCGTTGGAACCGAGGGCGAAGATATGGCGACCAAAGACGGTCTTGCGCAACATGCCGGCCGTCAGCACAGCGAGACCGAGGGTGATCCAGACGCCGGCGGGCAAGGCGTAGCTGAACGGATCTTCCGTGGTCATCCACGTGTCGATCGCCGATACGTCACGCTCATAGTTCACCGTCTGGTTGTCGGCCAGCCACTTGGCCGAACCACGCACGGCCCCCAGGGAGCCGAGGGTGATGATGAAGGGCGTCATGCGCAGGCCGGAAATGGCCGCACCGTTGAGCAGGCCGATAAAGGCTCCGGAAAAGAGGATGGCGGCAACGACGGCGAGATCGTTCCACCCCTGCTGGATCAGCAGGGCCCCGACCACGCTCGTGAAGGCGATCGTTGATCCCACTGAGAGATCGATGCCCCCGCTGACGATGATCATCGTCATGCCGAGAGCACCCACCGCCACAATGACGGTCTGGATGAGGATGATCTTGAAATTGTGGTAGGTCAGAAAGTACTCCCGCGATTCGGACGGAATCGCAAAGACGGTAATGACCAGCAGCAGGCCGATGAACGGGCCGAGCTTCGCGAGGACGGACTTCAGACGGTCGGGCATAGGGGAAAATGGTCAGGTGCTGCCGGTGGCCACCCGCATGATCTCGGCTTCGGTCCATTCGGACCGCGGCCGGATGGCGGCAAGCTCGCCGCGGCACATCACGCCAATCGTATCGCAGAGGCCAAGCAGCTCGGGCAGGTAGGAACTCACGACAATCACGGCCTGCCCTTTCGCGGCGAGCTGGCCGATGACTTCATAGATCTGGGCCTTGCTCCCGACGTCGATGCCCCGGGTCGGCTCGTCGAGCAGGAAGATGCGCGCGGGGTGCTCAAGCAGCCGGGCAAACGCAACCTTCTGCTGGTTGCCGCCGGAGAGTTCGCCAATCGTCTGGAGGTCGTCCCGGCATTTCACCCGCAGCACGTCGATCCAGCGGCGCGCCGCTTCACGCTGACGGGCGGTGTTGATCCACCCCCACCGGCCAAAGCGGTCGAGCTTGGAGAGCGTCATGTTCTCGCCGATCGACAGGTTGAGCATGAGCCCCTCCTCCTTGCGGTTCTCGCTTAGGAACCCAAAACCCTGCTCCCAACGCCGGCGCGGCGAAACCTTCGCCGGGGCGGCATCCGCGATGACCACATCGCCGCTCCCCAGGGCATCGAGTCCGAAGACGGCACGCAGCAGCTCCGTACGACCAGCGCCGATCAGCCCGGCGAGACCGAAGATCTCACCAGCGTGCAACTGCAGGGTTGCTCCCTTCAGACGGCTGTCCCGCCCCGCCACCGACTTGACCTCGAGCACGACCGCACCGCGGGCATGTTCGCTGCGCGGATACAAGTCCTTCACTTCCCGTCCGGTCATGAGCGTGACGAGCAGATCGAGCGACGCATCGCCCATCCGGCCGGAACCCACCGTCTCGCCGTCCTTCAGCACGGTGTAGCGGTCGCAGATCCGCCGGCACTCTTCCAGAAAATGGCTGATGTATATGATGCTGACTCCCTGCGCACGCAGCCGGGCAATGACGGCAAACAGCTTCTCCGTGTCCGCTTGGGTGAGCGAGCTGGTCGGCTCGTCCATGATCAGGACCTTCGGCTTGATGAGCAGGGCACGGGCAATCTCGATCACCTGCTGCTCGGCAATGGTAAAATCCCCCGCCGGACGGTCGAGATCGAGGCCACCGTGTCCCAGTTGTTCCAAGACCGCCTGCGCCCGCTGCCGCGAGGCCACCGGATCGATCCAGCCGCCCCGTGCTGACTCGGCCCCGAGCAGGATGTTCTCCTGCACGGTCAGGTGGAGGGCGAGGTTGAGCTCCTGATAAATCATCGCGACGCCCTTCAGTCGGGCATCGTGGGGGCCCTCGGGCGCATAAGGCGCTCCGTCGAGCTCCATCGTGCCGGCGTCGGCCCGGTGCGCTCCGCTCAGGATCTTCATGAGCGTGCTCTTCCCGGCACCATTCTCCCCGATCAGGGCGTGTACCTCGCCCGGGGCGATCTCAAGGGACACGCGACGCAGCGCCCGCGTGGCCCCGAAGCTCTTCTGAATGTCGTTCAGCCTCAGACTCGCTGCCCCGGCGCTCATCACTTCAGATAACGCGAAAGGGGCGGACTGAGCAGTTCGGCCGAGCGGGGGTCGTTCATGTTTTCCCGGGTGACCAAGCCCACGCCCGTGTCGATGACCGGCTCGACCTTCTCGCCCTTCAGCACCCGCACCATCGTCTTCACGCCCAAGTAACCCATGCGCAGCGGATCCTGGACCACCAGCCCGTGGACCTCGCCCGCCTTGAGCCCGGCATTGAGCGTCTCACCGGCATCGAAGGCGATGAACTTGACCTTGCCCGCCAAGCCGGCGTCCCGCAGGGCGAGCAACATGCCCGAGGCGGCAGACTCATTGGAAGCGAACACACCGTCTGCCTGACGTCCGAAGCGGTTGAGCAGATTCTCGGCGACGCGCTTGGCCGAGTCGCGGGTCGCGCCGGCGTGCTGGTCGGTCGAGATAAGCTGAATCTCCGGGAAATCCTTCTTCATGACCTCGAGGAAGCCGGCTTCCCGCTCCTCCGTGCTGTTGGAGCCCACCGCGTAACGCAGCATGAGGGCGCGCCCCTTGCCCCCGAGCGCCTGGCCGAGCGCGCGGGCCGCGATGCGACCGCCCTCACGGTTGTCGGTGGCGACGAAGCTGGCCTGCGCCTTCGAATCGAGGCCGGAGTCGATCACAATCACCGGGATCTTCCCCCGCACCGCCGTCTCGACCGGACCGGCCAGCGCCCGGCTGTCGAGCGGCGCGAGCACGATGCCATGGACGCGCCGGGCCACAAAGGTTTCCACGACCCTGACCTGCTGCTCCCGGTCGTCTTCGCGCAGGGGGCCCTGCCAGATGACTTCGACCTGGATGCCTTCGGCCGCGAGTTCCTGCTGCGCCTTGATGGCACCGGCATGGATCGACTTCCAGAATTCGTGGGTCGTGCCCTTGGGCACGACGGCGATCTTATAGGGCTGGGCCGAAAGGGACGCGCCGAGGCAGCACAGCACGGTCAGACAGAGCAGAAGACGTTTCATGGTAAGGAGTGCGGGGTATGCGATGAAAGCCGGCCGGAACCTCAACACAGGCCGTCCCGTTTGGAAAGCGCGAATCCCGGCCGGCGGTAATGGGCATGGCCCGGCCGCCGGTCAGCCAAGTCCGAGGCCGGCGATGGCGAGGGTCGTACGTTGACGCCCGCGCACCGCGCATCATCTTGGAGCATCACCCCGCGATTCGCCATGCGCCCGATTTCAGCTGCTGGATTTGCCCTGGCCGTCCTCTTCGTCGTTCCTGCCCTGCCCGCCAAGCTCGTCTGGGATGCGACGGTGATCGATAAACGGGCCGATTTCGGCCAGGAGGAAGTTCCGCTGGTCTTTTCCTTTCGCAACGAGGGAACCGCTCCGGTCACGATCGTGCGGATTGATGCGAGCTGCGGTTGCACGGCGACCTCCCTCGCCGAGTCGACCATCGCCCCCGGAGGACGCGGCGACTTGGAGGTGCTGTACCGGCCCGACGGCCAGACCGGTCGGCAAAGCAAGACCGTCACGGTGCACACCAGCGACGCCCCCGACCAGCCCGTGACCCTCACGCTGAACATCGACGTACCGGCCTGGTTCGATATCGCGCCCCGCCTGGTGACGTGGGAACGCGGTGGCAAACCCGAGGCGAAAACCGTGACCATCACACTGCATCGCCCCGGCACGACCGTGACGGTGCTGAATCCCGATCAGGAACGCCTGACCGTCACGCTGGAAAACGGCGCCAGCCCTGGACACAAGATGCTGCGCCTGACCCCCAAATCGACCGCGCAGGCGTTTCGTTCCATCGTACGGCTCAAGGTGGAATCCGAAGGGCTCGAGGCGCGCGTCCTCGCCGTGTATGCGGATCTGCGCTGACGTCCGCTCGGCACTCCGACCCGCCGTCGTCCTGCTGGTGATTGCCGCGGTCCCGGCCCTAGTGGCCGCGTGGTGGCTGCCGCGGCCCGCCGAGCAGGAGGGCCTTGCCACGCCGACGGCCCTGTCCGTCGCGGCGGCGCAGGTCCTCGCCGCCCGGCAAGCGGTGCTCTGGGTCGACGCGCGCGACGCGGCCGCCCATGCGGCCGGCACTGTGCCTGGCGCCGTCCCCTTAAGGCACGACGCGTGGGAGACCTTGCTGCCCGGCTTCGTCGATGCCTGGCAACCCGGACAAACCGTGGTGGTGTTCTGCGACGGTGGCGGGTGCGCGGCCGCCCGCTCCGTCGCCCAGCGCCTGCAGCGCGAGCTCGGCCTCGCAGATGTCACCTACCTCGATGGAGGCTGGGCGGCATGGAAGGCAGCTCCGTGACGGGTTGGCATCTCGTCGCCTGGATGCTGCGCCTCTCCGCCGCAGGTTTGTTCGCCTACGCGGGCTATGCCAAGGTGCTCGATCCGACGACCTTCGCTGCCGAGTTGGACAACTATCGCCTGTTGCCGGCAGGATGGAGCGGACCGCTCTCCCTTTACCTACCTTGGCTCGAATTGACGTGTGCCACTGCCCTTTTCGTTCCGGCCGTGCGTCGCGGTGCGTGGCTGCTGCTCGCCGCGCTCGGCTTCGGCTTCGTCGGCTTCGTGGTCATTGCTTGGATCCGCGGCCTCGACATCACCTGCGGATGTTTTGGCCCGGGCGGTGCGCGGCCGATCGACCTGCTCACGGTGACGCGCACGACGGCCGTCCTTGCCCTCGGGTTGACCGGGTTTGTCATCGATCGCCCGCGAGTGGAGCGGTCATGATTCGATGCGGTAGGCTTGAGCCGACGCCTTTTTTCCTCCCACTTCTCCCACCCATGACAACCCCTCTCAAGGTCGGTGTGATCGGTTGCGGCAAGATCAGCGATCAGTACTTCAAAGGTTGCCGCGCCTACCGCGTACTTGAGGTCGTCGCCTGCGCCGACCTTGATCTCGCCCGGGCGCAGGCGAAGGCGGCCGAGTACGGCGTGCCACGCGCGCTCTCGGTCGACGAGCTGCTCGCTGCGCACGACATTGACATCGTGGTCAACCTGACCATCCCGCAGGCCCATGCGGAAATCAACGAGCGGGCCCTGCGGGCGCGCAAACACGTCTACGTCGAGAAGCCCTTTGCCCTCAATGCCGCCGACGGCAAACGCCAACTCGCCTTGGCCCGCTCGCAACGCCGCCTGCTCGGCTCCGCGCCTGACACCTTTCTCGGCGGCGGACTGCAAACCGCCCGCAAGCTGCTCGATGACGGCGTCATCGGCCGGCCGGTGGCCGCCATGGCCTTCATGGTCTGCCGCGGACACGAGAGCTGGCACCCGAGTCCGCAGTTTTACTATCAGCCGGGCGGCGGTCCCCTCTGGGACATGGGCCCTTACTACCTAACCGCGCTCGTTAACCTGCTCGGGCCGATCGCCCGCGTCAGCGGCTTCGCCGGCAAGAGCTTTGCGGAACGTACCATCACGAGTCAGCCCCTCGCAGGTACGCGTATCCCGGTCGAGGTGGCGACCCATTACACCGGTGCACTCGAGTTCGCCAACGGTGTAGCCGCCACCATGGTGATGAGCTTTGACGTCTGGCCTGGCCCCAGCCTGCCGCGCATCGTGGTCTACGGCGAAGACGGTACGCTCGACGTGCCGGATCCGAACACCTTCAACGGCGAGGTGCGCCTGTACCGTCCGCGGGCCAAGGAGCCTGAGACGATGTCGGCGACCCACTCGCTCGATCGCGGACGCGGCACGGGGGTCGCTGACCTCGCCTACGCCGCCCTGCGCAAGGGACGCCCGCATCGCGCCAGTGGTGCCCTCGCCTACCATGTCGTTGAAGCCATGGAAGCCCTCGATCGGGCCGCCGCCGGCAAACGCGTGACCCTGCGAAGCACCTGCGAACGACCCGCGCCGCTCCCTCTCGGCCTGGCCAACAACGAACTCGACGCCTGAACCATGAAACGAGCCCTCATTTTCCACGGCGGCTGGGACGGCCACGAACCTCGCGCCTGCGCGGAGTTGATCGCCCGTCACCTCGGCGGACGCGAATTCGACGTGACGCTGAGCGACACGCTTGCGGTCCTCGACGACCGCGAGGCCCTCGCCCGCTACGACCTGATCACCCCGCTATGGACCATGGGTACGATCACCCGTGACCAGGAGCGAAACCTCATCGAAGTCGTTCGCGGCGGCGTCGGTCTTGGCGGTTTCCATGGCGGCATGGGGGACGCCTTCCGCGGGGCGCTTGAGTATCAATGGATGGTGGGCGGTCAGTTCGTGGCCCACCCCGACAATATCCGGCCTTATCGCGTCCGCATCACCCGCCCCGACGATCCGATCGTGGCCGGCCTCGGCGATTTCACCGTCACGACCGAGCAGTACTACATGTTGGTCGATCCGGCCAACGAGGTGCTCGCCGCCACGACCTGCTCGGCCGTTTCGGCTCCCTGGATCAACGGCGTCGAGATGCCGGTGGTGTGGAAGAAGCATCATGGGTCGGGACGGGTATTCTACTCGGCACTCGGCCACCGCGCCCAGGAGTTCCTCGACGTGCCCGCACAGTTGGAACTGACGCTGCGCGGGTTGGCCTGGGCCGCGCGCTGACGCGCGTTGAATCTGATTCATGGCAGCCGGGCCCGGCGCGGATCCTGCATCCCGGGGCAGCCATGCTGCGTCGCGATTTTCTTCATCACCTCGGCCGGGCGAGTGCCACGCTTGGAGTCGGAGCGGCCGCCTTCGCTGCAGCCCGCGAGGTTCGCGCGGCCCTGCCATCGGCACGGGACCGTTCGCCCGAGTCGCTTGCCGCCGACGAGGAGCATTGGCGTCGCGTCGCCACGTTGTGGGCCCCGGCCCCCGACTTCACCAATCTCGAATACGGCTACTTCCATGCGGCCGCCTTGCCGACCCTGGAGGCCGAACTGCGCATGGCCCGGTCGATCAACTCCCGCAACTCGCTCTACAAGCGGACGCAGGCTCGGCAGGATCACGAAGCGGCGCGCACCGCCCTCGCCGAGGTCGCGGGTGTTTCGCCCGAGGAGATCGCGATCACCCGCAACGCCACCGAATCACTCGATACGATCATTCTCGGACTCGATCTCGCCCCGGGTGATGAGATCGTGCACGGGGATCAGGACTACGGCAGCATGGTCGAAGCGCTCGAGCAGAAGGCACGGCGGCACGGCGTCGTGTTGCGCAAAGTCGCGGTGCCATTGAATCCCCGGAACGACGAGGACGTCGTCGAGGCCTACGCGAGTGCCTTCACCGCCCGGACGAAATTCCTGCTCGTCACCCATCTGATCAACCTTTCCGGCCACGTCGTTCCGGTGCGCAAGATCTGCGCGAAAGCCCACGCCATCGGTGCGGAGGTGCTGGTCGACTCCGCTCACGGCTTCGGCCTCGTCGATTTCAGGATTCCCGACCTCGGCTGCGACTACCTGGGTTCAAGCCTGCACAAATGGATGTGCTCCCCGTTGGGCATGGGTCTGCTCTACGTGCGCCAGGACAAGATTGCCAAGATCTGGCCTCTGATCGCGGACACCGGCCAGCCGCCCGACAACATTCGCAAACTTGAGCAACTCGGTACGCGGCCCGAGTCAGCCCACGTCGGCCTGCTTGAGGCGATTCGATTGCACCGCGATATCGGGCCCGCTCACAAGCAGGCCCGCATGCGCTTCCTCCACCAGCGCTGGCGGCAGGCCACGGCCAGTCTTCCCGGACTCGTGCTCAATACCCCAGACGCAACGGAGCGGTACGTCTCGGTGGGCAACGTGGGCCTTGAAGGCGTGGAACCACGCGCTTTGGCCGACTACCTGATGAAGGAACATGCCCTGTTCACCGCTCCGGTTAACCATGCCCGGATCAAAGGCGTGAGGGTCACGCCGGGCATGCCCACCCTCGTGGACCACGTGGACCGCTTCGCCGGCGCCCTGCACGCGGCGCGCCGGCACTTCAGTTAAGGCTCCCGGGGAGTCGGGCGGGCATCCTTTGCGAAGTGCCCGCCGTAGTGCATAATGAATTATGAGCACTACGATCTTCTCCACCCGAGCCCGACCCTGGGTGGCCGCGGGCGTCGCCAGCCTCGCCCTTGCCCTGACCTCAGGTTGCCAGTCCGCCGACGCCAAGGCGCCAGGGCCGGTACCCACCGTCGCATCGGTCGACCTCCCGCGCTTCATGGGCGACTGGTACGTGATCGCGAACATTCCAACCTTCATCGAGCGCGGCGCGCACAACGCCGTAGAGAGCTACCGCCTCGATGCCGACGGTAACGTGGCGACCACGTTCACCTTCAATAAAGGGGCCTTTGACGGGCCGTTGAAAACGTACCGGCCGACGGGTTTCATCTACAATCGGGAGACGAACGCGGAGTGGCGGATGCAGTTCCTCTGGCCGTTCAAGGCTGCGTTTCTCATCGCGTATCTGGACGAGGCCTACGAGACGACGATCATCGCTGTGCCGAGTCGGAAGTATGTCTGGATCATGGCCCGCACGCCTTCGATCCCGGAAGTGAAGTACCGCGAGTTGGTCGATTACCTGAAACAAATCGGTTACGACGTTTCCAAACTGCAACGTGTCCCGCAGCAGCTCCGGCCGACCCGTTGATCGTTTCGCCTTCTCGCCCGCCAAAAAAATAAAACCCGCGGCCCTCCTCAGGCCGCGGGGTCAACCCTATCTCCTAACAAAATCGAAACCGATTACGGCAGAATCACGGTGTCGATGACGTGAATCACGCCATTGCCCGCCGCGAGGTCGGTTGCCACCACGGCCGCGCCATCGATCGTGACCTTCCCGCCGGCGACAGCGATCGTCGCCTCTTTGCCATTCACCGTCTTGACCTTGCCGGCCTTGACGTCAGCGGCCATGACCTTGCCGGGAACCACGTGGTAGGTCAGGATTGCGATCAGCTTATCCTTGTTCTCGGGCTTGAGCAGGGACTCGACCGTACCCGCCGGCAGTTTGGCGAAGGCCGCATTGGTCGGGGCGAAGATCGTGAACGGACCGGCGCCGGAAAGCGTCTCGACCAGGCCAGCAGCCTTTACGGCCGCGACCAGCGTGGAGTGATCCTTGGAACCGACGGCGACATCGACGACGGTCTTGGGTCCGGACATGTGGTTGCCGTGGTGGTTGGCAAAAGCGACCGAAGCCGCGAGGGTGAAGAGAGCGAGCAGGGACTTAACTTTCATCTGGGTATGTAATCTAGGTTGTCCATCACGGGAGAGATATCCCGTTGGTCGTACATGGAACGGGCGAGACCCGGGAGCGGATGCATCCATCTACGGCGTTCAGCGATGATTGTGCCTGCATAAGCATGGCTCCAAAGCGCTGCCTGCCCTTGCAATCGATGACGTGCACCATGGGAAATGGCACAATTCGTATCCTAATTTTAACTACCGCCTGAATCCCGATACCGGCCTGCGATCGTTTGCCCGCCGCCGCAACACCCCCCTGGAGAGAAGTTACGGTTGGTTCGCGCGTTTCCGGCTTTTCGTCGTTTCCCAAGGCGTGCCAGACTGCTTGCCGTGAAGCGGGGCAAAACACGAACCAGACGCGGCTCGCGCCGGCTGAGAGCACCCTTGTGGTTCACCGGGTTGCTCGCGGTGCTGCTCGCCGGATGGTTTCTCTTTCAGCCGGAAACGCGGCAACGCGAGGTGGTGCGTTTGGTGGGCAGCGCGCTGGAACGGGATAAGCGCGTCAGCCTGATCGATGTCGCCTGGGACTTGTACCAGTTGTACTATGGCAACGACACGGTCGCCACTCCGCATGCCCAGGACCCGACTGCGATCTACGGCGGTGCACCGGTGCCGGTCGCATTTCCCCATACGGTGAGGATCCTGGCCAACCAGGGCTTTGTGACCGGTTACTGCGATGCCCTCGGGAATCCGGTGTGGACCGCCTACCGCGTGCGCGACGTCAGTCCACTGCCCGCCCCGCCCGAGCGCCCAGGCACGTTTCTAGTCGATACGCGTACCCTCGTGAAGATCACACCCGAGGACTACACTCACAGCGGTTTCGAGCGTGGGCACATGGCGCCCAATTATGCGATTGCGACCCGCTACGGGGCCGAGGCGCAGCGACAGACCTTCCTCATGTCCAACATCGCCCCGCAGCGCCGGGAGCTGAACGCCGGTCTCTGGAAGGAGCTGGAGATGAAGATCGCCACCGCCTACCCCGCGCGCTTCAGCGAGGTGTGGGTGCTGGCCGGACCGATCTTCGACCGCCAACCCCGCGAGTTGGGGCGCGGCGTGGCCATCCCCGGTGCGTTCTACATGATCGTCATCGACGAGGCGGAGGCCGGTCTGCGCGCCCAAGCCTTCCTGCTTCCCCAGGAACTGCGGCCCGACGCGAACCTGTCCGACCTGCGAACCAGCATTGACGACATCGAACAGCGCACCGGCCTGGATTTCCTGTCCGGCCTGCCGGACGAGGCGGAGTCGGTGCTCGAACGGCGGGTGACGGACCGGGTCTGGTAACGGGCCGCGGCGTCGGACAATCGACATAGGTAGGCCCTCGCAGGCGTTCCCTGTCACACCACCGGACA
>CAYZBG010000083.1:0-22436 GCA_964476565.1 uncultured Opitutus sp.
GACCAAGGTGAGGACCTGACGCAGGGCCTCCGTCGGATCGGCGATGAGTGCATCCGGATGCGACCGCGGTGTCAGCGTGCCATCGGCCTCGTAACGACGGTCGGCAAAGGCCTCGTGCGCCACGCGCAGGCCGGCGCCCTCGCCCGCGGCCGGCAGCGTACTGCCGGCCAGGCCGACGAGCACCAGGTCGGCTCCGCACCGCCGCACCGCCGTGGCGATGGCGCGGGCGGTCTCCGGGTCACGGGCCGCGCGGTTGTACAACGCACCGTGCGGCTTCACGTGCCGGACTGGCGCGATCGCCTGCAACGCCCGCACCTGGGTGACGACGAGGGCCTCAATTTCGTCCGGCGACAGCGTCAGTTCCCGGCGCCCAAAGTGTTCGCGGTCGGCGAACCCCGGATGCGCTCCGATCGCCACGCCGTGGTGCAGCGCCAGCTTCGCCACCTCGCGCATGGTCGCCTCGTCGCCGGCATGCGCGCCGCAGGCGAGGTTGGCCGACGAGATCCACGGCATCAGGCCGGCTTCGTTGCCGACACCCTCGGCCACGTCGCAATTCAGGTCGATCACCGCGACGGACATCACCGTAGCCGTTCCCGCAGCGCCACGCGAAGCCGCGCCAGCTCGTGGAGCCGTTCGGCCGCCAGACGACGGGCTTCGGCCAAGGTGACGAGTTCGAATCGCACCGGCTCGCCGGACGCGCGCTGGGCCAGCTTGGGCAGGTCGACCGTGATGACGTTCGCGAGCTGCGCGTAGCCGCCGATCGTCTGCCGGTCTGCCATCAGCACGATCGGCTGACCGTCGGGCGGCACCTGGATGGTGCCGGCCGCCACGCCGTGGGACACCATCTCCCGGTCGGTCTCGCGATTCAGAATCGGGCCGGACAACCGCAGCCCCATTCGGTCGGATTGCGCTGACAACGTGTAGGTAGCGGACTGGAAAGCCTGCCAGGTGGCCGGCGGAAACCAATCGGCCTGCGGCCCGCGCACGATCCGCACGACGGGGCCTGGCGAGAGAAACGATGCGGTGGACACGAACCATCGCCCTCCCCGCGGGTTGGCCGGCGGGTGGGACGTCAACCCAAGCGGAACCGTATCGTGGGCCCGCAGCGCTCGGCCGGCGAGGCCCGGCAATCCGGACCGAAGCAACGTAGAGCGACTGCCGAGGATGACGTTGACCTCGAAGCCGCCGTTGACCGCTAGGTAGGCGCGCAGGCCCTGTTCGATCGGCTCGAGGGAGAGGAGCTCGCCCGCCGGAACCACAAAGGGACGGCCGTAGGGCAGACCGGCCACGCGTGCGCCCGTCACCGCGACCTCGACGTCGACCGCGAAGCGCACCACCGGACCGCGCAAGGTGCACTCCAGCACCGCCGCGGACTCGGGGTTCCCGACCAAGAGGTTGCCGATGCGTGCGGCCAGTCGGTCCATCGCGCCGCCTTCAGGGATGCCGTGTTCCTGCATCGCCGGGCGCCCGAGGTCCTGAACCGTGGTCAACAACCCCGGTGCGACCACCGTCATGGCCGGTCCCTTGCCGACGACTCCGCCCGCTTGGGCAATGGCCAGCTCAGCCTCCTGCTCGACGACGGCCGCGCGTCGGGCGAAATCTTCGGGAGTGACCGGCAGGAAACGCACCCGGTCGCCCGCCCGCAACAGGACTGGCGGGTTGTGCTCGGGCTGGAACAGACGCTCGGGCGTCCGGCCGATCAACTGCCACCCGCCGGGACTCTCCAACGGATACACGCCCGTCTGATTGCCGCCGATGGCGACACTGCCCGCCGGCACCTTCGTGCGCGGGGTTTTTCGCCGGGGAGTGCTCAGCCGCCCCGGCAGGCCCCCGAGGTAGGGAAACCCCGGCGCGAAACCGATCGCGCGAACGTCATAGATTGAACTCTTGTGCTGGGCAATGACCTGAGCGGCCGTCATTCGCGTATGCTCAGCCACTTCGGGCAAGTCCGGCCCGAACTTGCCGCCGTAACACACGGGAAGGACCACGGTGCGGGGCGACGGCCGCGCCGACTTGGACGGTTTGTCTTCGGCCTCGCGGATCCACGCTTCAACCTGCTCCGCCCGCGGCGTCCCGCCGGGCGCAAAATGCACCGCCACGGTGCAAAACGACGGCACCACCGCCCGTAACTCCGTTCCGTGCCGCTCGATCAGGGTCCGGGCCAGCCGCAGCGCAGTCGCGGCCGTGGCGGCATCGGGCTTGGAACCCAGTTCGGCCAGCAGAACGGCGTCACCCAACGGCAAAATACGCATGCGACGGAGCTAAGCGCGGCCCGCCACCAGCACAAGCGTCGCCTACAAGACGGTCGTATCCGGTCTGGCAAATGACCTGATAATTCCCGGTTTGGATTGCAGTTGCCCCTCGCCGGAGAGAACAAGGATGCCGTATATGCGCCTCATCTACCCTGCCCTCCTGGTTGGCGTGATCGCCTCCCTCCAATCCGGTTGCCGCGACGCCGAGATCCAGAGCTACCGCATTCCCAAGGAAAGTGTGCCCACCGTGGCCGCCGAGACGCCTCCGCCCACGCCGCCCGCCGCCGCTCAGGGTGGATCGGCCGCGAACGATCAGGCCACCATGGCCGCGACCCCGGTTGCCACGGCTTCGGGTGACGGACTGGCCTGGACCGCTCCTGCTTCCTGGCAGTCGCGCGCCGGCTCGGCCATGTGCAAGGGGACCTACATCATCACCGGGGCCGACGGAGCCACGGCCGAACTCGCTATCACCGCCTTTCCCGGCGATGTGGGCGGCGACCTCGCCAATGTAAACCGGTGGCGCAACCAGCTGCAGTTGCCTCCGATCGGGCCAGCCGAACTCACGCTCGCGCTCGAACGCTTCGAAGCGAACGGCCTGCAGATCGCCGTCGCCGAAATGGTCGCCACGTCCGGCAACCCGCCCCAGCGCGTGCTCGGTGGCATCGTGCCCTACGCGGGATCGACCTGGTTCTTCAAACTGACCGGACCCGATGCCCTGGTGGCGTCGGTCAAGTCCGAGTTCCTCGCCTTTCTTCGAACCGTCAAAGCCCCCTGAGTCATGCGCGATTTCTGGCAACAGTGCGTCAAATTTTTCGTCTCGCTCCAGCTGACCGTCGTCCTGCTGGCGTTGTCGATGATCCTCGTGTTCGTCGCCACGCTCGACCAGGTGAACTTGGGCATCTGGGCGGTGCAGGAGAAATACTTCCGGTCGTTCGTCGTGCTCTGGAACGTCAACGGCATCCCGATCCCGGTCTTCCCCGGCGGTTACTTCATTGGAGGCCTCCTGCTGATCAACCTCGTGGCCTCGCATTTCTACCGCTTCAAACTGTCGTGGCAGAAGTCGGGCATCGTTCTCACCCATTTCGGTCTGATCTTCCTGCTCGTCGGTGAGCTGCTCACCGGCCTCTGGCAGGAGGAGTTCCAGATGCGCATCGACCAGGGTGAAACCAAGAATTACTCGGAAAGCTTCCTCTACAACGAACTCGCCATCGTCGATGCCACGGATCCGCAGTGGGACGAGGTCGTGGCCATTCCCGAGGAGCGCCTCGCGCAAGGGGACACCGTCCAGCACGGCAAGCTGCCGTTTCAGGTGAAGACCCATATCTATTTCCCGAACGCCGGCCTGCAGATGCGCAACCAGCTCGGGCCCGCGCAGCTTGCCGGACTGCCGCCCCAGATGGCCACCCAGGGCGTCGGTACCCAGATTGCGGTGACGCCGATGGCGATGACCTACAAGCAGAACGAGCGCAACCTGCCCGCCGCCTACATCGAGCTCATCGGCACCGAGGGCAGCCTCGGCACCTGGCTGGTCTCGCCGATGCTCACCGTGCCGCAGACCTTCACGTACCAAGGCCGCACGTTCCGCCTATCGCTGCGCTTCGAACGCGCGTACAAGCCCTACTCGATCACGCTGCTCAAGTTCAGCCATGATCGCTACCCGGGCACCGAGATCCCCAAGAATTTCTCCAGCCAGATCCGCCTCCAGACCGCAGACGGCAGCGTCGACCGCGAGGTGCTGATCTACATGAACAACCCGCTGCGGCACGACGGCATGACCTTCTATCAGGCCGGCTTCGACAACAATGACACCACCACGATCCTCCAGGTCGTGCGCAACCCGAGCTGGCTGCTGCCCTACATCGCCTGCCTGCTCATGACCATCGGACTGCTCGTCCAGTTCGGCATCCACCTCGCCCGCTTCGTCTCCAAGCGCCGCTCCGCGGCCGTCGTCGCATGAAAAAGCTCATCCCGATCCTGGTTCTCCTGCTCGGCCTCGCCTACCTCGGCAGCACCCTGCGCGCCCCGGCGCCGGCCACCGACTTCGACCTCGACGCCTTCGGCCGCCTGCCGGTGCTGGTCAACGGACGCATCAAGCCGATGGATACCGTCGCGCGCACGTCCCTGCTCATGATCCAGAGCCGGCAGCGCGTCGTCACGCCCGATGGCCGCACCCTTCCGCCGGTGCACTGGCTGCTCGACACCCTCTACCGCAGCGACCTCGCCGACACCTACCAGACCTTTCGCATCGACTCGGTCGAGCTGCTCGAGCTGCTCAACATCAAGGAGGAGGACCGCCGCATCACCTACACCAGCACGGCCGGCAAGAGCATGGCCATCCTGGGGTTCCTGCCCTCGGTGCGCAGCCGGTTCTCGTTCAATGAGCTTCAGCCGCGCCTGCCCGAACTGCAGCGCCAGGCCGAGCTCGCCAACCAGGTCGAGTCGGCCGTCCGCACGCCCTTCCAGAAGGCCGTGGTGAACCTCACCCACCACGTCATGCTCTACCACCGCCTGAAGCACAGCCTGGTGATGCCGGACAGCGAAAACTTCTTCGCCGAACTGGTGAAGTTTCAGGAGAACATGGCCGCAGGCGTGACCGCCGTCCGCGCCCGCCAGGCCGGCCAGCCCCACGACGAAGCCGCTGCCGCCATCGTGATGGAGTCCGCCCGCCGCTTCGACTTCATGGCCAATGTCGGTTACCTGCTCGCCATTCCTCCGGCAGTGAACAACCCGGACGACAGCGACTGGCAGAAGACGGGCACCGTGCTGCTCAACTCGTTCCAGAACGGCCAGCTGAACCCGAATGCCATGGCCTACGCCGGCCTCGGTCATGCCTGGCGCCTCGGACGGGCCGAGGAGTTCAACACCATCATGAAGCTGTACCAGGACCAGCTCGACAAACGGTTCGAGACGCCGCTGGTGAAGTCGAACGCCGAGGTGCGCTTCAATCAGGCCGCCCCGTTCTACTCCAGCATGACCCTGTACGTGCTGGCCTTCCTGCTCGCGATTATCTCGTGGCTGCGTTGGCCCGAGGCGCTGGCGAAATCGGCCTTCTACCTGACCACCCTCGCCTTCGTCGCGACCACCGCCGGCATTCTCACCCGCATGTGGCTCGAGGGTCGCCCTCCGGTGACCAACCTGTATTCGTCGGCGCTGTTCGTCGGCTGGGGCGCCGTCGGTCTCTGCCTCGTCACCGAAGCCATCTACAAGAACGCCGTGGGCAGCGCCGCGGGCAGCATGATCGGGTTTTGCACACTGGTCATCGCCCATCACCTGTCACTCAGCGGCGACACGCTGGAAATGATGCGCGCCGTGCTCGATTCGAACTTCTGGTTGGCGACGCATGTGATCGTGATCACGATCGGATACTCGGCCGTGTTCCTCGCCGGTTTCCTCGGCATTCTCTACGTCGTCCTGGGCATCTTCACGCCCCTGCTCGCCAAGGCGTTCGAGCGCAACGCACCCGCCCCGGCGGGCAAGGCGCGCGTCGAAACCAACGCCGACGCCCTCTATCGCATGGTCTACGGCGTCACCTGCTTCGGCACGCTCTTCAGCCTCGTGGGCACCATCCTCGGCGGCATCTGGGCCGACCAGTCGTGGGGCCGGTTCTGGGGCTGGGATCCCAAGGAAAACGGCGCGCTGCTCATCGTGCTGTGGTGCGCCATCATGCTGCATGCCCGCTGGGGCGGCCTCGTGAAGGCCCGCGGCTTCATGGTGCTCGCCATCGGCGGGAACATCATCACGGCGTGGAGCTGGTTCGGCACCAACATGCTGGGGGTCGGTCTGCACAGCTACGGCTTCATGGATGCCGCCTTCTGGTGGCTGATCGCGTTTGTGGCCACGCAGTTGTTCATCATGGCCCTCGGCGCCCTGCCGCTGGACATGTGGCGCAGCTTCCGAGCCCCGGCCCGCTCCGCACCGCCGTCGGGCGCCGTGCGTTCGCCGGCGAACTGATCGACGCGAGAGCGGCGGCACCCATGCCGCTGCTCCTGCCCGTTTCACCCGTCCTTCCGTTTCGCCCAGCGTCCCGCCAGCACCCCGCAGATGATCAACTGCAGTGGGTGGTAGATCATGATGGGCAGGAGAATCAGGCCAATGCCCGGGTGGGCGCCAAAGATCAGCTGCGCCATGGGCACACCGGACGCTAGGGTCTTCTTCGATCCGCAGAAAATCGCGGTGATCCTGTCTTCAACGGGAAATCCGACCAGGTCGCACACCACTCCGACCACGGCCATCACCACAAAGAACAACACGCCGCAGCCCACGACCGTGAGCGCGAGCGTACCGAAACTCTGCTCCGACCAGATGCCCTCCTTCATCGAATCGCAGAAGGACGTATAGACGAGAATGAGGATGGTGAACCGGTCGATCGAGGTGATCCGCTTCTTGTGCCGGCCGACGAAGCCGCCCAGCAGCGGCCGGGCGAGCTGACCGAGCACGAGGGGCAGCACGAGCCAGAGCATCAGGTCCAGAATGACCGGACCGATCGGCATCGATTCGCCGGCCGTGGTCAGCAGCAGTCCGATCCACAGAGGAGTCAGGAACACCCCCAGCAGGCTGGAAAGCGTGGCGTTGAACACCGCGGCGGGCACGTTGCCCCGCGCCGCGGCGGTCAGGGCCACCGACGACGACACCGTGGAGGGCAAGGCGCACAGGTAAAACACGCCCAGCTGCAGATCGGCGGACAAGCCGCCGCCAAGGGTCTTGAGAAACAGCAGACCGATCGCCGGAAACAGCAGGAACGTGCACAGCTGGACCACCAGGTGCAGCCGCCAGTGCAGGGTGCCCGCCTTGAGCGCGGCAAACGCGAGCGCCACGCCATGCAGGAAGAAAATCAAGGCCACCCCAGCCTTTGTCAGGAGTTCTGGATACAACCAGCCACCCCGAGCGCCCGGGTCCGGGAAGAGCCACGCCAGCAAAACCGCCAGCGCCATCCCAAGCAGAAACCAATCGATCTTGATCTTCATGATTCGTTTTGCGCGTTCGCCGTACGCCGTTGCAGCCGGCGCCGGATCAGGGCCGCGAGTTCCTCCCTGCCCTCGGTCTTCAGCGCCCACAGCCCGGCGGCATACACGGCCATGCCGAGCGGAATCAGCACACCGAGGGCAGCCGCGTCCGCCCAACCGCCGGGGCCGATCGCGCTCCGCCATGCCTGCCAACCGCCGGCGATGACCCCGCCCATGACCGCGGCGGCGACAAGCACCCGCAACACGGTGGGCCAGAGCGGCGCGAAGCCCATGCTGCGGCGGTGACGCGTCAAGCGGGCCTGCAGGTAAAAGGCCTGGACCGCCACCGCGAGATTACCTGCGAGGGCGAGGCCGAGCGTGGAAAGCGACCCCATCAGAACCACGCTGAGCACCGCGTTGAGCACAAAGCTGATCACCGCCGCCCACACCGGCGTCCGAGTGTCCTTCTCCGCGTAGAACGCGCGCAGGACGAGGTTCACGAACGCGAAGAATGGGAGGCCGCAGGCGAATACCGCCAGCACCGGAATCATCAGGGCCGTGTCCTCGGCGCGGAAGGCTCCACGCTGGAACAACAGCCGGATGACCGGTTCCGCCAGCACGGTGAGTCCCACCGCCGCCGGAATATTGATCACGAGGATGAGCCGCATGCCGCGCTGGTAGGCCGTGGTCAGATTGGTCCAGTCACCCTGGGCCGCGTACCGGGAGATCAGGGGAAAGACCACCGTCGACACGGCGACGGCGAATACGCCGATCGGCAGCTCCATCAGCCGGCTGGCCAGGTTCAGCACCGCAGCCGCCGAGTCGTTGAGCTGCAGCCCGAGGAACCGGGACATGGCCATGTTGATCAGGTACACTGCCGACCCAAACACGGTCGGGCCCATCAATCGCAGGATGGCCCGCACTTGCGGACTCAGCCGCAGGTCGAAGGCCGGATGCCAGCCCTCGCGCATGAGGGTGACGGCCGGCACGGCCATTTGAAGAAAGCCACCGATCAGCACGCCGCCGCACAGCCACGCCATGCGCCCGTCGTCGCTGTCCGCCCAGCCGAGATACGCCGCGCCGGCGAGCATGCCGATCATGGCCAGATTCAGCCAAATCGGCGAAAGCGCGGGCTCCAGGAACCGGTTGAGCGTCTGCAACGCCGCGCTGAAGACGGCGGAAAGACACACCAAAATCATGTACGGAAAAAGCCAGAGCGCGAGGTCGGCTCCGGCCTGCAACCGGCCCACCGTCTCAGGCTCCATGCCCCACGCCAACGCCCGGGCCGCGAATCGATCCGCCTGGAGAAACAGCACGCTGGCGAAGGCGACCAGCACGGTGGTCACAACCAGCAGCCAGCTCGCCACCTGGCTGACGAGGGCAAACGCACCGGCGCGGGCCCGCTGGGACAGCTCTTCGTTGAGCGTGGGCACGAACGCCGCGGTCAATGCGCCCTCGCCCAGCAGGCGCCGGAACAGGTTGGGCAGCGTGAAGGCCGTCACAAAGGCGGAGGCAAGCGCCGTGGTGCCGAACACGGCGCTGAGCAGCATGTCACGCACGAGACCGAGCACACGCGAACCCATCGTGGCACTCGCGACGACACTGATGTTACGGAGACTCATGCAGGCCCGGTTGTTCTCACCGTGCCGCCCCCGTCTTACAAGTTAAGTTATTCAAGGCGCGTGGCATTGACGATGCTTCCCGGCTTCCGCACCGTCGGAGGCGTCGTATGTCCCTCGTTCCGAAACTGACCGAAAAACTCCAGCGCCATCCCAAGCGCATCGTTTTTCCCGAAGGGGCTGACCCGCGCATCCTCCAGGCGGCCCGCCAATGGGTGACCCGGCGACTGGGCGCCCCGATCCTGCTGGGCGATCGCGCAGCGATCAAGGCGACCGCAGCTCGCCTCGACATCAACCTGCAGGGCATGCGCCTGATCGATCCGGAACGCAGCGAGGACGCGGAGCCGTTCGCCGTGCAGCTCGCCGATCTGCGCAAGGCGAAGGGTCTGACCCTGCCCGAGGCCCGCACCGCGGTCCGGCAGAACAGCTACTTTGCCACCATGATGCTGGCCAACGCCCAGGCGGACGCCGTCGTCTCCGGCGCAACCGGCACCGCGTCCAGCGCCCTGCGCCCGCTCTTCCAAATCATTCCGCGTCTCGCCCACGTGCAGACCGCGTCGTCGCTCATGATCCTCGATTTCGACGAAAGCAAGGTGGGCAGCGACGGCTCCCTCTTCCTCGCCGACTGCGGAGTGATTCCGGACCCGACGGCCGAGCAGTTGTGTGACATCGCCCTCTCGACCGCGATGATCGCCAGCCACCTGACCAACGAAGTGCCGCGGGTGGCCATGCTCAGCTACGCGACACGCAGCGCCTCGCTCCATCCCTCGCTGGTCAAGGTGCGGACCGCCACGGCGCTCGCCCGCGAGAAAGCCGCCGCCGCCGGCTTCGCGATGGAGATCGACGGCGAAATCCAGGTGGATGCCGCGCTCGACATCGTGGCGGCCGGCATGAAGCAGGTCACCAGCCCGGTGGCCGGCCGCGCCAATGTGCTCGTCTTCCCCGATCTCAACAGCGGCAACATCGCCTTCAAACTCGTGCAGATTCTCGCCGGCGCCAATGCGTTCGGCCAGATCCTCACCGGGCTGAGCAAGCCCGCTGCGGAGATCAGCCGCGGTGCCAGCGCCCACGATGTCTTCGGCGCCGCCGCCGTGGTCGGCTGCCAGGCCATCGACCGGCGGTTGCTGTTTGGGACCCATTGACCGAGCGCCCTGCCATGACGCCGCCGAACAATACCCGCAATCCCTTCGACCTGCCCGCGCTGCCCCTCCTGGCCGCGCCCACCAACACGCAGACCAAGCGCCTGTTCGTGGCCGCGACCCGCATGAACGACGGCAAGACCACCACCTGCCTCGGTCTCTACGCCGCGCTGCAGTCGATGTACCGCCACATCGGCTTCATCAAGCCGATCGGCCAGCGCTTCGTGCAGGTGCAGGGGCATCAGGTCGACGAGGATTCCTACCTGCTCGACACGATCTACGACGTGCACGTGCCGATCGAAAGCATGAGCCCCGTCACGGTCGATTCGACCTTCACCCGGCGCTACCTCAAGTCACCCGGCCCGATGCTGGCCGAACTGGAGGACAAGATCTGCCGCGCCTTCGACCGCGTCTCGTGGGAAAAGAACTTCACCCTCATCGAGGGCACCGGTCACGCCGGGGTCGGCTCGGTCTTCGATCTGTCGAACGCCCGCGTCGCCCGGCTGCTCAAGGCCAAGGTCGTGATGGTGTGCCCCGGCGGCATCGGCCGGCCAGTCGACGAGATCGCGCTCAACAAGGCCCTCTTCGATCAAGCGGGAGTCGAGGTGGTGGGTGCCATCCTCAACAAGGTGGAGCCAGATAAGATCGCGACCGTCGCAGAGTACGCCGGCCTCGGCCTGAAACGGCTGGGCGTACCGCTGCTCGGCGTGCTGCCCGTCCAGACGATGCTCTCCGCCCCGAACCTTTCCCAGATTGCCGAGGAGATCGACGGACAGTGGCTCAACGCGAAGGAGCGCGGGCTGACCCAGCGGGTTAACCGCGTGGTCATCGGCGCCATGACCGCCAAGGGCATCATCGATTTCCTGCAGCCGGGTACGCTCATCATCACCCCCGGCGACCGCGATGACGTGGTCCTCGCCGCCATCTCGAATTCACGCCAGGCGGGCGACACCATTGCCGGCCTCGTGCTGACCAACGACATCAAGCCGCACGGCAAGCTCCGCGACTTCCTGGCCGAAACCCAGATCCCGGTCATCGCCACGGGCGAGGAAAGCTACGCGGTCACGTCCAAG
Source organism: uncultured Opitutus sp. (assembly GCA_964476565.1). Lineage (GTDB taxonomy): Bacteria > Verrucomicrobiota > Verrucomicrobiia > Opitutales > Opitutaceae > CAMAXB01. The sequence continues at coordinate 11,027 of CAYZBG010000083.1, forward strand.
ATCCACGGCATGACGGTGAAGACCCAGCCGCAGGACACCGACAAGATCCCCGTGATCAAGCGCCTGATCATGGAGCACGTCGACATGAGCAAGCTGCTCGGCGCGCTCTAACGCCGGCTCGTGCCCTGACGTCAGGCTGCTGATGGTCGACGCGCGGGTCCCGCGACGCGTGCCTCAGCGCAGCGTTAAGGTGAGCGTACTGCCCTCGATCGCCACGTTCGAAACGCGCGCCCACGCTTCCGCCACGTTGCCCGCCGCACTTTGGGTGCGGGCGATGCTGGCGGTCAAAAAGCCTTCGAGGGCCGGGATGCGATGCAACGGCAGCGATCCGAGGTAGCTCTCATCGGGAACAAACTCGAACCGGTCGCCCCGCTTCTGAAAGCCCCCTTTGGCCTGGAAGATCACCGGATAGGTGTAGCCAAAGGCATTCAGGCTGGCGGGAACTCCGATCTGCATCGCGCCATCGCGAATGCGAAAATTGATCGCGGTCGGCTGTAGCAGGGCCGGGGCCGGGGCTTCTGCGCCGGCGGTGGGTTTGATCACCTCGGCAATCCACGCATTCAACTCGTCCTCGACGACGGCGATCTCCGCGGACTGACCTTCCACCAGGAGCTGGCGCTTGCGCATCCATTGCGCGCTGCGCGCCGTGCTCTTGGAGCCCTCGACGAACACGACCTCGCCCGGCTTCACTTCGCCCTCCTTCGGCACCTCACGGACGGTTTTGACCGGCACGAAGATCAGGTAACCGGCGGCCAGCACGGCGCCGAGCAACAGGCTCAACACCGCCCCCAAAGTAACTTCGACGAGGCTCGGACCGTAACGTTCGCGATCGATTCTCGATTGGAGGGACATGGGCGGTCAGGATTTTGCCGCCGCGGGAGCGGCCGGCGCGGGTTTCGACTCGGAGGGTTTCGAGGACGGACTCTCGCCGGAGCCCGAAGGCTTCTTCGCCTTGTAGTCGGTGATGTAGAATCCCGTGCCCTTGAAAATCAGGCCGGCCCCGCCGCCAATCCGGCGTTTGACCCCGCCTTTTTTCCCGCAGTTCGGGCACGTGGTCAGGGGCGCGTCCTTCATGGACTGAAACACCTCGAACTCAGTCTCACATTTGGCACAGACGTACTCGTAGGTAGGCATACGGTAAAGACCGGCAAAGATTTAGACGCGCACCCCGTTTTTGCGAGATTCTTCCACAAACCGGTAGAATGACGCGTAATACGCCCAGCTGGCGGCCAGCCCGACGAAGACGGTGAACGTCATCAGCGGATAGCCGGCGGCGAGAAACCCGATCAGCGCGAAGGTCGGAAGCCAGAAGCGGGCGCGGCTCGACCGCAGCATGGCGATCAGCACGTGCACCCGGAACGCGTCGAGGTATTCCTCGCGTTTCTGATACTGATACAGCCCGGCGGCGGTGAGCGGCCCCGCCAGCATGATGGCCGGCACGAGCGGCAGGTAAACAAAGGCCCCGTAGGCGAGGAGCCGCAACGGCCAGGTCAGGATCCACGCCAGGACGAGCGGCAGGACCCCCAGGACCAGAAAGATGATGAACGCGGATACGCCGTTCACAAACAGCCGGCGCCAGTCCCCCCACTCCGGCAACTCCAGCGGATGGCCGCGGCGCGCCTGCTCCACGAGCTGGTAGAGGTAGCCGAAGGCAAAAAAGTGCGCGATCGGCACCACCAGCAGCAGGGCCCCGAACACACACTTCACGAACCACGACGAATCGGAGAAAAGTCGTTTGCAAACAAGTTCGAGCGTGGGCATTGCGGCGGAGGAAATTCGCCGTGACCGTAGGGTCCCGTCCATGGACTTCACAACCAAATTAAACGAAGCGGTCGCCCGCGTGGAAAACGGACTGCGCACGCATGTGCCTGACGCCCGGACGCGCCCGGCGCGACTGCATGCCGCCATGCGCTACAGCCTCGAGGCTGGCGGCAAGCGCCTGCGACCGGTGATGCTGCTCGCCGCCGCCGGGCTCCATGGCACGACCGCCGCCGACCCGGTTCCGGCCGCGGTCGCCGTGGAGTGCCTGCACACGTATTCATTGATCCATGACGACCTGCCCTGCATGGACAACGACGACCTGCGCCGCGGCCGGCCGACGGCCCACCGGGCCTTCGACGAGGCGACTGCCCTGCTGGCCGGCGACGCCCTGCTCACGCACGCCTTCGGCCTGCTCGCCGAGGCCTACGCGGACCGGCCGGCCCTGGCCCATGCGCTGATCCGGGAACTGGCCGACGCCGCCGGCAGCCGACGCCTCATCGGCGGCCAGATGGAGGACCTGCTGGCCGAAAAGAAGGCGGACGCCACGCCGGACGAGCTGGAGTTCATTCATCTCAACAAGACGGCCGCCATGATCGAGGCCTCGCTTGCCATGGGCGGCCTCGTGGCCGGTTTCGAAGCACAGGTCCTGGCAATCTTGCGCCAGGGCGGGCGCCACCTCGGGCTCGCCTTCCAGATCATCGACGACCTGCTCGACGCGACCGCCGACACCCAGACCTTGGGCAAGACGGCCGGCAAGGACGCGCGATCGGACAAGACGACTTTCGTCAAACTGCACGGACTTGAGACGTCGCGGCGCCTGGCGGAGGTCCAGTCCGATGCGGCCATCGCAGCCTTTCGTTCTCTGCCGGGCGACCCTTCCTTTCTCGTGGCCCTCGCCGGGCAACTGCTTCGGCGCGACCGCTGAGCCCGGGGCATTGCACCGCGCCGAGCTCACCGCGTAGGCTTGCTCCATGACCACCTCCGGGCAGTTTCCCGCCGAGAACAGCGACGGAGAGTTCGTCCGCCAGGAGGACGCCTTCCGGTCCTGGGTGCGCCGCGATGGTTCGACGCCCTTCACTCCGGAGGTCGGTCGTTATCACCTCTACGTTTCCCTTGCCTGCCCCTGGGCGCACCGGACCCTGATTGTCCGCCGGCTGCTCGGCCTGGACTCGGCCATCGGCGTGACGGTGGTCGACCCCGTGCGCGACGACCGCGGCTGGGCCTTTCGCGACGGCCCCGGGCATCAACGCGATCCGATCAACGGCTTTCAGTTTCTCCGCGAGGCCTACCTCGCCTCGAATCCGTCGTTCCAGGGACGCTGGACCGTGCCGGTGTTGTGGGACACCCGCCTGCGTTGCATCGTGAACAACTCCGAGGACGACCTGTGCCGGATGTTTCAGGATGCGTTTGTTCCGCCCGGACACGCTGCGCCCGACCTGTTTCCAGCCCACCTCGCCTCGGAGCAGGCGGCTCTCAGCCAGTTCATTTACGAGGACATCAACAACGGCGTTTACCGGGCAGGATTCGCGACGCGCCAGGCGGTCTACGCACGCGCGGCGCGCCGGGTGTTCGCCGCGTTGGATACACTGGAACAGCGTCTCAGTGAGCAGCGCTTTTTGTTGGGCGCGGCGCCGGTTGAATCCGACTGGAGGTTGTTTTGCACGCTGGTGCGCTTCGATGCGGTTTACCACGGTCACTTCAAGTGCAACTTGCGCCGGATCGCCGATTACCGGCACCTGCAAGGCTACCTGCAGGATCTTTTCCAGTGGCCCGGTGTCGCGGAGACGGTGAACTTCGACCACATCAAGGCACACTACTACGTGACGCACACCGCCATCAATCCCACCGGGATCGTGCCCATCGGTCCGGACCTCGATCTTTGGCGTCCCCATGGGCGCGCCTGAAACGCGCGGGCGCTGGCGGCTTCCAGAGTGGAGGCGCGCCTTCCTTGCCCACGGGGTGCTGAAGGGAGTCGGCCTTACGGTCGGCTTCAGTCTTTTCTTCATCGCCTATTTCCACCTTCAGTCCTCGCCGCGCACCGAGCCCTGGCTGGTGCCGGAACTGCCCTGGGACGCGCTGCTGCCGTTTTCGCCGTGGTGGATCATCCCGTATGTTTCGCTCTGGGTGTATGTGTCGCTGTACCCGGGACTGCTCGGCGATCCGCGGGCGCTTGGGCGCTATTCCGTCGCCGCGGTCGGGCTCGCGGCCGCCGGCTTGATCATCTTCTATCTGTGGCCGACACGCATCGCGCCGCCCGATCTCGGGCCCAATCCGCATGCCGGCATCGCCTTCCTGAAACGCGTCGACGCCGCTGGCAACGTCTGCCCCTCCCTGCACGTCGCCTTCGCTGTGTTCACGAGTTGCGCCCTTCAGCACCTGCTTCGCGTCCGTCGGGCACCGGCCCTGCTGCGATGGGCCAACCTGAGCTGGGCCACCGCGATCGTGCTCTCCACCCTGGGGACGAAACAGCACGTGATCATCGATGTAATCGCAGGGCTGATCCTGGGCCTCGCGTTTGCCTGGCTGCACCGACCGCCCGGCGAAAGCCGGCTGGTTTTCGCGGGACAAGAACGGCGTTGCCCGCCGGCGGCTGACGGTCGTTGATGGCGCGCGATGCGGCGCGTCCTCCTCACGTCGGTACTTCTCGGCAAGGCCTGTGGTCTTGGCCTCTGGGCGGCCGGTGCCCCGCCCGTCCTCGCCGCAGCCGTATTCTTCAGTCCCGGACTCTGTCTGTTGTACGCCATGCTCGCGCCCTCGGCGCAGGGGCTGGGCCGCGTGGTCACGCGATTCGCGCCCGAGGGGCGGGAGGTGTGGCTGACCATTGACGACGGTCCCGATCCCGAGGACACCCCACGCGCCTTGTCGTTGCTGGCCCGCCATCAGGCGAAGGCCACCTTCTTCGTCATCGGCGAGCGCGCCGCCCGGCATCCTGAGCTGATTCGGGCCATCGTCGCCGCCGGACACGAGGTGGCGCATCACACCCACACTCACCCGGCCGGATCCTTTTGGGCAGCGGGTCGTCGACGGGTGGCGCGCGAGTTGGATGCCGCGCTCGCTGTCTTCGCTGCCTCGGGCGTGACCCCGTCACGGTTTCGCTCCCCGGTGGGCATCAAGCCGATCTTCCTCCATCCCGCGCTGGCGGAACGCCGCCTTGCGTACATCGGCTGGTCCCTGCGCAGCTTCGACACCGTCGCGCGTGACCCGGCGCACTGGAGCCGGAAGGTCATGCGCGACGTTCGCCCGGGGTCGATCCTCCTGCTCCACGAAGGTCCGCGCCTCGCGCCAAAGGTGCGTACCGAGGGCCTCGGGTTGCTGCTCGCCGCGCTGACGGAGGCGGGCTTTCGCTGCGTGGTGCCGCATCCGGACCGACTCCGTTAAGCAGCCTGCCCCTTGACGCTCGAAGGCCGGTCGTCACGCTGCCGGCACCCCTATCCCATCATGCGCATCACCGACATGCACATCACGCCGATCGCCCTGGGCGATCCGCCCCTGCTCAACGCCGCCGGACTGCACGCGCCCTACGCGCTCCGCACCATTGTCGAACTGGTGGCCGACAACGGTCTCACCGGCATCGCGGAGGTGCCGGGCAGCGCGGCCGTGAACACCTGTCTCGAACGGGCCCGGGAAGTCGTGGTGGGCGCGGACCCATTCAATTGGAACGCACTCCGCGCCGCGATCGCCGCCCGTTTTCCGGATGAGACCCCCGCTGACCGCGGCAACAAACCCTGGGATCAGCGGCAAGTGGTGCAGGTGTACAGCGCGGTCGACGTCGCCTGCCTTGACCTGATCGGCAAGGCCGTCGGGCAGCCGGTGGCCAATCTGCTCGGCGGCATCGTACGCGAACGGGTTCCGTTTGCCGCGTATTTGTTCTACAAGCACAAGGGTGCCGGCGGTGAGCTGGGCTTTGGCACCGACCCGCGCGCGACCGGCTGGGACGCCGCCCGCCAGGAGGCCGCGCTCGACCCCGCTGGCATCGTTGCCCAGGCGAAGGCGATGATCCGCGAATTTGGTTTCAAATCGATCAAGCTGAAGGGCGGCGTCTTCGAGCCGGCCGCCGAGGTCGCGGCCATGCGGGCCCTGCGCGAGGCCTTTGGTCCGGAGCTGCCCCTGCGTCTCGACCCCAACGCGCTGTGGAAGGTGGAAACCGCCATCGCGGCGGGCAAGGAGCTCGAATCCTTGCTCGAATACTACGAGGACCCGTCGCGCGGCCAGGAGGCGATGGCCGCGGTGCGCAAGGCGGTGAAGCTGCCGCTGGCGACCAACATGTGCACGACCTCCTTCGCGGACATCCCTGGCAGCGTCCGGCACGGTTCCGAAGACATCATTCTCGGCGACCACCACTACTGGGGCGGCCTGCGCGCCTCGCTCGAACTCGCGGCGATCTGCCGCACGTTCAAGCGCGGGCTCTCGATGCATTCGAACAGCCATGCGGGCATCTCGCTCACGGCGATGACCCACCTCGCCGCCGCCGTGCCCAACCTGAGCTACGCCGTGGACACCCACTATCCGTGGCAATACGAGGATGTGATCAAGGGTGGCCGCCTGCGCTTCGAGGACGGTTCACTCGCCGTGCCGCAAACCCCGGGCCTCGGGGTCGAGCTAGACCGGGCCGCGCTCGCCCGCCTGCATGCGAACTTCAAGCGCTGCGGCCTGACGGAACGCAACGACGAGATCGAAATGCAGAAGGTCTCGCCCGGCTGGAAGTTCGCCGCGACGCGTTGGTAAGGAGGAGGCGGCGTCTTGACGTCGCCGCGCCTTTGCCGCAGGGTGACGGCGTTCTTTTGGTATCTTACGCCAAAATCACCGCCCTCTTCCGGACGGTGATACGGGGGACCCAATCGCCGGCCGCTGCCCGCTTCGCGCGCACGACCGGCCCGGGGCGAACGGCCGTTTCTTGGCCGGGGTGACTTCCTGCTACCCAGCCCGTCAGCTAACCTCGTCGGCAAAGGGAAGGTGATCCCAGGACCGCCGCGCTCGGGCGCGGAGGATTCCCGATCGCTGTACAGCGCAGGCCGGCTTTGCCGTCGGCCCGAGTCTCCTCCATGCTCATTTTTCATGATTCCGGTGCCGGCCGCGTGCGCCGTGCCCTCGATCTGCTTGCCCTTGCCGGGGGCTTCGTCGCGCTCGGCATGCTGGTGGCTGAATTCGGCTTTCCGCTCAACGCCACCACCCGGCAGTGGTTGCTCGGCGTGGTGCGCCTCGTGTTGTGGAGCGTGCTGATCCTCGATTTCGCGGCGCTCGGTTTGGCCGCGCTGGGCACCGAACGTCGCCGGCGCCCGTGGGGCCGGCTCGCCGTGCAAGGGATGCTCGCTCTCCTGCTGCTCGCGGAGCCCGTGCTGGTGCCCGGGCTGGCCCGTCCGTTCGGCGGTCGAAGCGAAACGTGGACGGTCTTCTATCTGACCACCTTGCACCTCGCCATCGTCGGTCTGTTCGCGCGGCGCCTGCTCGACTTCAATCAACTGCTCGCCTTCGCCCGCTTTTCTCCCCGCGCCCTGCTCATTGCGAGCTACGTGGCGCTGATTGCGGTCGGTGCCGCCCTGCTGAAACTGCCGAACGCCACCCGCGAACCGTTGTCGTGGCTCGACGCGTTCTTCACCAGCACCAGCGCGGTGTCAGTGACCGGCCTGATCGTCGTCGACACCGCCACTGTGTTCACCGGCAGCGGCCACGCCATCCTGCTGGGCCTGATCCAGCTCGGCGGCCTCGGCCTGATGACCTTCACGTATTTCTTCGTCGCCCTCTTCGGCGCCGGCCTGACCCTGCGGGACCGCTCGCTCCTGCTCGAATACCTGAACGAAGACCACGTCGGGCGGGTGACCGGCACGCTGGTGGCCATTGTGGCGATGACCCTCGTCTTCGAGGCAGCCGGCGCCGTCCTGCTGTGGTGGCTGACTCCGGGTGCCGGGGCCTTCGTCAGCGTGTTTCACGCCGTGTCCGCCTTTTGCAACGCCGGCTTCTCCCTGTATTCAGCCGGGCTCTACGATCCCGCCACCCGCACCCATGTACCCTACCAGCTGGTGATTATGATCCTCATCGTGGTCGGCGGACTGGGCTTCCCGGTGCTGAAGAATCTCTGGGACTGCGCCCGGGCGTTCCGCCGCCCCGTGCGCACCGTCCGGCTCACGACCCATACGCGCATCGTGATGACCACGACGGCAGCGCTGCTCCTCGCCGGCGCCGTCCTGCTCTTTGCCCTCGAGCCTTCCGGTCCGGCGGGCGCGACCGTCGGCGAACGCGTACTGACCGGCGTCTTCAACTCCGTCACCGCACGCACGGCCGGATTCAACACCGTGCCGATCGAGGCGCTCGCCGCCCCGACCGCCGTGGTCCTGATGGTGCTCATGTTCATCGGCGGCAGCCCCGCCGGCACGGCCGGCGGAATCAAGACCACGACCTTCGCGGTGGCGCTGCTGAACACCCTGCACCTGTTGCGCGACGCGGGCAACGATCTCGTCGCGTTCCGTCGCCGGATCCCTTCCGGGGTGGCCAACCGGGCCTTCGCTGTAGCCCTGCTCGGACTCGGCTGGGTGACGGCGACGACGATTGTGCTGATCGTCCTCATGCCCCGACACCCGCCGCTCGACCTCGCCTTCGAGGCGGTGAGCGCCTTCGCCACCGTGGGACTGAGCCGAGGCCTCACGTTCTCGCTCACCGAACCGGCCAAGCTCGTGCTGATGCTCAGCATGCTGGTCGGCCGCATCGGCATCCTGTACGTCGCGCTCGGCATGGTGCGTCGCAGCCGCCCCGGCCGGATCGGCTATCCGGAAGGCAACATCATCATTTCCTGACCATGAAATTCTGCATCATCGGACTCGGCTATTTTGGACGTAATCTCGCACTCACGCTCGCGCGTGCCCGCACCGAGGTGCTCGCCGTCGACCTCGATCCCGCCAAGGTCGATGCGGTGAAGGACGACGTCAGTCACGCCGTCATCGCCGACACCGCGCAACGCGAAACCCTGGAACGGCTGCCGCTGGCCGAAATGGACGCCGTGGTGGTCGCGATCGGCGAAAGTTTCGAGGGCTCCCTGCTGACCGTCGCCAATCTTCAGGAGTGCGGCGTCAAGCGGATCATCGCCCGCGTGATCAACCCAACGCACGAGCGGCTGCTCCGTCTGATGAAGATCGAGGAAATGATCCTGCCCGAGGCGGAGTCCGCCCAGCGCATGGCCCAATCGCTGGTCCGGGGCGTGCTCAACAGCCTCGATCTCACCGGCGGTTTCATCATCGTTGAAGCGAAGGCGCCCGGCTGGCTGGCCGGCCGTTCCCTGCAGAGCGCCGGCCTGCGCAGTACGTACAAAGTTAATCTGGTGACCGTGAAGAAGGCCGCGCAGCCCGAGGCGCGCATCTTCGCCCGCAAGAGCGATCACGAACTGATCGGCGTGCCTCCCGCAGACTATCAGTTCGCGGCGGACGATGTGCTGGTCTTGTTTGGCGAGGAGAGCCGCATCCACGCCTTCCTGAAGGGGTGAGCAAGGGCGGCGGGAACCGGCCGCACCGAACGGGGGTCACATTGACCATGCGACTCCTCCTCTCGATCCTCCTTGCCGCAACCGTGGCGTTGCTCGCCGGCTGCAACACGTTCGAGCGCCGCGCCGGGGAAAAATCGGACGTGTTTGCCGCGTTGGACGAGGCCACCCGGGAGCGGCTGCGCGCCCGCAACCTGCAGGTGGGCGACACGCTCGACATGGTCTACATCGCCATGGGCGCACCGGACGAGCGTCGGGTGCGCCACTCGGCGGACGGCTCGCTCACCACCTGGGTGTACAACGCCTACTGGCAGGAGTACCAGGGCCAGGCCTTGGTCGGCTACCGCCGTTATGTGGTGCGCGATCCGAAGTCGGGCCGTTTCCAGGTCTTCTACGAACCGGTGCGCGAAAGCGTCTTCGTTCCGCGCGAAGAGGAACGCATCCGGGTGGAATTCCGCGGCGATCGCGTGGTGGCGATTGAGCAGGCCCAGTGACCGCTCACTCGACGCGGAGCAGGTATCCGCGCAGGTACTCGCTCTCCGGCATCGTCACCAGCACCGGGTGATCGGGCGGCTGATGGCAGAACTCGACGATGTGCACCTTGCGCTTCGCATCGGCCGCGGCCTGCGCCACCACGCTGCGCAGTTCCGCGTCCTGCATGTGATGGGAGCAGGTGTAGGTGGCGAGCAGGCCGCCCGGCACCAGCCGCTGCATGGCGCGCAGGTTGATATCCTTGTACCCGCGCAGCGCACCTTCGAGCGCGCTCTTCGATTTCGCGAACGGCGGCGGATCGAGCACGACGACGTCCCATTTCGGCTCCTTCGCCCGCGCCGGATCGTTCAACCAGTCGAACACGTTCGCTGCAGTGAAGGTCGCCGACACCCGGTTTCGTTCGGCGTTGAGGCGGGCCTGGGCAATGGCTTCGTCCGCACTGTCGAGGCCGAGCACCTCGGTCGCGCCGGCACGCGCTGCGTGCAATGCGAACGACCCTTGGTTGCAGAAGGCATCCAGCACACGCTTGCCGGCGCAGTGCCGCGCGACCGCGGCGTGCTGCAGGCGTTGATCGAGGTAAAAGCCGGTTTTTTGTCCGGACTGCAGGTCGAGCCAGTAGTCGAAGCCGTCAATCCGCTCCCACCGCGGCGCCCAGGGTTGCCCGGACCGGGTTCGCACCTCCAGCGGCAGCCCCTCCAGCCGCCGGATGCTGGCGTCGTTGCGCAGAATGATGTCGCTGGGAGAAACAAGGTCGTCGAGCAGGGACAGGAGCAGGCCGGTGCGCCGCTCCATCGCCAGGGTCTGCACCTGCAGGACCAGCACCTCGCCGAACTGATCGACGACCACACCCGGCAGGTCGTCCGACTCGGACCACACCAGGCGCCGATGGCGACCCTCTCCGGTCCGCCGCGCCAGGGCGCGGCTCAGGGCGCCGCGCAACCAGGCCTCGTCCAGCACCGCCTTCTCCCGGCTGAAACGTCGCCAGACAATCTGCGACTTCGGATTGTAGATGCCGCTGCCGAGCGGACGGTTGTTCCGGTCCCGGCACTCGACCACCTCGCCGGCAAGCGCGTCCGGCAGCAGCGCCTCGACCTCGTTGGCGAACACCCAAGGGTGTCCGGTCAGGACACGGGCCTTGACGTTGGGCTTGAGACGGAGGGTGGGAGCGGACGACATTCCGTCATCATTCCCCCGAGCTTCTGCGACTGAAGCCAAATCCGCGCCTCTTCTTGCGGCGCCAAAGCCGTGACATGGAAGCCCGTCTCGTCCTCGTAAGCCTCGGGGGCCTCGCGAAGGGACCGCAGCACCACGCGCAACATCAGGTACACCACCGCACCTCCGAGAAGGAGCGCGAGGGTCCACGATGAAACGATCAGCGCGAGCATGGGAAGTTGATCGGCACCCGATGCCACAAACTTGAATCCGGCTCGGCCTGATTCACTCAAATGCCACCGAGCTGCGGCTTTAGGCGCGTTGCTGCATTGCAAAACGTCCGGGGTTTATCCCCCATGGTGCGTCCCTGGTTCCATGACCCGCCGACCGTTGCCGTACCGTGACCGAGCCCGCTCCGTTCGCTGGCGCAGGACCTGCGGTCACACGTCCGGCTTCCCAACTGTAGAATTCGCAGGTTGATCCGATAATCTCCCTCACGCCGATGCTCCTCCCGCCCGCGTTCGCCGCCGTCACCCG
>CAYZBG010000084.1:0-22373 GCA_964476565.1 uncultured Opitutus sp.
TACTCGGAATCAGGCCTCAGGTTGTGCATTCACTCCGATCCTTGAGCGCGCCAAGCCTATGTGCGTTGGGCTCTCGATGCGGGGAGCGCGGGTACGGCGCTGCCTTTCGTAATCATCGACCTAGCCACAGGTCGGCTGGTCGGGACCACGCGATTTCACTCCATCGTTCCCGACCATAAGCGTCTCGAGATCGGCTTTACGTGGATCGCAGTCCCGTGGCAGCGTACCGCCGTAAATACCGAAGCGAAGTACCTGATGCTTCGACATGCGTTTGAAACCATGGGCTTTATCCGGGTCGAGTTTAGGGCAGATGCCGAGAATGACCAATCGCGACGCGCGCTGGTGCGGATAGGTGCCAGGGAGGAGGGCGTTCTTCGCCGGTATCGCATTTCGGCGCGGCGCGGCATTCGCGACCTCGCAGTGTACAGCATCGTCGACTCCGAGTGGCCGCAGGTTCGCAACCGTTTGGAAACTTTGCTGGAACCTAACGCGCGCACAGCCAAGCCGGGGCAGGGGCTCGCGAGGTCAGACGGCACATGTTGACCAAGAATGCGATGACATCGCCTATTCAAATAGAAGTCGCCCACGAATCGCGACTCGACGAGGTGCTGCCGCACTTTCGTGCCTACCAGAGGTGCTACGGTGACTTTGCTGGCGCGACCGAGGACCAAACGCGCACCTTTCTCGCGGAGCTCCTGCGGGATCCGCGTGCGGGCGTAGTGCTGATCGCTGTCGCAGACTCCCGGATCGTCGGCTTCGCGACCGCGTTCGTGACCGTCTCGGGGGTGCTTGCCTCGCGGATGCTTCACCTGGGCGACCTCTATGTCGTGCCTGAGCAGCGTGGGCAAAAGATTGGCGAGCGGCTGATTGAGGCGGTTCGCCTCGATGCCACCCGCAGAGCCATTCCCTTGGTGCGGTGGCTGTCGGTGGCGTCGAACCATCGACTGAATGCGTGGTATGAGAGCCTTGGCGCAAAGCATTACGACTTTAAGCTCTTCATTGCCGAAGCCAACCGGGGCCAAACCGTCGGTGCGTCCGACGCTGAAATCCCTCCGCATTCGGTCGACGCACCCGGATCCGAAATCCCGTCCACGCCCGCCTTGCGCGGCTGACTCGAGTATGTGCGGAGATAAATGAACCCCGCGTTCATCGGGATATGGACGTTCAAGTCGCAAGGTGCGTTTGAGGACGACATTATCTTTCAGATATTCGAGGACGGACGTCTTGCGCAGTTCTTTCGACAGCATGCGGCAGCGCAAGAGCATGTGGTTTCGACGATGCATGTGGAGCAGTTGGAAGGCGGACAGTTTCGCGTACGCGTGGCGGCTGAATTACCAGGTTATCAGATCCGTATGCGTCTAGAGGCGGATGAACTCGTGATCGAGAATCGCGACCGTGTATTCCGCTGCAGGCGCGTTACCGTCCAAGATCTCCCTCATTGGTATTCGGAAAAGGTGCGGTCAGCTGTATGGCGATAGGCTCACATTTCCAGGACACGAACCCGTCGCGCGAGGCAGCGCTGGGCAACACGGGCGGCCGGTTGGGCTCAGTCGTTTCACCTGCATCCGAATCGCCATCCTTAGGTTACTCATTCGATGCCCTGGGGTTGGCGGCAGTTGCAGCCGTCAACGACGTACCCAATGTCGCATCGGAGAAAATGCTGTTGAAGGCAGGATTCAGGTCACTGAGTGAGGTCGAGGGCCCCAAGTATCGCCTCCGGACGTACATCCTGGAGCGTGAAGCGTGGCAGCAACGGGATCGCACCCAACCACGTGGCACGTCCAGCGGTCACCGCTGACGTGGAACTCGGCGATGGGGGGAAGAGGAGCCAAGCTGGGGCTTGGCGTTCCCGGGAGGGGGCCGGATCGCCATGCCATCTTGCGGTAGTCAGGAGCCTTGTTCTGCTTCATCCGATCTCGTCGTGGCGCGGAGGCGCTGAGCCGCTGAGAATGCTTAACTTAACCTCCGCGCCTCGGCGCCTCTGCGGGAGTATCTCGGCGGTACCTTTGGGGAAGAAGAGCCGAGCTGGGGCTCGGCGTTCCCGGGGTGGACGTGCGCAACCGCAGGGGCCGAAAAAACTCCTTGCGTTCGCCCGCGGAACTTTGATTTTTCTCCCTTCCCGTCAGTTACGGGCTCTTAGCTCAGTTGGTAGAGCGCCTCAATGGCATTGAGGAGGTCAGCGGTTCGAACCCGCTAGGGTCCACCACTTTAGAAAAGCCGGAGGCAAACGCCTCCGGCTTTTTTGTTTCTCGGCCCGACCTCAGGCCTTGGGCCGGGGGCGCAGGTGGGCGAGGCCGCCGTCGACCGACCAGATTTGCCCAGTGGTCCAGCTGCCGTCCTCCGACACCAGCCAGGCAATCAGGCTGGCGACGTCCGCCGGTCGCCCGACGCGGCCGAGGGGGTGCATCTTTTCCGAAAACTGCCGGGCTTGCTCGGATGCGAGCAGGGGCGCGGCCAGCGGCGTGTCCACCAAGCCCGGGGCAACGGCATTGATGCGGATGCCGCGGTTGGCGTAGGTGGCGGCAGCGGACAGCACCAAGCCGTTGATCCCGGCCTTGGCGGCGGCAATCGCTTCATGTCCGGGCAACCCGGCCTGGGCGGCGGCGGAGCTGAGCAGTACGATGGCGCCCGAGCCTTGCGTTTGCATCGGGCCGAGGGCGGCTTTCAGCCCGAGGAAGGCCGAGGTGAGGTTGACCTCGAGCACGCGGTGCCACTCCTCCGGCTTCGTGAGGTGGGCGTTGCGCAGGAAGATCGAACCCACGGCATGAACGTAGGCGTCAAGCCGGCCGTGGCGCGTGATCGTCTCGCGCACGGCCCGGTCGGCGTCCTCGGGTTTCGTGGCGTCGGCGACGATGCCGTGCACGCCCGGGACCGTGGCGGCCAACGCGTCCAACCGGGCCGCGTCACGGCCCGTACCGCACACCGCCCAGCCGCCAGCGACGAGCCGGCGGGCGAGGTCGGAGCCAATGCCACCGGTGACACCGGCAATGAGGGCAACGGGCGTGCTCATGGCGTGGCCTGGGTCGACGTGGGCGTCCCGAATGGCCTCAGCGAGGCATACGGACTCCGCAGTGGAGTGGTCCTGATGCGCTGGGCTCCACCGGGTTCGAGGGGGCCGGTGATCCGATCAAACGATAGGCGGTGCACCCTTCTGGTACGTGCACCGTTAACCGGCGGATTCAGAGTTTAAGTGCCTCGGCGTAGCCGGTCAGCTCCATGTAGGCCGAGCCGACCTCGGCACCGGTGTCGTCCCGCACCCGGCAGGCGCCTTCCCAGTAGGCGATACCACCGAGCGTGCCGGTCAACTCCTGCGCCCGGGCGAGCGGCTCCAAGGTGAAGGCGCGACGTTGCCCCGTCGCGGGATCGACGGCGCTCACGCGCACCCGTACGGGGTACTCGGCGCCGGTGTCCGGACTCTTCCAGGTGTCGAGCACCTCCCAGGTGAAGTCCGCCTTTTCGGTGCGGCCGTCGCGGTCGACCCACGTGAAGGTCGAGTACGGATCCGCACTGCCGTCGGTCCGACGCAAACGGTACATCATGAACTCGCGGCCATCGGCGAGGTGAACGCTGATCCAGTCCCAGCCGACCTGGTCGGTGTCGAGCTGGCTGCTGCTGATCTCGTGATCCATCCAGAACTCGCCACGCACCGGGAAGGTCTGCTCGTCGAGCGTCAACGATCCCTCGGCGCGCAGGCGGGTGAAGGTGAGGTAGTGGCTCGCGGCGGTCGGCGCGGCTCCTTTGCGCGAGACGCCGTTCTCGCCGAAGAACACGAGCGGTTTCGCGGGCTGAAGGTCGAGGGTGAACCCGGCCTCGGCGCGCACGCCGCCGACGAGGCGCATGCGTTCCGCGGCCGCATCAGTGAAGACGAGCGACCATGGTCCGTTGCGCAGGTGGAGCGTGGTGGTGTCGGCCAACGCGTCCCAGCCCTCGCGGTTGAGGCGTTCCTGATGCAGGAAGCGTCCGGTGGCGACGTCGAGCACGGCCATGTGCGCGAGGTAGACCTGCGTGGTCCGGTCCGGCGCGGCCTGGCGGAAGAACGTCGCCTGCACGCCGAACCGGCGCCCGTCCGCCGCGTAGAGGTGTCCGGTCAGGTACCACCACTCGATCTTGAACTCCGGATGCGAGCCGTGGTCGCGCGGGAAGGTGAACACCTTGCCCGGCTGCGGCACGGCGAAGCCTTCCGCGGTGACGAGCGGCGTCGCGGCGCGCGCAGCGGCGCAGCCGCAGAGCAAGACGAGGAGGAGGGCGAGGCTGCGCATGGGATTACTCCTCCTGGTCAGCGGACAGGTTTGCGCCCCAGCGTCCGACCGCGTGGCTGACGGCGGCACCGGTGGCGATCACGACGACGCCGAGCGCGGCGAGCTGGCCCCACGGGAGGGAGAAGCCGAGCGTCCAGCCGAAGGATTGCTTGTTGATCACGTAGATCAGCAGCCAGCCGAGCGCGAGACTGAGGGCGAGTCCGCCGGCGACCGCACCGGCGGCCAGCGCCGCCCCCTCGATCGCGGCGGCACGGGCGAGTTCCCGGCGCTTGAAGCCGAGGGCGCGCAACGTGGTCAGGTCGTTGCGCCGGTCGAGCAGCACGCTCGTCAAGGTCAGCGCGAGGCCGATGACCGCGACGACCACGCCGATGATTTCCAGGGCGTAGGTGATGGCGAAGGTCTGGCGGAAGATGCGCAGGATCTCCGCACGCAGGCGGGCGTTGGTCAGGACGGACAGGCCCGGGTAGGTTTGCAGCAACTCCGCACGCAGGCCGTCGGCATCGACGCCGGGCCGCAGCCAGAGCGAGAGGCTGGTGACGCGCTCGTCGCCGAACCAGGCATTCATGCGGGTGCGCTCGACCATGATCGAGCCGCGCTCGTTGCCGTAGTCGGCGAAGATGCCGGCGATCCGCAGAGACTGGGGGCCAGCCGGGGTCGGCACGCGCAGGACCGCACCGCGCGCGACCTTGAAGCGTTCGCTGAAACTCTCGCTGACCAACGCGAGGCCGGCGTTGCGCGCCGGATCGAACACGGCGTCGTCCTCCGGCGCCTGCACCCAGGGCAGGTCGCTGCGGGCGCGCACGAGGGCGAAGTCGGCGCCGTTCAACTGCGTGGGCTTGCCGTCGAGTTCGATCGGCACGGCCACGAGGCGCCCCGCCGCCTCGACGGCGGGATGGTCGACCAACGCCTGGGCGGCGGCGGCGGAAAGCCGGTTGTCCGCGCCGGCCGACTGCGCGCCGTCGCTGGAGACGTAGAGGTCGGCCTGGAGCGAGCGATCCACCCAGGTGCGCACGGTGCGGTCGAAGCTTGCGACCAGAATGGCCATGCCGGCGGTCATGCCGATCGCACAGTGCAACGCGGCCACCGCGAGCACGTGCCGGCCCGACGGACGACGCAGCTGCGCGAGCGCGACGCGGGCCACGGCGGAGCGATCGCCCCAGCCGGCCGCCAGCCGCGCAAGCGGGCGAAGCAGGCTGC
This sequence comes from uncultured Opitutus sp., assembly GCA_964476565.1. Classification (GTDB taxonomy): domain Bacteria; phylum Verrucomicrobiota; class Verrucomicrobiia; order Opitutales; family Opitutaceae; genus CAMAXB01. The sequence goes on from CAYZBG010000084.1 coordinate 5,457, forward strand.
CACAGGCCAGTCCGCCGCCGAAGATCCAGAGGAAGGCGGCGGCATAGCCGGCGAGCGGAAAACCGCCGCCGCCTTCCAGCGGGACGGCGGGCAGGCGTGAGGCGATGAGTCCCAGGACGAGGCAGGTGGTGCCAAGCAGCAGCCGGCGCCGCGGCGAGGCGGCGGCGGCGGGCGGAGCCGAACGCTGCAGGATCTGGGCGGGCGGCGTGCGGGCCGCGAGGCGCGCCGGCCACCAGCCGGCGACAAGGCTCGCCGCGAGGCCGAGCGCCACGCCCAGCAGCGCCTCCCGGGGCGAGAGATCCGCAGCCGCCACGGTGGTATTGAAGTAGAGCGCGTTCACCGTCTGGCCGACCATGCGCACGGACGCCTGGGCGCCGGCCCAACCGAGCAGCACGCCGAGGCCGCCGCCGATCACGCCGAGCAGGGCGGATTCGAGCAACCAGAGGCGTTGCATCGTGCCTTCCTCGACGCCGAGCGAACGCAAGATCGCGATCTCGCCGCGGCGGCGCACGACCGCACCATCGAGCGCCTGAAAGATGAGGTAGAGCCCGACCAGCAGGGCGATGAGCGAGAGCACGGTGAGGTTGAGGCGGAAGGCGCGGGTCATCGTTTCCGCGGATTCGCGCCGAGCGCCGGGCGAGGAGACGCTCCACCGATCGCCGCCCAGCTCGGTGAGCCGCGCGCGCAGTGCCTCCCGGCGTTCGGCGAGTCGCGGACCTGCTTCGAGCACGAACTCGACCCGGCTCAGCCGGCCCTCGCGGCCGGTCAGGCGTTGCAACTGCACGAGGTCCATCACCATCAGGTTAGCCGGCGCACGCGGGGCGTCGGCGGCGGACGGAATCACGCCGGCCACGGGCACGGTGCGGATTTGCTCGTCGAACAACAGGTCGATCGACACCGGCGGCGGTGAGGCGAAGTCGGCGCTGACCCACACCTGCGGGCCGCCGAGGAAGGTCGACCAGAAGGCGTCGTTGCCCTCGGCCTCGCGGCTGCCGCGTCCTTGCCGGTCCTGGCCGAAGAAACCCTCGCCGGCCTCCTGTTGCCGCGCGAGGTTGGCCAACCCGAGCAGATCGAGGCCGAGCACGGTGTAGGCGGTGCGGCCGAAACGCCCGCCCTCGCCGGAGGCGGCGGGCAGCGAGGCGGTGGTTTCGAGCACGGGCACAAGGTGCACGGGCTCCGGACCGAGGGCCGTGCGCAGCTCGGTCAGCACCGAGTCGGGCAGCGTGCCGGCCGGGGCGCGAATGAGCCAGTCGCTCTCGCCGGTGAGCGTGTCGGTGAAGTGGGTGAAGCTCGCGACCGCGGCGCGGTTGGCGAGGCGGACGGAGACGAACACGGCCACGCCGAGGGCGAGGATGAGCACGAGCAAGGCCGACTGGCCCGGGGCCTGGCGCCAGTGCCGGACGGTGAAACGCCGGAGCAGGGTGGGCAGGACGGAGGCGCTCATGCCGGTCCGGTCATGCGGCCGTCGCGCAAGTGCAGGGCCCGGTGACAGATGGCCGCCGCCTCGTCGCTATGAGTGACAAGGACAAGGGCGGTGCGCGTCTGGTCGGTCAGGGCGCGCAGCAGGTCGAGGATGTTGGCGCCGTTGACCGAATCGAGGTTGCCCGTCGGCTCGTCGGCGAGCAGCAGCTCTGGTTCGTGCACGAGGGCGCGCGCGACCGCCACGCGCTGCTGTTCGCCGCCCGAGAGCTGTGACGGCAGGGCGCCGGCGCGGCCGGCGAGGCCCACCTGGGCGAGCAGCGTATCCACCCGACGGACACGCTCGGCGGTCGGGCGGCCGAGCAGCTGGAGCGGCAGCTCGATGTTCTCCGCGGCGGTGAGGGTGGGCAGCAGGTGGAAGAACTGGAAGATCGTGCCGATGCGCCGCCGGCGCAGGTCGGCGAGCGCCTCGGAGTCGAGCCGGTTGATCGTCTGCCCGCCCAGCCGGATCTCGCCGGCGTCGGGCCGGTCGACCCCGCCGAGGCAGTTGAGCAAGGTCGTTTTGCCGCTGCCGGAGGGCCCGGTCAGGGCGACGCGCTCGCCCGGGGCGACGGTGAACGACACGTCATCGAGCACGAGGCGCGTCCCGTAGCGCTTGCTGACGGCATGGACCTGGAGAACGGGCGGGACGGAAGACATGTGCCGCAACGGATACCGGTTGCGGGGAAAGGCAACTCGGCGTGGCGGTGCGCCGGACGCTCAGAACGTGGCGAGTTCGACCTCGACGTTGAAGCGGAACGAGCTCTCGCGGCGCAGGCCGCGGAAGTAGGAGACGGAGTACTGCACCCACCAGAGGTTGCCCACGGTCTGGCGCACGCCGAAGGTGCGTTCGACGAAGCGGTCCTGGCGACGGTCGTAGTGCAGCTCGGCCAGCGCCTGCCAGCCCTCGTTGAACCGGTAGCTGTAATCGAGGATGTACTCCTCGATCTCGCCGCGCAGGTAGTGGGTGCTCAGGCGCGCCGCGTGCACGTTGCCGTCGCGCAGGGTGAGGCCGGTGTTGAACTCGCGCAGGTCGCCCGCGTAGGGATCGATGCTCTGGTACACCTCGAACTCGAGCCAGTTGGCCGGGGTGAGGCGGAGCTCGGCGTGCACGGCGGAGAAATCGCGTTCTCCGTCCGCCTTCGCGAAGCGCAGGTCGGCGGCGAGGTTGAGGGCGACGAGGTCGCGCGAACCGTACGTCGTGTCGCGGGTCTGCAGGCGGTTGTCGAGGGCGAGGCGCACGGTGTTGGTCTTGCGCAGGTCGTCGAGGTTGCGCTGGTCGCCGAGGCCGAAGGGCTCGAGGTAGGTGGTGAAGGCCCGGCGGTCGATCGGCGGGATGTAGGCGCGGCCCTTGTCGCCGCCGGGAATGTAGCGGTACGAGAGGCGCGGCGTGACGAGGTGGCGCAGGCCGTCGATGCCCCAGCGCTCGTTCTTGTAGGCGTAGAGGCCGCTGGCGCGCAGCTCGGCGTCGAAGCCCAGCTCACCGAGCGTGCGGGTGTAGTCGTTGCGCCCGCCGAGCGGTCGGGCGTAGTGCGTCACGCGCCCGCCGGCCAGTGCCTGGAACGCGAGCCACTCGCGCGGCGTGAAGGCGCGGGTCAGACCGTAGTAGGCGTCGTAACGATCGCTCCGCGTGGTTGGTCCGAGCGGCGCGTCCTCCCGCAGCACGGCCACGCTGGCCTGCGCACGTTGCTGGACCCCGGCGAGGAGGGGCGAGGGCAGGAGGTCGAACCGCACCTCGGGCAGGCGCTGCTGCACCTCGTGGTAACGATTCGGATGCAGGCGGGAGAACAGGGAGACCGAGAGGTTGTCTGCCGCGTAGGCCGCCTCGAGGAAGCTGTCGGGCGTCTGCATGCGGTTGAAGTCGCGCGAGCGGAAGTCGCGCACGACCTCCGAGTCGCTCCAGTAGTTGATCTCGCCGGCCAGCGTGAGGCGCTCGTTGACCCGCTGGCGGTGTTCCCAGCGGACGAAGCCGCGGTCCTTTGGCACCGGGCGGCCGAGCAGGTCGTCGAGGCGGTCGCCGTTGTCGTGGATGTAGCCGGAGCGCAAGGTGCCGCGTCCACCCTGGGCGGCGTCGCCGAAGGTGTAGCTGCCGGCCGGTCCGATCATCACACCGCGGTTGCTGTAGAGTCCGAGGTCGGCGCCGAGGCGAAGCCCGGGGCGGATCGGCGCCTGATAGCCGACGAGGGCGAAGAGTCCGAGGGTCGAGCGGTAGCCGCCGTTGAGGGTGAGTTCCTTGGCCGGGGCGTCGCCGAGATTCTGGGTGAAGGAGGGCAGGACGATGGGCTGGAAGAGGCCGATGCCGAGGCGCACGCGCTCGGCGCGGATGGCCTCGCCCTCCTCGTAACGGAGGGTGGCGGCGCGCAGGGTGGGGGCGAAGGGGCCGGGCCGGTCGTAAACGAAGGTCGCGTCCGTCAAGGTCATCGCCTTCGGGTTGCCCTGCGCACTGCGGGCCGAGAGGTAGGCGCGCTTCTCACCCAGGCGCACGTTGCTCAGCTCGAAGCTCTGGTCCCGCAGGTTGTAGACGGCCACGTCGGCGAAGACGAGGCGGGCCTCTTGGCGCACGCGCACGTTGCCGCGCGCCACGGCTTGGTGCAGGCGGTCGTTGTAAACGATCTCGTCCGCCTCCAGCACAGCGCCCTGGTAGGCGAGGCGGGCCCCGCCGGTGGCGATGGCCACGCCCTTGGCCTGGTCATAGACGGTGTGCGCGGCCGAGAACTGCGTGCCGGGCAGGGTGCGCTGGGCGAAGGCTAAGGCCGGGACGGCCAGGACCAGGGAAACGAGGAGCAACGACGACGGGAAGAAGCGACGCACGATGCGCCGGAGCAAAGGAGCGGGGGGCATGGGTGGCAAGCGATCAGACCGCAAGGATCGCCGCAGGAGCCCTAAACACCTGAGGGGGGAAGTCGAAGGTCTTAAGGTCCAAGGTCGAAGGTCGCCACCGGCCCGCGGGAGCGGGCTCTTTGGGGTGGGCGGGTGCGTCCCTGCACCTGCTGCGACAACGGACGGCGCCTGCGCGGGCTTTCTGGCTTTCGACGACGCACTCAAACCACGCGCGGAGGGACCCGCGCGTCCACCTCGATCTGGGTCTTTCTCCCTCCTTCTTTCTCTTTCTTCTTTCTTCCCAAGGGAGGATACGCACCCGGCAGGAGAAAGAGGAAAGAGAAAGACGGCGGGAAAAAGAATGAGAGCCGGCGCTACCGTTGGGCGGCGTTGCGGTCGTCCGCCGGGTGGGCCGCGGCTTTCCGCGCCGCTGCCCGCGAGCGCGTGAAGACGAGATCCGCCAGCATGAAGGCCCCGAGCAGGCTGAGCAGGAACGGCCACCAGCGCATGGAAACCGGACTGAGGTGAACCACCGCCACGAGCATGCCGACCAGTCCGTAAATAAAAACGAGGGCGAGCCAGCCGGACTTGGGCATCGATCTGAACAGGGCCTCGTTCTGGGCGCGCAGTTTTTCCCGGTCGAAGGCATCGCCGAGACGCTCCTTCAAGGAACGTTGTGCCCGGTCGATCGTCGCCTGCACGTCCTTGTCCATCCCGGAGATGCTCATGTAGAGCTTCATGATCACCCCCAGCAGGCCGCCGAAGACGATCATGACGACCAGATCCGCCGTGGCGGCATTCATGAGGAGCCCCCCTGGTTTTCACCGACCTCGCGGGCGATCTGGGCGATGATGCGGAGCAGGACCCGAAAGGAGATCAGACCGAACACGACCGCCAGCGTGGAGGCGTAGTAGGGCAGCATGGAGGCGAGGTCGACCTGCTCGAACAGCGTGGTCGTGACCCACGGTCCGCCGAACCAGAAACCGGGGATGGCGATGAGTTGGGCAATGACCTTCCACACGGCCTTCTGGCTGGACCACGCCGTGCGCACCAGGAGCAAAAACACCACCCCGCTGATCACACCAATCAATAGTCCGATGGGAATTCCGATCATGGCAGGGAGCGGGTGAATCAGCCTCGGCGCAGATTTCCCGGCGAGAAGCGGGAGCGCAACGGGATTCTGCCACGCCACGCGCGGAGGGACCCGCGCGATTGGCCGGGGCAGTCCGAGGTCAAAGGTCGAAGGTCGTCAGCGGCCCGCCGGAGCGGGCCCGGGAGGGTGGGCGGGTGCGTCCCTGCACCCGCTGCGACGACGGACGGCGCCTGCGCGGGCTTTCTGGCTTTCGACGACGCACTCAAACCACGCGCGGAGGGACCCGCGCGTCCACCCTGGCAGTCCAAGGTCGCAGGTCATTCAGTCCAGCCGGCGACTTGGCCCACTTTTCGCTTTTCCGTGCCGGCGGCGGTGCCCATCGTGCCCGCTGCGTACTCATGGCCAAATCCCGCTCATCCACCGCCTTGAAGGAGCTCGCCCACCTGCGAGCGGAGATTCGTTCGCTCGGCGCCGCGCTCGGCCGGGTGATCACCCGGCTCGAGGGGCAGGCGACCTTCGAACGGGTGGAGCAGCTGCGCACCCTCGCCAAGGCGAGCCGCGCCGGTGACGCGTCGTCCGCCGAGGCCCTCGCCGGGGCCGTGGCCGGCTTGTCGCCCGCCGAGGCGCTGAACCAGGCGATGGCGTTCACCCTTTACTTCGAACTGGTCAATCTGGCCGAGGAAAACTTCCGCATTCTACTCCTGCGCCGACGCCGGGCCGCTCAGCTGCGTGCGGCCGGACACGGTCCGGAGGCGATGCCCATCCGCGAATCGATTGAGGCCGGCCTGCTCGCCCTGAAGGCGAAGGGGGTCGACGCCGCCACGTTGCAGGAACGGCTCAACGCCCTCTCGATCGAACTGGTCTTCACCGCGCATCCGACCGAATCCAAGCGCCGCACCCTGCTGACCAAGCTCCGCCGCCTCGCCGAACTGCTGCGGCGGCGCGCGGCGGCCGACGGCGAGTCGGCGGTGATCGATCCGCAGGCGGTCGAGCGCGAGATCGCTTCGCTTTGGCTGACGGACCGCAGCCGCGTGGCCCGGCCCGAGGTGGCGGACGAGGCCAAGACCGGGCTCTGGTATTTCGACACGACCCTGTACCAAACCCTGCCGACCTTGCAGGCGGACTTCGAGCGCGCGCTCCGGCGCCACTATCCCGGGGTCAAGCCGCCCGCGCGCTGGCTGACCTTCGGCTCGTGGATCGGCGGCGACCGCGATGGCAATCCCAACGTCACCGCGGCGGTCACGGCCGAGGTGCTGCGCCTGCATCGTCGGCTCGCCGTCGATAAGCTCCGCCTCGCGGCCCGCGACCTCGCCCGGTCGCTCACCATCTCGGACCGGCGCGACGAGATCTCGCCCGCGATCCGCCGTCTTGTCCGCGAAAGCCGCCATCTCTCTGCCCACCTCGAAGAGATTGGCAAACGGTATCCGCACGAGCCCTACCGTATCCTGCTCGGTGCGCTGCGCGAGCGGCTCGGCCAGGTCGCCCACGAACTGGCCGCGACCGAGCCGGTCGACTCCGGCTTCGGCCCGGAGGCGGTGCGTGAGACCTTCGACGTCATTGCCGGGAGCCTCGAGGCGGGACGTGGCGCGCTGCTTGCCGGCGGCGAACTCAAGGACGCCCGTCATCAGCTGGACGTGTTCGGCCTGCACACGGCGCGGCTCGACCTGCGCCAGCACTCCGCGCAACACGAGGCGGCGGTGGCGGAGGTGCTGGGCCGCGCCGATTATCCGAAGTTGGCCGAATCCGCGAAGGACGAGGTGCTCGCCGCCGCGCTCGCGGCGCCGGACGGCGTGCCGTTGCGTCCGTTGGCCGAGTACTCGGCCGCGACCCGCCATGTGCTCGAGCCGCTCCAGCTCGTGGCCGAGACCGTGCGGCGTCACGGCCCCGAGTCCCTCGGCATCTATATCATCAGCATGACGGCGGCGGTGTCGGACCTGCTGGAGGTGTGCCTGCTGATGAAGGCCACCGGCGCGGCGCTGCCGGTCGCACCCCTGTTCGAGACGTTGGAGGACCTCAATCATGCGCCGGACATCCTCGCGCGCCTGTTTGCGCATCCGGCCTATGCGGCGGCGCGTCGGTCTGGGCACCAGCACGTGATGCTGGGCTACTCCGACAGCAACAAAGACTGCGGCTACCTCACGGCGAACTGGGCGCTGTACAAGGCGCAGGATGCGATCGCCGCAGTGTGTCGGGCGCACGGGATGAAGCTCACACTCTTCCACGGCCGCGGCGGCAGTATCGCGCGCGGCGGCGGACCGGCGGCGAAGGCCATCCTCGCCCAGCCAGTCGGTCTGCGCGACGGCGGTATCCGCGTGACGGAGCAGGGGGAAGTGCTGTCGACCCGTTATCACGACCCGGACCTGGCCCACCGCATCCTTGAGCAGATGACCTACGGCGTGCTCGTCGGCGCGCAGGCGGCGCAGCATAATCCGGTGCTGCCGCCAGCTTGGTCCGAGGCGATGGAGGCGATGAGCACGGCGGGTTTTGGCGCGTACAAGGCGCTGGTGCACGACGACCCCGAGTTCCTCGATTTCTGGAAGCAGGCGACGCCGATCGACGAGATCAGCAACCTGAAGCTCGGGTCGCGGCCGACCTACCGGCGCGCGACGCAGAGCGTGGCCGACCTGCGTGCGATTCCGTGGGTGTTCTCGTGGATGCAGAGCCGGTTCAACTTCCCGGGCTGGTACGGCCTCGGCAGCGCGCTCGATGCCATCCTACGCCGCGGGCCGGCGGGTCGGCGCCTGTTGCGCGAGATGTATGCGCAATGGCCGTTCTTTGCCTCGCTGATCGACAACGCGGAGCTGACGATGCGCAAGGCCGACATGGGCATCGCGCGGATCTATGCCACGCTCGTCGCCGACGCCAAGGTGCGGGCGCGGATTCTGGGGGTGCTCACCGACGAGTTTGCGCGGACCGAACGGGCCATCCTGGCGGTGACCGGACGCAAGCAGTTGCTCGCCGGCGAGCCGGTGCTGCTCAAGTCGGTCCAGTTGCGCAATCCGTACATCGACCCGCTCAACTACCTTCAGGTCGAGATGCTCCGCCGGCTGCGGTCCGGCCGTCTCGCCAAGGACGAGGAGACTGCGGCGCGCGCCGTCGTGGAGCTCACGATCAACGGCATCAGCGGCGGCTTGAAGAACACCGGCTGAGGGCGCGCGGAGGCGGGAACGCCGCGCCGCCGCCGCGCCGTGCCCGCACGGACGGCGGCGTCAGAGTTGGACCGGCAGGCCGATCTCGATGATCTGGGTCGGCATGATCTGGTAATAGTCCTTCGCGGGCCGGGCATTGCGGCTGAGGAAGGCGTAGAGCGATTTCTGCCACTCGAACATGCGCGCGTTGCCCCCGGTGAGGATCATCTCGCGGTTGAAGTAGAACGTGGTGGCCTGCGGGCTCACCGGCACGCCCTGGGCGCGGATGCGCTCGACCAGGCGGCTGACGTCGGGCGACTCCATGTAGCCGTAGCGTCCGATCGCGCGCCAGATGCCCTCGCCGAGGCTGTCGAGGGTGAAGCGCTCCTCATCGTCGAGGTGGGGAACCTCCTCCGTCGTGATGGTGAGCAGCACGACGGTGTGCTGGAGGCACTTGTTGGCCTTGAGGTGATGGAGCAGGGCGAGCGGCGTACCCTTGGGCGTGGCGACCATGAAGATCGCGCTGCCCTGGACCCGCACGATGTTCTTGCTCCGCGCGACGTCGGAGAGCTCCAGTTCGGTGATCGCCCCGCCGTAGACCTTTTCCTGGATTTCCGTGCGGCCGCACTTCCACGTGTGCATCACGGCGAGCAGCACGGCACTGATGGCGAGGGGCAGCCAGCCGCCGTCCACGATCTTGTGCACGTTGGCGAACAGGAACGACAGGTCGACGCAGGCAAAGGCGCCGCAGAGGGCGAAGGCGCGCCAGGCCGGCCATTTCCACGCATTCCGCGCCACGAAGTAGAGCGCGAAGGTCGTGACGGTCATGGCCGAGGTCACGGCAATCCCGTAGGCCGACGCGAGGCTGGCGCTGGAGCGGAACCCGAGCACGGTGGCGATGGCGCCGAGGGCGAGGAAGGTGTTGACCAGCGGAATGTAGATCTGACCGCGCTGCTCGGCGTTGGTGTGCAGGACCTTCAGCCGCGGGAAGAACCCGAGCTGCATTGCCTGGCGGATCAGTGAGTACGTGCCCGAGATCATCGCCTGGCTGGCGATTACCGCGGCGAGGATCGAGAGGATCATCAGGCCGGCGCGCAACGGACCGGCGGGCGCGACGCCGAGGAAGGGGTTGTCGAGTCCGGCCGGGTGGCCGAGCACGTAGGCGCCCTGGCCGAAATAGTTCAAAACGAGTCCGGGCATCGCCACACCGTACCAGGCCAGCTGGATCGAGCGGCGCCCGAAGTGGCCCATGTCGGCGAAGATCGCCTCGACGCCGGTGATGGACAGCACGACGCCGCCGAGGATGAGGCCGATCTCCGCCGGATGAGTGACGAGCAGGTGCCAGCCGTGCCACGGATTGGCGGCTCGGAGGATGGCGGGATTTTCAAGAATGTGGGTGAGGCCGAGCAGGCCGATGGAAACGAACCACACCAGCATCACTGGCCCGTAGACGCCGCCGATCGCCTTCGTGCCCTTGCTTTGAAACCAGAAAATTCCGCCGAGCACGACGAGGGCGAGGGGAACGACGTAGTCCTTGGCACCCGGCACGAGCAGTTCGAGTCCCTCGGCGGCGCTGAGCACGGAGATCGCCGGCGTGATCACGCCCTCGCCGCAGAGCATGGCGGCGCCGAGCAGAATAACGACGACGCCCAGGCTCACCGGCCGCCGGCTGCGCGCGAGGTCGAAGCGACCCTTGGAGAACAGGGCGAAGACGCCGCCCTCGCCCTGGTTGTCGGCGCGCGTCACGACCCAGAGGTATTTGCCGCAGACGACGACGATCAGCGACCAGAGGATGAGCGAGAGCACGCCCAGCACGCCCATCTCCTGATCGGACGCCGGCAGGGCGCGCACGGATTCGCGCAAGGCGTAGAGCGGGCTGGTGCCGATGTCGCCGAAAACCACGCCAAGGGCGCCGAGACTGAGGGCGAGCCGCGCGCCGGGATTGGCGCGTCCGGCGTCGTTGGGTGTGTTCATGGACCCGAGGAGTGTCCGCGATGGCCGCAGGCCGTCCAAGTCGAAAGTTTTCAGCCGCCGCCCGCTTGCAAACGCACCGCCGCGTTGACCTCAGGCGGGGCTGCGCCACGTTTGCGTTTCCATGAGCCTCCCCGACTGGCAGGTCGCCAAAACCTACACGGACATCCTTTATCACAAGGCCGACGGCATCGCGAAGATCACGATCAACCGTCCAGCAAAGCGGAATGCCTTCCGCCCGGAGACGGTCTTCGAGCTGTATGATGCGTTTGCCGACGCGCGCGAGGACACCTCGATCGGCGTGGTGCTGCTCACCGGTGCCGGTCCGCACACGGACGGCAAGTACGCGTTCTGTGCGGGTGGCGACCAGAGCGTGCGCGGCCACGCCGGGTATGTCGGCGGGGACGGCGTGCCCCGGCTCAACGTGCTCGACCTGCAGAAGCTCATCCGTTCGATGCCGAAGGTCGTGATCGCGCTCGTCGCGGGTTACGCCATCGGCGGGGGCCACGTGCTGCACGTGGTCTGCGACCTGACGATTGCGGCGGACAACGGCATCTTCGGCCAAGTCGGACCGCGCATGGGCAGCTTCGACGGCGGATTCGGCTCCAGTTACCTGGCGAGGATGGTCGGTCAGAAGAAGGCGCGCGAGATCTGGTATCTGTGCCGCCAATACTCGGCGGCCGAGGCGCTGGAGATGGGTCTGGTCAACGCGGTCGTGCCGGTGGCCGGCCTCGAGGCGGAAGGCGTGAAGTGGGCCCGGGAGATCCTCGGGCACAGCCCGCTGGCGATCCGCCTGCTGAAGAGCGCGTTCAACGCCGAACTCGACGGCCAGTCCGGCATCCAGGAGCTGGCCGGGAACGCGACCTTGCTCTACTACATGAGCGAAGAGGCGAAGGAGTTTCACTCCGCCCAGCGCGAAAAGCGCAAGCCGGCGGCGCGGCGGTACCCGTGGTTGCCGTAGCCCTCAGGACGGGCTGCGGGTGGCGCGGGCGTCCGCCAGCGCCCGGGCGATGGCGTCGCTCAGCGTGGCGGTGGAAAGCGGCTTCTGCAGCACGGCCGCGAGGCCGATCTCGCGGCTGCGCTTGAGGTGGTCGCCGCCGAGGAAGCCGGTCATGAGCAGGCAGGGCAGGTCGGGGCGTTCGGCGCGGAGCGTCGTGATGAGGTCGAGTCCGCTCATGCCCGGCATGGTCAGGTCGCTGAGCACGAGGGCGTAGGCCTCCGGTTCGCGCCGGAAGGCCTGCAGCGCCTCGGCCGGATGATTGTGGACCGACGCGCGGTAGCCCAGGCGGGGCAGAAGGTTTGCCGCGAACAGGGTGATCGCGAGTTCGTCGTCGACCACGAGAATGAGCTCGCCCCGGCCGTGGGTGAGCGGGGGCGGGGCCGGCGTCTCCCGGCGCGGAGCGGCGGGGCTAACCGGAGGGAAGCGAAGGCGGAAGGTCGTGCCCCGGCCCGGGCGGCTCTCGACCGTCACGGTGCCCTTGTGCGCCTCCATGATACCGTGCACGACGGCGAGTCCGAGGCCGGTGCCCTCCGTCGGGGACTTTGTGGTGAAAAACGGCTCGAAGATGCGGGCGACCACCTCGGGCGGCATGCCCGGCCCGGTATCCGACACAACGATACACGGGGCGCCGTCCGGGGCGCGTTCCTCGCTGAAGGTGAGCCGCCCGGGCCGGTTGCCGATGGCCTGGACGGCATTGGTGCCGAGGTTCATCAGCACCTGGTGCAGCTGGGTCGGATCGCCGTCGATCTCAAGCGGAGGTTCGATGCGCCGGTGCTCGAGAGCGAGGGAACTGGGGGCGGCGGCTCGGAGGAAGGCGCAGGTTTCCGCGATGAGCCGGGTGGCGGAGAGCCGTTCGCGCTTTGATTCGGTCTGGCGGGCGAAGGTCAGGATCTGACGTACGAGCGCGGTGGCGCGGCTGGTGGCGCCGGTGACTTCGGCGAGGTGTTCCTGGACCGGATGGGCGGACGGCAGGCGCAGCCGGGCGAGCTCGGTGTTGCCGCCGATGCTGGTGAGAATGTTGTTGAAGTCGTGGGCAATGCCGCTGGCGAGCGTGCCGATGGCCTCGAGTTTCTGGGCCTGGCGCAGCTGCCGCTCGCGCTCGATCAGCTGTTCCTGGGCGGCCTTCTCGCCGGTGATGTCACTCAGCACCACGAGCAGGCCGTCGCCGATCGGAGCCCCAGAGGCGCGGACCCAGCGGGGCCGGTCGGCGGAGGACGGCAGGCTGTGCTCCGCGGGAGCAAAGCCGGAACCCGGGAGCGTGCGTTCGAGCTGTTCGACGAGGCTGTGTCCGACCGGGAGCAGGCCGCGCAGGGCCAGACCGGCCGGGAGCCCGGTGCCCTGCCGCAGCAAGGTCGCGAAGGCACGGTTGGCCTGTTCGAGGTGCAGGGCGCCGCCGGCGTCGCGCGTGAAGAGGGCCAGGCCCTCGGGTGAGGCGTCGAACACCCCGCGGTGGAGCTGCTCGCTGCGTTCGAGGGCGGCGGACTGGGCGCCGAGCCGGCGGTGCAGCGCGCGTTGCCGGAAGTAGAACCACAGCGTGACGGCGAAGGCCACGGCGAGGCCGAGGGCGATGGCGCTGACCACGTCGACCGCGGTGTAGCGGCGCGGATCGAGGTGGCCGAACCAGCGGCGGTAGATCTCGTCGTATTCGCCGGTGCGCTGGAGGATGGCGAGGCCTTCGTTCAACTGGGCGAGCAGGGCGCGATCGCCGTCGCGCACGGCAAAACAGTATTCCACCGCATAGTTCGGCAGCGGTCCTCCCGACGGTTTCAGGCGGTCGAGCCGGTAGGTGTGAATCGTGGCGAGTCCGCTGAGGCGGGACACCAAGGTCGCATCGCCCGCGCCATCGTTGAGCATGCGGAGGGATTGCACCACCGAAGGGACGAGCACGACGGAGTCGTTGTAGCCGGCCTCGACCAGCAGGCGGTGGCCCAGGCTGCCCTCATGCACGAGCACCTTCAGGCCGCGGAGTTCCTCGAAGGTCTTCGGCTGGGGGCCGTCCTTGCGCACAAAGATCGAGCCGGACAGCGACAGGTACCGGTTGGAAAAATCGGCGTGATCCTCGCGGGAGGGAAAATAGGCGTACGATTGCAGCAGATCGAGACGGCCCTCGACGAAGGCACGGGTGATCTCCGAGGTGGTGCCGGTCACCCGCTCGAGCCGCATGCCCATGTGGCGTTCGATCCCCGCCATCAGGTCCACGACGAACCCTTGGATCTCGCCGTCGGCGTTGAGGTACGAGTAGGGCGGGTTGTCGGTCAACACGCCCACCTTGCGGGGCTCCTGGGCGAAAGAGACCGCGGTGGCGGCCAAGGTTAGCCAGCCGAACGCGATTTGCATCAGGCGACGGGCGATTGCCCGTGGGGGGAGAGGTCGGCGCAAGGAGATGGCGGGAGGGGACGACGTCATCGGGGCCGTCCTGAGGTTCGTGGCGCGGCGAATGATGTCAAACTCCGACCTCGGTTTGCCGGGGGCGTGGACGGGTATAGGGCGGGGCAGGCGCGCGGTGGCGAACGACGCGGTGAACACTCGAGTTTCCTCCGATTCGAACCACGCGCGGAGGGACCCGCGCGTCCACCTGGGCAGGGGAAAAAGGCGATGCGCTCACGCCGGCTGGTTGCGTCGGGGCGATTCCCACCTATCGCTTCGCTCCGTGGATCCTCTGACACACACCTTGCTGGGCGGCGGCGTGGCGTATGCCCTCGGGCACCGGACCTTGGGCCGGACCGCGGCGGCGGTGGGCGTGGCGGCCGGCCTGCTGCCCGATGCCGACGTCTTTCTCCGCAGTGCGACCGACCCGCTGTTTGCGGTGGAGATGCACCGGGGCTTCTCGCACGCCCTGCCGTTCGCTCCCGTGGGCGCGGCAATCGCGGCGGCGCCTTGGCTGCTGCGGCGCGCGGGGCGGGCGCAGGCGGGGGCCCTGTGGGGCGTCGCGCTGGCCGCGTACGTCAGCCACATCCTGCTCGATGCCGCGACGAGTTACGGCACGCGGATGTTCTGGCCGTTTTCCGACGTGCGCGTCGGCTGGGATTACGTCGCGGTGGTTGATCCCGCGGTGACGTTGCCGCTGCTCGTTGGCCTGGTCTGGTCCTTGCTCCGCGCCTCGCCGACGGCGGTGCGAACGGGCTTGGCGGTCGTGGTGACGTACCTCGGCCTCGGGGCCCTGCAACGGGCACGCGTGGCCGAAGCCCAGGAGCGCGTGGCGGCGGCGCGCGGCCACACCCTCGAGCGCCGGGAGATCATGCCGACCCTGGGCAACCTCTTCGTCTGGCGGACGCTTTACCTCGAGGATGGCAAGATTCACAGCGATCGCATCCGGGTCGGACTCAGCGGTCAGCCGACCTTCATCGCTGGGTGGGCCTTGCCCGAAGTGACGGAAGCCGACCTGCGCCCGGAGGAACGTCCGGCGGCGGCGCACCGCGACTCGTTCCGCCGGTTCCGGCATTTTTCCGGGGCGTGGGTTGGCCGCAGTCCGGACGATCCGACCGTGCTCGGCGACATGCGGTATTCCCTGTCGACGGCCGCCTTCGATCCGATTTGGGGTATCCGGCTTGGCGCGTCTGGGGATCCGCTGGACGTGGCCTGGGTCAACCGGTCGACCGAACGCCGCGTCTCGCCAGGCGAGATGTGGACGGAGATCGTTGGTGCGGACGCGCGTTACCAGCCCCTGCCGATCGCTGTGACGGCGGGCGCAGATTGAGCGTGCCTCGGCGGCGCCAAGCTCCCTATATCACGGTTTTAACCTCCCACACACCATGGCCGGCGTAGGCAAACTCCTCAAACAAGCCCAGAAAATGCAGCGTTCCATCGACCAGCTGAAGACTCAGCTGGACGCGAAGGAACTCGAAGTGACAAGCGGGGGAGGCGCGGTGAAAATCAAGATCAGCGGATCCGGCACCTTCCTGTCGCTCGCCCTCGACCCCGAATTCCTCAAGGAAGACGCCAAGCTGGTCGGCGACACGCTGCTCGCCGCCATCCAGGACGCCGCGAAGCAGGCCAAGGAGTACCACGAGGCGGAGATGCAGAAGGTCACGTCCGCCTACCAGTTTCCCGGCATGATGTGAGCGTTGCGGCCGCCTGTCCGCTGTGACTCCCGCCTTCGACCGCCTGCGACAGCAGTTGAAACGCCTGCCCGGTGTCGGCCATCGGGCGGCGGAACGCATTGCCCTGCATCTGCTCGTGGGCAAGCCCGCGGAGCTGCCGCAACTCGTGAGCGCGCTCCAGGAAGCGGCGGCCGGCGTGCGGCGCTGCACCCGGTGTGGCAACCTCGCCGAGGCGGAACTTTGTCCGATCTGCGCGGACGAACGTCGCGATCATGGGGTGGTCTGCGTGGTGGAACAGGTGCCCGACCTCGGGGCGATGGAGCGCTCGGGCGCCTACCGCGGCACCTACCATGTGCTGCACGGCAAACTCTCGCCGATCCATGGCGTCGGCCCGTCCGACCTGAACCTCGACCGGCTGCTCGAGCGCCTGCGCTCGGGCGCGGTGCACGAACTCATCCTTGCCCTGTCGAACGACGTGGAGGGTGAGGCGACCTGCCATTACATCACCCAGCATCTCCCCGCGGAGCCGGCGGTGGCGGTGTCGCGCATCGGCTTCGGCCTGCCCAGCGGCGGCGGCGTGCTCTACGCCGATTCCGTGACCTTGAAGAGCGCGCTGGAGAGCCGGCGCAGCTACCAGTGAGGCCATGAGCGGGCGTCCGTCTCCCGTCCGCATCTGGCTGGCCGCGGCGCGCCCGCGCACGCTGCCTGCCGCCGTGGCGCCGGTGCTGGTCGGCTGTGCGCTGGCCTGGCGTGACGGCGCCTGGGTCGCGCCGGCGGCGCTGTCCTGCCTCGCCTTCGCCCTGCTGATCCAGATCGGCACGAATTTCGCCAACGACTACTACGACTATATCCAAGGCGCGGATACGAAGGAGCGGGTCGGGCCGAAGCGGGCGGTGGCGGCGGGATGGGTTGCGCCGGCGGTGATGCGGCGGGCCATGGCCGGCGTCTTCGCGGCGGCCTTCCTGACCGGCCTCACGCTGCTGCCCTACGGCGGCTGGCCGCTGCTCGCGGTCGGCGTGGCGAGCATCCTGTGCGGCATCGCCTACACCGGCGGTCCGTATCCGCTGGGGTACCACGGACTCGGCGACCTGTTTGTGTTTCTCTTCTTCGGCCTTGTCGCGGTCGGGGCGACCTACTTCGTGCAGGCCGGCACGCTCGGGCCTGAACCGCTGCTGGCCGGAGCCGGGGTGGGGCTGCTGGCGGCGAACATCCTGGTGGTGAACAACTATCGGGACGTCGAGACGGACGCCAAGGCCGGGAAACGGACCCTGGTCGTGCGCTGGGGCCGGGGGTTCGCGCGGGCGCAGTTCGCGGCGTCGCACATCTTCGCCCTCGCCGTGCCGGCCCTGTTGGCGGTGCGCGGCACCGGGAGCCTGGCGGGGGCGGGCTTGGTGGCGGCCGGACTGG
>CAYZBG010000085.1:0-21583 GCA_964476565.1 uncultured Opitutus sp.
TAGAGCGGGTTCTCGCCCTCGATGTCGCGCGAGCTCATGTCGTTGCCGATGGTGTAGCCGAAGATCCGCCCCTGCGCGTTGATCGCCAGCGTGAGCTCGGGTTCGGGTACGTTCCAACGCGAGTCGGCGCGGATGCGCACGGGCGTACCGGGAGCGGCGACGCGCGACGGCGTGCCCTTGAAAAAGAGTTCCGGGCGCTCCGCGTGGTAGACCTTGTCGTAGAACGTGCCGCCGCCGGCGTCCTTCGACTCCTCCATGCGGGCGGTCCGGCTGCGATAATAGGTCACGCCCGCCGCCCACACCTCCTGGGTGCCAAGCGGAGCGCGCAACGCGGTCGGCACCGTCGTGGCCGGCGCGGCGTCATACGCCGCCCGCAACGTTGCCTCCGGATCGGCGGCGGTGAAAAGATCGTCGATCGTGAGGGCCACCAACCGCGGCGCCGCCGCGCCCGACACCACGACCAGGGCATTCTCAGCAGGGTATACCTTGAACATGGACGGCGAGCCTGCCGGGCCCGGACGCCGGGGCAAGCGGAAGCTCGCAGCAACAGGAGACCGGGACGCCTCGCCGTTTCTCGCCGCCTTCGCAGCAGGCGCGGGACGCGCCCGCCCACCCGCGGCGAAAGCGCTCTCGACCCTCAGCGCCGCCGCGGGCCGGTGCCGTACTTGCGCAGGTATTTCAACGCGACCGCGAGTTCGTGCGGCAGCTCCGCGGTGATGGTCACCGGCTCCCGGGTGACGGGATGCGTCACCGTCAACGCGCTCGCATGGAGGGCGAGGCGCGCGAGCAGCGGCTTCTCGTCCTCGCGCCCTTTGTAGCCGCGTTTCAAATCCGACAACCGCAGCTCCGAACCCGGGACGCCGTAAAAGCGGTCGTTGAGAATCGGCGCACCCGCCGCAGCCAGGTGCACCCGCAACTGGTGGGTGCGGCCAGTCAGCGGATGGCATTCGACCAAGGCGTAGCGGCCGAACCGCTCCAACGTGCGAAACTCCGTCAGGCTCGGCTTGCCGCCCCGCTTCTTGAAAATGCGCATGCGGCCAGGGTTCTGCTCATCGTGATCAAGCGCGAGGTCGATGGTGAACGCGTCCGGCAGGCCTCCGTCCGGGGCGCGCACCGGCGTGACGACCTTCATTGCCTCCTCAGGCGGCAGCACGAGCACCAGGGCGTGATAGACCTTACGGACCGTCTTGGACTGAAATTGCCCGCTCAGAAAATCGAGCGCGGGCTTGGTCTTCGCACAGAGCAACACCCCGCTGGTGTCCGCATCGAGCCGGTGTACGTTCGCCACCTCGCGTCCGAGTTCCGCATGGACGAGGCCCATGAGGTTTTCCCGCTCCTTGTCCCATCGGTCCGGCGCCACGAGCAGCCCGCTCGGCTTGTCGAAGGCGAGCATGGCGTCATCGGTGTAAAGGACGGGCGGCAGCGGCATGGTCGGAAGGAAAACGGTTTGGGGCGGCGGCGCGAGGCGAAGGTTTGTCGCCGGCGCCTGGGTTAAAATCCCGTAAGGTCCTGCCCCGCTTCTGCTTTTCGCTTGCGAGCAGCGGGACGCAGGCGCTGCCTGAACGGCGAGCTGCCCGGCCGTATCATGCTCATTCTGCCCAAACGCCTGCTGCAAGTCGGCGCCGGCTTCGCGTCGGCCCGCTCTGCGCGGCGTCTGCGCAACGGCGCCCTGGACGTTCCTGCACAAGAACGGGCCCGGCTGACGCGGATTGCCACCCAAGCCTCCACGGCATTCGGCCGCGACCATGGCCTCGAGCCCGGCCTGCGTTACGCGGAGTTTCAGCGACGGGTGCCGCTGCGGACCCACGAGGGCCTGCTGCCTTACTTCCGACGGGCGTTCGAAGGCGCGACCGGCGTGCTCGCCCCTGATCGTATCCTTGGCTTTGTCGCCGCCGGCCGCGCCCCGGATGGCAGCCTCCGCACTGTGCCGGTCAACGAAGGCCTGCTCGCCCATCTGCAAAGCGCCGGGCTCGATGCGCTGTTTGCCTACACCACTCGCACCGGACACGCGGAGGTCCTCGCCGGACGCCACCTCCTACTCTCCGGCGCCTACGATCTCGCCACGCTTGCGGCGGCCCATCTGCCTCCGTGGGCAGCCACACACTGGTTCGAGCCGGGTGTCCGGTTGCTGCGCGAGCCCGACAGCCCCGCACGCCGTGAATCCCTCGTCGCCCGCACCGCTGCGCTCGACCTGCGGTTGATCGCCGGCGCTCCGTCCGCGCTGCTCGCGTTCGCCGAGAGCGCAGGCGGGCTTGCGCACCGGTGGCCCCGACTCGAATGCCTCGTCCATTACGGCCGCGCGATCGGTCCCGCGGCCGACGAGCTGCGCGCCTCCGCCGGACCGCGGCTTCGCTTCCACGAGCTTTATGCCACGGCGGAGGGTCTGCTTGCCGCGCAAGACACCGACTCCGCCGCCGGCCTCCGGCTGCTGACGGATGCCGGCATCTTCTACGAGTTCCTGCCGCTTGAGGAGTTCGACGAGAAACGTCTCGAGCAGCTCGGGCCGCGCACCGTGCCCCTCGAGGGCGTCCGGACGGGTCAGGACTACGCCCTCGTTCTCACCACGCCCGCGGGCCTGACTCGCCTCGTCACCGGCGACATCGTCCGGTTCACCGCGAAGGAGCCAGCCCGGTTGGTGCGGACGGGCGCCCTCGGCTTCCAGCTCAACGCCTTTGGCGAGCGCATGGCCGAGAAGGAACCGACCGATGCGCTGGTCGAGCTCTGCCGGCGGCACAACTGGACCCTGGTCAACTTCCATGTCGCGCCGCTGCACACGCCGACGATCACCGGCCAGGCGCGGGGTCGCCACGAATGGTGGGTCGAGCTCAAGCCCTTCACCACGGAAACGCCCACCGGTCCGCTCATGGCGGCGGAGCTGGATGCCGATCTGCAGCAGCGCCACGCCGGCTACGAGGCCCGGCGCCGAAATGGAGCGCTGGAGGCACCCTACGTGCGCCTCGTGATGCCCGGTGTATTCGCGCAGTGGATGAAGGAGACCGACGCCGAGGCAGCCGGCGAGGTCCCGGTGTGCCAGGGCGACCGCGGGATCGCGGACGCACTGGCGCGGATCGCCCGTTTCTCGGCGGACTGACTCCGGCGGCGGCCGCTCAGCGGCGCATGCCGCGGGTGAGCCGGCTCTTCGTCTTCGCCGGGATCGCGGCGGCCTGCACGGTCTCGTCGAACAGCGCGGAGTAAATGTAGGGGAAGTCGTCGAGCTTCTTGCGCTCGATCGTCGCTCCGATGAACCGCTCGATCGAACGCGCGTCACGCACGTCGTCCTCGGTCACGAGGGTGAAGGCGTCGCCCGTCTGCTGGGCGCGGCCGGTGCGGCCGATGCGGTGCACGTAGTCCTCGGGGTTCTCCGGCACGTCATAATTGACGACGTGCGAGACGCCCGCGATGTCGAGGCCGCGCGCCGCGATGTCGGTCGCGACCAGAACTTCGAAGGTGCCGTTCTTGAAGCCCTGCAGGGCCTCCACGCGTTCGCGCTGGTTGCGGTCGGAATGGAGCACGCCCACGGTGTGCTTCTCGCGCTCCAACCGGCTCGCGATGCGGTCCGCGCCCATGCGGGTGCGGGTGAAGATGATCACGCTCTTGAAGTCGGTGCGGCGCAGCAGCTCGAGCAGCAGGTCGAATTTCTGCGAGGCAACCACGGGATAAAAGGCGTGGGCGACCGTCTCGGCGGGCGACCGGCGCTGGCCGATCTTGATCTCGACCGGCTCGCGCAGGGCCCAGCCGGCGAGGGAGGCAATCTCCGGCGGCAGGGTGGCGGTGAAGAACAGGGTCTGGCGCACAGCCGGGCACTTGTTCACGATGCGCCGCACGTCGGGCAGGAAGCCCATGTCGAGCATGCGGTCGACCTCGTCGAGCACGAGGATCTCGATGTCGTTGAGGTGGGTCGTGCCGTCCTCGAGCAGGTCAAGCAGCCGGCCCGGGGTGGCGGCGAGGATGTCGACCCCGCGGCGCAGGTCCTCGCGCTGCTTGCCGTATCCAACGCCACCATACACGATGGTCGTCGTCAGGTCGGTGTACTTTGAATAGGTCTGGAAGGCCTCCTCGACCTGCAGCGCAAGCTCGCGCGTGGGCTCGAGCACGAGGCAGCGCATCTTCCCGTGGGCGCCGAGACGGTGCAGGATGGGCAGCGCGAAGGCGGCGGTCTTGCCCGTGCCCGTCTGGGCCGAGCCGATCACATCCTTGCCGGCGAGCACGACCGGGATGGCCTGGGCCTGGATCGGCGTCGGCTCAGTGTAGCCTTTTTCCGCGACGGAGTAAGCGATGGCGTCGTTGAGGCCCAGCTTCGTGAAGGCCGTGTCCTGCGGGGGAATCTCCACCGGCGTCACCGGCTTGAGCGACGCGGTGCGCGGATGCTCGAAGCTCTGGTCACGGGCCGGACGCTCCTTGCGCTCCGGCCGGCCGCCACGGCCTTCGCCGCCCCGGCGCTCGGTCCGCGGACCCTGCTCGCCTCGCGGTCCGCGTTCCTCGCGAGGACCACGACCGCGACCGCCGCCACTGCCTCCGCCTTCGCCGCCCTCCCGACGGCGGCCCTGGCCGCCTTCCGATCCGGTAGGACGCGGGCCACGCTCACGGCGACCATCGCCGCCTCGCGGTTGGGATTTCGACGCAGGAGAGGGCTTGGGCGAAGGGGCGGGTGCGGACTTGGCCGGTTTCGGGGAAGGGGCCAGCGTGTTGCGCAGCTTCGCAATTAACTTTCTCAGCATGATGGTGGTAAAAGCGTGACGATTCGCGTTTCGCTCGGATTGGCAACACCCGAACCGCCCCGCGTCGCGCGCCCACCCTCACGCCGCGAAGGCCAGCGTGACCGATCCCGCCCTTTCGATCAGAGGTTTTCTTTGATCTTCTCCAGCACCGTCAGCGACAGCTTCTCGTCACCGAAAATGCCGACGCGGATGGAGATCTTGGTCGAGGCCTCGGTGACCTTGGCCACCTTGACTTCGATCTTTTTGTCCTCGGCTGTGCGGTAGATCAGGATCGCCGTGAGGGCGTCTTTGTTCTCGCTGATCTTGGCAAACTCGAGGGTCTGAAGGCCACGGTTCGATGCGCGGACCGCCGTTTCGTAAGGCGTGTCCAGCGTCGAGGTCAGCTCGCCGCGAATGTAAGCCACGGTGCCCGCTCCAGCCGCACCCGCCGCGGCAACCAGGCATCCGGTCTGGAAGGTCAAGGCGCCCGCCAGGAGCAGCGTGGCGACCACACGAAGGGAGGAACGAAGGGACATCATGGGCATAGGTTTCCTAGCGACCTGATCGCGCTCAATAGGTTTCATCAGGATTGATCGTAAGCATCCGGTAAACTTTCTCAAACCGGTCTTCATGCTTGGCTTGCAGAAGATCGGCACTAAGCCCGGAAGCGTCTCCCGCGCGCATGAATTCCGAGATCCGCTGGCTGGTCCGCCTTGGCTTGGACCAACGTCTGTTCACCCCGGCCCAAGCCGCCGCCCTGGCCCGTGCCCTCGGTCCCGAGGCCACGTTGATGGACTTCGCTCAACGCCTGATCGATGAAGGCATCGTCGGCAACGAGGCCGTCGCCACCCTCGAAACCATCGCCGGGCAGGCGCTCGCGGCCGCTCCCCAGGGACCGCCCTCGCCCGACCCCTTCGTTCCCGCGGCGGCCGCTGCCCCCGCGATCCCGGCCGAGATGCCGGCCTTCCCCTTCGAACGCCTCGCGTCGATCGATGACACGTCGCTCGCGCAAGCGTTTCGCGACTTGCTCATCGCCGTCGGTCGCTACGGCGCCAGCGATCTGCATCTGTCTGCCGGCGCCGCGCCGTTCCTGCGCAAGCAACGCCAACTCCTGCCGCTCAGCCCGCACGTCCTGACCAGCGAGGAGGCGCTGCGGCTCAACACCGTGCTTCTGGCCCCGCACCAGCGCACCGTTTATCTCGACCGCAAGGACTTCGACTACGCCCTCGCCCTCGACCACACCCACCGCTACCGGGTCAACCTGATGGTGCACAAGGGCGGCCCGGCCGGGGCCTATCGCATGGTGCCGGCCCGCGTGCCCCGGCTCGATGAGCTCGGCCTGCGCAACGTGGATACCGTGCGCAAACTGCTCACCTACCACAACGGCCTCATCCTCGTCACCGGCCCGGTCGGAGCGGGCAAGACCACCACCCTCGCGGCCCTCGTGGCCGAGCTCAACGAGACCCGCGAGGACCACGTCATCACGGTGGAAGACCCGATCGAGGTCGTCCAGGCCTCCCGCCGCTGCAACGTCACCCAGCGCGAAGTCGGGCCGCACACCAAGTCGTTCGCCACCGCGCTCAAGGGCGCCCTGCGCGAAGATCCCGACGTCATCGTCATCGGCGAGTTGCGCGACCTCGAGACGATCGAGATGGCGATCAGCGCCTCCGAAACCGGTCACCTCGTGATCGGTACCATGCACACCAGTGACGCGGCGACGACGCTCAACCGACTGCTCGACGTCTTCCCGCCCGCCCAGCAGACGCAGATTCGCGCCTCCGTGGCGGAAAGTCTGCGCGGGGTGATCTGCCAGCGTCTCCTGCCGTCGGTCGACGGCGGCCTCGTGCTCGCCTGCGAGATCCTCGTCGCAAATCCCGCGGTCTCGAACCTCATCCGCGAAGGCAAGACGCAGGGCTTGCGCAACGTGATGGAGACCGGCCTCAAGGAAGGCATGTGCCTGATGGAGAATGTTGTCTTCGAGCTCTACACCCAGAAGCGCATCTCCGCCGACACCGCCCGCCTCAACCTCGCGAACCGCCAGCTTCGCGCCAAACTCACCTGATCCCATGGCCGCGCTCGACACCCTGCTCCGTACCATGCTCGCCCAGGGCGGCTCGGACCTGCACCTGACCGTTGGGCTGCCCCCGAAAGCCCGCATCTCCGGCGCCCTCACGCCGCTCTCGGAGGAGGCGGTGACCGCTGCGCAGATGGAAACCTACCTCCGGGAAATCTGCCCGCCGGCCCGCTGGCAGGACTTTCTCGAGCGCAAGGATCTCGACCTCGCCCACGAGATCCCGGGACTCGCCCGCTTTCGCGGCAATTTCCTCTGCAATCACTGGGGCATGGCCGCGGTCTTCCGCCAGATCCCGTCCAAGATCCTGTCCTTCGACGACCTGAAGCTGCCCGAGGCGCTCAAGAAGCTCTGTCACCTCAACGAGGGGCTGGTCGTCGTCACCGGTCCGACCGGCAGCGGCAAGTCGACCACGCTCGCCGCGATGATCGACTACATCAACACCCACCAGGCACGCCACATCATCACGATCGAGGACCCGATCGAGTTTGTGCATCCGGTGAAGAAGTCGGTCATCGTGCACCGCGAGGTCGGCGAGCACACCCGCACGTTTGCCGACGCGTTGAAAGGCGCGATGCGCCACGACCCCGACATCCTGCTGCTGGGCGAGATGCGCGAACTGGAGACGATCAAGCTGGCGCTCTCCTGCGCCTCGATGGGCATGCTCGTGTTTGGCACGCTGCACACCAACAACGCGCCGAAGACCGTCGACCGCATCATCAACGCCTTCCCCGCCGAGGAGCAGAACCAGGTGCGGGTCATGCTCGCCGGCTGCCTCGCCGGCGTCGTGGCGCAGCTGCTCTGCAAACGTCTGCCCAAGGGTCGGTGCGCCGTGCACGAAATCCTGCTCCAGCACGAGGCGCTGCCCAACACCATCCGCAGCGGCCAGATCAGCAACATCCGCGCGATCATCGAGGGCGGCGGGGCCGACGGCATGTGCACGATGGACCAGAGTCTGCTCGCCCGCGTGAAGGACGGCACCATCGCCGCCAAGGAGGCGTACCTCAAGGCGGCCAACAAGGCCCTCTTCACGCCCCTGCTCCAGCCGGGCGAGCTCGAGGGCGGCCACTGAGCCGCGGCCCTTGCGCACAGTTTGCGACAAGACCGGGGAATAGTTTTTCTCCGCCCTTTCTCTCAGGTTGTTGATCCCGCGCGGGATCCTTTGTCGTCTCCAGCCTTCGCTTCTGTTCTTCAACCACCTGTCTGCTCCGACCGTACCTCCGGAGGATTCCCATGAAACTCGCCCACACCCTGTTCGCCCTTGCCGCCCTGACGCTCGTCACCTCGCTCCCGCTCACCGCCCAGGCTCCGCGTGTCAGCGGGTCCGAAGTCACCAGCGTCGTCGTCGACGGCAACCGTGTCACCCTCGCCTACGGCCGCCCCTACGCCAAGGACCCGAAGACCGGCCAGGTGCGCAAGATCTGGGGCGGACTCGTCCCGTTTGGCCAAGTGTGGCGCACCGGCGCCAACGAGGCCACGTTGCTCGTCACCCAGCAGCCGATCGACCTCGGCGGCACGGTGATTCCCGCCGGCGCCTACACCTTGTTCACCCTGCCCAACGCCGACGGCAGCGCCCAACTGATCGTCAACAAGCAGATCGGCCAGTGGGGCACGCAGTATGACCAGAAGCAGGACTTTGCCCGCGTTCCGCTGGTCCGCGAGACCCTCCCTGCCGCCGTCGAACAATTCACCATGCGCGTCGAGCGCGTCAGCGGAGGATCGGGCGGCGTGATCAAGATGATGTGGGAGACGACGCAGTTCTCCGTCCCGTTCACGGTCAAAAAGTAAGCACCCCGCGCGTCTTGTTGCTGCGACGCGCCATGGCTGGCGCCCGGCCTTCGTGCCGGGCCGCACCCCGCCGCCACTCCGCGTTCCGGGGCGGCGGACCGGACGTTTATCTGGGCACGGATTTGGCCTATCACTGTTCGCTGTGCTCTTGTGACCACGCCCCTTCGTCCTGAATCCGTCATGCCCTACCCCGGCCGCCCCCCGTCTTCCTCCGTCACCGTCTCCTCCGGTCTGCTGGCCGTCTTCGCTCTGGCCGGTTCCTGGCTGCCGGCCGCCGAGGTACCGGGCGGCAAGGCGATCCTGAAGGAGCTGCGCGAATTCCGCGAAATGGGCCGGGTGTTGCACGTCGCCGCGCATCCCGACGACGAGTTTACCCAGCAGATCACCTACCTGTCGCGCGGCCGCCACTACCAGACGGCCTACCTGTCAGTCACCCGCGGCGACGGCGGGCAAAATGAGATCGGCCGCGAGTTCGACGCGGAGCTCGGTCTCGCCCGCACGCAGGAACTGCTCGAGGCCCGCAAGGTCGACGGCGGCCGACAATACTTCACGCGTGCCCTCGATTTCGGTTTTTCGAAGAGCTACCTCGAAACGCTCGACGTCTGGGACCGGCGCGAGGTCCTCGGCGACGTGGTCCGGGTCATCCGCATGTTCCGGCCCGACGTCATCACCACGGCATTCTCGCCGGTGCCGGGCACGACCCATGGCCATCACACTGCGTCCGCGGTGCTGGCGCTCGAGGCCTTCAAGCTCGCAGGCGATCCGCAGGCCTACCCGGAACATTTTCGCGACGGCCTCACCCCCTGGCAGCCGGTGCGTATCTTCACCGGCGCGGGCCGTGGCGGCGGTACGCCCGATCCGGCACGCGGTCTCTTCCGGCTCGAGCTCGACGGCACCGACGAGGTCACCGGCGATTCCTTCGGCGCGATCTCGTCACGCAGCCGCGGGCGACACATCACGCAGTTCGGGTTTCCCAGCGGGTTCGGCGGCGGACGAGGCGGCAGCGGCGCCGCGGCCATGCTGCAATTCGCCGACGGCCAGCCGGCGTCGGCCGATATCATGGACGGGGTCGACACCACCTGGGCCCGCCTTCCCGGCGGCGCTGCCATCGGTGCCGACGCCGCGCGGATCATCGAAACCTTCCAACCGGACAACCCCGCGGCGAGCGTGCCGGGCCTGCTCGCGCTGCGCCAGCGCCTGGCCGCGCTGCCGGCGGACCTGATCGTGGACGAGAAACGCGCCCTGCTTGACCGCATCTTGCAGCACTGCCTCGGCCTCACCGTCGCGGCGCGGATCGAGCAGGCGGAGGTCGTGCCCGGCGAGCCCTTCGCGGTCGACCTGATCGCCACCAGCCGCGTGCCGGTGCGTTGGGTCGAAACCCGCTACCCCACCAACGGGCGGACGACGCCGACCGGCATTGAACTCGCGCCCAACGCGGCCGCGCAACGCCGCGACACCACGGCCGTGCCGCCGGGAACGCCCGTCAGCCAACCCTATTGGCTGCGCGAGCAACCCGGCCCGGGCATGTTTCGCGTGGCCGACTCGAAGCTGATCGGCCTGCCCGAGAACCCGCCGGCCTTTCCGGTCGAGTTTGTCTTCGCCGTCGGCGGTCAGACGCTCGTCGTCGCCACCGAACCGCAGCACACCCTCGTGCGGCCCGGCAAACCGGACCGGTTGCGGCGGCTCGACGTGGTTGCGCCCGTCACGCTGCAGTTTCCTTCGCTGGTCCGGCTCTTCGCCCCGGGTTCCACCCGGGACGTGACCGTCCGGCTGGCCGCCAACCGCGCCGGGAGCGCAGGCACCGTTGCCCTCGACGTGCCGGCCGGCTGGTCCGTGACCCCGGCCAACCAGCCGTTCCGCCTCGCGACGGTCGGAGCGACGGCTGAATTCACCTTTGCCGTGACCGCCCCAGCCAGCGCCACGTCGGACGATCTGCGCGCCCACGTCGACATCGACGGCCAGCGGTATCACACGAGCCGCGCCGCGATCGACTACGACCATCTGGCGTACCAGATCCTGCAACCGCCGGCCCGGGTGCGCGCCGTCGCGGTCGAACTCGCCACCCGGGGCACACGCCTCGGTTACCTGCCCGGCGCCGGCGACGACGTGGCCGGCTGCCTTGAACAGATGGGCTACACGGTCACGACGCTGACCGGCGCGGACCTCACCCCGGAGAAACTCGCCGGGCTCGACGTGGTGGTCATCGGCGTGCGGGCGTTCAACGAGCGGCGCGACCTCGCCGCCGCCCTGCCGGGACTCTTCGCGTGGGTGGAGGCGGGCGGCACCGTGGTGGCCCAGTACAACCGCCCCAACGGTCTCGCCACGCCGCAGCTCGGACCCTACCCGCTCAGCATTGCCGGCCCCGCTCCGGCGCTGCGCGTGACGGACGAGACCGCCCCGATTACCTTGTTGGAACCGGCGCATCCGGCGCTCACCCGGCCCAATCGCATCGGCCCGGCAGACTGGGCCGGCTGGGTGCAGGAGCGCGGCGCGTACTTTGCCAGCGAATGGGATCGCGAACGCTACGTCACCCCGCTGGCGCTGAGTGATCCGGGCGAGGCTCCCTTGGCGGGCGCGTTGCTCGTGGCGCGCCACGGCCGCGGCCACTACGTCTACACCAGCCTCGCCTTCTTCCGACAGCTCCCGAAGGGCGTGCCCGGCGCCTACCGGCTCTTTGCCAACCTCGTGTCGCTGCGGGCGGAATGACCGACCTGCTCCCCTCTTCGCCATGACGAAACCTTCCCCTGACTCCCCGCCGGCTCCCGATCCCGAGGCCCCTGACGTGCCCGGCCTGCGCAGCTGGCGCGGCGTCTACCTGTTCGTGCTCGGCAGCTTCGTCGCCTACGTGGTCCTGCTCGCGCTGTTCACCGCCGTTTTCAATCGATGAGCACCCTCGATTACCTGGTTCTCATCGGCACGATGGTCGGCATCGCGGTCTACGGCGCCTGGAAGACCCGCGGACCGCGCGACCTCTCGGGCTATCTGCGCGGACAGGGCGGCATTGGCTGGGGCACGATCGGCCTGTCGGTCATGGCGACGCAGGCGAGCGCGATCACCTTCCTCTCGACGCCGGGCCAGGCCTACGAAAGCGGGCTCGCCTTCGTGCAGAACTACTTCGGCATGCCGCTCGCGCTGATCATCATCTGCGTGTTCTTCCTGCCCATCTACCGGCGGCTCAAGGTGTATACAGCGTATGAATACCTCGGCCACCGCTTCGATCCGAAGACGCGGCTGCTCGGCGCCTCGCTCTTCCTGCTGCAACGCGGCCTGGCCGCCGGCATCACCATCTACGCGCCCGCCATCATCCTCTCCACCGTGCTGGGCTGGCGCCTCGACCTCACGATTCTCGTCACTGGCCTGCTCGTCGTCGCCTACACCGTCGCGGGCGGCAGCGAGGCGGTGAACGTCACGCAGAAGCTCCAGATGGGGGTGATCTTCGCCGGCATGGTCGCGGCCTTCGTTATCCTGATCGCGAAGATGCCGGAAGGCGTCGGCCTCGTCGAGGCCACGGCGGTCGCCGGCGGCTTCGGCAAGCTCGAGGCGATCGATTTCTCCCTCGACCCGGACACGCGCTACACGGTGTGGTCCGGGCTGCTCGGCGGACTTTTTCTCTCGCTGTCCTACTTCGGCACCGACCAGTCCCAGGTGCAGCGTTACCTGAGCGGCACCTCGCTGCGCGAGAGCCGGCTGGGCCTGATGTTCAACGCGGTGTTCAAGATCCCGATGCAGTTCTTCATCCTGCTGCTCGGAGCGCTGGTGTTTGTCTTCTATCAGTTTGAGCGCCCGCCGGTGTTCTTCAACCAGACGCTGTGGGAGCGGCATGCCCAGGCCGAGCAGGGCGCACCGATGCGCGCGCTCGAGGAACGTTATGCCGGCCTGCATGCCGTGAAGGAGACGCGCGTCCAGGCCTGGCTCGAGGCGCGCGCGTCGGGCGACCCGGCGGCCGCAGCCGCGGCGCAGGTGGCCTTGAACGAAGCGCACGCTCAAAGCGAACAGGTGCGTTCCGAGGCCAAGGCTGCCCTGCTCGCCGCCGATCCGCGCGCCCGCACCAAGGACTCCGATTTCGTCTTCATCACCTTCGTGCTCACCCAGCTGCCCCATGGGATCATCGGGTTGCTCATCGCCGTGATCTTCGCCGCCGCACTGTCTTCGGTCGCATCCGAGCTCAACGCCCTCGGGTCGACCACCACCGTGGATTTCTACCGGCATGTGTTCCGGCGCGAGGCCTCTGACCGCCACTACGTGACCGCCTCCAAGCTCTTCACCACCCTGTGGGGCGGCATTGCGATCTCGTTCGCGCTCTTCGCCAACCTGGTCGAAAACCTCATCGAGGCGGTCAACATCGTCGGCTCGATCTTCTACGGCGTCGTGCTCGGCCTCTTCCTCGTCGCCTTCTTCCTGAAGCGGGTCGGCGGCACGGCCGTTTTCGCGGCGGCCCTGTGCGCCCAGGCCCTGGTGATCGCGCTCTTCTTCACCAGCAGCATCGGTTACCTGTGGTTCAATGTCATCGGCTGCAGCGCCTGCGTGGTCCTCAGCCTGCTCCTGCAGGCCGTGCTACCCGGCGCCGGACGCCCCGCCTCCGCCGCGGCATGAGTTCGCCGCCCGTCATTTGTTTCGGCCAGCAGCCGTGCGGGTTGTTCCCGCGCCGGTTTCTCCAGGCCAAGTTCGTGACCGCCCGCCGCCTGCAGCGCGAGCTCGGGGGACGCATCGTGTTCTTTTACCACGACAGCGACCACGACCCGCGCGAAACCCAGACGATCCTGCGGCATCACACGACCGGCGAGCCGCTCACGTTCAACTTCGCGTTCGAGAACAAGCTCCAGCGCAAATACTCGCCGCTCTACCGCAAGCGCCTGCCCGCCGGCTGGCAGGAGAACACCGCCCGTCAGCTCGGCGCCTACGTGCCGGCCTGCTGGGTCGAGGCATTCCGCCGCATCCGGGCGGAGACCGTGGCCGACTTCTGCCTCGAGATGTACCGCACCATGGGTCTGCTCGAAGGCATGGAGGTCGTGCGCTCCAGCGACCCGGCGGTGAGGCGCGCCGCCTGTGCGGTCGACGACTACTTTGTCGACGTGCCCTACCAAGGGGAGATCGTACGCGCCCGCCACGCCGGCGGCGCCCTGCAGCTCCATCCCGGTGGTGACGCCGTCATCACGCTGCCTCCGACGCCTTTCGGGCCCGAACAGATCAGCCCGACCCGCGACACCCGCCTGCGCTGGATGCAGTCTGTGATCCACTGCACGCATTACGTGACAGGCGCGGGGGAACAGGCATATTTGCGCAAAGAGGACGCGCCCGACATCCTCTACGTGACCCGCGACCCCATTGAACGCTCCGATGAAGCCTACACCGACGTCCCCGCCTGACGGCCTCGATCTGCTCGCGTTCGGTGCCCACCCGGACGACCTCGAATTCGGCTGCGGCGGGGTGATCGCCCTCGAGACGCAGGCCGGGCGCACGGCGCGCTTCATCGTCTGCTCGCGCGGTGAGTCCGCCAGTCACGGCACGCCCGAAGTGCGCGCCGCCGAAGCCGGTCAAGGCGCAGCCCTGCTCGGCGCGACGTTGGAGTTCATCGAGCTCGATGGCGACGGCCGCCTTGAGGCGCGTCCGGCCCACGCCCTGCGCCTCGCGGCCGAGATCCGCCGGCACCGGCCGCGGGTGCTGCTCGCGCCGACCCCGGTCGAGGACCAGCACCCGGATCATGCCGCGCTGGGCAAATTGGTCCGGGACGCCGCGCGCCTTGCGCGCTACGGCGGTGTCGCCGCCCTCGCCGACCAACCGGCGCACGCCGTCGCGCACGTACTCTTCTACGCCGTGACGCCCAGTGCGGAGCCTCCCGGGATTTCCCCCGTGCTCATCGATGTGTCCGCGCCGCGCGTGCTCGAGGCCTGGCTCGCCGCGATGAAGGCCCACGCCTCGCAGCTGCAGACGCGCAACTACCCGGCCCTCCAGCTGGCGCGGGCCAACGTGTTCGGCGCGCGCTGTGGCGTAGCCGCCGCCCAGGCCCTCTTCCCCAACGACCCGCTCGTCTTCGGCTCCCTCGCCGGCCTCGATCGCGCCGCCCGTCATTTCTGAGCCGATGCCCGACCGCCCGCTCAAGCTCGGCATCACCTGTTATCCGTCCGTCGGCGGCAGCGGCATCCTCGCAACCGAACTCGGGGAGGAACTCGCCCGGCGCGGTCACGAGGTCCACTTCATCAGCTACGAGCCGCCCTTCCGCCTGCCCAAGGACGCCCCGCGCATCTTTTTCCACCCGGTCCAGGTCAACGCCTACGGCCTCTTCAAGTACCCCGACTACACCCTGCCACTCTCGGTCAAGATGGCCGAGGTGAGCCGCGACCACGGCCTCGATCTGCTTCACGTGCATTACGCCGTGCCGCACGCGACCGCGGCACTGCTCGCCCGCGACATGCTGCCGCCGGAACGCCGGCCGCGCATCATCACCACGCTGCACGGCACCGACACCACCCTGCTGGGACGCGATCCGGGCTACGGCCCCGCCATCCGGCACGCGCTCGAGCAGTCGGACGCGGTCACCGCCGTATCCGAATATCTGCGACAGGCCTCCCGGCGTCTGCTCGGGGTCGACCGCGAGATCGAGGTGATCCACAACTTCTTCGAGCCCCACGCCGCCGGGCGGCCGCGCCAGGTCGTCCGGGAGGAACTGGGCCTCAGCGGCGAAGCGATGATCCTGCACCTGTCCAATCTCCGGCCGGTGAAACGCATCCCGCTGCTGCTCGCGGCCGCCGCGCAGATCCGTCCGCGCACGGCCTTCAAGCTGGTCATCCTCGCCGGCGGCGACTTCGCGCCGTTTGCCGCCGAGGTGGACCGTCTCGGACTGGCCGACCGGATCATCGTTCGCACCAACGTGACCGAGATTGAGGACTACCTGCAGGCAGCCGACCTCGGCTTCTTCACCTCGGAGAGCGAGAGTTTCTGCCTCAGTATCCTCGAGGCGATGGCCTTCGGCTGCCCCAGCGTGTCGACGCGGGTCGGCGGCATTCCCGAGGTCGTCGACCATGGCGTCAACGGCGTGCTCGTCAGCGACGCCACCCCCGAGGCCCTCGGGCGGGAATTGAACGCGCTGGTGCACGATCCCCTCCGTCGCGCCACCCTCGGCGCCGCCGCCCGGGCCAAGGCCCGCAACGCCTTTTCGGCTGACGCGATCGTCCCGCGTTACGAGGCCCTCTACCGGCGGGTCTGCGGGCATTGAGCCGACGCGGCAACGCGATTGCCTTACATAACTGCGGATTGCCCGCAGCGGCATTTTGCCAGATGATCCCGCAGTCGATGCCGCTCCTGCTTCTCCCCCCTGCTCCGGCCGGCCACCGCCCGGAATCCTCCGTCCTGCGGCTGCCGCACCGGACATGACGACGGCGGCGCAACGGTTGATCTGGCTTGGGGCGACAATCCCCCTGCTGGTGGGCGTTCTAACGTTGTTCGGCTGGCTGCTGGGACTGCCCGGCCTGACCCATCTCGGCCTAGGCACGGAGACGGTGAAGGCCAACACGGCCGTATGCTGCCTGCTGCTCGCCCTCGCCATCGCGCTGGCGGGCCGGTCCCCGGCTCAGGCCGGTGGGCGTATGGTCCGGGCCCTGCCTTCGCTGGCGGTCGTGGTGATTGCCGCGCTCACCGGAGCGCAATACGTCTGGGGCTTCGACGTGGGCATCGACCAGCTGCTCATTGCCGAGCCCGGGGTCATCGATCGTGCGCCGGGGCGCATGGCGCCCAACACGGCCCTGGCCTTTTTGAGCGGAGGCCTCGGGTTGCTCCTCTTCACCGTGTGCGGACCCACCGCCTGCGGACGGCGCGCATTGTTCGCCGGCGCCACGGTCGTGGCCGCCTTGGCGTTCTTCTCCATCGTCGGCTACACCGCCAACATTTCCGCGGGCCGGCAGTGGGGCCGCGCGGTCACCATGTCGGTGCCGACGACGCTGGTCTTCGCCGCCACGGCGTCGGCCCTCTTCGCCCTGATCCGCCACCACCGGCTGCTCGAGTGGCACCTGCAGCGGAGGCAAACGGCGTTCCTCCTGACCGGTGTCGCCGGTCTGATCGCCGTCGCGACTCTGGGCTGGGAGGCCTCGCTGCGGCTGGAGGAAACCAATGGCCGGCTCGTGCAAACCTCCCAGAGCCGCTTCCTCCTCAGCGAGCTGTTGTCGGCCGCCCAGGACATCGAGAACGGCCTTCGCCGCCAGCTCGTGGCCGGTGACGTCGGCACGGTGGAGCGCGCCAAGGCCCGGGCGGCGACCGTGCTCGCCGAACTTCAATCCATCCTCACGCCCGCGGAGAACAGCGGCCGCATCGCCCAGATGGAAGGGTTGATCGCCCGACTCGCCGCCTTCGAAGAGAATCTGATCTCGCTGCAGCAAAGCGGCGGCATCGTTGCCGTCCTGGAGCAGATCACGCCGGGCGAAGGCACACGCATCGCCGATGAAATCCGCGGAGTGGTGCAGGCCCTCCAGGCCGAACGCAGCAACCTGATCGCCGCGCTGGAGATCGAGGCGGCGCAGTGGCGCCGCGCGACCGGCTTCGTGCTCCTTCTCGGCGAGATCCTCGCCCTCGCCACCTTCGCGATCGCCCTCGGTTCGCTCAACCGCGAGGCCGGCCGGCGCGTGGCCGGCGAAACGCGGTTCAGGGGCATCTTCGACAGCACCTTTCAGTTCATCGGCTTGCTCAAACCGGACGGCACCCTCGTGGAGGCCAATCAGACGGCGCTCGATTTTGGCGGACTCACGCCGGCTGACGTCATCGGCCGGCCATTCTGGGAAACCCACTGGTGG
Source organism: uncultured Opitutus sp. (assembly GCA_964476565.1). GTDB lineage: Bacteria > Verrucomicrobiota > Verrucomicrobiia > Opitutales > Opitutaceae > CAMAXB01. The sequence continues at coordinate 17,337 of CAYZBG010000085.1, forward strand.
CAGATCGCGCCGGACACCGCCGCCCGCCTCCGTGACGCCATCGGACGTGCCGCCGGCGGCGAATTGGTACGCTACGAAGTCGAGGTGCAGGGCGCGCAGGGACGCCGGGCCATCATCGACTTCTCGCTCAAGCCTGTGCGCGACCGTGCCGGCGCCATCGTATTCCTCGTGCCGGAGGGGCGCGACATCACCGAGGCCAAACGGGCCAAGGAAGCGCTGGCCGAGAGCGAGGCGCGCTGGAGCTTCGCGCTCACCGGCAGCGATCTGGGCGTGTGGGACTGGAACGCCGCCACCAACGCAGTCTTCTTCTCCGAACGGTGGTGCACCATGCTCGGGTACGAACCGTCCGAGATCAGCCCCCGCCTCGAGGAATGGTCCAGCCGCGTCCACCCCGATGACCTCGAACCGGTCATGGCCCTGATCCGCGAGCACTTCGAGGGTCGCACGCCGATCTACGTCTCCGTCCACCGGATACGCTGCAAGGACGGCACCTACCGGTGGATCATGGACCGGGGTCGTGTGATCTCGCGCAGCGCCGACGGCAAGCCCCTGCGCGTCATCGGCACGCACACCGACATGACGGCACAGAAGAGCGCCGAGGAGAAGGCCGGCACCCTGCAGCAACAGCTCGCCGGCATCCTGCGGTTCAGCCCCAATCTCATCACCCTGATCGACCGGGACGGCCGCTACCTGCTGGTGGGCGAACGCGCCGCGCAGGCCCTCGGGCGGGAATCGGACTACATCATCGGCCGCACGTTTCACGAACTGATGCCGGCGGCGGTGGCGGACACGTTTGCCGCCCGCATCGCCCGGATGAACGCCCACCCGGAGCCCTTTGAGGTCGAGGACGCCGTGCCCACCCCGGACGGAGAGCGCATCTTCCATACGCATCTCTTTCCCCTGCTTGATGCACAGGGTCGCCACTACGCCACCGGTGGCATCGCCGGCGACGTCACCGAGGCGCGGGGTGCGCTCAGCTCGGTGCAGCGCGCGCTCGCCGAGCGCGAGGTCCTGCTGCGCGAGATCCATCACCGGGTGAAGAACAACCTCCAGATCATCTCCAGTCTGCTCAATCTGCAGGCGAGGCAGCTGGCCGACCCCGCGCTGCGCCTTGCCTTCGAGGACTGCCGCCAGCGCGTGGTCTCGATGTCCCTCATCCACGACCAGCTGTACCGGCACGAGGACCTCGCCCGCATCGATTTCTCGGCGTATGTCCACGATCTCGTCCGGTTGCAGCGCACCGCCTACGGGCTGCCGGCGAGCCGCATTGCCGCCCACATCGACATCGCGGTTCCGCCGGTGGATGTCGCCGTGGCCGTGCCGTGCGGGCTGATTGTGAACGAACTGTTCAGCAACGCCTGCAAACATGCGTTCCCCGGCGGCCGCTCCGGCCAGGTGCACATCCGGCTGCACGCCGACGGCGGCGAATGGGAGCTGCTCGTCTCGGACGACGGCGTGGGCACTCCCGCCGATCAGGCCGACTCATCCGGTGGCCTCGGGCTCCAGCTGATCGGCGCCCTCGTGCGCCAGCTGCGCGGCCGCCTGCAGGAATCGGCTGGCTCCGACGGCCGTACCACGTCCATCCGCTTTCCCGCTCCACCCTCCAACCCCAGCTAAGTCATGCCTGCCGCACCCGATCGCATCCTCATCGTCGAAGATGAGCAACTGGTCGCCCTCGATCTCGAAGGCACGCTGCGGGATCTGGGCTACGAGATCGCCGGGCATGCCGCCACCGCCGACGAGGCGGTGGCCGTCGCCAGCCGGGAGCAGCCGGACCTCGTGCTGATGGACGTCAATCTGGGCGGAGGCGACGACGGCATCACCGCCGCCGGCCGGATCCGCAAGGAGCGGGACGTGCCGATCATCTTCGTCACCGCCTACGACGACGAGACCACGCTCATCCGCGCCCAGATCTCCGAGCCCTATGGATTCATCCTCAAGCCCTACCAACCGCGCGAGATCCGGGCCTGCATCCGCATGGCCCTCTATCATCACGTGATGCAAGGCGAGCGGGCCCGGATCAAGCAGGAGCTGTCCGACGCGCTCGCCGAGAACCGGGTGCTGCAAGGGTTGCTCACCATCTGCGGCCAGTGCCGGAAGATCGACGACCGCGAGAACGGCTGGGTCAGCCTCGAACGCTACGTCGAGCTGCATTCCCTTGCAAAGTTCTCCCATGGCCTGTGCCCGACCTGCGCCAAGGCCTACCTCGACGATTTTCATCGTCAGACGCGCACCCCGCTGCCGCCGACCTAAAGGCCACCCGGGGGCGGCGGGCCGTTCGACGCCTCCTCCGTCCGGGGGCAGGCCACCTGGCTGCGGGTCCCGGGGACCGGCAGAAGCTCGGGCCGGGAACGCAGGCAGGCCCCGACCCGCCACGGACAGCGGGGGTGAAACGCACATCCTTCCGGCAGCCGGGCGGGATCGGGAAGCTCGCCGGCGTCCTCCACCCGCAGGGGAATGTCCGGATCGGGATCCGGCTCCGCGGCCAGGAGCTGACGGGTGTAGGGGTGGCGCGGATACGTGAAAAGTGTCTCGGTGTCCGCCAGCTCCACGATCCGGCCAGCGTACATCACCGCCACGCGGTCACACAGGTGGCGCACGACCCCGAGATGGTGGGCCACAAACAGGTAGGTCAGCCCGAACTCCGCCTGCAGGTCGCGCAACAGGTTCAGCATCTGTGCCTGCACCGAGACATCGAGCGCCGAGACCGCCTCGTCCGCCACGACCAGCGAGGGACGCATGATCAGGGCCCGGGCGATGCCGATCCGCTGCCGCTGGCCGCCGCTGAAGGCATGCGGGTACCGGCCCCGGTGCTCCGGCGCCAGGCCGACCTTGCGCAGCATGTCCGCCACCCAGTCGTCGAGCGTGGACCCGCTTGCCAGCCCGTGGATGCGCAGCGGCTCCGCCACGAGTTCACCCACGGTCATGCGCGGATTGAGGCTCGAGAACGGGTCCTGGAAGATCATCTGCATCTCCTGCCGCAGGGGCTTGAGCTCGCGCTCCGACAAGGCCGCGAGGTCCACCGGCCCGCGCCGGGATTCGAACCACACCTCGCCCGCCGTGGGCGCGAGGCCGCGCAGCAGGACCCGCGCGCAGGTCGTCTTGCCCGATCCGCTTTCGCCCACGAGGCCGAGCGTTTCACCTCGGCGGAGATCGAAGCTGACGTTGTCGACGGCACGGACGACGTCGGACGAACGCCGGAGCCAGCCGGCCGGGCGCGTCGCAAAGTGTTTCGAGAGGCTCCGCACCCGGAGGAGCGGCCGCTCGCCGGGCGGACTCATGGCGCGGCCTCCCCGCTACCCGGCCATGGCTCCAACCGCACGCAGGCCGCGGCATGACCGGCGCCGTCCCGCTGCAGGGCCGGCGGATCACCCCGGTCACAGCGCCCGGGCACAACCGCGGGGCAGCGAGGATGAAACGGGCAGCCGGACGGCACCGCGCCGAGGGGAGGCACCTGGCCTTCCAGGGCCGGCAGGCGCCCGGCGCCGACGCTACGACCAGGCAGGGAGCGCAGCAGCGCCGCGGTGTAAGGATGCCGCGGGGTCTTCAGCACCTGCCGCACCGTCCCCTGCTCCACCACCCGACCCAGGTACATGACCGCCACATCATCGGCCACCTGCGCCACCACACCGAGGTCGTGGGTGATGAAGACCACGGACGTTCCGGTCTCGGCGCACAGCGTCTTGATGAGCTTGAGGATCTGGGCCTGCAACGTGACATCGAGCGCCGTGGTCGGCTCATCGGCGATGAGGATCTCCGGCCGGCCGATCAACGCCATGGCGATCATGACCCGCTGCCGCATACCGCCGGAGAGTTCGTGCGGGTACTGGTTCAGCCGCCGTTCCGGGGCCGGAAGGCCAACCTTGCGCAGCATCGTGACAACCTCGGCCCGGGCCGCCGCCCGGGTCAGACCCCGATGCTGGGTCAGCACCTCGCCCACCTGGTCGCCCACGGTGTGCACCGGACTGAGCGCCGTCATCGGTTCCTGAAAGATCATCCCAATCCGGCCGCCCCGGACCTGGTACAACCGCTCGTCGCCCGAAGGCAGCGCCGCCAAGTCCAACGTCTCCCCGCCATCGGCCGGGAAATAGCGGATGTGGCCCGACGCGACCCGGCCCGGCGGACGGATCAGCCGCAAAATCGAGTACGCCGTCACGGTCTTGCCGCACCCGCTCTCGCCCACCAGGGCCAGCACCGAGCCGCGACGGAGGCTGAGCGACACGTCGTGCACCGCACACACCTCTCCA
>CAYZBG010000086.1:0-21382 GCA_964476565.1 uncultured Opitutus sp.
GCTTGGGCCAACTCCCGCCTTTACGCCTCCGGTGCCTTGTGTTTCCGTCCCGCCTTTACGTCCATCACCTCTGACCATGTCCACCCCTTCCACGCCCTCCACGCCGACGCCTTCCGGCGACGATCGTAACCTTGTCCAAGCCGAACCGGCCGTGGTGACCCCTGGCTTTGAAGTGCGTTTGCAGGCCTTCTGGGAGAAGAATTCCAAGCTGATCCTGCTGGCCTGCGCAGCGGTGTTGCTGGCCATCGTGGGCAAGGGACTGGTGGAAGTGTTGGCGGCCCGCAAGGAGCGCGCCGTCGCCGCGGCCTATGCGGCCGCGACCACCAACGACCAGCTCAAGGGCTTCATTTCCGCGCACGCCGGGCACGCTTTGGCCGGTGCGGCCCATCTGCGTCTTGCTGACGAAGCATTTGCCGCGGCTCGTTACGCGGAGGCGCGGGCCGACTATGAGAAGGCGGCCGCCATCCTCACCGCCGGACCCTTCGCCGGTCGGGTGCGCCTGGGCGTGGCCTTGGCGAAGTTTCACACCGGTGACACCGCCGGCGCCGAATCGGACCTGCGGGCGATCGCGGATGACGTTACCCAACTGAAGGCGGTGCGCGGCGAAGCCGCCTACCACCTCGCGAGTCTGGCCGCTGCGGCCGGTCGCGCGGACGAAGTCACGCGCCTCACGGAGCAGGTCATGACGATCGATCCCACCGGCATGTGGAGCCAGCGCGCCATGATGTTGCGGGCCACGACTGCAGCACCGGCGTCCGCCTCAGCCGCACCCGCCCCAGCAACGCCTCCGACGGACGCAGTTCCCGCGATTCAATTCAACACAGGCAAGTGACTTGATTCGGCGTTGAGACAACCAAAGGCCCGTCAATCGACGGGCTTTTTTTTCGCCGCGGGCCGCCTTTCCGGGACCGTCATAATCTCGCAACCATCCGAGGCAGCGGCGCGCGTGGCGCCGATTCAAAACGGCCTCATGGTCCAGAATATGGTCGGGGCGATAGGATTCGAACCTACGACCTCCTGGTCCCAAACCAGGCGCTCTACCAGGCTAAGCTACACCCCGATGACCTAGGGTTAGGGCAGGGCCCGCAGGCGGCGGTGTCAACGTCCGCGTAAGGAATGTGTCGTTCAGCTCGTGTTTCCCGTCCATTACCGGCTTGCTTAGCCACCTCCTCCCGCCTATCCCCAAGTTCTCCCTTTTCAAAAACATGGATACGATTTCTCGCGAAAGTAACAGCAGCATCCTGCCGATCGGCGGGCTCATTGCCGGCGTGCTCGGCGTGGTGCTGGCCGTGGTGGCGCTGTTCAAACTCTCCGCCGCCAACAAGACCCTGGTGCTTCAGGGTGAACAGCTTTCGCGGGTCGAATCCCTCGAGGGCCAGGTGCGCACCGCTATGGCCGCCTCCGAAGGCGCGGCGAAGATGAGCGCGGTCAACGGCCTCGCCCAGCAGATCAACGTTGAGTTCGGCAAGGTCGCGACCGAGATCAGCAATGTGCGCGCCGAGCTCGCCAAGGTTCAGGAAGCCGCGGCGAAAGCCGCGCCCAAAGCCGGCGCTGCCGCCAAGTCGTCCGGACCTGTCGTGGCCGGCCCCGATGAGTACGTCGTCAAGGCTGGCGACACCGGCATGAAGATTGCCACCGCGAACGGGGTCAGTCTCGCCGACCTCAACGCCGTCAACCCCGGCATCAACTGGAGCCGCCTTGCGGTGGGCCAGAAGATCAAGCTGCCGAAGAAGTAAGCGGCCCCTTTTTTTGTTTTCAATGATGCCTCCCGGCCAAGGTGCGGGAGGCATTTGTTTTTTATGGACCCCGCCTCCGATGTTCCGTCGCGCTGGACCAAGCTTGGTGACCGTTCGCTTGCCCGCACCCGTATCTTTGACCTGAAAGCGACGGCGTACCGGCATCCGGTCCGGGGAACGGAGCGCGAATTCTATGTGATCGACGCCCCCGACTGGGTGGTGGTGCTCACGGTCACGCGCGACCACCGTCTCGTGCTCGTCAACCAGTTCCGCTTTGGCGTGGATGCGCCTTCGCTCGAATTGCCGGGCGGTGTGATCGAGCGCGGCGAGGATCCGGTCACGGCCGGCCTGCGCGAGGTCGAGGAAGAGACGGGTTATCGGGCCGCCCGGGCGCGGCTGCTCGGAACGGTGCATCCGAATCCGGCGATCCAAAGCAATCGCTGCCATCTGGTCCTCGCCGAGGAAGCGGAAGCGGTCGTGGCTCAGGCGTGGGATGCCGACGAGGAGATCGCGGTGGTGACGACGCCCGTTGAGGAGGCGCTGGCCGGGGCGCGTGCCGGTGCGATCACGCATGCGTTGAGCCTGAACGCCTTGTTCCTGTTTGAGCCGCTGTGGCGGACGCGCCGGGGCGGTCCGGGCATTTGACTTCGCCACCGCCGCCCGTTAGCTGCCGCTCTTGAAGATGACTGCGCCTCTGTTTGCCAATGACCCGTCGACGCTGCCTTCCCGCGCAACGGACGGGTTGCCGCCTCCGCTCGAGCAGGAGATCCGCCGGATTTATGGGCGCAGTCCGCTCTATGCGGAGCGTTTCCCGATCCACACCGAGCCCCTGCAATGGGCTTGCTACCGTGAGATCCCGGTGCTGACCAAGCAGGAGATCGTGCAGCGCGGGCACCAGGCGTTTTTCGCCGACTATTCCGAGATCGAGCGAGGCTTGGCGAGCAAGCGCTTCGAGTACGAAAGCACCGGGGGAACGACCCAGTCCCCCATGACGGTGATCATGGAGGATGGTTGGTGGAACGCGCAGACTGCCCGCGCCTACGAGGCCTCGCCGATTCTGCGCCCATTCGTCGGCCGGCCTTACCGCAAATGCGTCCTCGCCCCGGTCGGGTGCTCCAGCAACCTTTGTCCGTACGAGGACCATCCGTTTCCGCACCGCTATTTTGACGGTACGGTCTACCTTAACCTGACCAGTGATCCGTTCGTGTTCCCGGAGGCGGAGTGGGACCGGATAGTCGTCGAGCTCCAGGCCGTGCAGCCGGAAGTACTCGAAGGAGAGCCCGTGTACCTCGCCTTGCTCGCCCGGGCCGTCCAGAAGCGCCACGTGCGCGTGCCAAGCGTCAAGGCGGTGATCCTGACCTACGGCAAGGCGAGCCGTCAGCATGCTGCCCGCATCGCCGAGGCGTTTCCGGCTCCGCAGGTGGACCTTTATGGTTCCACCGAGGCGGGCTACCTTTTCGTGGGTGAGGCCTTTCGCGACAATTCGCGTGTGATTGACGCGAATGCCTTCGTCGAACTGGTACCGTTCCGCAACCTGTCGGAGGTCTACCAAATCCAGGTCACGACCCGTGACCGCGAGGCCATGCCGTTGCTGCGCTACCTCACGGGTGACATCGTGCAACGGTTCCCGACCGGGTTCCGCCTGCTCGGCCGCGAGGGCAATCTGTATTTCCGTCCGGACGGCTCGCTCGTCTCCCCGTCCGACATCGATGCGGCGCTGCCGGACGCGTTCCGCTGCTGGCATTATTCCCTGATCCAGACCAGTGAGAAGCGCTGGGACTTCCACTACGTGGCCGACCATGTCGCGCCGGCGGGTCTGGAGGAGGCGATCGCCACGGTGCTCGGTCCGGGTACGCGCGTGGCCGCGTTCCGCCGCCGGTTCATTGCTCCGGCAGCGAGCGGGAAGTTCGCCTTGCTCAAACCGCTCGGCAAGTAAGCGGGGGCTTTGGTCCTCGCGCCGGACGGGGCTCAGTGCGGTCCCGGTGCCTTCTCATCCGGGTAAGGTACCCTAATATGACCAGACGCCGTTGGCCCCGGTCGCCGGCAGCCTTTACATTCTCGGCCCGGGTTGGTTAACAACCGTCCCGCCGTGGCTTACTCCCCATGGCGTCCGGCGCAGCCCTTCACCTTTCTTGTTCCGCAATGAGCCTTCTCGGTAACCTGTTTTGTTCCTCGATTGGCCGCAAATTTCTCATGGCCGTTTCAGGTCTGATCCTGGTCGGCTTCGTCATCGGACACCTGGCAGGAAACCTCCAGATCTTTTCCCACCCGGATAAGATCAATGGGTACGCTGCGTTTCTGCACGACCTTGGACCCTTGCTTTGGGTGGCCCGGCTGGGCCTGCTCGCGGCCGTGGTGATTCACGTGTGGGCGGCGGTGGTGCTTACGTTGGAGAACAAGCGGGCCCGGGGTATCCAGGCCTACGGTTACAAGCACACCATCCAGGCGACGCTGGCCTCGCGTACGATGCGTTGGACGGGCGTGGTGGTGCTGGCCTTTCTGATTTATCATCTGGCGCATTTCACGCTGGGCGGAGTGGGCGCGGAGCACTTCAAGGGCAACCTTCCGGCTTACACCATGACGTCGGATTACTACATCGCCGGGTTTCCCGTTGTCCGGGCCGGTGCCGAGGTCCAGGACGTGCACAGCATGGTGGTGTTCGGATTCCAGAACGTCGCCGTCTCGCTCTTCTACATTGTGGCGGTGGGGCTGCTGAGTTTCCACCTGCTGCATGGCGTCGACAGCATGTTCCAGACGCTGGGCTGGAGAAACCACAAGTGGGCCGCGAATCTTCGCCGGGTGGCCGTGGTGCTCTGCGTACTCTATTTCCTCGGCAACCTCGCCATCCCCGCCTCCGTCCTGTTCGGACAGGTTCACTTGCGCGCCGATGTGGTCGCCGCGCTCGCCGGGGCCGGCAACTGACGCGCCGCCCGACGCCCCCAACCTCAAGCACCGTCCCTTCTTCCCGCCATGGCCAAACTCGAATCCAAGATTCCCTCCGGACCGCTCGCCGACAAGTGGCGCAAGCACAAGGCGGAGATCAAGCTCGTCAACCCGGCCAACAAGCGAAAGTACGAGATCGTCGTGGTCGGCGCCGGCCTCGCCGGGGCCTCGGCGGCGGCGACCCTGGCCGAGCTGGGCTACAAGGTCACGTGCGTCGTCTTCCACGACAGCCCCCGGCGTGCCCACTCGATCGCCGCGCAGGGCGGCATCAATGCGGCCAAGAACTACCAGAACGACGGCGACAGCGTGTATCGGCTTTTCTACGACACGATCAAGGGCGGCGATTATCGCGCCCGCGAAGCCAACGTGCACCGGCTGGCGGAGGTCTCGGTCAACATCATCGACCAATGCGTGGCGCAGGGCGTGCCGTTTGCCCGCGAGTACGGCGGCCTGCTCGCCAATCGCTCGTTTGGCGGCGCCCAGGTGTCCCGTACGTTCTATGCCCGCGGCCAGACTGGCCAGCAGCTGCTGCTCGGCGCCTACTCGGCGCTGTCCAAGATGGTGGGGCAGGGCGCAGTGAAGCTGGTCACGCAGCATGAGATGGTCGATCTCGTCGTGGTTGGCGGACATGCCAAGGGCATCATCGCCCGCAACCTCGTCACGGGCGAACTGGTCCGGTTTGCCGGCGATGCCGTGATTCTCGCCACCGGCGGTTACGGCAACGTGTTCAATCTCTCCACCTATGCGCGCGGCTCGAACGCCACCGCCATCTGGCGCGCCTACAAGCGCGGGGCCTGCTTTGCCAATCCGTGCTACACACAGATCCATCCGACCTGCATCCCCGTGTCCGGCGAGTACCAGTCGAAGCTCACGCTGATGTCCGAGTCGCTGCGCAACGACGGCCGCATCTGGGTACCGAAGCGCAAGGAGGACTGCAAAAAGGATCCGAACTCCATCCCCGAGGAGGACCGCGATTACTATCTGGAGCGCATTTATCCGAGCTTCGGTAACCTCGCTCCGCGCGATGTGTCGTCCCGCGCCGCGAAGCGCGTGTGCGACGAGGGACGCGGCGTCGGCGAGACGGGTCTCGGCGTCTACCTCGATTTCTCGGATGCCATCCGCCGCCTCGGCGAGAACACCGTCCGCGAGCGCTACGGCAACCTGTTCGACATCTATCACGAGATCACCAACGAGAGCGCCTACAAGACGCCGATGCGGATCTATCCGGCGGTGCACTACACGATGGGCGGGCTCTGGGTGGACTACAATCTGATGTCCAACGTGCCCGGTCTCTTTGTACTGGGAGAAGCGAACTTCTCGGATCACGGCGCGAATCGTCTGGGGGCCTCGGCCCTGATGCAGGGCCTGGCCGACGGCTATTTTGTCGTTCCGTACACGATCGGCGATTACCTCGCGCAACAAAAGCCGGGTTCACGTCCCACGACGGACGCGGCAGAGTTCAAACAGGCCGAGGAGGCTGTGGCCGCGATGGTGAAACGCCTGCTCTCCGTGAAAGGCACCACGCCGGTCAACGATTTCCACAAGCGGCTCGGCCGACTCATGTGGGACTACTGCGGCATGGCGCGCACCCGCGAAGGCCTGCAGAAGGCGTTGGTCGAGATCCCCAAGCTGCGGGAGGAGTTCTGGGCCAACGTGAACGTGCCGGGCTCCGGGGAAACCCTGAATCAGGCGCTCGAACGCGCGGGACGGGTGGCCGACTTCATCGAGCTCGGCGAACTGATGTGCCGCGATGCTCTCGAACGCGAGGAGAGCTGCGGCGGTCACTTCCGCGAGGAATACCAGTATCCTGACGGCGAGTGCAAACGTGACGACGAGAAGTTCGGCCACGTCGCCGCCTGGGAGTACCAAGGCGATGGCAAGGCCCCGCTGCGCAACGTCGAACCGCTCAACTACGAATTCGTGAAGATGTCGGTCCGCTCCTACAAATGATCCGAAAGTAGCGAGTGGTGGGTAGCGAGTAGCGAGCATATCGCCAAAGCCTCATAACCCGCCGCCCAAACAACTACTCGCTACCCACTACCTGCTACTCGCTACTTCCCTTTTTCCCATGGTCGCCTCCACCACCCGCAACATTTCCGTTACCCTCCGCATCTGGCGTCAGGCCGGGCCGGGCCAGCCGGGCAAGTTTGTCGACTATCCCGCCAAGGACCTGAATCCGAACATGTCCTTCCTCGAGATGCTCGATGTCGTGAACGACGACCTCGAGCGCCGGGGCGAAGAGCCGATCGCGTTTGCGCACGACTGTCGCGAGGGTATCTGCGGCACCTGCTCGCTGGTCATCGACGGCAAGCCGCACGGCCCGAATCGCGGCATCGCCTCCTGCCAGACCTACATGCGCAGCTTTGCCGACGGGGCAGTGATCACCGTGGAGCCGTTCCGCGCCGCGCCCTTCCCGGTCATCAAGGACCTCATCACCGACCGGTCGGCGTTCGACAAGATCCAGCAGGCCGGTGGTTTCATCAGCGTTCGCACCGGCTCAGCGTGCGACGCGAATGCGATCCCGATCCCGAAGGAGCAGGCCGACCTCGCCATGGACGCCGCGGCCTGCATCGGCTGCGGCGCTTGTGTGGCGGCCTGCAAGAACGCGTCGGCCATGCTCTTCGTTTCCGCGAAGGTTTCCCAGCTCGGCCTGCTCCCGCAGGGTCAGCCGGAGCGTGACACCCGCGTGCTCAACATGGTGGCAAAGATGGACGAGCTCGGCTTCGGCAACTGCACCAATCAGTACGAGTGCAGCGCCGCGTGCCCGAAGTTGATCAGCCACGATTTCATCGCGCGGATGAACCGCGACTACCTGAAGGCGAGCTTCCGTGCTTCGTTCAAGACGAAGTCGGCCGGCGGCAGCGGCGGCGGGGCTTGATCCGGCCGCAGTGGGGAAGGGCGCCGCGGTTCCGGTGCCCGTGGGCGACGTTTACTTGAGCGCCGCCCAGACCCGCTGCACGTCGTCGTGATCGTCGAGGGCGTGGAGAAACTCGCCCACCTCCGCCTTCTGTTCGTCGGTCAATTCCGGGAACTGCTTCGCGACGTAGCCGATTTCGCCCGTCACCACGGTCCAGCCGTTCTTGGCCAGCCAGGTGGAAACGGCGTGAACGGCAGTACGGTCGGTGATGAAACGCACGCCTTTGTGGCCCTCGGGGATATCGTCGTTCTGCGCGTGAGAGAGCGCCTCGAACTCGTTGGCCCCCGCCTCGATGGCGGCGGCTTCGGCGTCGATGCCCGCGTCGGGGTGGTGGGCCTCGACGAGGCCGACGTGGTCAAAAAGGAACTTGTTGCTGCCGGCGTTACCCAGGACGCCCTTCTTGAACAACACCCGGATCTCGGGCGTGGTGCGTTGGTGATTGTCGGTGTAGACCTCGACCACGACCGGCACCTTGTGGGGGGCGTAGCCTTCGAAGACGATGTGCTCGAGCTCCATCTTTTCGCCGCCGGAGCCGGAGCCCTTCTTGATCGCGCGTTCAATGACGTCGCGGGTGACGCTGGCCTTGCGCGCCTTTTCCAGGGCGGCAGCGAGGCGGGCGTTGGCGGCAGGGTCTCCTCCGCCCAGCTTGGCGGCCACGGTGATTTCCTTCACCAGTTTGCCGACGATCTGACCCTTCTTCTGGTTGACGATTGCGCGTTTAGCGTGGAGCCACTGACGTCCCATAGGAGGGGGACGCTAGGCGTGCCGCAGGTCCTGCGGCAACTCGGAATCCCGAAAAAACCGGGCCGGCCGGTTCAGCGGACGGTCAGGGTACCCTCGGCGCGCGGCCGGGCGGTCAGGCGTTCTTCACCCGCCATGACGATCAACGTCGTTTCCAGCCGGTAGGCGGCCGTGCTGCCAGCCGGCGGCAGGGTGGCGGTGAGCGTCAGCGGAATGTCCTGATCGGCGGCACCTGCCGCCTGCAGGCCGATCGGGCGACCTTTCTCGACTTCGCCGACGAGGGTGCCGTTCAAGTAGAGCTTGTGACGGGTTTCCGAAACCGCGATGGGGAGAACACTGGCGTTGATGTAAGTGACTTTCATCGACGCGCCACCGGCCTCGTTGCGCGTCACCTCGCTTACGCGGACCGTGATGCTTTCGATGGCCGAGGTTCCGGGGTGGCTGCAGCCGGCACAGACCAGGACGGCGAGCAGGGAAAGGAAAGGGGCGATTCGAAGAAGCATCATGCCTCTCACAAAGCGATACTCGTCGCCAAGCGCAAGGCCGGGGCGGAGCGGGACGGCCGACGACCGCTCAAAAAAGCGACAGCGCCTTGGCGCTCTCGATCGCAAACCACGTGCAACCCGCGGTGATTGCCACCAAGGCCACGAAGCGCAGGCGTTTCTGTTTGCGCAGGCGGGCGTCATGGTAATCGCCGCTGCGTACACGCAGGCACCCGCTTTGGGAGACGAAACTGACGAACCCGGCGTTGCGGATCGGCGTGGTCCGGATGCACGAATTGTCCACCGATCCCATACGGATCTTCGAACGGTGGAACATGTGCTTCAGGGTACGCATCGCGGATGTTAGCTTTTTCGTTTTTAGGTTGGTTTACTCAAGGGGAAAGTCTCTAGCGTCACCCCTTTGACGTCTTTTTTCCCGTATGCATCACTTCCGCTACGTTGGTTCTAGTCTGCAGTGCGAATCCGTCGACCTGGCCGCGGTGGCCCAGCTGTATGGCACACCGACCTATGTCTACAGTGCAGGTTCCATTGAGGACAATTATCGCCGGCTCGCGCGCGGGCTCGATGGCCTCGACCTGCAGATCTGCTATGCGATGAAGGCCAACTCGAACACGGCCCTGCTCAGGCACTTCGCCAACCTCGGGGCCGCGTTCGACCTGGTGAGTGGCGGCGAGATCCGCCGCGTGCTCGCCGCCGGCGCCGACGTGAAGCGCAGTGTTTTCGCCGGTGTCGGCAAGACCGAGGCGGAGATCAAGCTGGCGCTGGAGAACGAGATCTTTGCATTCCACGTCGAGAGCGAACCGGAGCTGGCTCGCATCAACCATGTGGCCGGGAAGCTCGGCGTGAAGGCGCCGATCGCGATCCGCATCAATCCCGACGTCGACGCGCACACGCACGCGAAGATCACCACGGGCAAGAGCGAGAACAAGTTCGGCATCCCGTTGAAGTATGCCGCGGCCGCGTACGAAGCGGCGGCGAAGTACCCGAACATCCAGTTGAAGGGCGTGCAGATGCACATTGGCTCGCAGCTGACCTCCACGGCGCCGTTCGCCGAGGCGGTTGCGAAGGTGGCGCCCTTTGCGGCCGAGCTGAAGGCCCGGTATGGGATCACCTATTTCTCGATCGGTGGCGGCATCGGCATCGTGTACAAGGATGCCCTGGCCAGCGGTCAGGCCTCGTGGTGGGAGTCGCAGCCGGAAGGCTCGCGTCCCATCACGCCGGAAGCCTATGGCGCGGCGGTGCGGCCTCTCCTGGAGCCCCTCGGGCTGAAGATCCTGCTCGAGCCGGGCCGTTTCCTCGTCGGCAACGCCGGGGTGCTGCTCTCCCGCGTGGAGTACTTGAAGCGCGGTCAGGGTCGCAACTTCCTCATCATCGATGCGGCGATGAACGACTTGGTGCGTCCCGCCATGTACGACAGCTACCATGAAATCGTACCGCTGCACCGCGACACCGCCCGCCGTGCGCTGGTGGCAGACGTGGTCGGCCCGGTGTGCGAGAGTGGCGACTGTTTCGCGAAGGAGCGTCAACTTCAGGAGGTCGGCGAGGGCGAACTGCTCGCGTTCATGAGCGCCGGTGCCTACGGCTTCACCATGGCCAGCCGGTACAACACGCGGTCGCTGGCCGCCGAGGTGCTCGTCAAAGGCAGCACCTTTGAGTTGATCAACGCGCGCGAGACCTTCGAACAACAGATCGCCAACGAGCGCATCCCGGCCTTCCTTCGCTGACGCGATTCCTCCGGCGCCGGCGGCACGGTGTTTACATCATGCCGCGGGCGGCTAGACCGGATCCATGAATTTCGCGGTCATTGGGGCGGGGGCGTGGGGCACGGCGGTGGCGATCCATCTCTGCCGCCTCGGTCACACCGTCACCCTCGTGCCGCGTCGCTTCGAGCAGGCGCTGCAGGTGGCGTCTGAGCGCGAGAACCGCGACTACCTCCCGGGGGTCGCCTTTCCGCCCAGCCTCCAGGTGGGCCACGAGCTGGCGCCGGTGCTGATGGAGGCGGACGTGGCCTTGCTGGCGTGTCCGGCCCAGGCCCTTCGTGAGACCTGCGGCCGGGTCGCCGCGTCGCTCGCCGGCGCGTGGCGGCTGCGCCTGATGGTGAGCCTGGCCAAGGGGCTCGAGGCCGGTTCCCACCTGCGTCCCTCGGAGGTGATCGCTTCCGCGCTGCCGGGCCTGGCCGTGGCCGCGTTGACCGGTCCGACCAATGCGGCGGAAGTCGCGCGCGGCCTGCCCGCGGCGATGGTGCTCGCCGCTGACCGGCCCGATGCGTTTCTGGCCGGCGTGCAGGCCGCGTTGAGCGGACCAACCCTGCGCGTGTACACCAGCAACGATCTCGCCGGGGTCGAAATCGGCGGATGCCTGAAGAACGTGTATGCGATCGCGGCCGGCTGCTGCGACGGGCTCAGCTTGGGTGACAACGCGAAGGCGGCGATGCTCACGCGGGCGCTGGCCGAGATGGTGCGCGTCGGGACGGCCCTCGGGGCGAAGCCGGAGACATTCTACGGGCTGAGCGGCTTCGGGGACCTTGTCGCCACGTGCCACGGTGCGTGGAGCCGCAACCGCGCCTTCGGCCAGCAGTTGGGCGAGGGTGCGCGGGCGGCCGATCTCCTGGCCCATCGCAAGACGGTGGTGGAGGGCTACAAGACCACCGAGTCGTTTCACGGCCTCTGCCGCCAGCGCGGGCTGGACGCGCCCATCCTGGCGGAAGTGTACCGCATTTTGTTCGAAGGGCGCCGGCCGGCCGATGCCCTGGCGGCCCTGATGTCGCGCGAACTCAAGCGCGAGTAGTCCGCGCGCGCGGACTACTCGCGGGCTCAGCCCTTGCGCAGTTCGCGCG
The DNA here is from genome assembly GCA_964476565.1 of uncultured Opitutus sp. GTDB lineage: Bacteria > Verrucomicrobiota > Verrucomicrobiia > Opitutales > Opitutaceae > CAMAXB01. Next base: position 11,677 of record CAYZBG010000086.1, read on the forward strand.
GGATGCGGATGTGCTCGACGATGTCCTGCACGTCCTGCGGCGGCGGCGGGGTGAAGCGTGAGATTACTTGGGCGATGACGAGATTGATCACCATGCCGAGACTGCCGATCCCCTCGGGAGAGATGCCAAACCACCAGTGGGCGGGGTTGTTCTGCTCGGGGTGGATGAACTTGAACCAGATGATGTAGGCGGCGGTGAAGAGCAGGCCCACCACCATGCCGGTGATGGCACCTTCGCGGTTCATGCGTTTCTGGAAGATGCCCATGATGATCGCGGGGAAGAAGGACGCGGCCGCGAGCCCGAAGGCGAAGGCGACCACCTCCCCGACGAAGCCGGGGGGCTTGATGCCGAAGTAGGCGGCGATTACGACGGCGCCGCCGGCGGCAATGCGGGCGCAGAGCAGCTCGCCGCGTTCCGAGATCTTGGGGTTCCACCAGCACTTCACGAAGTCGTGCGCGAACGCAGTCGAGATCACGAGCAGCAGGCCGGCGGCGGTGGACAGTGCCGCGGCGAGGGCTCCGGCGGCAACGAGGCCCACGACCCAGTTGGGCAGCCGGGCGATCTCCGGGTTGGCGAGTACGATGATGTCGCGGTCGATGATCAGTTCGTTGCCCTGCCAGCCGGCGTTGGCGGCCCGGGTCTGGAAGGCGGCATCCTTGTTCGTGTCGTTGTAGTACTGGATGCGACCGTCGCCATTCTTGTCGGTGAACTTGAGCAGGCCGGTCTTCTCCCAGTTCTTGAACCACGACGGCATTTCGGCGTACTCCGCGTTGTTGACCGTGCCGAGCAGGTTGGTGCGGGCGAAGGCCGCGACCGCCGGGGCCGTGGTGTAGAGGAGGGCGATGAAAAGCAGGGCCCAGAAGGCGGAGGTGCGGGCGGCCTGCACCGTGGGCACGGTGTAGAAGCGCACGATCACGTGCGGCAGCCCGGCGGTACCCACCATCAGCGCCATGGTGATGGCGGCCACGTCGATCAGCGGACGCACGCCCGAGGTGTAGGCGGCAAAGCCGAGCTCCGTGCTGAGCCCGTCGAGCTTGTCGAGCAGGTAGACGCCGCTGCCGTCACTCAACGTGCTGCCGAAACCGAGCTGGGGGATCGCATTTCCCGTCACCATGATGGCGATGAAGATCGCCGGCACCATGTAGGCGAAGATCAGCACACAGTACTGCGCGACCTGGGTGTACGTGATGCCCTTCATGCCGCCGAGCACGGCGTAGAAAAACACGACGACCGTGCCGATGATGACGCCCGTGTCGACCGGCACCTCGAGGAAGCGCGAGAAGACGATGCCGACGCCGCGCATCTGTCCGGCGACATAGGTGAAAGAGATGCCGAGTGCGCACAGCACCGCGACCAGGCGCGCCGTCTGCGAGTAGTAGCGGTCACCGACGAAGTTGGGCACGGTGAACTTGCCGAACTTGCGCAGGTACGGTGCGAGCAGCAGGGCGAGCAGCACATACCCGCCCGTCCAGCCCATCAGGTATACGCTGCCGTCGCGGCCCATGAACGAGATCAGGCCCGCCATCGAGATGAACGAGGCGGCGGACATCCAGTCAGCGGCCGTGGCCATGCCGTTGCTGATCGGATGCACGGTCGACCCGGAGACATAGAACTCGCTGGTCGAGCCCGCGCGGGCGCGGAAGGCGATGTAGAGGTAGAGGGCGAAGGAGAGACCGACGATCAGGAAGGTCCAAAATTGTACGCTCATGAAGGAAAAGGTGGGGGGCGGGGCGGCCGGGGGCGTGGGTTCAGTTTTCGTGCACGTCGTACTTCCGATCGAGCCGGTTCATCAGCCACACGTAGGCGGCGATGATCAGCACGAAGACGTACATGGCGCCCTGATGCGCCATCCAGAATCCCAGTTTGAATCCGCCGATGCGGATCCGGTCGAGCTGGTCGGCGAAAAAGATCGCGCAACCGAAGGAAACGAACGCCCAGATGACGAGCAGGGTGGCGAGGATGCGCAGGTTGGCCTTCCAGTGCGCGCGCCGGTTTTCGGGGGTAGCCATAAGAAAAACAGGCTTGGTGCTGACGCACGGGACGGAGGCCGTCAATGGGGGAGCGCATGCTAACCATGCATGGGCGGCGCGCCACACCGGTCGCGGAGCGTCAGATGCCAGCGGTTCGCGCTCCTGCCGCTGCAACCGGCGATGCAACGGGTTCAAATCCGCGGACGGAAAACGCTCTCGACAGGGTAGGGACGGCGCCCGATGAAAACACCCATCCTCGCGTTCCCCGCCGCGACCGTCGTCTACCCTCCTCCCGATGCGTCACGCCTTCTTTCTCCGTCGCGGCCTGCTCGCCGCCGTCCTGTTGCTTGCCACCGTGCTGCGCGGTGCCGAATCCGGTTCCGCCCTGGTCCTGCGGGACGGAGACCGGGTGGCCTTGATCGGTGACACGTTCGCGGAACGTGAGCAGTACTCCGGCTGGATCGAGACCATGCTCACGGCGCGGTTTGGCAATCAGAGCGTGGTGTTTCGCAACCTCGGCTGGAGTGCCGACACCCCGGCGGGCGATTCGCGTTTCGGTCTCAGCCTGATGCAGGCCGGCCACGAGCCCGCGACCGAGGGATGGACCCAGCTGAGCCGCCAGATCGGGGAACTGAAGCCGACGGTGGCCTTCATCGGGTATGGCATGGCCGCCTCCTTCGCCGGCGAAGCGGGGGTGGAGCGTTTCAAGGCCGATTACCGGCGTCTGCTCGACACGCTGGCTGAGGCTGTGCCGGACGTCCGGCTCGTGCTGCTCTCCCCAATTCCCCACGAAGCGCTCGGGGCTCCCTGGCCCGACCCGGCGGCCCGCAATCGTACCCTGTCCGTCTACGCCGCCGCCATCGCGGAGCTCGCCGCCGAACGCCGGGCCGGATTCGTGCCGCTGTTCTCCCGCTTGCAAGGAGCCGGGCCGGGGGCGCGTCTGACGGATAACGGCATTCATCTTTCGGCCCACGGTTATCGGCGGGTGGCGGAGGAGATTGAGGACAGCCTCTTCGGCCCGAGTCCCGCATCCGCATGGCGCAGCAGTGTGCACACTGAAGCCCTGCGCGCCGCCATCGTGCGCAAGAACGAATGGTATTTCCACCGGTCGCGGCCGGCGAACATGGCCTACATCTTCGGCTTCCGCCGCCACGAGCAGGGCCGCAATGCGGCCGAGGTGCTCCAATTCGACGAGTACGTCGCCGCCGAGGAGGCGCGTATCGCCGCCCTGCGCAGCCTGCGTCCCGTCGAAGTGCTGCCCGCGCCCCGGCCGGCCCGGCTCGCCCCGGCCCCCGTCACGCCGCAACCGCGGCCGTCGTTTGAGGTGGCCGAGGGTTTCGAAGTCACCCTGTGGGCCGAGAATCCGCTGTTGCACAAGCCGGTGCAGATGAACTTTGACGCCCGCGGCCGGCTCTGGGTGGCGAGTTCCGCCATGTACCCCCAGATCGAGCCGGGACAGGAGCCGGTCGACCAGATCATCGTCCTCGAGGACTCCGCCGGTCTGGGCCGGGCCGACAAGGCCACCGTCTTTGCGGAAGGGCTGCTCATTCCTACGGGACTCGAGCCGGGCGACGGTGGCGTCTATGTCGCCCAGAGCACTGAACTGCTCCATTTTGCGGATACGAATGGTGACGGGCGCGCCGATGTGCGCCGGACCGTGCTGAGCGGCTTTGGCACCGAGGATACCCACCACAATCTGCACACCCTGCGCTGGGGACCGGACGGGCGGCTGCACCTCAGTCAGTCCGTTTACACGCGGACCGACACCGAGACGCCGCACGGCGTGGTGCGGCTCAAGGCTGGCGGCGTGTTCCGTCTCGATCCGCGCGACCAACGCATGGAGATCCTCTTCCGCGGCTTTGTGAACACGTGGGGTCATCAGTTCGATGCCTACGGCCGTTCGTTCCTGACCGATGGCGCGGGCAACAGCGGCGTGGCGTGGGGCGTGGATGGCGCGACCTACCGCACGCTCGCCCCGGCGCGGCGGGTCCTGCAGAGCGTCAGCCCGGGCGACTACCCGAAGTTCTGCGGACTCGAGATCATCCGCAGCGCCCATTTTCCCGACGACTGGCAGGGTGACGTGATCACCGCCGATTTCCGGGCCAACCGGATCGTGCGTTTCAAGCTCAGCGAGCAGGGGTCGGGCTTTGTCACCCGGCAGATGCCGGACGTCCTTCGCACCACGACCGATTCCTTCCGGCCGATCGATGTGCGCCTCGGACCTGACGGGGCCTTGTATGTGGCCGACTGGAGCAACCCCATCATCCAGCACGGCGAGGTCGATTTCCGGGATCCCCGGCGCGACAAGGTCCATGGTCGAATCTGGCGCATCGCAGCCAAGGAACGGCCGCTGCTCCCGGTCGTCGACTTCACCACGCTGACGAACGCCGAACTGTTCGCCTGTCTGTCCTCACCGAATGGATACGATCAGGAGCGCGCCACGCGGGTGCTGGTGGAGCGCGGCGCGGCAAAGGTGCAGGCCGATCTCGGCGCGTGGACGGCGTCGCTGGCCCCCGGGGATGCGGCGGCGCGGCTCCGGGCGCTCTGGCTGCATCAGGCGTTCGGGGCGGCGCCGGAGGCGCTGGTGGACACGCTGCTGACCTCGACGGATGCCGACGCCCGGGCGGCCGCAGTGCGCGCCCTCGGTGCCCAGGTGCCGCTGGCCAGGCTCGCGGTGCTGGTCGACGACGCCCATCCGCGCGTGCGGCTCGAGGCCGTGCGGGCGCTCGGGCGGCATGCTTCGGCCGAGGCGGCGGCGCTGGCGTTGGGGGTGCTGGCGCGGCCGATGGATCCGTTCATCGATTATGCGCTGTGGCTGACGATCAACGAACTTGCCGGACCATGGGTCGCCGCGGTGCAGTCCGGGGCCTGGTCGCCCGACGGCCGGGAGGCCCAGCTTGAGTTTGCGTTGAAGAGCATCGAGCCGGCGCTGGCCTCGACCATCCTGGGCGGCATTCTCGCCCAACGCGGCTTGCCGCGCGATGGCAGCGGGCCGTGGATCGACTTGGTGGGTGCGGCCGGCGGACCGGATGAGTTGCGCCGCATGCTGGATGCGGTGAAGGCGGGCGATCTCGTCGCGGAGGCGGTTCCGCGCGCCTTGCGCGCGCTGGCTGACGCCGCGCGGCTGCGCAAGGTGCGGCCGGCGGGGTCGGCGGACGATCTGATGCCGGTGCTGACTTCGGCCACGGGAGCCGCGCGGACGGCGGCGTTTCAGGTCGCGGGCGCGTGGCAGTTTGCCCCAGCCCTGCCGGTGCTGGTGCGTGCGGCCGGAGACCCGGCGTCGGCTGCGGCGGAACGGCAGGCGGCCTTTACGGCGTTGCGGGACATCGGTGGTGCGGACGCGATCGCGGCGGCCCGCGACCTCGGGGCGAACGGCGCCACGCCGGCCATCCGGCGGGACGCCGTGGTGGTCTTGGCCGCCCTCGATCTGGCCCATGCCGTGCCCGATCTGCTCCGGGTGCTGCGTGAGACCGGCGACGAGGCGCAGGCCCAGGCCCTGTGGCGCGAACTGCTTGCCGTCCGCTCGGTGGGAGCGCGGCTGACGGAGGCCTTGCAGACGGAGACCCTCCCGCCGGCGGTCGCGCAGGCGGGACTGCGGCCCGCCCGGGAAGGCAACCGGCATGCCGCCCTGGTCCCCTTGCTGTTGCAGCAGGCGGGCATGTCGCTCTCCGCGGCGGAATTGTCGCCGGAAGAACTTCGCACGCTGGCGCGCGAAGCGCTGCTCAAGGGCGATGCGATGCGCGGCGAGCGCATCTATCGCCGGACCGAGCTGGCCTGCGTGGCCTGCCACGCCATCGGCGGCGCAGGCGGCCGCCTCGGACCGGATCTGACCAGCATCGGAGCGAGCGCCCCGCCGGATTACCTGGTCGAGGCGATGCTGTATCCCAATGCCAAGATCAAGGAGGGCTATCACGCCGTCGCGATCACGACCCGTTCGGGCAGTGAGCTGAGCGGGATGGTGGTCGCGGAGTCGGCCACGGAAATCCGGTTGCGCGACGCGGCCAATCAGGAAGTCTCCGTCGCGGTCAATGACATCGCGCGGCGCACCAGTGTCGGCTCGCTCATGCCGGCGGGCCTGCTCGATGGCCTCGTGCCCGAGGAGCGGCTTGATCTGATCAAGTTTCTCACCCAGCTCGGCAAACCCGGCGAGTTCGACGCGTCCCGAGGCGGCGTGGCCCGGGTGTGGCGGATGTACTATGTGACAAGCCGGAATCAGCACCTCGGCGTAAGCCGCGTCACCCAGGGCGACGCGACGCTGACCGACTGGCAGCCGATCGTGGCGCTCGTGAACGGCCTGCTGCCGGCCGACGAGATTGCGCGCAATGTGCCCGGTCACGGCCGCAACCGCCCGCAGTTTGCCGCAGTGGACTTCGACGCGCCCCGGGCCGGCGAGGTGACGCTGGCCCTCGAAGGCCGGATCACGGGGCTCTGGCTCAATGGCGAGCCGGTGCCGGTCGCGCCGCGGGTGGCCGTGGCTGTATCCGCCGGCCGTCACGTCCTCGTCCTGCAGCTCGACGAACGGGAACCGGCCGACGTCCGGGTGACGTCACCCGACGTCACCTTCGTTGCGCCCTGACCACGCCGCGCGGCGCCGATTCGATCGGCCCGGCGCGGCCGTCAGTCGACGCTGATCGCGTTGCCGCCCTCGCGTTTGTCGTAGCTGCGAAACGCGAACAGCGTCTCGCTTTCGAGGATGCCGTCGGTCTTCAGCAGCTGGTCGGTGATGACGCCCTCGATCTTATCGAGCTGCTCGCATTTGATCATGACGAGCAGGTCGAACCGTCCGGAAACGGAGTAGACCTCGGAGACGTCGGGCAGGTCGAGCAGCTTCTCGGCGATGCCGGTCACCCGCTTGCGGTCCGTTTTCAGCATGACAATGGCGGTGGGCATGGCGGCGGCGGGGAAGACGGTAGGGCGGACGTCGGCGTGCGAAAAGGGTAAAAGTCGGCGCTGCAACAAACCTGCGCTTGAAGGCCCCGCCCCGAACGGTCATGCCTGTTCGGGTATGAAGCGAGGCCCGGCGCAGCGCGGCTTTACCCTGGTGGAGATCATGATCGCGGTCGTGATCATCGGCCTGCTCGCCGTCATCGCTGTGCCGACGTTCTTCAAGCTGCGCACCCGTTCGGTGGCGACGCGGTTGATCAACGACATCCGGCAGTACTCCGATGCCTACCAGCGTTATTCGCTGGAGAACGGTGCCTGGCCACCCGTCGGCGGGGTGAGCGAGATGCCAACCGGAATGGAGCTGCTCTTGCCGAAGGCGTACGAGCAACCGAGTCCGGTGGGCGGTGGCTTCACCTGGTCAGGCGACTCCGCGCGCATGCGGCTGACCAACGCCACCGGCGCGACCGAGACGATCATGATTCTCGTCGACCAAGGCGTTGACGACGGCGACCTGTCCGGCGGCGACTTCCGCCGCGCCGGGAGTGACTTCGTTCTCCAGCTGCGTTGATCCGTCAGCGCCCGCCGATCACGCCTTGGCCTCGGCGTAGGCTTCCATGCCGACGCAGGAACAGACCAGGTTACGATCGCCGTAGACGTTGTCCACCCGGCCGACGGCCGGCCAGAACTTGTGGGCGCGCACGAACGGCGTCGGAAACGCCGCGAGCTCGCGCGGGTAGGCGCGGTCCCACGTGTCGCCGCAGACGACCTTCGCGGTGTGCGGGGCGTGCTTGAGCGGATTCGATGCCTTGTCGGCCTCACCGTTCACTACCGCCTGCATTTCGCCATGGATCGAGATCATCGCGTCGCAGAAACGGTCCAGCTCGACCTGCGTCTCGCTTTCGGTCGGTTCGATCATGAGCGTGCCGGGCACAGGGAACGACATGGTCGGGGCGTGATAGCCGTAGTCCATCAGTCGCTTGGCGGCATCCTCGACTTCGATCCCGTGCTTCTTCCAGCCGCGCAGATCGACGATGCATTCGTGGGCGACGAGGCCGGCGTTCCCGCGGTAGAGCACCGGGAAGAACGACTCGAGCCGCCTGGCCACGTAGTTGGCATTGAGGATCGCGATCTTGGTCGCCTGCGTCAGGCCTTCGGCCCCCATCATGCGGATGTACATCCACGAAATAACGAGGATGGACGCACTGCCCCAGGGCGCCGCGCTGACGGCGCCGAGCCGGGAGGCTCGGGCGCCTTCGACCAACGGGTGTCCGGGCAGGTAGGGGGCAAGGTGCGCCGCCACCCCGATCGGTCCCATGCCGGGGCCGCCGCCGCCGTGCGGAATGCAGAACGTCTTGTGGAGGTTGAGATGGCAGACGTCGGCGCCGATGTGGCCCGGGGAGGTCAGGCCGACCTGGGCGTTCATGTTGGCGCCGTCCATGTAGACCTGGCCGCCGCGGGCGTGAATAGTGGCGCAGATGTCCTTGATCGCAGTCTCGAAGACCCCGTGGGTCGACGGGTAGGTGATCATGAGCGCAGCGAGGTCGGACGCGTGGGCCTCCGCCTTGGCCTCCAGATCCGCCACGTCGATGTTGCCGTTGGCGTCGCAGGCGACGGGCACGACCTTGAAGCCGCACATGGCGGCGCTGGCCGGGTTGGTCCCGTGGGCGCTCGTCGGAATCAGGCACACGTTGCGGTGACCCTCGCCCCGCGCCGCATGGTAGCCGCGGATCGCGAGCAGGCCCGCGTATTCACCTTGCGAGCCGGCGTTGGGTTGCAGGGAGACGGCGGCAAAGCCGGTGATCTCGCACAGCCAGGTCTCCAGGTCCTGGAAGAGCTTGCGGTAACCCCGCGTCTGCTCGGCCGGGGCGAACGGATGCAGCTTGCCGAACTCTGGCCACGACACGGGCAGCATCTCGCTGGTGGCGTTCAGCTTCATCGTGCACGAGCCCAGCGAGATCATCGAGTGGCAAAGCGAGAGATCCTTCGCCTCGAGGCGCTTGATGTAGCGCAGCATCTCATGCTCGGTGTGGTAGCGGTTGAAAACCGGCGCGGTGAGGTAGGCGGAGGTGCGGGCGAACGGCGCCGGGTAGGCGGCGTCGAAGGCACCGTCGGACAGCTTGGGCAGGCGGACCGATTCGCTGAAGCAGGCGAGGAGGGTCTGCACCTCCTCGAGCGAGGTCGTCTCGTCCAGGGCGATGCCGACGGTGTAGGCGTCGATGGGACGCAGGTTGAACCGCCGGGCGGCGGCGTTGGCATGTACCCGCGCCGCGGATACGTTGCCGACCGTGAGGGTGTCGAACACGGGCTCGGCGTTCACTTTCGCGCCGGCCGCGCGCAGGCCGCCGGCCAGCAGCGCGGTGAGTGCGCGCACGCGCCGCGCAATTGTCCGCAGGCCTTCGGGTCCGTGATAGACGGCGTACATCGACGCCATCACCGCCAGCAGCACCTGGGCGGTACAGATGTTGGACGTGGCCTTGTCGCGCCGGATGTGCTGCTCGCGGGTGCCGAGGGCGAGGCGCATGGCGGGATCGCCCTGGGCGTCCTTGGATACGCCGACGAGGCGTCCGGGCATCTGGCGTTTGAACGCATCCTTGGTCGCGAGGAATCCGGCATGCGGGCCGCCAAAGCCGAGCGGCACCCCGAAGCGCTGCGCGGACCCCACGGCTACGTCGGCCCCGAACTCGCCCGGGGCGCGCAGCAGTGTCAGCGCGAGCAGGTCGGTCGCCACGATCGTGTAGGCGCCGACCTGGTGTGCGGCGGCAAAGAACGCCTGGAAGTCGTGGATCGAACCGGTCGTGTCCGGGTACTGCACCAGCACGCCGAAGCAGTCGGACGTCGGCCGGTAGGTGCGG
>CAYZBG010000087.1:0-20985 GCA_964476565.1 uncultured Opitutus sp.
CGAAGTAGGGCGAGAGGTAGCCCTTGTCGAACTGCATGCCTTCGACGACGTCGAGTTCGCTCACGAGTCCGGAGCCCTCCTCGGCGGTGATGGTGCCGTCCTTGCCGACCTTTTCCATCGCGTCGGCCACCAGCTCGCCGATCGAACGGTCGGAGTTGGCCGAGATGGTGGCCACCTGGGCGATCTCCTTGCGCGTCGTGCACGGTCGGGCGAGCGCACGCAGGCGGTCGATGACGGCCTCGACGGCGAGATCGATCCCGCGCTTGAGGTCCATCGGATTCATCCCGGCGACGACGTACTTCATGCCCTCGACGACAATGGCGTGTCCGAGCACGGTCGCGGTGGTCGTGCCGTCGCCGGCGACATCGGAGGTCTTGCTCGCGACCTCGCGCACGATCTGGGCGCCGAGGTTCTCGAGGTGATCGGGCAATTCGATTTCCTTGGCGACCATCACGCCGGAGTTGACGATGAGTGGGGCCCCGAAGCTGCGCTCGAGGACGACGGTGCGTGCCTTGGGACCGAGCGTGACCCGCACGGCCTGGGCGAGGGTGTTGATGCCGGCGAGCAGGCGCGCATGCGCGTCAGCGCCGAAGACGACTTGTTTCGAGGGCATGGCGGGGAGCGGTGGAGGCACGGTGGCGCGCCGTGCGGCCAGAGTATCGCGGCAGGCGCCGGCGGTCTGCGCAGGGGTTGGCAAAGGCCGGCCAAAAATTGGGGGCAAGATCGGGAATGGACCCGCCAAGAAACGACGAGCCGCCGACGGGACGATGCCCTAGGATGCGGTCAGCCCCGGGCACGGTGCGGCAATCCAGCCGTCCGCTCCGGGACGAAGGAGTCTGCCATGCTCACCAAATATTCCGTCGAATACAGTGTCGCCTTCCGCCGGCACTCGCCGCCGCAACACCACATCTACTACACGGACGATCCCGTCGCCTGCGAAGAGTTTGTGCAGGAGCTCTTGGAGCGAGGCATGGGCATTCACGCCATCCGCCACGATGGCGCCGATCTGCCGCGTCCCGACTTCGACCGCATCGTCAAGGTGGCCGCGAGCGCGTTGGCCGCGAAGCACGTCTGCACCTCGCTCCATATCAAGCCCGAGGAGGAGCGGCATCGCTTCGGATTCTCCGCGTAGGGCGCGCGCCACGTGCGTCGCCCAATGCGGTGTGCGGTGCGGGTGATCGGACCGGTCCCCCCGGCTGCCGGCCGTTCGCGGCGTCAGGCGGTCGCCGGAGTGACGACCGAAAGGTCCGACGCGACCTCGTCCAGCCGTCCCCGGATCAGTTGAAAAAGGGTTCGGCCCTCAGGATCGGTCACGGCGAGGTTGCAGTGGTCAAAGTACACGAAGCAGCCGCCATCGCGCTCAATCACGCGGACATCGCCTTCGCGCAGGTCGAGGCGGAGATCGCGGGCGCCGTAGCGGTAGGTATGACCGTTGCGGGTCCGGATGGCGATATGGATGGAGGGCGAGGTCGGGCGGGGCTTCGCGGGGGCGTTCATTGGCAAGGGCGGAAACAGGGTGAAGGAAAAAGGATCAGGTGGCGACGGACCGGAGACAGCGGCGGACGGTGTCGACCAGGACTTGGGTGGAAAACGGCTTGGCCAGCACAGCGTCGATCTGGCTGCACAGCGGGTAGGGAATGTCGGAGGGATCGAGCAGGCCGGAGGTGAGGATGACGGGCAGGGGATCGCCATGCGTGCGGACCCGGGCGATCAGCTCGAGACCGCTGAGCCGCGGCATGTTGTGATCGGTGAGCAGCAGGTCGCAGCCCTGCTCGAGGTAGATCCGCCACGCGGCCTCGCCATCCTCGGCGGTCGTCACCTCGAAGCCGGAGAGGTGCAGGACGAGCGCGGCCACGCCCATGACCCCCGGATCGTCTTCGGCGACGAGGATGCGGGGCCGCAACGGCGCCGGGAACGGGTTGGTGGAATCGACCGGCGCCAGGAACGGGTTGGCCGAGTCGACTGGAGGCGGGTCATGGGTGGCCGCCGCCTCGAGGGGGAGCCAGAGCAGAGGCGGGTCGGGGGCGGGACGTGTGGGCGGGGCCCCGCGGGCGGAAGATGAGGACGGCGTCATGGTCAAAGTCGGCAGCAGGGGAGGACTCAGGCGGCAGCGTGTGACGCCGGGGCAAGCGCCGGGGCATCGTGCAGGCGATGCCGGAAGGTCGAGGGGGACTCTCCCGTCACGCGGCGAAAGGCGCGGTTGAATTGCGAGAGCGACTGAAAACCGGAGGCGAAGGCCGCCTCGCTGACATGCACGTGCGGATTGAGCAGGCGCTCCTTCACCCGGATCACGCGGGCGCGGTTCACGTAGTCGGTGAAATGCAGTCCGGTGCTTTCGAAGAAGCGTTTGCAGAAATAGTACGGGCTGACGCGTACGGCGGCGGCGACGGCGGTGAGTGACAGGGTCTCCGTTAGATGAGCCTCGATGTAGTCCCGCGCGGTCTGCACGTAGCACGGCTCGTTCCGATGCTCATTGATCAGCAGTTCGTTGCTGGATTCGGCGAGCTGCAGCGAGAACACCCGGAGCAGGCGGAGCACGGACCGGTGTACGGTCGGACCGAGGGCGGGCAGGCGGATGCTGCCGACCGGAACTGAACGGTGTACGGACGTGACGTTGGCCCCGGCGACAAAGGGACCGATCCGGAGCCAGCCGAGCGTGATCTCCCCGAGCCGGACCGGCAGCAGGGACACGAGATGCTGCTCGTCGGGCTCGATGACGACGGTGATCGCATCGCGGACGGAGCGTCGTTTCCAGCGGCCCCGGTCATCGGGACGGGGCGGACGGGCGACCAAGGCGAGCTGGAGTCCCGTGGCCACCTCGAAGGCGGCCCGGTAGTCGTGAAACAGCTGCGATTGCGCCAACCGGGCCGCGGTGCTTTCCGGATGATGGATCCCGACCGCTGCGGCTTTGGCGCCATCGCACAAGGAGGAAGCGATACTCATCTGCGCCAGACTAGCAGGCCTTGCCGCGCTGGGAAATTGGGCACCGGGCGAATCGGATCTAGGGGATTCCCCTACGTACGGATTCCGGGTTTACCCCTTGCCGGTTCGGGGGTGGAACGCGATGCTCCTGGATGTGGCGCAGGAGGATTACACCCGTCTGAGCAACGCCGACCTGGGGGCAAGAATCGTTGCGCTCGAGCGCGAGTTTGCGGTGTTTCAGACGGAGCTGCTGGGCGCCCTCGCGGAAGTGAGGGACGTGCGCGCCGCCCTCGACGACCACTCCATCGTGTCGATCACCGATGGCAACGGCGTGATCACGTATGTGAACGACAAGTTCTGCGCGATCACCAAGTACCGCCGGGATGAGCTGCTCGGGCAGAACCACCGCATCGTCAACTCGCGGCGCCACCCGACGAGCTTCTTCGCCGAGATGTGGTCGACCATTGCGGCCGGGCGCTCGTGGCACGGCGAGATCCGCAACCGCGCCAAGGACGGGTCGTATCATTGGGTGGATACAACGATCTTTCCCTTCCTCGACGCTGCGGGGCGGCCGTCGCAGTACCTCGCGATCCGCACCGATATCACCGAGCGCAAGACCCTGGAGGAGGAGGTGCTGCGGGTCAGCGAACACGAACACCTGCGCATCGGACAGGAACTGCATGACGGACTCGGGCAGCAGCTCACCGCCATCGAGTTCATGTGCCAGACCCTCAAGGGCCGCCTGCAGCGGTCCCAGCCCGAACTCGCGGAGGGTGCCGAAGGGGTCTGCCGGCAACTTCGGGAAGCGATTGCCCAGACCCGTTCGCTGGCACGCGGTCTCACGGGCTTCATGCTCGATGCGGACGGTCTCCCGGCCAGCCTTGCGGATCTCGCACGGCGGACCACGTCCGTGGGTCGCCTGACCGTCCGTTATGAAGGACCGTCACGGCTTAAAGTTACCGACGCCACGAAGGCCATGCACCTGTTCCGCATCGCCCAAGAGGCAGTTGCGAATGCCGTCCGACACTCCGGTGCACAGGAGATCGTAATTGTTCTCGAGGAGGCTGGCGGCACGGTACGGCTGACCGTGGCTGACGACGGCCGTGGATTGCCGACGGCGCGAGACCCTGAGGCCGGTATCGGCCTGCGCATCATGCGGCACCGGGCCGAGGCGATCGGCGCCGATTTCCGGATTTGCCCCGGGCCCGCGTCTGGGGTAAGGATCGAATGCAGCCTTCAGACCGGCGATGAAAAAGGACGCTGAACGCCCTGGCCGATCCGATCCACCGGCGACTCCGACCCGGCGGCGGGTGCTGCTGGTGGATGATCACCCGATCATGCGCGCCGGGCTCAAGCAGCTGATCGAAACGCAGTCCGACCTGTGCGTCGCGGCGGAGGCGAGCGATGTGGCCGAGGCGCTGATGCGGGTGGAGCGCGTCGACGTGGACATCGTTCTGACCGACCTCACCCTGCCGGGGCGCGGCGGTCTCGAGCTGATCAAGGACATCCATGCGCTCCGCCCCGAGATGGCGATTGTGGTGCTCTCGATGCACGACGAGGCCCTCTACGCGGAACGTGCCATCCGGGCGGGGGCGCGCGGCTACCTGATGAAGGAGGCGGGGGGCGAGCGGGTTCTCGATGCCGTGCGTCAGGTGCTCGACGGTCGGATCTACCTGAGTCCGGCCATGACCACGAGCCTGCTCTCGGGGCTCGGCGGACACAGCGCGGCGCAGTCCCGTTCGCCGTTCGCCCGCCTGACCGACCGGGAGATGGAAGTCTTTCAGCTGGTCGGCAACGGCAAGAGCACTCGGGAGATCGCGCGCCTGCTCAATCTCAGCACCAAGACGGTGGATGTCCACCGCGGCCACATCCGGGCCAAGCTCGAGCTCGACGACAACACGGCGTTGATCCGCCACGCCGTGCGCTGGATCGAGACCCAGTGAGCGACGAGCGGGGCGCGGTGCGAGGTCCGGGTGTATTCAGGAAGTGGAGGCAAAAGGAACGCGGCCTGGGCCGCTGGCCGGAGGCGGCGCAATTTTGGCCCAGCGTTTGCCAAGGGACGGCGAGCGGCTTTGGCCTGCTTCGGCTATCTTCGCCGTGTTCCTTGAGAGAACAGCCGCGGTGCGACGGCATGAAAAACCCGTCGAGAACACGGCTGGGATAATCCCGGGCAACCGGGGAAAGGATGGCGACGACTGGAATCGCCATCCCCTGCGGGACGGATGAAACCGGATCGCGCAGGCATGTTTCACCAGTTCCTCCGGCCGGGGTCGTGCCCGGTCGGTTCACCCACGAATCAGGAACTGTGCGGCCAGGCGCGATCAGAAACCGCGTCCAAGCCGAGTGAGAGCCGCGGCGGGTTTCACGCTGCGATTCCACGCAGTTACCCTCTGGGTAATGGGTTGCCACTGCGACGACCAGGACGCGCACGCTGCTCCCGGAGGGACGACCCCGCCCCAAGGCCGCACGGTTTCGACCGGGCGGCGCGCAAAGGGAAAGGCGGGTGCGGAGAGGGACCGGATCCGGCAGACTCCGGTAAACCCTCGTCACGGCGCGGCGCGAAAACGCGTCACGCCGCTGCAAGGCCAAGTGCAACCCTCGAGGCAAGAGGTCAGACCCGTGGTGCGGGGCAAACGTCCGGCGAGAGCCGGGGCAGACCCCGTAGCAAAGGCATCGACGCGACGTCAGGCTTGCAGGCGCGTCAATGCTCCGTCCGGCAAGCGGCCTTCGACGGAAGGCGGCAAACCCGGGCGCAGAAGCCTCACTCGAGCATCCCGAACGGCGACGATCGGGACGGTCCCGCCATGAGACCGCAATTTCGCCTTGCCGCGGAGAGTGGCGTCGGGAAGCACACGGCCCGCCAAGGCGAGGCGCTTAACATGTGCACAGGGAGGAGCGCGCAGCGAGCGCCCACCATGCTTTGGCCCCGGGGACCTGTTCCCCGGGGCCTTTGTTTTTTATGGCGCCGGCGCCTTCATGGACCTCCCGAATCGTGCGCAGCCAATGACAAGAATTGGCGAGCGTACCGGTGTCGTTTTCGCTAGTCTCTTTCCATCACTCGACGCGCCTGTGCAGAGCAAGGGAAAGGACAAACGCACCGATTGCCTCCGTCTACGCCAGGCAGAACCGCCCGTTGATCCCAGATCGGAGCACGCCTGCGTGTGCCGAGGGATGCCCGCCGGGGAAACGTCGTCCGGCGGGCCACGGCCATGCCCGGTATGACCTTGCGCTCATGAACCCACCGATCCCGGTCAATCGCATGCCCGTTGTCATCCGGAACAATGGTGCGGTGCTGCAGGGCGAACTCGCCGTGCCCGCGCATGCGCGAGGCGTTGTGGTGTTTGCCCAAACGGTTGACCACGGGCGCGAGTGTCCCTGCAACCTGCACGTGGCGACTGCCCTTCACAGCGCAGGGCTTGCGACCTTCCTGTTTGACCTGCTCGCACCGGAAACGCCGCCCAGCCTCGGCCCCGAACCGGCGGTCGACGGCATGCCGCTGCTTGCCGGCCGTTTGGTCGCCGTGACGCGATGGATCCTGGCCGATCCGACCTGTGGCCGGCTCCGCCTCGGCTATTTCGGCTCGCACGACGGAGCCGCCGCCGCGCTGATCGCCGCGGCGTGGCTCGGCGCCGCCGTGGGCGCGGTGGTGGCCCGCAGCGGGCGGCCGGATCTCGCCGAGGGCGCCTTTCGCCGGGTCGGATCGCCTGTGTTGTTCATCGTCGGAGAACGGGAAACCGAACTCCTGGCCCGCAACCGTTCGGCGGTGGACCAGATGACCTCCTGCCCGTGCCAACTGGCCGTCGTGCCGGGAGCGGACTCCCTCATCGACCGCCCCGGCGACATCGAGCAGGTCGCGGTCTTTGCGCGGGAGTGGTTCGCGCGACACCTCGCGCCGACATGAGCGCCGACACGGTCCTCGCCCGCGCGCCGCAGTTTTCGCCCAGCCAAAACCAACAACCGCCGAGAAGGCCCACGGCCGGATGGTGTACGGTTTGATTGCGGCGCTTTCACAGGCCCGCGATGGCGGGTACCGAATATCCATGAAAACCTCAACGCGACCCCATGCGACCCAGGTCATGATCGATGCCGATGACGTGACGCTCATCGGCGACCTTACCCTGCTGCCGGACGTCACGGCGATCGTGATCTTCGCCCACGGCAGCGGAAGCAGCCGGCACAGTCCCCGCAACCACAGCGTCGCCCGGGTGCTGCAGCACGCGGGCCTCGGTACGCTGCTGTTTGACCTGCTGACGCGGGAGGAGGAGGAACGGGAGGCCCGGACCGGGCGGCTGCGGTTCGACATTGCCTTCCTGGCGCGCCGGCTGATGGCGGCGACCCGCTGGTTGCAGGAACAGCCCGGACTGCATGCGGCCCGGATCGGTTACTTCGGAGCCAGCACCGGGGCCGCGGCGGCGCTCACGGCGGCCGCGCACGCCGACCTTCATATCGGAGCGGTGGTGTCGCGCGGCGGGCGTCCGGACCTCGCAACCGAGGCCCTGCCGCGCGTGCATGCGCCCACGCTGCTGATTGTGGGGGAGAACGACGATCTGGTGCGGGTGCTCAACAAGCAGGCGGCCGCACGTCTGACCTGTGCGCGGGAGCTCGCCATCGTACCCGGGGCAACGCACCTGTTCGAAGAAGCCGGGGCGCTCGATCACGTGGCGCGGCTGGCTGCGCATTGGTTCAAGCGTCACCTTTTGCTGGATACCGATTCACCGTGAGCCAACCTGCCGTGATCGCGAGCGACCATGACCGTCGACTACAAGGACTACTACGCCGTGCTCGGGGTGCCGCGCGAGGCCTCCGCGGAGGAGATCAAGCAGGCCTTTCGCAAGCTGGCGCGCCAGTATCATCCCGACGTGGCGCGCGACAAGGCGCAGGCGGAGGAACGGTTCAAGGAGATCAACGAGGCCCACGAAGTCCTGAGTGACCCCGAGAAGCGCCGCCGCTACGACGAACTCGGTGCGGGCTGGCGCGACGGTGCCGGTTTCCCGCCGGAGGACGGGACCGGCGCCCGTGGGGGAGGGGCCGGCGGACCGGAGTTTCATTTTCGCGGCACCGGATTCAGCGACTTCTTCGAACAGTTCTTCGGCGGCGCCGGATTCCGGGAGCCGGGCGGACGCCGCCGATATGGCGCGCGGCCCGCCGAGGCCGGAGCCGATATCGAAGGCGATCTGCTGGTCACCCTCGAGGAGGCGATGCATGGCACGGTGCGCACGGTTTCGCTGCAACGGACCGATCCCGAGACCGGGGAGGCCCGCGTCGAGACGTTCGAGGTGCGCATTCCTCCCGGGGCCTCGCAAGACCGGAGGATCCGTGTGCCGGGGCGCGGCGAGCCTGGGCTCGACGGCGGCCCTCCCGGCGACCTGTTCTTCCGGGTGCGCCATGCGGCGCATCCGGATTTCGAGGCCCGGGGTGCCGACCTGCACCGGACGCTCACCCTCGCGCCGTGGGAGGCCGTGCTTGGGGCCGACATCGTGGTGCCGACCCTCGATGGAGCCATCAAGCTCCACATCCCGGCGGGCAGCGCCGCCGGACAGTCGTTGCGCGTGAAAGGCCGGGGTCTGCCGCGCGGCCGGACGGGCCCGCCCGGCGATCTCTATGTCCAGCTCGAGATCGCCGTGCCCACCCACGTGACCGAGGTCCAGCGGGCCGCGTGGGAACGGTTGCGCGCCCTGTCGACCTACAACCCTCGATCGGAAGGCACGTCATGAAGGCAGGCGAATCCCCCCTCGAGATGGACGAACGCGGCTTCATCGCGGCCTGTCCGCGGTGCGGGCGCCGCAACCGGCAGCCGTATGAGCTGCTCGGCCGCCGTTCGCGCTGCGTCGATTGCAAGACCCCGCTGCCCCCGCCGGCGGCGCCCGCCGAGATTACCTCGGCGGCGTGGCTGACCGCCCTGCTGAATCGATCGACCTTGCCCGTGATCGTGGACTTCTGGGCTGCCTGGTGCGGACCGTGCCGGATGAACGCACCGGAGATCGCACAGCTGGCACGGGAGGGTGCGGGTCGGTGGATCGTCGCGAAGGTCGATACCGAGCGATTTCCCGAGGTGGCGGCGGCGCATCAGATCGCCGCCCTGCCCACGTTCGTGCTCGTTCTCGGCGGCCACGAACGGTTGCGGCTGACCGGTGCCCGTCCCGCGCGCGAACTCGCCGCGTTCATCCAACGCCTTTCGGCTGCGCCTCCGTGCTGACGCCGGTCAGGACAACAACCATCAACCCCCCGCACCCATGAAAAAAAAGAACAACGTCACGGCATCCGAACCGTCCCGGTTCGAGCCGACCGACGACGACATCCGCGCCTACGCCTACCACCTGTACGAACAGCGTGGCCGCGATCCCGGCCACGATCTCGACGACTGGTTGGAGGCACGCGCCTACCTGCAGTCCCTATCGAAACCGCACCGGTCGCACAGCCGGCTTCAGGGACAGGTGACGCGTCCGTATCCGGAATTGATCGCACCCGCCTCCGACGAGGCCCGGCACATGGGCTCCTGAGGCGGTCCACCACGATGCGGCCTTCGCGGTCCGGTGTACGCCCGGTGCGCGGAGGCCCGCGAAAAGCACGGGCGGCAGGCCGCGCGACGCGCACGCGACCTGCGACGAGGTGAGCGACCGGGACCGCGCGGGACTCAGCCGACCTTGATCTCGACCGACTTGGGCGCTGCCTTGGCGTCCTTGGGCAGGCGCACCTTGAGCACGCCGTCCTTGAAGTCGGCGGTCACATGCTCGCCGGTGGTGCCGGCGGGGAGGGAGAAGGCGCGCACAAAGCTGCCGTACTCGCGTTCGACGCGGTGGAACTTTTTGCCCTTCTCCTCCTTCTCCATCTTGCGCTCGCCGGAAAGGGTGAGCACGCCGTCCTCGACCGTGACCTTCACGTCCTCTTTTTTCATCTCGGGCAACTCGGCCTTCACGATGAAGGCGGTGTCGTCCTCGACGATGTCGACGCGCGGCGACCAATCGGCCACCGTGAGGGTCTCCTGTTGTCCATTGCCGCGGGCGGGTTCCAGATTCCAGAGCGCCGCCAGCCGATTCTGCATCTCCTCCATCTCGCGGAAGGGATTCCATCGGGTGATTTGTGTATTCATGACTTCAGCCTGTGGTTGGTGGTGACCGAGCCGGAGCGGCTCGTCGTCGCAGCTTAGCAACACGCGGAGGGCTGGTCTCCGCGCGTCTTGGCCGGGAGTTGGCGAAAATTGCGCGCTCAGGCCGGTGGCGCGGATGCAACGAGGCGCGTGACCTCGTCGTCGCCCGTCGGCGAGAAATCCACGTACCATTGTCCGACTGCGGAGAAATCCTCCGGGGCCAGCACGCACACCACGCCGTCGGCCTCGCGGGCGAGGGCTTCGCGGGTGTCGGCGGCGATGACCGGGCTCGCAACGATGATTCGCGCCGCGCCCCGCTGGCGTAACGCGGCCAGGGCCGCGCGCACGGTGGAGCCCGTCGCGATGCCGTCGTCGACTATCAGGACGGTGCGGCCGTGCACGGTGACGGGCGGCCGCCGGCCGAGATAGACGCGTTCGCGCCGGGCAAGTTCGCGTTGCTCGCGTGCGACCACGCGGGACAGGTCCTCCGGGGTCACGCCGTAGCCGTGCAGCACGGTTGGATTCAGCACCTGTACGCGTCCGCTGGCGATCGCCCCCATCGCAAGCTCCTCATGTCCGGGCGTGCCCAACTTGCGCACGACGAGCACGTCCCATGGTAACTGCAGCACGCGGGCCACGTGGGCGGCGACGGGTACGCCGCCGCGCGGGAGGCCGAGCACGATGACGTTCGGCTGCCGCGCGTAACCGCCGAGCGCGCGGGCGAGCTGGGTGGCGGCGTCGATGCGGTCATGGAAGCGGGCGGCCATGGCGAAGCGGGGAGCTCACGACGAACCGTACCAATCGCGGCGCGTGAGCGGCAGGCCGGCGTGGCCGTGAGCGTCGGGTTTGACCAGCAGGACCTGGTAGAGGGCGAGTTGTCCGGCGGCGAAGCCATGGGCGGAGCCGGCGAGGTAGAGGCGCCAGGTGCGGTAGATCGGCTCGGACACCCAGATCCGCGCGAGGTCGTAGCCCGTCTCGAGGCGCCGCACCCAGTGGCGCAGGGTGAGGGTGTAGTGTTCGCGCAGGTTCTCGACGTCGCGGACCTCGAGGCCGGCGCCTTCGGCGGCGCCGGTGACGACGGGCAGCGGCGGGATATCCGAGGCGGGAAAGACGTACTGGTCGATGAAGGACGGGCCGCGGTGATTACGCGGACGCACCCCGCGGCCGATGGCATGATTGAGAAACACGCCGCCCGGTTTGAGCAGCGCCGCCGTGGTGCGAAAGTAGTCGGGCATGCGTCCGGGTCCGACATGTTCCGACATGCCAACGCTGACGATGGCGTCGAAGGGCTCCGACACGCGCAGTTCCCGGTAGTCGCGCAATTCGACCCGCACCCGGGAGGCGAGACCCGCGGCGGCGACCCGCTCGGCGGCCAGTTCGGCCTGACGCACGCTCAACGTGATCGCCGTGACGTCGGCGCCGTAGTGCCGGGCGGCAATGAGGGCGAGGCCACCCCAGCCGCAGCCGATGTCGAGCAGCCGCTGGCCGGGTTTGAGGCGCAGTTTCCGGCAGAGCAGGTGGGCCTTGGCCTCCTGCGCTGCATCGAGCGACAGGCCGGCCTCGCTGAAGTAGGCGCACGAGTAGAACATGCCCGCATCGAGCCACAGGCGGTAGAATTCGTTGGAGAGATCGTAGTGAAAACGCACCGCCTCGCGGTCGCCATCGAGCGTGCCGGCAGCGGCCCGGGGGGAAACGTGGACCCGTGCGTTCATCGGTTCGGCATGGCCGGCGGGCAGCCGCAGCAGATCCAGCCAGTCGGACCACGAGCGCCAGCGCTCGCCCGGGCGATGCTCAAGCACGTCGGCCAGGCTGCACGCCGTTTCGACGTCACCTTCGATATCGAAATCGCCCGCGAGGTAGGCTTCGGCCAGGGCCAGTTCGGTGCCGCGGGCAAACATCGCGCGCAGACTGCCCCGATGTTTCAGCACCAACGTGGCCCGCCGCGGCGCGTCGTCCGGCCAGGCGGTGCCGTCCCACAGGCGAAATCCCACATCGGGAGGCGGCGTGTCCCCGAGCAGATGGTGGAGCACGGACAAGGTCAGCGATTTCGGAGAGACGGTGGAGAGCATGGCGATAGCAGGGAGGGCAGTTGACTTGGGGTTTTGGACGCTGAGACCTCACGGTCCCGCGCAGGGAGCGAGTTCGCACACCGGCTCAATCAGGGGCACGGGTCGCGCGGACGGACCGCCGGCTTGGGTGTAGTCGACCGGACGGCAGGCGAAGCGGTTCCAGCGGTCGGCATCGTCCGCGGTGACCGCGGGCAACTCCGGCGCCTGGCCGTAGCGCGCGACGGCCGACTCCGCGAGCAAGGTGGTGCTGCCGAGCGGCTCGCGGTGCGCCCAGAGGAAATCCGCCACCGCGGGCCATTCGTCGTCGCGCACCACGCACGTGTGCGAGACGTGATGATGCAGTCCGGGCGAACGCGAGCTGACCGCCTCACCTGCGAGCACCCAATGGCGTTGCACGAGCAGCACCCGCTCAAGGAAGGCGATCGCATCGCTCTCGGTCCGCACGTGGGCGCCGGGCGGTGCGACGAGCGGAAAGACCAGCACAGCCTCGTCCGGCTGCGCCCCAGCTTCGACCATTTCCGGGTTGGCGGCGGCGAAGGCTTGGAAGACCGGGTCGTGCCGCGAGGCGCGTACCCGTCGAAAATACCGGTGGGCGGGCCGGGCGTGAATGCCCGCGGATGTGCCGAGCAACAGGGAAGCAGTGCCCTCCGGCTTCACGCAGGTCGTGCGCGCCGCCGGCGGCAGGCCGAGGAACGGTGCGAGGCTCGCGTTGACGGCCTTCACGAGTCCGGCGGTTTCCTCGAGCAAGGCGCCGTCGAGCAGCAGGCCCGGGTTATCCATGAACCCGCAGAGCGACACGCCCAGCAACGCGTCGAGTTCGTTGATGCAGCGGGTGACGGGACCGAGGAAGGGCAGGTCGGTATAGGCGGCCTGGACCGTCCCCAGCACGGCCGCGTGGAGCGCAGCGTCGAACAGGTCGTCCTCGTCGCGGGCGGCGACCCCGTTGATGGTGGTGAGGTTGCACACCTGCCAGCCCGAGAGCCGGGCCCCGGCCGCCCGCTCGGCCGCGAGGCCGGCGGCGCCGAGGTGAGTCTGGACAACGTCGGACCACGGAGGGTGGAGCACCGGATGCAGTCCGGCCTCGCCACACGGGTTGCACCCATAGTCCGGATCGGCGCTGAAGAAAAACCCGGGCTCGCCGTACTCGCGCAGCGCGGCGAGCGCGGACCGGAAGTCGGCCTCATCGGCTTCGCCGTGCAACAGCACCATCGCGTTGTTGGCCGCGGTGCGCCACGGGGCGGACCGTTGCCAGTCTCCGGTTTTGGCCAGGCGGAGCGCCTCGTCATCGGCGGAGAACAGGCAGATCGAGGCGGCGCGACGCACGCCGCCGGCGAGCACCGCCCCGGCGAGGGCAAGGCACGCATCGTAGACCTCGATCGACCGCAACCGACGACCGGCGGCGCCGGCCAGCACGGCATCGACGGCATTGAAGGCATCGCGCAGGGCTTCGGGGCCGGCGGCGAACCCCCCGGCCGTGCGCAACGGCGTCCCGCGCGGACGAACTGCGGAATAATCGAACCGCGGCACATGGCCGGCGTAGCGGGCGGTGATCAGGTGGTCGACGGCCAGGGCCCAACCTTCGAGCGAATCCTCGACCCGGTGCACCGGTTGGATGCGCTCGCGATGCGGCGGCGTCGGCAACGCTGGCAGGCGCCCGATGTGGGGCGTCTGCACGGAGAACCCGCAGCCTGTGCCGCAGAGCAGCAGATAGAAATACTCCCGGAAGAAGGCGGGACGATCGGCCGGGCTGAAGGCGCAGTTGAACAGGCGCTCCGGCTGACGTCGCAGCGCCTCGCCGCCGAACTGCAGGGAGCGCAGCGAGGGCAGGACCTGTTGGGCGGCGACGGCGGTGAAGGCCCGGCCGAGCACCTCGCCAAACGTCGTGTGGGCGAAGGCGTGTTGCAGGTGGGCGCCGGCCCGGGCGGAAACTGAACCGGTGGCGGGGGAGGGTAGGACGTGACCGAGCCGTGCCGCGAGTCGGGCGCGATGCAGCGCCTCGACCCGGGTGACCGCCTCCGGGTACGTCTCACGCCGTCCGCGTGCCGGATCAAAGCGGGCGTAACGCGAGGCAAACACATACGCGGCGAGTCCGTTGTCGGCGAACTCGCGAAAGGTCGGACGCGGGAGGGTGGGCACGCTCATGGCCACGCGCGGGAACCGGGCGGGCAGGGCCGGCGCCGGTCACCCGAACCTCGGCATTATCGCAAAACCCGGCGGCACGCGCTCGGCCGATTCGGGACTTTGCTGGGCAAAAGTTGCGGTGGGCGGTGCGTTGCCGGGTTGTCACCTGGTTTTCACGGAATCTTGCGTAATCCTTCATCAAGTTGTCGCACGGCGGAGGCACGCTGCGCACCGAATCGTCATGTGTGCGCTCAAGGCCCTGGTTGTCGAAGATGAACCCGATCTGAGGGAGATGCTGCAGTATCACTTGATGCGTGAGGGCTTTGCGGTGGAGTCCACCGCCGATGGCTACATCGCCCTGCAGCTTGCGAAGCGCCTGCAGCCAGACGTGATCCTGCTCGACCTCCTGCTGGCCGGGCTGGACGGCCTGAGCCTCTGCCGCCAATTCAAGCGCGACCCGGGGGCGGCGGGAACGCATGTCATCATCATCTCGGCCTGCGTCGAGGAGGACGATGTGCTGCGCGGACTCGCGCAGGGGGCGGACGATTATGTGCGCAAACCCTTTCGGCCTAAGGAGGTCATGGCGCGGGTGCGGGCCGTGCTGCGCCGCACGCCTGTCGTGGCCGGCGAACGGCCGGACGAGGTGCTGCGGTTCCCGCCGCTGGAGCTGAACCATGCGAGCCATGAGGTCCGGCTCGCCGGCGCCCCGCTCACCCTTACGGCGACCGAGTATCGGATTCTCCACTACCTGATGGCCCATCCCGAGCGCGTATTCTCCCGCGGCCAGCTGCTCCGCCATGCCTCGGGCGGGGACCGCGAGGCGGCCGGCCGTTCGATCGATGTCCATGTGCGCGCCTTGCGCCGTGCGCTCGGGCCGCACGCCGGCGTGATCGAGACCGCGCGGGGCGTCGGCTACCGGTTCCGCCCCCCGGGCGAGATGGTGACCGAGGCCGTCACCGCGATTTAACGCGCGGCGCTTTCCTCGAAGAGGGCCCCGTCGCGGCCCCGGGCCAATGAACCTTCACCGCGTCTTCATCCGGCCTTAACCGCGGACTTCTACGGTGCGGTCCATGCAGCCACTCCTCCCTGGCGGCACCACACCCAGAATCCACCACCCAATGAACACACTCAAAGGCTTCCTCACCGGACTGGCCCGGCTCGGATGCCTGGCCCTTGTCCTCGCGGGCGCGGTCCAGGCACAGACCGGCAACGGCTCCATCGAAGGTCGAATCGTCAGCAGCTCGAACGGTCAGGCCCTTCAGGGCGCAATCGTCCGAATCGTCAACTCCGTGCAGCGCGCGGAAACCCAGCGCGACGGCACGTTCGTACTGCGCAACCTGCAACCCGGCGACTACGAGCTCGAAGTCAGCTACTTCGGCTTCGCGCCCCGCACCACCAAGGCCTCGGTCTCACCGGGCGGGACGGCGCGGATCGAAGTCGATATGAGCGACAGCAGCGACGTCGTTGCTCTCGAAGCCCTGACCGTCGAGGGCGAGGCGGTCGGCCAGGCCCGGGCGACCAATCAGCAGCGCGTGGCCACGTCGATGGTCAACATCACCTCCGAGGAGATGCTCGGAACCATGGTGGACAACAACATTGCCACCGCCTTGCAGCGTCTTCCCGGTCTCTCGGCCAACGCCGACACCTTCTCCGAGATCCCTCGCTTCGTAAACATCCGCGGCTTCAACGCCGACTTGAACTCCGTCCAGCTCAACGGCGCCCGTCTGCCGACGTCTGGCAGCGGCGTGGGCGGCACGGATGGCGCGGGCGACACCGCCCGGGCGTTTGCGCTCGACGACATCCCGGGCAACGCCGTCACCAGCGTGGAGGTGGTGAAGGCCCCGACACCGGACCGCGACGGCGACACCATCGGCGGCATCGTCAATCTCGTGACGAAATCCGCATTCGACCGCACCGGTCGCGCCATCGATTTCCAAGTGGGCGCCGACTACGTCGAGCTGCGCGACACCTTCGTGCCCAATTTTTCGCTGGGCTACAGCGACATCACGCGTGGCGGCCGGCTGGGCCTCCGCTTTGACGTCAACTTCTCCAAGGGCGACGAGGGCTTCGACAACATCGACTACGACTCCCTTCCGCTCGTCCCGCAGTTGCCCTTCAACAGCTACCTGAACCTGGCGACCGAAGGCCGGGCGACGTTCGCGCACGAGGACACCGAGTACAATAACTACCTCATCGAACGCGACCGTTACGGCTTCTCGATGTCCCTCGACTACAAGTTGAGCGACACGACCTCGCTCTACTTCCGTCCCGTCGTGACGCGCGAGGAACGCAGCGAGAATGACGTGCGCTTCCACAAGATCATGGACAACGACCACGGTCGCTCCGCGCCGACGTCCGCGACGGCGGCTCCGACCTTTGCCGACACGCCGATTGGCGGCTTCTACACGACGACGCGCGGTCGCGCCGTGAAGACCAGTGCCACGACCGGGGCCTATGCCACCTACGAGTCAGTCAGTCCGACCGCCGGCGTCAGCACCCTGCTGCCCAACGGCACCGGTCGCGGTTCAGCGGGCTACCGCCAGAATCTGAACGAGCGCGAGATCGACTTCTACTCGCTCGATCTCGGCGGCAAGACGCAGATCGGCTGGGGCACGCTCGACTGGAGCCTGTTCAACTCGACCAACAAGAAAGTCGAGGATTCGCTCAATGCCCGCTTCGACCGCAACGGTCTGCAATGGGAGTACGACCGGACCAACTATGTCACGCCGCGCTACGAGACGGTGAATGGCGTCGATCCCTATGCGCTTCCCGCCAATCAGCTGACCTCGGTTGACCGGTTCATCAATCCGAGCTCAAGCAATCTCACGGCGTTCCAACGGACGAGCGAAGAGACCGTGAACCAGGTGCAGGTCGATTTCGAGATGCCGTTTGCGCCTATCACGGGCATCGACGGACGTTTCAAGACGGGCGTGAAGTACCGGGCGATGGAGCGGGAGACGGATCGCAACCAGCAGTACTGGCGCTTCGAAAACACCGCGGCCTACAACGCCTTCGATTTCAACTCGTTCCTCGTCGAGAGCCCAAACACGGTCGGACCGTTCGCCATGCCTTACCATCCGGATACGGCCCGGCTCATCGCCGCCGCGCGCGCCGGGCAGAACGGACTGGTAGCCGACACCTCGAATGCCCGCCGCCTCAACTCGATCAATAGCGACTATCAGGCCTCCGAGAAAACGCTGGCCGGTTACATGATGGGCACGTTCGACATCGGGCCGAAGTTCCAGATGACCACGGGCGTACGTGTGGAACACAACTGGTTCGAGGCTGAGACGCCCCTGTTCGACCCGGTGAATGTGCCGCTCGGCGACCGCGCACCGACGTTCCGTACCGATAAGAATGATTACACGGAAGTGCTGCCCGGCATCCATTTCCGGTACGAGGCCAGCAACCGCGTCGTCTTCCGTGCTGCCTACACCAACACCTACGGCCGTCCGGCCTTCCGTGAAATGGTGGCGGTGACGCAGTTCGACGACGTGAACAACATCATCACCACGGGTAATCCGGAGCTCGAGCCGTACACGGCCAAGAACTACGACCTGTCGATGGAGTACTTTGGCGCCACGACCTACTTCCAGCTCGCGCTCTTTCACAAGCGCGTCTCGAACTTCGTGCTCGAACAAGGCGACACGATTGACGGCGCCGACGGCTATCGCGGCCTGCCGCTCAATCCCGGCGAAACCTACACGGTCACGACGTTCAGCAATCAGCATGAGAGCGTGAACAAGGGCGTCGAGCTCGCCGCCCGTTACCGCTTTGCCAAGCTGCCGGAGCCGTTCAGCTCCCTGTACGTCGACGGATCGGCGACCTACACCGATTCGGACGGCCGCTACGCCGATCGTCCGGGCGAGAAATTGCCGACCTACGGTGCCTCCGAATGGCTCTTCAACATGGGCGTCGGCTTCGACCGCGGTCGCATGTCGGCCCAACTCTCCTACCGTTACCGCAGCCCCTACCTCGAGGGACTCGAAAGCGTCGATCGCCAGAATCGCGAGCTCGGCTTCACGCCGGACTCCGGCGACGACTGGTGGGGCGAGCAGAAATACTGGAACTGGGAGTCCAGCTACCGCCTCAGCCGCAACTACCGCCTCTACCTCAACGTCACGAATCTCTTCGAGTACACCAACGTGGGCTACCAGAGCCCGCCGAAGAATCGTTATCCGGAGGACAGCTACTTCCACCAGCGTCGGTGGAGTTTCGGGATCAAGGGCTCGTTCTGAGCCCAGGCTGCCATCCCATGCCATAGCCCGCGGGCCGGTTGCGAGACCGGCCCGCCTTGGCGTTTGGGGCGCTTAACCGAATCTTCATCCGGAACCCCGCCGAATCTTCATCCCGCTCCGCTAGCCTTGGCCCATGACGTCCACCGCCTCCGCCGTTGAATCCACCCAGCGCCGCCTGGCTGCCACCGCGCGCCTCGCTCGCTTTGAGCAGCTGCGCCATCGCACGGCTCCGCTCACCGTCGCCCAAGTGCGTACCCAGTGCCGTGCCCTCGTCGACCAGGTGATGGGCGAGGCGGGCCTCTATGCCCCCGAGCACGCCGCGCTGGCCCTGTTGCAGTCCGAGGGCGACGGCAACGAGGCCGCTGTCATCCTGCGTGCCTACCGGCAGACGCTGACGCGGGCGTACACCACGGAGATCATCGATACCGCCGGAATGCGGATGCTGCGGCGCATATCCTCGGCCTTCCGCGAGATTCCCGGCGGCCAGATCCTCGGGCCAACCCGGGACTACTCGCAACGCCTGCTCGAGCCGGAACTGGCCCACGAGACGGAAGCGACGGTCGAGGCCGCGCGGGCGCGATTCCTCGGCCTTGCACCGGAGCGTAAGCCGCAACCGTTGCGCACGTTCAGCAAGGTCACCTCGCTGCTGCGCAACGAGGGGTTGCTGCGGCCGGCGAATGAGCACGAGGACACGCGGGTGCAGGACATCACGCGGGAGCCTCTGGCGTTTCCCGCCCCGCGTTCGGCTCGCCTCCAAGCGCTGGCCCGTGGAAGCACCGGGGCTCTGATGGCCCTTGCCTACAGCGGCATGCGCGGACAGGGCGGCGATCACCCGACGATCGGCGAAGTGCGGGTGGGCTACGTGGAGCTGCGAGTCACCGACTGCCGCGGGCGGCGGCGCCACCTCGGGCGGATGCTCG
The DNA here is from genome assembly GCA_964476565.1 of uncultured Opitutus sp. Lineage (GTDB taxonomy): Bacteria > Verrucomicrobiota > Verrucomicrobiia > Opitutales > Opitutaceae > CAMAXB01. Next base: position 19,358 of record CAYZBG010000087.1, read on the forward strand.
TCACCGAGGCGGAGAACATTTCGAAGATCAAGGTGAAGAAGAAGGACCCGGTGCCGTACCTGTCGCTTGGATACGGACTCTGCTTCGGCCAGAACGAGACCAAGGCCATCTGCATGGGCATGCTTGACCGCTCCATGCGCATCGGCGGCGACGGTGCCCCGGCGATCAGCCAGGAGTTTGTGCTCTACCACACCGAGCCGGCTGACGCCTGGGGCGCGATCCAAAGCCTCAAGCTGCCCGCCCACGTGGAGTTCATGAGCGAACTCGACCAGCTGCGCGCCGCGGTGGCCCGCAAGGACGCCCGCACCCGCGAGCGCGCGGTGTCGACCCCCGCCGCCCAAACCTGATCGTCCCACCCCTCAACGCGGTCCCGGAAAAAACACCCGCACCCCACCGCCAATGTTCGTATTACGAACATTGAGCGGAGCGTTGTTGTGGTGAATTTCCCGCTCGAGAAAGCCCGTTTCTTCGGCTGCACTCGATTCGCCAATGTTCGTAATACGAACATTGGGCATGGGGGGCGGGTGGAGCTTGATCGGGTGCGACGGAACGCGGGGTGGGGGGAGGATTTGCGGAAACGTAACCTGCGGGGGTTGCGCCGGAATCAGGGACCTCGTTTTACCCTTTTCGTGTTGTTCCTGCGCTTCCTTGTCTTTGCCGCTCTGGGTTCGTGGTTTGTCGCCGGGCACCTCGCGCGTGCCGCGGATGAGAGCGACGGACGAGCCGCGGCGATTGCCCTCTATGACGACCGGCGGTACCGCGAAGCGCGCGCGGCGTTCCGTGCGCTGGAGTCGGTCCGCCGTCCGGTCGATGAGGAACTCGATTTTTATCTCGGTCGCATCGCCCTCTGGTTTGACGACCGCGATGACGCGATCACCCGCCTCGAGCGCGCCGTGCGGGCGACACCGGCGTCAGCCCGGCTGCACAATGCCCTGGGCGATGCCTACGGATTGGCGGCCCAACAGGCCCCGCTGCTCGCGAAGCTCGGTTGGGCGCGAAAGTGTGTCGCCGCTTACCGGAAGGCGGTAGAATTGGAGCCGGAGAATCCCCTCTACCGCTGGAGCCTGCTCGGGTACTACCTGGTGGCGCCCGGCATCGCGGGCGGCGGACGCGACAAGGCCCTGGCCGAGGCGCAGCGGCTGAAGGCCATCGACGACATGGCTGGCCGCATCGCCCTTGCGACCGTGCACCTCGCGGACGAGCGTGCCGACCATGCCTTCGCCCAGTTTGACGACCTCTGCGAGCAGCGTCCGGACGATTTCATGGTCCTCTATCACATCGGACGCTGCGCCGCCCTGAGCGGGGAACAGATCGACCGAGGCATCGCCGCGCTCCGACGTTGCCTCGACCTTGAACCGCCGCGGGGCGAGGGTATGCCGACGATCCCGCTGGTGCACTACCGGCTGGCCGGTCTGTACGCGGCGCGGGGCGAAGAAGCGGAGGCCGCCCGCCTCCGCGCTCGGGCCTGGGAGCTGAATCCCGACCTCCGTCCGGAGAAAAGCGCGCTCAAGAATTGAATGGGTGCGTCCGCTGATACGCCGCGTGAGGGCACGCGGCCGACAGGCTACCTCGAGTTGTAGATGCCATGAAGCCGACAGGCGGGACAAAAGTGTCCAACCTGTCGGCCG
>CAYZBG010000088.1:0-20528 GCA_964476565.1 uncultured Opitutus sp.
TCGTTCCACCCGCTGGGCTTTGAACACATGGTCCCGGCCGTCGGCCAGGCGGCGGTGGCCGTCCAATGTCGCGCCGGCGAAACGCAGCGGTTTGCCCATGCCTTTGACGCCAAGACGGCACGGCATGTGACGCTCGAACGGGCGTTCCAGGCTGCCCTCGGCGGTGGCTGCCAGACCGCGCTCGCCACCCACGCCACGGCGGATACGCTCTGGTTTTTCCACGACGAGATCGGCCTGCGCAGCCTCCCGCTCGCCCCGGCCGATTTCGACCGCCCGGTCGAGTTCGCCCGCGCGACGCTCTCCTATCTCGGATTCAAGCTTTAGCCGCAAAGGACACGACGTTTCGACCCAGAGACCACGGCTTTTGCACGCTGCTTCCGGGGTGATCATTCGCATCGAGTTCCACGAACTTCAAACGGGCCTCCGTGAACTCTGTGTCGGAGCTCCGTGCTCTCTGTGACCCAATCCTCTCTCATGTCTGAAAAAGGTATCGTCTATCTCGTCGGCGCAGGCCCCGGCGACCTCGGCCTCGTCACGTTCCGGGCCCGGGAACTCATCGCCCAGGCCGACGTGCTGGTGTACGATTATCTCGTCCACCCCGAACTCGTGGCGTGGTGCAAACCCGGGTGCGAGGTGGTCTACGTGGGCAAGAAGGCCGGGTTCCATTCCGTGCCGCAGGAGGAGATCGAGGCCCTCTTGGTGAAGCACGCCAAAGCCGGCCGCCGGGTGGTGCGACTCAAGGGCGGCGATCCGTTCGTCTTTGGGCGGGGCGGCGAGGAGGCACGCACGCTGGCGAAGGACGGCGTGCGTTTCGAGGTCGTGCCGGGCGTCACCGCGGCGCTGGCCGCCGGCGCCTACGCCGGGATTCCGCTGACGCATCGCAACACGAGTTCGTCGCTGATCTTTCTCACCGGACACGAGGACCCGAAAAAGCACGAGCTGCAGGTCGACTGGCGCGCCTACGGAGCACTGAAGAACGCCACGCTCGCCATCTACATGGGCATGGGGCACCTGCGTTTCATCCTCGCCGAACTGGTGGCGGGCGGCCTGGCGCCGTCCACACCGGCGGCCGTGGTGCAATGGGCCTCGCTCGGCAGACAGCGCAGTGTGGCGGGCACGGTGGCCGATCTCGCCGACCGCGTTGAGGCCGCGAAACTGGCGGCGCCGGCGATCATCTTCGTGGGCGACGTCGTTGCCCACCACGAGCAGATCGACTGGTTCGAGCACCTGCCGCTCTTCGGCCGGCGCGTCGCCATCACCCGCACGCGCGATCAGAACAGCGACCTGCGCGACAAACTTGAGACGCTCGGGGCCGAGGTGATCGAGATTCCGCTGATCAACATCGTAAAGGACGTGGCGCGCGAGCCGCTGATCGAGATCCTGTCCGAACTCGGCACCTACGATTGGATCGTGTTCACCTCGGCCAACGGAGTGCGGTTCTTCTTCGAGGATTTCCTCAAGGGCTTTCCCGACATCCGCGCGCTGGGCATGTTGCGGTTCGCCTGCGTCGGCGCCGCCACCGCGCGCGAGATCCAGAAGTACCATATTCGCGTCGAGTGCATGCCCGACACCGCCACGGGCGCGTCGCTCGCCGATGCCCTCATCGCCACCGGCAGTCTCGACAGCGCCAAGGTCATCGTCGTCACGGGCAACCTGAACCGCGATACCCTGGTGAAAAAATTGGAGGCTGCCCGGGCGATCGTCGACCGGCTGCCGCTTTACAAGACCGAGAAGGTCGACCTCTCCAGTCATCCGGCCGCCGACGACTATCGCCAGAAAGGCGCCGACGCGGTGCTCTTTGCGAGTTCCTCCGCCGCGCAGTCGTTCCACGACCAGTCGGCCCACCTCGCTCTGGCCGCCGGCGCCAAGCAGCCTTTGTTCGGCAGCATCGGTCCGCAGACGACAGAGACGATGACCGAACTCGGCATGAAGCCGGATTTCGAGGCAGCCAAGCCCAGCCTGGATGCGTTGGTGGAGGCGTTGATCGGCCGGGTCGCGCAGACAGACATGTGATCGGGTCGTTGCCACGACGGTGCGTTCGAGATGGTCCCCGCTCTTGCCAACCGGAAGCGGGTTCGACAGATTGGCGAATTGAGCATGGCAACCAAGGCGCGCGGTACGAAATCCGCCACCCGCAAGTCGCGTGGGCGTACGGGTAAGGCCCTCCGGCCGGTCGTTCGCGCGGATTTGCCGCCTCTCAGCAAGAGGAGTGCGCTCTATGGCTTGGATGATGCCATTGGCGCGGTGAGCATGGGTGCGCCGTCGAGCAAGTCTGATCGTCGTCGAGTCCTGCGCGCCCGTATTCATGCCGACAATCATCGCTGATGCGGGTCCGCTGATTGCTCTGATCGACGCAGCCGATTGTCATCACGAGTGGGCCGTCGGAGCGGTTCGCCCGCTGCCACCTCCTTGGATCACGTTCTCGTCGGCGCTCGCGGAGGTGACCCATCTTTTTGCCAACGAGCCTCGCGCCTTGGCAGCGCTCCGCCGTTTGCTTGGCGGCATAACCGTCCAAGAATCGCCTCCCGACGCCGTGCTCGGGTTGATGGAGCGCTACGCCCCGATGATGGACGATGCAGACGCTTGCGCGGTGCTGTTGGGCCGCACGCACGCCGGGGCCGTGGTGGTGACAACCGATCATCGGGATTTTGTGATGTACCGTGTGCCCTTTATCTCGCCGAAAGGTGAGTTTCGCTGATATGCAACCGCGATGGGTTGGGCCACGATCCCGATCCAAGAAGGAGCGGCCAGGGACTAACTTGTCCGGAGGATGAGAAACATGTTTTGTTTCGGCTTGGTTCGTGATTTGGCTTGGCGTTGATCCCATGAAGGTTCCGTTCCTCGATCTCTCCCTCCAGCATCGCGCGTTGCGCGAGCAGGCGCTTGCCGCGTTGACCGCGACGTATGACGCGAACCGGTTCTGCCTCGGCAAGGACGTGGAGGACTTCGAAAAGGCCTTCGCCGCTACGTTGGGCTATCCCCGCGCGCTCGCGTTGAACAGCGGTACGTCGCCGCTGCACATCGCGTGCATGCTGGCCGGTTTCGGTCCCGGCGACGAGGTGATCGCGCCGCCCTTCACCTTCATCTCGACCGTCTGGGGCGTGAGCTACGTCGGAGCGACGCCGCGCTTTGTCGACGTGGAGGAGGGCACCTTCAATCTCGATCCGGCCAAGCTCGAGGCCGCGATCACGCCCCGAACGAAGGGGCTGATCGTCGTCCACCTCTTTGGCCAACCGGCGCGGATCGAGGAGATCATGGCGATCGCGCGGAAGCATCGTCTCTTCGTCATCGAGGACTGTGCGCAGGCGGTCGGCGCTCGGTATGGCGCGACCCCCGTCGGCAGTTTTGGCGATGTCGGCACCTTCAGCTTTTATCCGACCAAGAACCTCGGTGGCTGCGGCGAGGGCGGGGCGCTCGTGGCGCGGGACGAGGCCCTGTTCACGCGGGCTCGTCACATTCGGGTGCACGGTTCGGACCGGCGTTATTACCACGACATCGTCGGCGGAAACTTCCGGATGGACGGATTTCAGGGTGCGCTGCTCAACGTGAAGTTACCGTACCTCGCTAGCTGGACCGCGCGCCGTCAGGCGATTGCCCAACGCTATCTCGACGGCCTCCGTCTCGCCGACCTGCGCCTGCCCGATCAGCCGGCGTACGGACGGAGTGTCTTCCACCAGTTCACCGTGCGCCATCCGCGCCGCGATGCCCTGCGCGCCCACCTCACCGCCTGCGACGTCGGCACCGACCTGATCTATCCGGTGCCGCTGCACCGTCAGAAGTGCTACGCGGACCTGGGTTACGCCGAAGGATCCCTGCCGGTCGCGGAGCGGGCGGCGGCGACCTGCGTAAGCCTGCCGATCTTCCCGGAACTGACCGACGCCCAGGTCGACCACGTGATCGCGTCAGTCAACGCCTTCCGCGGCTAGGTTTAGGGGGCGTTCTGGTAATCGTTCTCGACCTCGCAATCGTTCTCGTTCTCCGGATCGGAAATTCCCTCCCCAACCGGAGAACGATTACGATTACGAGAACGATGGGGGGCGGGTCGGCGACACGCTCCCCTTTCGGGGTGCAAAACCCCCTTGCGGAAACGCCGGGCGCGCCTTCACTCGCCCTTTCCATGGCTTACGACTGGCTCAAAGGGGTGGCGGACGAGTATGACGTGATCGTCATCGGCAGCGGCTTGGGCGGATTGACCGGGGCCAATGTGCTGGCGAAGGCCGGCCACCGCGTGCTGCTGCTCGAGCACCATTACCAATACGGCGGTCTCGCCACCTGGTTCACCCGCAAGGGCGGACACATTTTCGACATTTCCCTGCACGGCTTTCCCAGCGGCATGATCAAATCGTGCCGACGCTACTGGACGAAGGAGATCGCCGACTCGATCGTGCAGCTGAAGGACATCCGCTTCATCAATCCGCAGATGGATGTCTGGACGACGTTCACGCGCGAGGACTACACCCGCGTGCTCGTCGAGCAGTTCAAGCTCCCGCGCGAGCAGGTCGAGGCGTTCTACGACCACCTGCGGGCGATGAACTACTACGACAACAACCCCGAGACCACGGGGCAGATGTTCAATCGGTTCTTCCCCGGACGCGACGACGTGCACCGGCTGCTGATGGAACCGATCGCCTACGCCAACGGGTCCACCTTGGACGATCCCGCCATCACGTTCGGTATCGTCTTCTCCAACTTCATGGGCGCGGGCGTTTACACCTTCCGCGGCGGTTCCGACCTGCTGATTGAGAAGATGACCGACGAGCTGAAGAAGAATGGCGTCGAGCTGCGCAAGAAGGTGCTGGTCGACCGCATCCTCGTTGAGGAGCGCAACGGCCGGAAGGTTGCCTGTGGCATTGTGGCCAAGAGTGGCCGGGTGATCCGCGCCAAGGCCGTGCTGTCGAACGCCAACATCAAGAATACCATCTTCCGTCTCGCCGGGGAGGAGAACTTTCCGCCGGAGTTTGTCGCCCAGGCCCGCGCGGTGCGGATCAACACGAGTTCCTGCCAGGTCTACCTCGGTATCCGAAAAGGGGAGACGATTCCCCACATCGGCGACCTCGTCTTCACCTCCGAGGCGCCGAAGTACAGTCCGCAGGAACTCACCGACCTGCATACGACCAGCCGCACGTTTTCCGTCTACTATCCCGACACGCGTCCCGGGTCGGACCGCTACACCGTGGTGGCGTCGCTCAACGGGCGTTACCCGGACTGGAATGCGCTCTCCGAGGAGGACTACGCCCGGCACAAGGAGCGCCTGATCGAGGAGGCGATCGTTTCACTGGAGAAATACGTTCCCGGCGTCCGGGCCAAGATCGACTGGAAGGAGGCGGCGACGCCGCGCACGATCGAGCGTTACACGACCCACACGGGCGGCACGTCGTTCGGGACCAAGTTCGAGGGGCTGCCGGTGTCGATGAACCTGTCTGACCAATTGCCCGGTCTGTTCCATGCCGGCAGCGTCGGCATCATCATGTCCGGCTGGTTGGGCACGATCAACTACGGCGTGATCACGGCCAACAAGGTCGACAAGTACTTGTTTGCGCTCAAGCAGGCGCAGACCTGACCGCCCCGCAGGCCTCAGGCGCAGGCCGGAAACGGCGTGGCCGAGACGGACTCGGGCCCGAGCAGGGTACGGGCCTCGTCGGCCAGCACCGCCATGCACAACAGGTTGCGAATCTGGTGACCCAGCGTCTGCGCTTGGGCGAGGTCGGCCGGGCGTTCGTCGGCCGTGCCGAGGCGTTGTTCCACTTCGCGCAAATCAGCGGCTAGTTTGACCAGCAGCGGGGAGTGGCGGAGGTGCCGTTCGAGGTCGTGGCGGGCCACGCCGGAAAGCAGGGACAACATCAGCGCGGTCTCACCGTTCAGGACGAGGTCCTCCCTCGCGGGTTCGGTGTGACGGGTGCGCTCGGCGATCATGTTTCCTTGGATCGGACCGGCGGGCGCGAACTGTAACGGGTTTTTTGACCTTCGTTTCAATAGAACACGGCCCGGTCGAGGCTGCGGTACTGGATCGCCTCCAGCAGGTGGGGCGACGCGATCCGGTCGGCGCCCGCGAGGTCGGCGATCGTGCGGGCGACCTTGAGAATCCGGTCGTAGGCGCGCGCCGAGAGATGCAGTTGCTCCATCGCCTGTTGCAGCAGGTCGCCCAGCGACGAATCGAGGGCGCAGTGGGAGCGGATCTGGGCGTGGGTCATGCGGGCGTTGGCCGTGGTGCGGCTGCCGGCGAAACGGCCGTGCTGGCAGTTGCGCGCCTGCTGGATCCGGTCGCGGAGCGTGGCTGAGGTTTCGCCCGGCTCGGCGCTGCGCAGTTCCTGAATGGAAAGGGCCGGCGCCTCGACGTGCAGGTCGATGCGGTCGAGCAAGGGACCGCTGATCCGCGCGCGGTAACGTTGAATTTGGGTGGGCGAGCAACGGCACTCGTGTTTGGCCGAGCCGAGGTACCCGCACGGGCAGGGATTCATGGCGGCGACGAGCATGAAGCTGCAGGGCAGGGTGACCTTTCCTGCACTGCGGGAGATCGTCACGGCTGCATCTTCGAGGGGCTGGCGGAGAACCTCGAGCGCGCTGCGTTTGAACTCCGGCAGTTCGTCGAGGAAGAGCACACCGTGGTGGGCGAGCGAGATCTCGCCGGGTCCGGGAATCGTGCCTCCGCCGAGCAGCCCCACGTCGGAGATGGTGTGGTGCGGCGAACGGACGGGACGGCGGCCAAAGGCCGACGAGCCGTTGCCGAGGGTCTGCCCCGCCGCCGAGTGAATGCCCAGAATCTCCAGCGATTCGTCGAGCGTAGGCGAGGGCATGATCGAGGGAATGCGTTTCGCGATCATCGACTTCCCCGAGCCGGGCGGTCCGATCATCAACAGATTGTGACTTCCCGCCACCGCCACCTCGATGGCGCGTCGCAACGCGTGCTGGCCTTTCACTTCCGCGAAATCGCCAGCGTGCGCCTCGTGCGGCGCCTGCGTGGCGGCAAGCGCTTCGGTGTGGGGAAAGGGCTCGAGCGTGAGCTCGCCGGCGAGAAAGCGGAAGGCCTGGTCAAGCGAGTCGACCGGATACGCGGCGATACCTTCGACCAGGGCTGCCTCGCGGGCGGAGGCGCGGGGCAGGAGCATACCCCGCCGCCCCAGCCGGCGGGCCAGCCGTGCCATGGCCAGTGCGCCCCGCACCGGACGCGTGGCACCCGACAGGCTGAGCTCGCCCGCGATGAGCAGGTCGTCGGCGCGGGAGGTCTGGAGCTGCGCGGTGGCGACGAGCAGCCCGAGTGCAATCGGCAGGTCGTAACACGGGCCCTCCTTGCGCAGGTGGCCGGGTGCGAGATTGATCGTCGTCCGGGTTCGCGGCATCGCAAACCCGCTGTTGGCGAGTGCGGAGGAGACGCGGTCGTCCGATTCCTTGACGGCGGCGTCGGGCAAACCGACGAGTATGAGTTTGGGGTCGCCGCGTTCGCCGGAGTTGACTTCGACGTGGACGAGCTCCGCTTCGATGCCCTGGAGGGCAGCGGAAAAGATGGTCGCGAGCATGGGCCTCAGGGGAGAAGGCTTAAGTGCGCTTCAGGCGTTGGATGTGGGTGATGTTGCGCTCGATGGCTTCGAGATAACGGTTGGGTCCGTCGGGAAAGGGATCGGCGAGGTAGCGGTACACGCCTTGGAACGACAGGTTGAGCTTCGGCAGGACGTGTCCCCGCCAGAACTCAGGCGTGCGCGCGATCAGGTCGTCCGCCGACTTGAACACCCGGGCTTCGTGCGGCACGCGCAGGTAGTCGTCGGACTCCTCAAACTCCGCGTAGAGAATGCCGAGCTCGTCCGGGTAATCCGGCGCAGCCATCTGGCCGAGGAAATCCGCGGTGGCGACGCAGGAGCCGACAATCTTCTCTGCGGGCGAGCCGAAGGCGATGGGGTAGAGGCTGGAGGCGGGGCCGGTGCAGCCGATGGCGTTGAGTGCGATGGTGAGCTCCTCCTGACCGAAGCCGAGGGTGGGCAGGTAGCTCGCCGCGAAGGAGCAGCTCCGCAGCACGTGGGTGTAGGTGTACTTGGCCCCGGAGCCCGTGCGATCGCCGCGCAACTTGAGGTAACCGGTGTCGTGAAGCGCCACCGCGGCGATGCCGCACTCGAACTCGCGCGCACTCAGCGCCGGTTCGGCCGAGGCGCGGGCGCGGCCGGCCACGAGCTCCGCCATGCACAACGTGGCCTGGAGCGTGTGTTGAAAATCATGATACCGCAGGTCGATCGGCTGGTAATCGTGATACCGCCCCTCGAACATCGCCTGCACGTCGGCGAAGAGCTGCCGGATCAGGGCATGCGAGTGTCCTGGATACACTTCGCGCTGCACCTCCTCGACCGCTTGGGCGACCGCGATCGGGTGGGAGGTATCGGTGTGGGGAAACATGCCGCCGCCTGGGCGGTGCCGCAGGAAGTGGCCTTGGAATAATTATTTGCTAGAGTTACCGGCAAGCCCATTTTGAAAACCGTGCGCGATTCGCGTTCCTCATGATCATCGGACTGACGGGCGGCATGGGCTCGGGCAAATCGACCGCAGCCCGCCTGTTCGAAGCCGCCGGGCTGCACCGGTTCGACTCGGATGCGGCCGTGCGCGAGCGCATCCTTACGTCACCCGAGGTGATTGCCGCCGTGCACGACCGCTTTGGCGCCGGCGTGCTCCGCCCGGACGGCACGATCGACCGGGCCGCGCTGGGTGGGCGGGTGTTCGCCGACGACGCGGACCGCGCCTGGCTCGAGGCGGAGGTCCACCCACGCCTGTATGCCCTCTGGCGGCAGCATTTCGGGCCGCCGGAGCAGGGCGACTGGATCGTGGAGGTGCCCTTGCTCTTCGAGAAACGGCTCGAAAATTGGTTTGATTTCACCGTCTGCGTGGCCACATCGTCCGCCGTGCAGTTCGCCCGGCTGGAGGAGCGCGGCATTCCCCGAGCGCTCGCCGAACAGCGAATTTCCAAGCAATTGCCCTTGGCCCACAAACTCGAGCTCGCCGACTATGTCCTCTTGAACGACGGAGACGTGGATTTCCTCCGCGCCCAGGTCGTTCATCTGTTGCAGACCCTGCGGGGTTGAGGACCCGCCGCCGCGGCGGGGGTTGGAGCGACGGGCGATCCCTTTTTATCCATGCAAGATTCCGAGACCGGCGAAGAAAAGCCCGCCAAGGCCAGCGCGAAGGCCAAGAAGACCCGGACCGTCAAGAAGACGGCCGCTCCGGCCAAGCCGCGCGCGCCCCGCAAATCATCCAAGGCCAAGGCCGCGGAGACCGCCACGCCCGAGCTGGCGTTGGAAGCCCCGCCGCCTGCGCCGGCGCCCGCCCCGGTGGTGCAACGCGCTCCCGAGCCCGCCCCGGCTCCCGCTCCTGAGCCGCGCGAGGTCTTCGTGCCGCGCGCCCGCGAGCCCGAGCCGGCTGCGGTGGCCGAAGCTCCACCTGCCCCGGCCCCCGAGCCAGCGCGTGCCTCCGAGGCCTCGGCCGAAGACGGCGGTGCCCCGAGCGGCGGTCAGCCGCCGTCCCACGGCGAAGAGCCGCGGTCTGAAGGTGCGCCGTCCCAGGGCGGTTTCGACGGACCGGGCGGAGAGCGCGAGCCGTGGTGGAAGCGCAAAAAGGACAAGAAAAAGCAGAAGTGGCTCGAAAAGCAGGCCGCGCGCGGTGGCGGTGGCCATGGCGGCCATGCGCCCCATGGCGGTCACACCAAGCATCCGCCCCAGCCCCCGCCGCCCACACTCGTGCCGGTGCGCCAGGGTAACCTGCCTGATCCGGCCCGGTTCCAGGATCCGGCCGCGTTGGATACCCTCGCGGCCCAGTATGGTGGCGAGCCGCTCTACCTGCATGAGCTCTACGGGCTGACCCTGGCGGAGCTCAACGCCCGCGCCCGCCAGCTCAGTGTGCCGATCAACGGCGTGCCCAACCGGCTCCAGCTGCTCGAGGCCATCTTCAAGTTCGCCGCCACGGAGAAACGCCTGATTCTCGACCGCGGTCTGATTGACCTCACCGACCGCGGCCACGGGTTCATCGTGCATGAGCATGTGAACTACCGGCTGTATCCGGAAGATCCCTACCTGCCGGAAACCCTGATCAACCGCTACGGACTCAAGCGCGGACACGAGGTCGAGGTTGTCGTCGCCGCGCCCGAGGGGGACGACCGCTGTCCGGCCGTCATCGCCATCCGATCCGTCATGGGGGGCGCGCCGGATGACATCTCGAAAGTGACGCCGTTCGAGGAGTTGGTTCCCTACTATCCGCTCAAGCGCATTTTGCTCGAGGCCAACGAGATTCATAAGGACATCTCGATGCGTTCCGTCGACCTGCTCACGCCAGTCGGCTTCGGCCAGCGCGGGCTCATCGTCGCTCCGCCGCGCACCGGCAAGACCGTGCTGCTGCAGAACATCGCGAACTCCATCTCCCACAATTTCCCGGAGGTGAAGCTCATCCTGCTGCTCATCGACGAGCGGCCCGAGGAAGTGACCGACTTCAAGCGCCACACCAAGGGCGAGGTGGTGTCGTCCACCTTTGACGAGGCTCCGGAGAGCCATGTGCATGCCGCCGAGATGGTGATCGAAAAAGCCCGCCGTCTCGTCGAACAGGGGCAGCATGTGGTCATCCTGCTCGACTCCATCACCCGCCTCGCCCGTGCCTACAACGCGCTTGCGTCCAACTCGGGCAAGATCATGTCGGGCGGTGTCGAAGCCACGGCCCTGCAGAAACCCAAGCGGTTCTTCGGCTCCGCCCGCAACATCGAGGGCGGCGGCAGCATCACCATCCTCGGCACCGCGCTGATCGACACGGGCTCGCGCATGGACGAAGTGATCTTCGAGGAGTTCAAGGGCACGGGCAACATGGAGCTCCACCTCGACCGCGGCCTGTCCGACAAGCGCATCTTCCCGGCGATCAACATCGATCGCTCCGGTACGCGCAAGGAGGAGCTCATCTATCATCCCGATGAGATGCTGCGCGTCTACGGCCTGCGCCGCGCGATGCAGGGTATCCCGCCGGTGGAGGCGATGGAGATGTTCATCCAGCGCCTCAAGAAGACGAAGTCGAACGCCGAGTTCCTCATGAGTCTGAACCGCTGAGGACGGCGTTCCCCGGCCACCGCGACTTCCCCCCGTGATGACCGACGCCTCCTCCCCGCACCACTCCGGACCGCCTGATTTGGCGACGTCCGGGGCGTTCGGCCTCGTCGCCCACGACCTCGTTCGCCAGCCGCCCGAGCCAGACGCCCTCGGGCTGGTCGACGGCGACTTCGCCCGTCGGCACCGGCTCGTGCCGGTTCGCTGCACGGGAGCCGCTCTCGTCGTCGCCGTGGCGGATCCGCTTGCAACCGACGGACTCGACCGCCTCGCGACCCGACTGCGACGGGTGGTGGATCCGGTACTGGTCGACGATGCCGCCCTCGACCAGGCCCTGGCCGTGCATTACCCGACGACTCCGGCCACACCGACCCCGTTCGCCTACGGCGAACTTTCTCGGGTTGCCGCCAGCGTGGTCCAGGAGGACGCAGGCGAGGCGGTGGTCCCGCTGGTGCAAGCATTGCTCGACGAGGCCGTGCGCCGCCGTGCGTCGGATGTTCACCTCGAGCCCGTGGCGGATCGCCTCCGGGTGCGTTACCGCATCGACGGGGTTCTGCACGAGGGTCCGGAGCCGCCGTCGGCTCGCCGGGCCGGCATCGTGTCGCGCGTCAAGATTCTCGCCCAACTCTCGCTCGCCGAGAAACGCCTGCCGCAGGACGGCCGGCTGCGTGTCACCGCCGAGGGTCGCACGTTCGACGTCCGGGTGTCGTCCCTGCCCACCTTGCACGGGGAAAGCCTGGTACTGCGCCTGCTCGATCCCGAGGCGCTTGCGGTTGGGCTGCCCGACCTCGGCCTCGCCCCGGACGATGCAGAACTGCTGACGCGCCTGCTCGGCGTGGCGGACGGGTTGGTGCTTGTCACTGGCCCCACCGGCTCCGGCAAGACGACCACCCTGTATTCGTGCCTTCACTACCTGAATGGTCCTGGCCGTAAGCTCATCACGGTCGAGGATCCGGTTGAGTACCAGCTGTCCGGGGTGAACCAGGTGCCGGTGCGGCCCGAGGTTGGCATGACCTTTGCCGCTGCGTTGCGGGCGATCCTGCGGCAGGCGCCGAACGTTGTGATGATCGGCGAGATTCGCGACCGGGAGACCGCGGACATCGCCCTGCAGGCGGCGCTGACCGGACATCTCGTGTTTTCCACGCTCCACACCAACGATGCGCCCGGGGCGATCACGCGCCTGCTCGATTTGGGCGCCCGCCCGTACCTGGTGGCGGCCGCCCTCCGCGCCGCGGTGGCCCAGCGCCTCGTACGTAAAATCTGCGCCGCCTGCGCCCGGCCTCACGCCCTCGATGCCGGCGAGCGCCGGTTGCTGGCCGCGGCCGGACAGGGCGAGGCGGGCCGCTGGGCCGCGGGCGCGGGGTGCCCGGCCTGCGCCGGCACCGGCTTTCGCGGACGGGTCGGACTTTTCGAACTCCTGCCCCTGTCGGAGGTTACCCGGCAAATTATCTGTGAAAATGCCTCTCCGGGGCGCCTCCGGGCGCACGCACGCTCGCAAGGCAGGCCAACCTTGCGTGAGGATGGACTCAACAAGGCCGCGGCCGGCCTGACCACCTTGGCGGAGGTCATGGCTGCCACGGTCGACGACCCTTCCTGAGTTTCCCTTCAACGACCCGACGCACGCCTATGAGCTACGAGATGAACGACCTGCTGGAATTGGTGGTGGAGCAGGGGGCCTCCGACCTGCACTGCCAGGTGGGCCAGCCCCCGACGCTCCGGTTGTCCGGCAGCATGGTGCCGATCGAAGGACCTGACCTGACTGCGGCGGACACGGAGAAGTTGATGTTGTCGATCACACCCGACGCCCATCAGCAGGGGGTGAAGCTTCAGGGCGGCGCCGACTTCGGTTTCGCCTACATGGAAAAGGCGCGCTTCCGCGTCTCGGTGCTGAAGGCCAAGGGCAACTATGGCCTGGTGCTGCGCCAGATTCCCAACCGCATGTTCGGCCTGCGCGACATCGGCCTGCCCGACAAGATCCGCGAGCTGCTGTACCGTCCGCGCGGCCTCATCCTCGTGACGGGCCCGACGGGCTCAGGTAAGTCGACCACGCTCGCGTCGATGGTGAATTACATCAACGAGAACCGCGACGGCCACATCATCACGATTGAGGATCCGATCGAGTACTATCACCAGCACAAGCGCTGCATCGTCACCCAGCGCGAGATCGGCATGGACGTGCCGAGCTTTTCCGAGGCCATCCGCCGCGCGCTGCGCCAGGACCCGGACATCATTCTCGTCGGTGAAATGCGCGACCTCGAGACGATCGAGGCGGCCATCAGCGCCGCCGAGACCGGTCACCTCGTCTTTGGTACGCTGCACACCAACGGCGCCGCCAAGACGATCGACCGCGTGGTCGACGCCTTTCCGGCGAACATGAAGGACATGATCCGCACCCAGCTCGCGTCGTCTGTCCAGGCCGTCATCTCCCAGGTGCTCTGCAAGAAGGTCGGCGGCGGGCGCATCGCGGGCTACGAGATCATGGTCAACACGACCTCGATCGCCTCGCTCATCCGCGAGAACAAGACTTTCCGCATCAACTCGGACATCCAGACTGGTGCCGCCCTTGGTATGATCACCATGGATACGCACCTGATGAGCCTGGTCAACCGCGAGCTCATCCCGCCCGACGAGGCGGTGGAAAAGGCGCAGGACCCCCAGGTCATGCGTGAGAAGCTGCTCGCGGCCGGCGCCGTGTTGAAGGACCTCTGAGCGACGCCGCCTGACAGGGGCGCACCGCGCCCGGCCCGCCGGCAGCCTGATGCCGGCCGCGTTCAAACACTTCCCCTATGTTTGAAAGTCATCCCCAGGCCGTCCTGGACTTTCTGCGCACGCAGGTGTCCGGGGAGGCCGCCCGTTCGTTGGCCGATGCCCATGCGCGCACCGGCCGTCCTCCAGCCGCGCTCGCCCTAGAGTCCGGCCTCCTGACGCCGTCCCGGCTGTTCGCCGCGGTGGCGCAGCATTGCCAGTGCGGCTGGATCGAAGGCATTCCGCCCGCGCCCGAACCTGCCGCCGTGCTCCGGCTCGGTGCGACCCGGGCGCGTGCGCTCGACGCCGTGCCGTTCCGCCTTACCGGTGAGATGCTCGAGGTGCTCGTGGCCGATCCGTTTCGCCCGCACCTGCTCGCCGATCTGACTCGCGCCACGGCGATGACGGTCCGGCTCATGCTCGCCGAGCCGGCGCAGGTGGCGGAGCTGCTCGCTCAGGCGTACGCCGCACCGGCGGCGGCCGCCATCCCACTCGCCGCCGCCACCGCTATGCCGGCGGCGCGGCCGGTCTTGGACGCGGCGGGCGTCACGGCCTGGGTCGATGGACTCCTGCTCCGGGCCGTGCGAGAACGCGCGTCGGATCTGCACTTCGAGCCGTTCGAATCGCATTTCGCCGTCCGCCTCCGGGTGGAAGGCACCTTGCGCACGGTCGAAACGCATGATCCGGCGCTCGCCGTGCCGGCGACGTCCCGACTGAAGGTGCTGGCCGATCTCAACATCGCTGAACGCCGCGTGCCCCAGGACGGCCGCCTGCGGATCACCGCCGACGGCCGCGCCGTCGACCTCCGGATTTCCACGTTGCCCACGCACTTTGGCGAGTCCGTCGTGCTGCGGGTACTGGATGGAGAAAGGTCCCGCCCCGGTCTCGAGGAACTCGGCTTGCCCGAGCCCATCCGGTCGGAGTTTCGCGCCATGGTCGAACGTCCGGGCGGACTCGTGCTCGTGACCGGCCCAACCGGCTCGGGCAAGACTACCACGTTGTACGGTGCGCTCCGTTTTTTGAATACGACCGACCGCAAGATCGTCACGGTGGAGGACCCGGTGGAGTACGAGCTTCCAGGCGTGATGCAGGTCGGGGTCAACGCGTCCATCGGCCGGACCTTTGCCACCACGCTGCGCGCCCTCCTGCGTCAGGATCCGGACGTTTTGCTCGTCGGCGAGATCCGCGACGAAGAGACGGCGCGGGTGGCCGTGCAGGCCGCCCTCACCGGGCACCTGGTGCTTGCGACGCTGCACACCAACGACGCCGCCGGCGCCGTGGTGCGGTTGGTCGACATGGGCGTCGAACCGTACCTGATCGCGTCAGCTCTGTCCGGCGTACTCGCGCAACGACTCCTGCGCCGCCTGTGTCCGGACTGCTGCCGTCCGGATCGCGTCACTGCGGTTGAGCTGCGCCGTCTGGCGGAAGAAACGGATACCGCGCCGCCGCCGTCCTGCCATCGGGCGGAGGGCTGCGCGTCCTGCCATGGGACCGGTTACCGGGGACGTTGTGCGGTCTACGAATGGCTGCCCGTGGATGCGCGCCTAGGCGAACTGGTAGCGAGTGGCGCTCCGACTCAAGTGTTGCGCGACCATGCACGCGCGGCCGGCCGCCGGTCGCTCCGTGCGGCCGCCCTCGAGGCGCTCGCTTCGGGTGAGACCTCGGTTGAGGACGTGCTGATGTACACCTGAACGCTCCATCGACCCCGTCCCCATGCCGACCTACCGTTACACCTGCCTCGATGCCCACACCGGAGCCGAATCGACCGGCGTCATCGACGGAACCGGGCCAGCCGAGACCGTCGCAGCGCTCAAGGCGCGCGGACTGCATCCGATCGCGCTCGTCGCGGCTGCCGAAACCGCGGAGCCGCTGAACGCGGCACCTTCTACACCGAAGCGCCGGCGCTCGGTCCGGCTGTCGCGGACGGACCTGACGCCGTTCACCCGCCAGCTGGCGTCGCTGCTCAAGGCCGGCATGCCGCTGGTGCGCGGTCTCGATTTGCTCGCCCGTCAGGCGAATCCGCGCGGCAGTGGCCCGGCAATCCGCGCCCTGGCCGAGGCGGTGAGGGGAGGGGCGTCGCTCTCAGCGGCGATGGCCGCCGACCCGCGCAGTTTCCCGCCTGCTTATGTGGCGATGGTCCGGGCGGGGGAGGCGGGCGGCGTGATCGAGGTCGTAGTGGAGCGGCTCGGTCACTTCCTCGACAAGCGCGACCGACTGGTCCGGCGAGTGCGCAGCGCCCTAGTGTATCCGGCGATGATCGCCCTCGTGGCCGGCGGCGTGGTCACGGCGTTGATGATGTTCGTCGTCCCGAAGTTCGAGGCGGTGTTTGTCAGCATGTTGAAGGGGCAGCCGTTGCCGGCCCTGACCGAACTCGTCCTCGGCGTGGGCAAGGTGCTCCAGCATCACGGCGCCCTTGTGGCCGCGGCGCCCGTTGCCGCCGGCATGGCCTGGGTATTTGCCCGGCGTCTGCGCCGCGTGCGTCGGTGGTGGGATGGCACCCTCCTGTCTCTGCCTGCGCTCGGGGGCGTGGCGACGAAGGCGGCCGTAGCGCACCTTTGCCGTACACTGGGCACCTTGCTCGCCTCCGGCGTGCCTCTGTTGCCCGCCCTGCTCATCACCCGCGATACCGCCGGCAACCTGCGCATCGCGGAGGCCCTGACCGTGATCCATGACCGCGTGCAGGCTGGAGACGCCATTGCCCCGCCGTTTGCGGCGGCCTCGGTGTTCCCACCTCTCGTCCCGGGCATGATCGAGGTGGGGGAGGAAACCGGCAGCCTGGCCGAGATGCTTCTGCGCGTCGCCGAAACGTATGAGGACGAGGTCGACGCTGCCGTCGCCGGGCTCACGTCGCTGCTGGAGCCGGTGACCATCGCCGCCATGGCGGTCGTCGTCGGCACCATCGTGATCGCGATGTTCCTGCCGATCGTGAAACTGATTCAGACCCTGTCCTGAAGCGAGTCGCACGTCCAAGGTCCCAGGTGGTGGGCGCGTCGGTATCGTGTCCGCTGCGACCGGCGGATCCCCCCTGGGAACGCCAAGCCCCAGCTTGGCTCCGCCGAAAAACATGCGTCCGCACGGACGTGCGCCCGCCGTCCCTCGCCCGATCGCGCACCCCAACCACGCGCCGAGGGCCCCGCGCGTCCACCTCTTGCCGGGGGGGCTGGGGTGTATGCCTCAGGGCCGATGGCTTGCGAATACGGGTCTTTGGATACCCTAATTCACCATGCCTTCCGCCGGGGAACCCCAGACGTCCGTTCCAACCGCCAACGACTACCGTGAGGCCCTCGGTGATCGCGGGGAATTGAGGTACTTTGCTCCCGGTGAGGTCATCTTCGAAGCCGGCGATCCCGGGGATGGGTTTCATGTCGTCGTGTCGGGCCGCGTCGGCATTCGCGCCGGCGGGCGTTCGGGCGAGGTGATTCGTCCGCTCGCGACCATCGCGCCCGGCGACTTTTTCGGCGAGATGGCGATCCTCGATGAAGGCGTGCGTTCCGCGACGGCGGTGGCCGAGGTGGCCACGTGCACCCGCTTCCTCGGTCGCGAACCGTTCCTCGCCCTGTTGCACGAGCAACCCGACTTCGCCTTCCGGCTCATCCGCGCCTTTTCTGCGCGGCTGCGGGCCACCAACGCCCGCTATCTTGAGGATTTGCTGCTCCACGAGCGCCTGGCCACCGTCGGCCGCCTCGCCCGCGCCACGGTGCACGATTTCAAGAATCCCCTCGCCGTGATCTCGCTTGCCGCCGAGATGCTCGCCCAGCCCGGGCTCGGTCCCGACGGCCTGGCGCAGGCGAGCCGCAGCATCCTCGTGCAAGTGTCGCACATGAACTCGCTCCTCCACGAGCTCATCGACTACACGCGCGAGGGACGGACCCCGGCGTTGTTCGGCTGGATGGATTTTTCCACCTTCCTGCGCAACGAACTCGAGTTGCACGAACCCGAACTCGCGGCGCGCGGCGTCACCCTGCGCGTGCTCGGGGCGCTTCCGCCGGTGCGTTTGCGCGGCGAACCCCGGCGGCTCTCCCGCCTCCTGCGCAACCTGCTCAACAACGCGGTCGAGGCGATCGACGGCTCGTGCGGCGTGATCGCGCTGTCCGTCCGGCTTGAGCCCGGCCTGGTACGCGTAGACGTGTCCGACTCGGGCCGCGGCATCGCGCCGGAGATTGCACCGCGGCTCTTCGAACCCTTCGCCACGTTCGGCAAGGCGCACGGGACGGGGCTCGGCCTCTCCATCTGCAAACGCATCGTCGAGGACCACGGCGGTTGCATCGAGGCAGCCAATGGCGCCGACGGCGGGGCCCGCTTCTCGTTCACCTTGCCCGTGGCGGACGCGTAAGCTCGGTCACCGGTCGAAGGTCCAAACGTCGAAGGTTACGCTTGGGAACGCCAAGCCCCCGCTTGGCTCCGCCGAAAATCTTTCCGGCGAACGGACGTGCGCGCGCCGTCCGTCACCCGATCGCGCACCCCAGCCACGCGTGGAGGGACGCGTGCGTCCACCTCGTGCCGGTTGCGACGTTCGACCTGCGCCCGTTGACGTGCGACCGGGATTCCGACCGCGCCCTAACCCCGGGGCAGCAGGGTGGCTTCGATCTCGATGTTGAGCGCGGCCCGACAGATGTCCGACAACACATACGACACCTCGTCGCCGGGCCGGATCAACCGGTCGCGCAACGCCGTCTGGACCACCGACAGGTCCGTGGCGTGCCGCAGGTAGACTTTGAAATGACGGCGCAGCCCGCGGCGGGCGGCGAGGTCCGGCCCGAGGTCGCAGGCGAGGGAAAGCTCGCGCAGGTTCTCCACCGTGCAGTCGAGCTGGGCGAGCGTGCTCTCCGGGGCGATGGTGGCGTGCCCGCGTACGGCGGACGTGCCTGAGATGAAAACGGCCGTGCGCCCGGCCAGTTCCACGCGCGTCGCGCGGGCAAAGCTGGGCGACCGCGGACCGTAGTCGCTGGGGTAATCGTAGGCCGGCACCTGCAGCGGATTCTCCACGTGCCGGGCCGGATGCCGGCTGGCGGCAAAGACGACGGTGAGCCGGTCGTGTTGGCATCCGACGGCGGACGCCGCCGGCAGGTACGCCTTGAAATCGGCCCCGAACGCACGCTCAAAGGCCAGCGAACGGCCGCGGCAGAAGGCGCGGTAGTTCTCCAACCCATCGGGTCCATCCGCGTTGATCGCCGGCACGTAGTTCCAGATCCGGGCCAGACGCCGGTCCCCCACCGCCGCCAGCAAATCGTCGTACACCCGTCCCGTCGCGACCTCGAGCCCGGCATCCAACGTCACGGACGCGGCACCGACCCGCCAGTCGCGATTGCCGTACAGCGTCAGTGCTCCGGCCGTGCGCTCGAACTCCAGATCGGCGAACAGGTGCTCCTGCGTCTCGCCGGCCAGGACGGGTACGCCTGGGTCAAAGCCGGCTGCGCCCCCGGGAGCGAGGGCGATGCGAAGAGACGGTGAGGTCGTGGTTGAGACGGACATTACCTTCAGAACGGCCACGAGTAACCGAGGGTGAACCCTAGGGCGTCAATGCCGGGATTCGGGTCGGTCTGACCACCGTTCGACAGGTGCTGAAACATGACGCCGGCCGTCAGGGTGGCACCGCGCTTGGTCACATGTTCGATCCCGCCGCGCATGAACCAGTTGAGGGTGAAGTCCTGGCCCTGTCCGCCGGGCACATCACGTGAATCGATCCAGCCGATCCCGCCACCGGCGCCGCCGACGAGAGCCCAGGTACCGGCCGGATTCCACCACTCGATCGAAGGCGAGGCGGCGCCGCCGAGGTAGCGCGATTCCGGCCCCTGCTGCACCCACGTCGCGATCAACGTGAACCGATGCCGGATCATGAGGCGTGAGCCATCCTGGAGCGGGCGCACAAACGCCTCGGCCGAACGCCACGACAGTTGGGTGGGCACGAGCCGGTAGGCGAGGGGCGTGTCATTGCCAAAGCCCCAGAGTAGCCCCGTCTCGACTGTCCACATCGGCTTCTCCCACGGCTTGGTCGTCGCCGCAGGCTCGGAGGCGCGCCCCGGGATGACCAACGCAGCGAGCAAGAAGCCGAGGGCGATTCGAAGGAGACGCGACATGACGAGAGTAGGGTCCCGAGAGTGAATTGCCGCCCGCCGCCGTCAATCCGCACCACGCGCGGGCACGCCGCGCCGTTGACATCCCATCAACGCGCGCGGTTAAAACAATGCAGTTTCCCTGCGATCCACCGCGCGTACCCGCCAAAGACGTTCTTGTCCGGAGAATTTCCGAGGCCGGAACTGACGGGCCGAAGGCTCCCCAACCCCCAAGCGTCGCCTTGTAGGGCGGGCCTCCCAACCGGCTGCAATCATGACTAGCCACAAAGAGGCACAAAAATCCAAGAAGCAGCGGCAGCTCCGCTGCCGAGGTTTGGGCCGATGACCACAAATCCCTGCCCCATCACCGTCGCGCTGCGCGCCCGGTAGGCCCGGTCTCCTGACCGGGCGGTTGTGGCGCCGCCTGTCGCAGGCGTCTGGCTTAGCCACAAGACGCGCAGTTGCTCCGCGTGAGTCGAAGTCGAGAATCTAAAGTCGAAGCACCCACCTATAGCCACCCAAAGCCCTGCTCGTCCTATCATGATCTCTGAACCCGCAGTGTGGATCCCGGTTGGGATGCTCGTGAGCTCGCTGGTCGATAGCTATCTATATGACACGACCATCGGTAGGCTTCATCACGGTTCTTTGGCCGGTGTGGCTGCTTGTCTGGCTTTTG
>CAYZBG010000089.1:0-20390 GCA_964476565.1 uncultured Opitutus sp.
CGAATCGCCAGAGGCGGCCGTGAGCGCGGAGCCAAGCCGTCTCCGCCCGCAACGAATGGCCGGAGCCGAAGTCGGAGCGGAGCACCGGAGCAGTGGCCGATCCCGCTCGTGCTATCCAAGCTGGCCTTGGCCGGCGTCGGGGCGTTGCGGGGTGTCCCCGCTAGAATGGGGAGGGCGAGACGCAGACTCGACCGCGGGGAAAGGCATTTTCCCGAACAACGATCTGCTCGGTCGTCAGGAAGCCTTTGCCGGCGTCTCGGCGATGGTGGTCGGTGCCGATTTGCGAATCTCAACCACCGTAAGAAAACCAGCCAGCGTATCAACGGATGCGCGCGCTTTTAGCACCTCAGCCATATTCGGTTCGGTATCGATGAGCAGAATGATGACTTTATCGTAGCCGAACTGCTTGTAGCCGATGCATTGGCCAACCAAGCGATCAACCTCCGCTTTCGACGACATGCGGTATTTCAGTTCTATAACGAACTTCTCCTGACTCTTTTCGACACCCTGGTTGCTGCTGCAAATGACCAGATCGGCACGGCTTCGCTCGTTACCATACTCCTCGATTATTGTGTAACCCGGCAAAGTTGTGCGAAGAAATCCGGCGACTGCTTTCCGGTGATCGGTTTCCTTGTCGGCTGCATCGGCAGGCTGCCATTTGTTGATGGCTTCGACAACTGAACGGAAGAACTTTCCTCCGAAGTAGATCAAAGCCACGACAGCCACTCCGATTCCAGCGATCCAGAGGAGTGTGTTCGATTTCGGTGCAGCGGGTGGAGCCGGATTCATAACAATTGAGAAGGCGACGGAATTTAACGGCCGAAGTGGACGGCAATGAGTTCCTGAACAATCCCCATATCAAATTTGCCGTTGGATTCGATGGTGGTGATGAGGCTCCTGGTGACCGGATTTTTGTGATCGGCGTGTTGGATGCCGTTCTCGCGATACCACGCCTCCTTTGCAGTCCACGCGCGCTTGTAGTCTTCGCGTTCCATCATGCCGAGGTGTTCCCAATAAAAAACACGGCCAGTGATGTCATCTTCGATGGTGAAGTCGGGGTATCGCACACTCCCGCCGAGCTTCAGCTCGGTTTCGTAGGTGAAGTTGAGGCCTGCGTTGGTGAGCGCCTCGGCGATCAAAAGTTCGGATTTCGAGCGGACTGCGATACCGCTGCTGGTGCGATGAATAAGACCTTCCTGCATGAAGACGCTGCCCTTGGCCTGCTTGAACTCCACCATACGACATTCTTGCAGGAGGTTGGTCATCCTCCGCAGCGTCGCCGACCGGTGCAGCGAAGTGAGGTCTTTGAGCAGGCTTCGCGGCCCTTGGTGCATGATGACCACTCGCGATTGATGGCGTGTAAGCGCCGTGTAGATCAGCTCTCGCGAAAGGATCGGGTGATCTTGCGGCAGAACGATGACGACGAGGTTGAATTGGCTGCCCTGGGCTTTGTGAACCGTGAGCGCATAGGCCAACTCCAAGGGCGGCTCTCCCTCTTCACGAAAGTTTTTCCCAGTGAAGCTGTAGGTGACCCCGATCTGGGATGAGAATTCGATGTTGAGGAAATCCTTGTGCCAGGGGCTGACGGCCAAACCGATTTCACCGTTGGCGAGGTAGCCGAGGCCTCCGGCGGGAAAACAATTGTGCGAGTGGTTGCCGAGGTTGATGACCTTGTCGCCGTAAACGATCCGCTCTGATCCGAGCGGTTTGGGAATCTTGCGCCACCGCCGGCTCGCAAAGTCCACCATGGCGGAACGGAATTTCTCGTGAATGAGCCGGTTGATGTCGCCGACGCCAAAGGGCATCCCGCGCAGCGGACTAAGAATCTGCCAGCGATCAACAGGGTGAATGAACTCCGCACCCGGGTTTTTGGTGACGTTGAAATAATCGTAATCGCCGCTGACAATTGCTCCGAGTGATTGGTTGAAGCCGCGCACGTCGTCGGGGCCGCTAAGTTTTAGCTCCTCCTCGATTACCTCCAGCAAAGAGTCGCGGAAGTCGTCGGGCTTTTCCCATTCGACGAAGCGAATAGCCGGGTGATTCGGCAGGCTGGAGAAAATGTCGTCCTCACCGGCGGAGGGCGGAGTGGCGCTGAACCAGCGGGCTAGGCGGATGTCGGGCCGGTCTGTGCCCACCTGTCGGCGTTCGATCGTAAGCTCGGCATACCCCGGACCTACGCGTGGGAAAAGGGCATCGAAATTTTCCGGGCGCAGGCGTGCGATAATATCCACGAAGGGACGTCCCGCGCCAATCGGCGGAAGCTGCGCCGGATCGCCGACGAAGATCAACCGTTGGACGCCCTGGATCGCATCAAACAATGCGGCGAGCATGTCCTCGGTAAGCATGGAGCATTCGTCCACGATGATCGTGCCGTAACCCGACGCCTTCGGATTCTTGCTGAGGTGGTAACGAGCGGTGCGGCCGTCGAAGCGTCCGTGTTGGTTGAGAAACTGGGCGAGAGTGAACGCTTGGGCGGAAGTGCTTCCGATGAGCTGCTGCATCCGCACGCGGGCTTTGCCGGTCGGGGCCAAAAGCAAGATGCCGCCGGTCTGTATCGCGGGTTGGGCACAGAGGAGGCCGAGGACGGTGGTCTTGCCGGCGCCAGCCGGACCGACGAGCACGCTCATCCGCGACTCCGCCAACTCCTTCAGGGCTGCGGCTTTTTCCTGCCGAGCGCGCTGTTCCTCACGGTCTTTTGTTTTCTTGAATTTCGCCTCCAGTAGCGACGCCCAATCCACGCTGACAGCGTGCCGTGCAGCCGTCGGCCCGGTGCGACCGGTGACTTGTTGGCTTATGATTTTACGGTATTCCGCGTAACGCTCCAACTGAAGCGCGACATCGCCGTCGGGGAGGCTCACGCCGACGATGCACGGCTTCATGTCGGCGACGCGAGCCGCGAGCATGTCGCCCGTAACCGGACAGGCAGGGCGAACGGGCATGGATTGGATGGCATCCACGGCGTTGCCTTTGGGCAGGAGAGTGTGACCTTGGGCAGCGGCACTTTCCAGAGAGGCCACGCAGAAGGCGCGCACCCGCCGCAAATCGGCGGCGGATTCGAGCGCAGACGGCGGTGGCAGGGGATGCTTGTTTTGGACGAAGTCTTCCGGGAAGACGCCGCGGTCGATGATGAGGAGTGGAACGCCCTCCGGATCGTGCTGCGTGATCTCGTAAAGTCGGTAAAGGTTGACGATGATTTCGCGGTCCGATGCCAACCAGCTCCGCTTCTTGCGGGAGTCGGCCTCGTAGAGATCCTTTGCTTGGGGCTGGGTGAGCTCGAAGCGGCTGAGAAGTTTTAGATACACCCGGCGGTCTTCGGGTAGGCCTTTCCATGTTGGCGCGAGGGCCTTCATGTCGGCGCGCAGAACCTGCGGCAAATAGGCGGCGGGATCGGCAAATGCTTTGTCGAGAAGTGGCCACGGGTCTTCGTTCTCGCCCGCCTTCTGTTGGAGGGCATGGGCGACGAAGATGCCTCGCGACAGGCCAAACGCGGAAAGCACTGCCCCGAAACCAGGGAAGGGACCACGCACTTTCCAGAGGCGCACCAGTTCGGTGTTGAGCCACTGGCGTTGTTCGGTGGTCGGAATGCCCAGTTCGTCCTCAATACGGCGCAACGCGGTTTCGACATTCAGCAAAGCGCCAATGGCTCCGTCGTGTGTCACGAGTTCGGAGGCGTAGGAAAACTCGTCCCAGTGCTCGGCGGGGGCCGTGGCGGTGTAGCGCTCTACGTCGATAGAAGCGTCCTGCTCCGCCCGCCGCAGAATCTCGGCATAAGGCAGGAGAAAACCGTCGCTGCCCTTGGTGCGGATGGAGTGTTGAACCGGCCGCTCCCACACCATGCCGCGCATTCCGTCGGTGTCCTTACGGCGATATTCCGTCAGTTCGCCAATGTGAGTCACACGGCCGACGCCGACGATGACGCGGGCCGTGCCTTCAACGAAAGGAACGTGTTTGGCGTAGAAAAAGCAGAGCGAATCGTCGGCGCGAAGGTGGGCCGCGAAAGCGTCGAGCAAAGACTTTTGGTTGGCGGCCTCGTGAGTCCATCCGGACTCGTAGCCGAGGTCGGGTTCGCGGTCCTCGTCGATGTCGAGATCGTAGAGATCGCGGTAGAGCCCCAGATTGGAACTCATCAACCATTTGAAGGGAACCAGGCCGGCGGAGTAGCGGGGAAAACGCTGCGGTGTCGCGACGAAGTGCCCGTAGTGCTCCGGGTTCTTGTCGGCGAGGGCGTGGCGTTTTAGGTGCTCGGTCTCGAAAGGCGCCATGAACGTCGCGCGCTCTTCAACGCAACACGGCCATTGTTCGCGGGGTAGTGTTTCCAGGGATTTCCCGGCGAGCGGCTGCTCTGCTTCGTCCTTTTTTTGCCCCGCGATACGCTTCAACTTGGCGCAAGCGCCGTTAAGGTGAGGCGCGGAGCAAACCGTGCCCGCCCATCCCGAATCATGCCACGGAACTCGAACGGAGACGTGGCGGAGCGGATAATTGCTGGGGGCGGAATTGGCGACCATGCCGGTGATAAGGGTTATGGTGTGCGGAGTCCGTGATACCAATAATGGTAAGCCTCGGTGTTGGTAAGCTTGAGACGGTCGAGCCACGCGTGTTGGTGCTCGGCCAGACTGGCGACGCGCAGAGCCTCAACTTGGGCTGCGCTCTGGGTGTAGCGCAGAGTTGCAAAGTCGAGCTGACGGCCGGATAGCAGGTGCGATGCAAGCACTCCTGCCCGCGCCGCAAAGATGCGACGGGCGTTGTCATCAAGACGGCGCTGGGTGAGGTGGCCTTCGAGGCGACGAAAACCGTCGAGCAGCAAGGGCGTGTCGGGGAACAGGGTTGCGGGGACGCGGCGTAAGCCTGAGCCGGTGACGCCGAGGCAGGCGTTGAGCGTGTCCGCCAGCGATGCGTCGCGAGTGTGTAGATTCTCCCGGTAGCTGGATTCTTGCGCTTGCACGCCGTTGTAGGCGCGGGCGACTGCCGCGAAGTCGGTGGCGTGCTCGAAAAGGACGCCGACATCGAAGAGCTGCTTGGCCACCTGCATGACTTCGCCGACATCGCCGCCCAATTTGCGCAGGCGCACTCCGGTTGTCGTAGGCGCGAAAGCGGTGAGTTTGTCGCCGAGCAGGCTCTCGACGGTGGGCAGCGCCACCGTGATTTCTCGGTCAGGAACGAGAAAGGCCGTGCGGATAGGACGCTTCACTATGTCGTGTGGGCAGTGTTCCTCCTGCACCACGTCGAGCAGCACGTAGTCCGCACCGGTCGTCGCGCGTGGGCTGGCGAACCAGAGCTTAAAATGCCGACGCCGAGGCATGGGCTCCCGGCCCGTTGCCGTGCCGCGCACGTTTTCTTCCCAGCGAATAAAGGGCGCGGTTTGGCCGATCCTCGCCACCACATGCTCCAGCTCTTCGTTCGACGCCGGGGAGACGATGTCGATGTCGATGGAGAGGCGACGAATGTCCGGGAGGTGGAGCAGGATACTTGTGCCGCCCTTGAACATGAAGGGCAGCCCGCTTTCGGCCAGATATCCCAACAGAGTCAGTGCGCGCACACACTTTTCGAGCAATCCGGGGTCGCAGTTACCCAAGTTTCGACGCTGTTCGTCCGCCCAAGCTCGGGTGTAAACGTGCTCCGGAAACATGGTTTTATGAGAGGTTAATCAATGCCATTTTTCCTGAAAAATTGGCGTTAGTTAGTTGGCCAAATGGCCTCCCATTTGAGCTTCCTGAAATCCGCAAAACGCTTCACCTCAGATAGTTTCACGCCACCATGCTCGGTGGCTGCCAGCAAGACCTGCCGGGCTTCGGAGCTGTCCATGAGCCCCAATGCTTCGGTTTCAACTAAGAGATCGACAAGGACTTGCTCTGGAGCGGCTTGGTAGTCTTGCGAGGGCGGTTGTTTGGAGTGGGCCGGCCTGAGCACGACCATTTTTTCGCCAGGCCGAACATCGCGAGCAACGGCGTGCTTACCGGGATTGATCGCTACTTCCCAGCCTTGCTCGCGCAGGGTTTCACCGACGGAGTCGAGTGTGTCGCGCGGCACGTAGAGGAAGGCGACTGGGTGGGCCAGCAGGTGGGGCATCCAAGGGTTGAGCTGGGCCGTGCTCCATGCGCAAAGGTCGAGCAATGGCAGGGCCTTCTTGGTGGCGCGGATCAATTTTTGAACCGGCTGGAGGTCGAGCTTGAGTGGCTCGGAGAGGCGCGAATACCAACCACGCCCGGCGTCGTGGATAAGGCCCTGCTTCGTGGCCTCGCTGAGGTAAACTTTGAGGGTATCGTCAGCAAGGGATAGCTCGGCGTCGTTAACCGCGGCTTGGACTTCCGTGAGCGAGAAGTGGGCGCGACGGGCCTTGAGCTTGCCTAGCAGGTCGAAGAACACGGTCTGCTTTCCATCTGCCGGAGTGGATTGGGCGGCCCAGCGTTGGTCTTCCGCGTCCAGACCGTAGAGAGCAGCAACCCGAGCGTCGATTTCCGCTTCGATCTTAGCGATTTGCTCGGTGAGAGCGGCGGTTTCGTCGCGCGCGGCCTCGTAGAGCTTCATGTCCGGCGCACGGCCGTGCAGCTTGCGGGCGCGCTTTGTATACTCGTCAGCCGAGAGTGTCCAAGGCTGCTCAAGCGGATTGCGAGAGTTGCTGTCTGCCGGGTTCAGACCTAAATCGCGGATGAACTGCTCGCTACGGATACGGCGGTTGCCATGTAGGGTTTGAGCCTGCATGGCGAGTTTACCGACCTGATCTCGTTCGTCAGCGGAAGCGCTAGGAATGGGGAGCAGTTCTACATACTGTGATTTAAGGCGAAGGCGTCCGCCTTCGTCTTTGTCTCCCAGCGCCTGGCATACTTCTCTGAAAAATGCCCATGCAACCGATGAATTGAGCACGGCGAGTAGGAACCAGTCTGCAACTCCCACGACAAATCCGGTAGTCTCCGGGTAAAGGCCGCTATCATCGAGGAAGAACCGGCTTTCTTTGCCGATATCGGGATAGAGAATTTTAGATTCAGAAAATAGCTGCTCATAGGCGCGTTGGGGTTGCTGCAACTCCCACCACTTCTGATTCGTCGCGCGATGATCCAGCCCTCTGGGTTTGCCGTTTTTTGGCGGCAAATTGCGGTATTCGCTAAGGTGTTCTAAAATTGAATCGCAGCCATTAAGGTCGATGCCGTGATAAGTGTAGATCAGGTAGCGCCCTCGATAGTGAACCTCAAAGCGGCGGATGTCATCGCCGAAGACCATCGGTTTGATAATCGATGCAGCTCTAGGGCTTTTCGTCTCAAGGCGCTCTTTAGTTTCTTTATCAATTATGAAGGCGTCGTTCAAACCGGTCTTAATTCCGTATCCAAGCTTGCCGCGATATATTTCGCCCAACGGCAGACCGCTACGCTCCATGCGCCCGCGTAGATCGGCGGCAGCACTGGTGGCGAGTCGAGGCTTACCCTCTCCAAACTGATCGGCAGGCACCTCGACACGAAGCCTTTGGAAATGGGTGCGAACGCCTTCGCGATAGCAAAGCGGTAGGTCTTTGACCATGGCCCATGCGGTCGGAGTCGCAGCACGCGGTTGCTTCTGCCAGAGGAAAATCGCCGCGTCAGTGGCTGCAGTGTCGAACACGCCAAGCTCACCGAAATCCATGACCAAGCGAAAAGCCTGCGCATCGAGCAAATGCTGCCGGAGTGATTCTCCGTAACCCGCCCGGAGCCATTTGTTGGACGAGATGAAGGCGGCGACCCCACCCGTCCGGAGCAATTCGTGAGCACGGGCGTAGAAGTAAACGTAGAGATCCGCCCGCTCAGCGTGAACGTGTGGAAAGCGTTTCCGCAAAGTGGGTTTTTGCGGCTTGATCAGTTCCATGCGCACGTAAGGCGGATTGGCGACGACGATATCAAAACCACCTGCCACTGGTTGAGCGGCGAGTTCTTGACCAAGATTAAGTTCACTCGAAAGCGTGGACGATGCGACTGCGGGCAAAAAGACCTCAGCAAACTCCAAGGCCCAGTCGAATGCATCGCTTGGAGCATCGGAATGGAGCCAAATTTTGAGGTCAGCACGCAAACGCTCGGCTTCGGTTTTCAGGCGTTGTTTTTCGAGGCCATGTGCGCGCAGGTAGGCCGCCTTGGTGGCGCGGAATTGAGCGATGACCTGATCGCGCAGGGCACTGGTTTCCCCTAACAATGTCGCAGGGGCCGGCGCGGAAAGCGCGTCGCCGACTTCGATCTTGAAATCGAGGTTGGGCAGCGGCGGCGGCACACTGCCTTCAAACTCCACTACAAGGGCGAGCCAGAGACGGAGTCGGGCGATATTGACAGCAAAGGCGTCCTTATCGACGCCGTAGAGATTGCGCTCAATGATCTGGAGACGGCGATCATAAGCCGTGGTCGCATCAGGCTTCTGTCGTGAAACAAAAAGCCGCGTGCGCAGATCGAGCAATTCGTGAAGCAGGCCAAGCAAGTAGGCACCGGAGCCACAGGCAGGATCGCACACCTTCACCTCAACCAGTGCACGATGGATGGCCTCGGGATCGCGGAGAGTGGACGCGTCTTCCTCGTGGACAAATTTCTCCAAAGCGACTCGCGGCTCGGCCGGGCAGTGATCGGCTAGGTATTCAACCAACGCAGCGCGGCCCATGAAAGAGACGATGGGCTTGGGCGTGTAGTAGCTGCCTTGTTCGTGGCGGCCGGTGACGAGTTCCTCAAACACCTTGCCGAGCATCTCGGGATCGACGGCGACCTGGATTTCGAGCGGCGTGCTTTCGGCGACCGTGAAGTTGTAACGGGAAAAGAGACCGCTCTCAGGATCGAGGATGAGCGCGATGGCCTCGTCTGGCACGCGGAGCTTCGGGAGACGGTCGGTGCCGTCCTCGGCGAACTCGAAGAGACCGCCGTTCAGGTAGGGCACCGAACCAAAGCGCGGATCGACAGAGCTGGCTGGACGGTCGGCTTGGTTGAGTCCCTCGAAAAAGAGTGGTGTGAGTCGGTCGGCGTAGAAGTTGGCCGAGGCAGAGGACGTGCGACGCTTGGCAGTGTAGTCATTCCAGAGCGCGGCGAGATAGTCGGTGCGCTGGCCAAAACGAAGCCAACCCTTACGCTCGACGAAGGCCAAGAACATGAGCCGGTTGAAAAGACGCTGGGTGAAGAGGCGTAGCGGCTCTTTATCCGGAAGGGTCGGGCGAACGTGATTCTCGACGGCGTCGAATATGCGACCGTAGTCGCGGTAAAATTCTTTGAAGAGCGGCTCTACCTTGAATGCCTCAATAAGATCGCCGAGCTGTGCTCGGACGCCGAGGGAGCGCAGCAATTCAAAGCGTTCAAGCGCGGTGCGGCAGGGCTGGCCGGGGCCAAAGAGATAAGTGTAGCGGCGTGGGGCCGTCTCGTTTTGCTCCAGCTGACCGTCGGCCGAGAATGCGTTAGTGCGGGCGGCGAAGGAGAATCGGTAGTCGGGGTGATCGGGAGAGTCGCCGACAAAGAAGGCGAGCACGGCATCGGCGGAGGGCGAGCCGATGAAACGCGCAACCAGCTTGCGCAGGCCAACACGATTGCGCTGCAAGTCCACCTGGCCAGAGACTCGGACTTCCAACACGGCGACCGACCGGTCTCCAGCGAGGGGGATGCGGGCCAACTGAACGGCGGAGGCAACGGCGTCGGCGGAGAAGTCGAGAGCCTGCGGGCGAGCAAAAACCTGGATCGCGGGAAGGAAAGACGGCAATGCAGCAAGCCAACGCGAACGGTCGTAGGGGGATTGAAGAAGAGAGCGGAATTGGTCGCGGGTCATGCGCGGGACGGATGGTCGAAAGATTCGGTAATGATGATCTCAGGCTCCGTCTCAGCACGACGGATGGCCTCCGTAGCACCGACGCCCTGACTCTCCATATCCTCGAGCTTATACTCACGAAGAATTTCAAAGAGCTTGTCGGCCAGGACGGCAGGGGTGACTTTCACCTTCTTCGTGTCGCGCTGGAGCTTGTTGATTTCACGCTGGAGGCTGGCGTAGCGGGCACGAGCGAGGGCCAGCTTGGCGAGCCGTATGAGGCGACGCTCTTCGTCACTGATAAAATCGAAGGCGAGGAAGCCGTCCACGAAGTCACGGGCGCGCTTTTCGTTGGGACCCTGCTTCATCTCGACTGCTAGTGGCGCAAGCGCATCCGCGACGACCGCCTCGCGGAAGGCAGCGGTGGCGCTGTTGACTTGTGCGTGGTGATCCTGATGGAGCGCGATGGCTGGCTCGTTGATGTTGGTAGCGCGGAACTCCTGGGCGGCCTCGGTGAAGCTAATTTCTTCTGGAGCGGTATCAGGGCGGACGCGGTAAAACGCATCACGATGTGCGTTGCGGATGAAGCCGACAGTGCTGCGAACACGGGTGGAGTCGGCGCGACCTACGCGACAGCGGGCGGGAAGTTTGGCAATGCGGCGGAACTGCTCTGGATGCTCGGCGCGGAATCGACGCAGTTCCATGAGGAGCGTGAGGCGTTCGTCGCGCTCCGTTTCCTCTGGGCTCTTGTCGAACAAACCGAAGGTATCGACTTCTTCGTCCGTAGAGTAGATCTGGCTGTCCTCGCCGAGAGCGGAGTGGAAAGCCTGGAGCTTCATGATAGCCTTCTTGCGCAGCTCGATGTCGTCATCGACGCGAGAAGTGGGATAGAAGTTGTAGATGAAAACGCGCGGTGCGAGGGAACCGATGCGGTTGACGCGGCCGATACGCTGCATGAGCCGGGTCGAGTTCCAAGGTGTGTCGTAATTGACGATGATATTGGCGCGATGGAGGTTCACGCCCTCGGCGAGCACTTCGGTGGCAATGATGAGGTCGTAGTCGTCGCGGCGCTTGCCGGAGTAATTGGCGTCGAAGTTGGCGCGAATATCCTCCCGGCGTGCGCTGCGGTTGCCGGCGTCGATGGTCAGAACACGGTCGATGCCAGCGATGGAAAGGCGCTTCGTGAGGTAGTCCGTAGTCTCGCGGGATTCGGAGAAGACGACGAGCTTGCCCTCGCGGTTGATCTCACGATTGAGCAATTCATCGCGCAGACGGCGCAAGAAGAGGTCGAACTTGGGGTCCTGATTGGAGGCAACGACTTGCTCCCAGTCGGCGAGTATGGGCGCGATACGTTCGAGATCACGGCGCAGCCCGGCGAGAAGGTCCTCGGAGAAATCTTCAGGCTTGCAGACTTCGATAGTGGGATCGGCGTCCTGTTTTTCGGCGACGAGGGAGACAAGTTCCTCCTCGCGGCCTTCGAGGATGAGCTGATTCACCGGCAGGTTGGGCGCGATATAGACGGTGCCGCGTTCGAACATGCCGATCATGACACGAGTGGCGTCGCGGAAACGACGGAGCGAAGACGTGAAAGCAAAGAAGGAACTATCGAGACGCTTCACCAGCAAAGTGCGCATGATGGTGGCGAGCTGCTGGGAGATGCGATCGGCGTTCTGGTATTTCTGTTTCAGGTCGGCGCGCAGGAATGTCAGGGCGCGATAGCGGTTGTAGGTCAGGCTCGTGGGCGTGCCCGTGGTCAGTAACTGGACCGTCCGGTCGTAGAGCGACTCCAGCTCGGGTGTGAGCGGATAGAGGATATGGCGGGGCCGCTCGATCTGGGGAAACTGGATTCCCTGTTCTTCGAGGTCGCGGCGGTAGTCCTCGTTGTCGTGTAGATCGGTGCGTGTGCGCCTGACGATGATCTCGCTGATAACCCTGGTGCGAATGCGTTCGTAAATCGCAACAACCGCGCGGCGCGCGGCCTCGACGTTTGGCTCACGCTTGGCATCACGGAACTCGCGTTCACGTTGCGCGAAAAAATGCTGGAGATTGCCGACAGTGAGGGTGGAGCGCTTGAGGTCCTGGAAGAGGGCGAGTTGGTTGCGGATGTCCTGCGGAGCGTTGTTGAGCGGAGTGGCAGAAACCAAAATTACCTTTTTCTCTGCGAGGGAACCGTCCGGGAGTTTGCGCAGCGTGCCGCATTTGCAGAGCCGCTGCAGTTCATCAAAAGCCTCGGCAGTATCGTTGCGAAACTTGTGTGCCTCATCGACAATGATGAGGTCGTATTTCTGAGGATTGCGGACCTTGTGCAGCGAGCCGTTGGTTTCGATGTCGCAGTTATCGAGGCGGAAACGGTCTTTCGTTTCTCGCCAATTGTCCTCCAGCGCTGGCGGACAGATAACCAAGGTGTGGGACCGATGATCGGGGAAGCCGTTATGGAAAAAGAATTTTCGGGCGATGAGGCAGGCAATGACGGTTTTACCCAACCCGACCACGTCCGATAGGAAGAAGCCATTGTGCTTCTCAAGGAGTCGGTAGCCGTTGTTCACAGCGTCGATCTGGTAGCTCAGGCGCTTGAAGCCATCGGGAAGATCGGAGAGGGCGTTGGGGTCGTAATCGACGGCGGGGCCAAAGTATTCGGTGAGGAGCTTATAGTATAGTTCGTAGGGTGTGATGGTGGTCGCGAGATAGGTCGAATCGCGGACCGCAAGCACCGTCTTGGGGAGCACATCGACGGATTCAGCCCAGAGTTTTTCGAATTCGTCAGAGGCAAATTTCACGTCATCATAGTCGTGAAGCAGGACGTTGAATTCGTAGTTACGGGACTGCTCCTCGACGCCGAGGCCGGCGGCGGTGAGGTTGGATGAGCCGGTGATGACCGCACCTGGCTTATGCTCGCACCAACCAGACGGGAGAAAGATGTAGATCTTAGCGTGGAGGCGCTTTGTCGGATGCGCTTTGATTGCTAGCTTCCCGGACACGACATCGTCGACGAAGCTCAAGATGCCGGCCTCAACGTCAGGGCGATACTCGGCTTTCTGAATGTCGGTTTTTAGACGATTTTGGAAATCGTCCAAAGCCTTGGCCGGGTCAGCGAGAAAAAGGAGGCCGCGCTTGTGATAGTCGGCGACGATTTCGTCCACATCGATGCCAACAAGGATTCGAACCTGCGGAACCTTAGACAGGTGTGGACGTAGGGCAAAGTAGCCTGAGGCGCGGAGGTAACCAACGAGTGCGTCGAAACGCTGAATGTCGGGGTTATGGCGAAACACACCCTCCAATTTCGCAAACAGGGTGTTCGCGCCGGCGTTGGTGAAAAAACGGGTAGACATACAGCTATCGAAGAGCGGGATCGGGGATTTGGGACTTATCTGGTGCCGTTCGTTGAGCTAGGTAGGCTCCAATATCGGTTAAGGCGCGAATGTTAATCCCGGCGGGAACGATTAGCTGCGGAGCAGACTCAAGTTCATAGGGGACCACGACGACCACTTCCTCGCACCGCATCAATTGGCTGATCAAGGTGGCGATGCCCAAAGACTTCTCAAAATCACGGGCTACATTGAATTTGCATTCGAGGGCAAGGCGGCGGCCGTCAGCCTCAATAAGAAAATCAACAGAGGCGATGCCTTCGCATACGTCGCGCCGGTATGTGAGGTTAGCCTTGTCCAGCTCACGGGCGACCGCGTTTTTGAAGGTGATTGCCTGGGTGCGAGCTTCGAGCCAGCGCTCGACCCTCTCGCGTTCTTCGCTGTCGTTCTTGGGGTCATCGGGGATTGGCTCTTCCTCCGCACTTTCGGACACTCCTGCGAACGCGCGGAGCAGCCTTTGAGAGTCCTCCTGATTTTGGCAAAGCCGCTTCATTAGCCGCGTCAACGTGACTTGCTTCGGCCTGGAGTGGCCCTTGAGGATTCGGCTCAATGATGTCTCACTCAAACCGATGTCCGCCGACAGTTGGACACCGGTGAGGGCATGCTTTCGCATTAATGTGCGGATGGTATCGCCGAGAGGGTTCAAACAGTAAAAATTAAGGCTAACTTAAATTTATCATCGACTTTTCGAGGTAATGGTCAAGCCTCTTAAATCAGACGTGGAATTCCTAAACGACAACCTCAAGAGCAGTTCGATGGCTAGAGGCCTCTCTCTGAGTGGCCAGCGGGCTTGGCATCTGTGGTTGTCCTAATCCCCCATGCTCTACGATAAGGCCCAAGAGTGGTTAGGTTGGCCCGGCCGCGATCAGGCATTCGATCCGGAAGGCGGCAGCCCTGCAATGACAGCAGAGTTCGCCAAGAAGAAGATCGGTGGCGCTCTGCAGCTGGCCCACCCGGGAGTCGAGGTGAACGTAGGCATCCTAGCACCAAACTCTCGGGCCGATAACTCCGAGGCTCCCCTCGCCTTGGTCTGCGAGTTCCCCCGCGGAGCATCGGATGCGGAGCTGGCATTGGCGCACCGTCTGGCGTGGAATTTCTCGCGCACCACGCTCCTTATCACCCTTGAGCCCTCCCGCCTGATTGCCTGGTCATGCCTACAAAATCCGCAGCAGGCCGAATCGTTGCGTAAGGTTGTCGAGGTGAATGAGGCAACGGCCGAAAGCGATCAGGACGAAATTCGGAGCCTCCTGCATTGGATCGGGCTCGTCACTAATCAGATTCAGCAGGAACGTCCCAAGCACTTCCCGGCAGATGGTCGGGCTGATGCACTGCTTCTAAAGAACCTGCGGTTCGTAAGGCAGAAACTCATCAAGGAAGGACTGTCTCCAGAATTTTGTCACGATCTGCTAGCCCGGATCATCTTCACGCAATTTCTCTTTCACCGAAAAGACAGTGATGGAACGCCGTTTTTTAGTTCCACGGTCCTGAATCGATTAGTCAGCGAGAATGTCCTGAGCCGTTCCCATGACAGCCTGGCTTCAATTCTGAAAAGTAAGCAGGATACTTACTCGCTGTTCCGGTGGATGGATGCGCGTTTCAACGGCGACCTTTTTCCCGGGAAGAGTGATGAGGATGAAGTAGCGAAGGAAAATGCATGGAATCTTGAGAAGGCGGCGGTCTCTAAGGATCACCTGAATATCCTGGCCGAATTCATTTCCGGCACGATTGATGTTAAGGATCGGCAGTTACGGCTGTGGCCCGAATATTCCTTCGACACTATCCCGCTGGAATTCATCAGCAGCGTTTACGAGGAGTTTCTTAATGAGAGGAAATTCCAGAATAAGGCGTATTACACGCCCTCCCACTTGGTCGATTACGTGCTGGATGCGGTATTGCCCTGGCAGGGGCAAGATTGGGATTTGAAGATTCTGGACCCTTGCTGTGGTTCTGGAATTTTTCTCGTGAAGGCGTTTCAGCGTTTGATCCATCGCTGGAGGAAAGTCCACAAGCGCGAGCCCTTGGTCACGGATCTACGGCCCATCTTGGCGAATAATCTGGTGGGCGTTGACAAGGACCCCGAAGCAGTCCGCGTCGCCTGTTTTAGCCTCTACCTGGCTATGGCCGATGCCATCGAGCCCAGGCACTACGTCACTCGCGGAGACAACTCGAAGGTGTTTCCATTTTTGCGCAGCAAACGGCTTCATCCGCACGATTTCTTTGATGAAACCCACAGTGGGTTCACGACCCATGCCGACAGTGACAGCTTTGATTTGGTTGTCGGTAACGCACCGTGGGGTGACGGCTCGAGCTCCAATCGCGTGAAGCGAAAAAAAGGAGAACCGGTCGGCGAGAAGCAGAAGAAACCGCTTCCGACTGCGGCCGAGACTTGGGCAAAGTCAAATGGGTGGCAGATCGTCAACAACGACATCGGTCCGCTATTTTTAGCGAAGGCAGCAGCGTTGGTGAAGGAATCTGGTCGTGTTGCGATGATTAACACGGCGTCGATTTTGTATTGGCGAGACGAGTCCGCGCATGATCTCAGGTCCAAATTATTTCTCTCTTTCTCTTTCGATGAGGTAACCAATCTTTCCGCACTCAGGCGTGAGCTTTTCCCTCAAGCAATCGGACCATCCTGCACCTTCGTTTACGGAAAGAAAGCTGCGAAGCCTGAGGCTAGCTTTTACTATTATGTGCCGAAGCCGTTGAGGTTGTCCCAAACAAGGGGCAAACAGGTGCGACATGGTTTCACAATCGAACCCCAAGACGTTAATACGCTCACGCACGAAGAGGCTGCCGATAACCCGTGCATTTGGTCTGTGCTGGCCATGGGCGGGCGACGAGACCTGAATTTGGTGAGGCGCTTGCGTTCCTATCCCACCCTCAAGAAGCTAGAAAAACAAGGCGTCTTGCTTACCCGGAACGGGGTGCTGGAGGGGGATAAAGGTAAGCTGTTAGTCAATGAACTGGAGGACCCGCAAGAACGTCGCTACTTGTCCG
This sequence comes from uncultured Opitutus sp., assembly GCA_964476565.1. GTDB lineage: Bacteria > Verrucomicrobiota > Verrucomicrobiia > Opitutales > Opitutaceae > CAMAXB01. The sequence continues at coordinate 16,086 of CAYZBG010000089.1, forward strand.
ATCCCAAATTTCCGTTTGAAGGATTTTTGAGGCTGGATGCGCGGAAAATTTCGAAGTGGAAATCACCTCGGATCGACTCCAAGGGTTCGACGGATTTCGAGGCATTCAAGGCCCCGCAGTTGCTGATAAAAAAGATTCTTCAGGCGAAGACCTTGCGGCTCCAATCTGCGTTGGTTGAATCTGGGCGCGACAAGTGGGGAGTGGTTTGCAAGGAGTCTTACGTCACTGTTCGTGAACTTTCCGCCAAGCCGGACCAAATTCAGCGTGCATGGGTAGCTCTCAACAACAGCTACATCGCGCCTTACTTTTTGACCCTGACTACTAATATCGGTGTGTATATCACGAAGGCATCGGTTGATGATTTGCTGTCAGTCCCGTTGCCCAAAGAGCCGGTTGATGTTGAGGACGTTTCTAGTATGGAGCGATTGGACGAGATCGCCAAAGCATCCTACTCGCTCACTACCGCTGAGTGGCAGTTGATCGACGATTTTCGAGAATACACCTTGCCGGATTCTCTTCGGAAAACTCCCGGAAAAGGGAGGCAGCCCACGCTAAGAAAATCGGAAAGGACCGCTGTCGAGCCCGAGTTATTCGGTTATTGCGAAACGGTGCTGCGTGCGGTCAAGGCGACCTTTGGTGAGAGCCGCGCCGCCTCGATGACGATCTACAGTGAAAATGGTTCCGCTCGACTTCCTGTCCGCATGGTCACCGTGCATCTTAACAAAGTCGCCCAGAAGGGCGTGAGTATCGAAAAAATCGATTCAAGCGCGCTATTCGACGAATTAAAGAAGTTCTATGATGAACAGCTTACCCTAAAAACGCGCCGGTCGATGATCGACGGCGGTTTGGGTTTTCAGCGTGTCGCATATCTCGTCCGCTCTGATCAGAAAGGTGGCGTAAGCCTGACGTTGATAAAACCAGATGAACGGCGGTATTGGCTCCGTTCCATCGCCATGAGGGATGCCGACCAAGTCGCTTCGCTCTTATTTAAGGCAGCGGACAAAAAGAGATAACCCCCATGTCACGCTGCCCGACTCTCGATTCTCTTCTCTGGCCTGCAGACGAACCTGCGCAAGAAATGGCCTCTGAGTGGGTCGATGGGATGACGGCTCAGGCATTGGACTATACTTGGCGGGGCTTCGATAGCCTAGTTAAAGGGCACCTGCACAAGATCGATTTTTCCGTGAAGATTGAGCAGTTGGAACGCAGCCTCACAGCAAATCACTTTGCGGAAATTCAGAAAATCTGGGCGAAGGAGACCGGCGGAGAGTCTTCATTTTATCCGCACCATGAAGACCCCGAAATGGAAACGCGAAAATCAGCATCGTCGAAGCCACCTGCTTACGACCTCGCTTTTGTCTGCGATGCTAATCGCCGCTTTATCTGGCCGATGGAGGCTAAGGTGGTGGAAACACCAGGAGCACTTGCCCCTTACTTGGGCGACGTGGCGAAATTCGAGAGCGGAGTTGCGGCTCCGCTAACCGGAGTCGGCGGCCTTATCGCGTATCTGCGAAGTGGCTCCACAGCCGACTTCTTCGCAAATCTGCAAAAGGCCATGAAGCAGGGGTTGAGAGAATTTCCCTCAAGCCCCGCACGGGCCCATAGAACGTCTTTGCACGACAGGACCATAGCCCCGAGGCTCTTACTTCATCACATGGGCATGGTGTTGGCGTAAACGCCTACGGCCCAGTTCGGATGCTGGAGCGTTGCGAGGCCGAAACTCTGAGGCTGTTTTGTTCTGAAAGACGCTGAGTTGATCGACTTACTAGAGTCCTTGCAGTCGTTTCATCACCCGACTCCACAAATGCTTTCACCTCATGCTTCGTGCGGATGTGGTCCGCTGGCCCCATTTCCTTCACGCGGAGCCGCTCGGTGATCAGCCGGACTGCATCGTTCTCCTTCCGGAGGGCGAGCAGGGTTTCCACGGTGATTTCTTGGCTGGGCTTGGGGTTCATCGAACGCAAAACGAGTGTGAGGGGTTAGGAGGGACGTAGGGAGACTTTTTTGAAGCCATTCGTGCAGTGACGCACAACGGCGGTGTGGTCGGGCAGGCTCCGGAACTCGTGCGGCTTGATCCGATACTCCTCCACCCGCTGATACGTGTGGGCCGTATGGTCCAAATGCACGGTCCGGGTGGCACGCTCAACCCAGTGTTTGCCCAGCGCGTTCGCACACCGGAGAGCGTCGGCCTCGGACGCGGCCCGATACATCACGAGGTTCTTAAGATTGAGGGCCAGAACCTCGGCTTGTTCCTTGGTTTGAGGCGGAATCAACGATTCGAACGCCTGAGCGGACACCACCAGCATGAGCATGCAGTCCCGCAGCCGGTCGATGACGTTGAAGTCACTGGTGCCATCGTGGCTGGCGGTGATGGCGTTCTGGAACTCGTCGCCGACGTAGACGAGCTGGTTCAGCGCATACTTCTGCCAAGGAGGCAGCGCGTAGCGCCGGAGGGCGTGCCGGTAGAGCAGAAGCTTGATGACGGTGAACACATACTGCCGCTCCATGGTGTAGTCCTGGGGCACGTCGATGCAGAAGATTTTGCCCTTATCGACGTCGGCCATGGTGCAAGTGTCCGGCTCATTTGAGCTGAAAATTTCAGCGATCTCGGCCGTGCCGAGGTATTCGAGGTAGTTCTGGGAGGTGCCTATCTCACCAGCCCGTTGCTCCTTCGCCTCATGCTTCAGGTAGGTTTGCTCCAAGGTCTCGGCGAGGCGAATATGGCGCTCGGTCGGTTCCAGTTCCGTGAGCTTTTCCAACGCCGCTTTCAGCTCCCGTTCCGAGGTCAGCAGGTCGTAGGCGTTGGTCGCGGTTACGGGTCGGCCGATGTCGGCCAGTAGCTCAAACGCGCGGCCAATGTGGGCGGCACCTTTCACCTTGAAGAAGCCCTTTTCGTCCCTCGGGTTCAGGGCGGCGGCCGTATCGACCAGGATCCGCGCCCGGGTGGTGAACGGTAACCGGGCATCGCCCGTGACGTTCAGACGATGCGCCACCTTGCCCGGCTCTCCCACCAGACGCGGGCGGAGACGGATGATGTCGTGCTCGCGGCCATACTTCTTCGCGAGCCATTCGAGGTAAAACCACTCGTCGCCCTTGTTCGCCATGACCACGCCGCCGAGCGTGGGATTGCGCCGCATCAGGTCGGCGAGCAGGCCGTTCATACCGGAGGTTTTGCCAGAACCGGTGTCACCGGAGAAGAAGAAGTGCCGGTTGGCCTTGTCCCGCGTCCACCTGAATCCGGCGAACGCCAGCACGATCTGCCACCGGTCCGCCACTACCTTGCCAGCGGGGTCGCGCACGTAGCGGCGATGGTCGGCGTAGTAGAATAATCCGCCCGCCAGCACGCACAGGACGGCCCCGACAACGTATCCCCAAGGTGAGGGCAACCGGCTCGCCCCGAACAGACCGGAGGCGGAGATCGCGAGGGCAAAAGGGAGCGCAAGCGGGAGGCGCAGCCCCGGTTCGTTGTGGCGGAGATTTCGCTGAATCAGCCATCCCGCAATGCCCAGAAACAGGGCGGAAATGGCGAACGCAGCCACCGTGATGGCCTGCGGATCGTGCAGCCATTGGCGCATCAAAACGTGAGGTGCCGGGAGCGTTTTCATCATCGATCGTGCGGAAAACGAAGCGCGCATCTTGCGAATCCGCGAGGACGCGACCCTACCGAAAAAAGGGTAGTTCGGTCGGCCCCGCGCGCGTTTGGCCGATCCTTGGAGGCTAGACGGCCCGATCCCAACGAACTCGTTAGGGTATTGCGTCTGTGGCCAAACAAGCGCGGGGGATTTTCGCCGACCTTCCCGGCTCATCGTAGCCGCTGATGTCCGCCAACGAAGCGGAGGACTACCGTGCGACCGGTAGGCCCGCTACCCCGGAATCGGGAGGGGCGCTCCGTTGAGGTGGGAGAGGTGTTCGGGCGTGATGATGGCATGATCACCGTGGGAGTCATTCGAAACGGGGCCACCTACCTTTCGCATCACCTGCGGAAAAACGACTACTGGTCGGAAGGCGAAAAAGAGGTGCGCGGCGAGTGGATCGGCGAAGGTGCCCGGGCGCTCAGCCTGACGGGACCGGTCACCGACAAACCATTCGAGGCCCTGCGGCAGAATCGGCATCCGGGGACCGGCGAAGCGCTCACCGCCCGGGATCAGGCCAACCGGGTCGCGTTCTTCGATGTGCAACTCTCCGCACCGAAGGACGCGAGTGTGCTGGCGATGGTCGGCGGCGATGAGCGGGTCCGCGAAGCGTTCGTCGAATCCGTGAAAACGGCGCTCGCCGAAATGGAGCGCTTCGCGGCGGTGCGTGAGC
>CAYZBG010000090.1:0-19575 GCA_964476565.1 uncultured Opitutus sp.
ATCACTCCTCTGCAACCAGCTCACCTTCAACGACTTTAAGTGAGACAGCATTGAGTCGAACCCTCTGCGTCATGCCTCTGTCATAGGAGGGACGGATGTGCCACTTACGCAATCTTGCGCCGATTTAGGCGGTTCTGGCGTCAGGAATTGTCAGGAAAGATAATCATCGACTCGTAGTTTTGAGACTGAGTAGTTGCTTTGCATGAAGCTATTCATTCCAGCTGTGGTTGTTTTAGGTGTCTTTGCCGGCGGGCTTAAGGCCGCTAGCATTTCTTTGATCTCCGTGACGCATGTCATGCAAGCGGAGCTAGACCTCGATCCTGCAGTTTACACCCCGCCGCATTATCAATCGGGATCGATTTCTAACACCTCTAACAGTCCCTCTTTTTCTGGCGGGGTTGGCTTCAGTTCACAAGACTCGCATGGCGGTGCGTTCTCTTTCCAAAATTACACAATCTCAAATAACGGCCTGATCCATTACGGGGATATCGGAGGCTTCTTGCTCTTGCCTGACTCCAGTTACCCATCGGCGGCGCGTGCATATTCCCACTTCGAGATGATATTTGGCACATCTGAGACTGTGGCCTTTGAATTGTTCGGCTCGGTGGCTGAGGTCACTTACTCCATCCTTGATGCCTCAATCCGCCTTTCCAATGTTGCCGACGGGAGTACGGAGTTTCTGCTTGATGGCGAGGTGGGTGGCGACGCCGTGAGTCCGCCAACGCCTTGGCTTGCAGGGTCCTCGGCTGGTCTTAGAACGTGGAGTGGAGGAGTCACTGGGGTGCTCTCGCCGGGGATATATTCGCTCAGTTTCACGTATGAGCTGGACTACGGGCTAACGACGGACGGTGTATGGATGACTGAGAATTCATTTCGGGTGTCGCCGGTTCCCGATGGGGGTAGTAGTCTGGCAATGTTAGCCGGGTGCATGGTACTGTTAGGCTTCTTCGCGCAAAGGCGGCGCGAGCAACTCACCTAGGAGGCGCATAGCTCCAGCGTGCGATTGGAGCGGTGAGGACTTAGGCCTTGCGCCGTTTGCCCTTCCTGCGCGACGGGTGGGCCGTCCGCGGGGCCTCGGGTGGACGCAGCGGCTTCTGCCAACCTCTGCGCCAGCCGTCACCGATCTTCACTGGTTGGGTCTTTTTCATGGGTAGTTTGGAGCTTCACCGGCAGCAACCGCTCAAGCTCGCCGAGCTGGTCGCAAAGTTCGTCCACGACGCCACGCAGCACTTGGCGGATTTCGGTGGCCGGTCGGCCTTCGAGTGCTCCGGGCAATTCGTTCTCCAAGCGTGAAACCAGCACCGTCCGCTGGGCTCGTGAGATCGTCGCCAGCGCAGCGTTCACCTCCTTTACCGTGAGCACCTCGCGCGACGCCAGGGCGAGTTCTCGGCGCATTTTTTCGCAGCGAAGTTCGACCTCCTCCAAGCGCGCACGGCGCAGGGCTTCGAGGTCACGCGAGGTTGGTTTTCGTTTCGCAGGCATAGGTGGTCAGGTGCGGACGGGGCCGAAAAAAAAGTTTTGGGCTTCGGATGCGGAAGCGTCGGGCGAGACCATTCCCGAGGGTCTCAGGTAGCTCTAGCAGACTCCCTAAACGCCCACGGGGTGCGTTACGTCTCGCCCTTGCCGGTACGCGTCGCGCCGCTGCTCATCCTGGGCCGCCGCGATCTCAGCCTTGCTCATGTGTTCAAGCAGCGACCCCTCCTCAATGAACCGCCGCTTGCCTACCATCACGGAACGGATGTGGCCTCGTTTCGCAGCATCATGAAGGGTGTCTGCGCAGGTCCCCGACAGCCGGACCGCCTCAGCCACCAGTAGCCATTCACCCGGCTCAGTGGGGCGCGTGACGGGCTTTTGTGGCCTTGGCGCCATTGCGTCGGGCAGGAGCGGATAGAGAACAGCACGGATGCGCTGCTTTGCTTGGTGGACAGCTTGCTTCGAGCATCCGAACTGCTGGGCCAACTCATCAAGGGATTGCTCGTTGCCGGCGCCGAACAGGTGCGCGAGTCCTGCACCCATGACGCTCTTGCCGGCGAACAGCACGGCGATTCGCCTCAGGACCTCGGCCGCGTAGTGCATCCCCGCTCGCTCAGCCTCCGCGTCGACAACGACCATCACTTCGTGAAGTGCCTCGTCGGTGACGCCGCATTCCCTCAGCCGGTCTTCGACACTGACTTCGTTGCCCGCATCAAGCTCGGCGGCGATCCGGTTGTGGGCGGCTGCTTCCAGCGCATCCGCATCCTTCAAGACGACGAAATTCATCGCGTGTCTATTTGCGTCAACGGGTCAGGTGGGCGCCCGTGGCTACCAGGACGCCCACCCCCTTGTCCGCGCGACAGGACCATTGCCACGCCGTGTTCACGGAGCGACGTCGCACGGAAAATTACAACCAAAGCCCGAGCTCGCCCTCGATGTGGCCGGCGGCGAAAGCAAATTCCCCGCGGCTGACTCGTTCGCTGTCATCGATGGAGCGGAGGATCCGACGCACCGGGCCCGCTTCGCCGAGTTCGTGCTCGCAGTTGTACTTCTCGTACACCGGGCCAAGCAACGCGCGCACCTTTGCGAGTTCGTCCAGCAAGTGAGGCAGAAGGGTCGCGTGAGCATCGGCGACGGCGGCCTTCGCTCGTGCGACAATCGGGCCCGAGCGCTCCGCGATCAACTCGTCTTGATGCAGAATCGCGCGTTGATTGCCCTCAATCGCAGCCTGCTCGACGTCGATGCGCACGTCACGCGGCAAGTCGTCGATGGTCTTGCCGGGGCCGGCGTGCAACCAAACGAGAACCGCAAGGCGTTTTGACGGAAGAGCGTAGTCGTCGCGCATGCGGCCGAGCAACTGCCAGTCGGCGATGATGGCTTGGATATTTTCGCGCTGCGTGGCGCTGAGCACGCGGCGGCGTAACTCTTCGGTGGAAGAGGGCTGGGCGGCGTCAAAGATCTTGCTGAAACTGCTTCTGATTCGGTCGGTGAGGGTCATATTGGAAAAATGGATACTTTAGCGTTCGACGCGGGCCGGCGGGTGATACGGAAAATCCGGCGGGCTGAATCCGGCCTTCCTGCAATCGAAGCGTCGCGCCTCGTCACGCTCGCGTTGAACTTTTGCTAGCTGGCGGATCGTCTCGAAATACTGACCGAACCGCTTCGGATAACGCACGGCGAGCGTCCCGCAGGCGTCGAGAAGGGCCTGGCCTTGCAGCGTGTCGCACGCACGTAGCCACTCGTCACAGGCGCGGTGCTCGGCCTGAAGGGCGGCAATCTCGGCAGCCTTCGCGGCTTGCGTGGAGACGATTGTACGCAGCGTCTCACAACCGTCCTTGAAGTCGTCGGGCCAGCGCGTGGCGTATTGTTCGTGCAAGGCCAGCGCCGCCTCTAGCGGCAAGCTGGTGAGTGCTTCCGTCGCGTGTCGGAGTGCAGCGGTGAGTTGCTTGGCCTGTTCAAGTTCGGCGCGCGCTGCGGCCTGGGCGAGTTTTGGGGTGCTGGTAATCAATGTACGGCCTCCTGTTTCAAGTTTTGTGTGAGGGCGGGTTTCGAGAGCAGTTCCTTCGCGCGCAGCACGTCGGGCTTGTTCCAATACCGGCGGCCGTCTGGCGTCACGAGTGCGGGCTGCACCGGGAAACTTCCACGGCGCAAACGCTGGAACAGTGCGGGCGGCGAAATCCCGAACGTCTGCGCAACGGCGTTCAGGTTCATCAGCTCAAGACCGGCCGCGGGATGGCTCGTGCCTTTCGCCAAGAATTGCAGGTTTGTTTCCATGCCCTACGGCGTCGCGTCAATCGGGGCAACGGGGTCGCGTTTGTCGTGGTTCCCGTCAGGGCGATGACGCCAGGTGACGCGTTTCCCTAAACTTTTCCCATACTCACGCGCGTAGGAAAGTCTTGGGAAACGTGTCACCTCGTGTCATCCGGTGCGCATCCGATTCCGTAAATACCTATCCGTTAATTAGTCGCACTCCTTGCCAGCATCTCGCGCTTCCGGTTCGGTTCTCCTTCAAACCTCGCGATTGAAGGAATTGGCAGAGGCGTTTTGCGCCAAGCGGTGTCACTCCACTGTCGTCGCACCATTGCGCGTACCGAGTGCGCAACTCCTTCTTCGTCGTGGTGGCGTTTGGGTCGAGCATCGCCTCTCCGCGTAGAAGGTCGTCCCACCATTGCCCGGTCACGTCCTGACTGGTCCGGTAGGCCTCCGTCAGAGCCTCAATGTGCGCAGGCGGGGCCAATCCGATGCGGCCACCTCCGCGGGCCTGCCAGTCGAGGCACCCGCGCAAAAACCACGCAAGCAGAGCTGCGCGGGCCTTTGGATCGGCCACGAGGTCGGCCTTCAACTTCGGATCGCGACGTTCAGCAGGGACCACCTCGAACCGTACTTTGAGCAGACGACGCCAAAGCCCCGTGTCGTCCCCGTCGGCGTGCGGATCGTAGTTCGAGACAAGCCAGAGCTTCCACGTCTGGGGGAATGTGATCGGTGCGGCGTAGAGTGCCCTTGCGGTCACGGGCTCGCCTCCGGTGAGTGTCTTCACCATACCGGCGTCGAGACGTGCGGACTGGTCGCCCTCCGATGCGTAGGCTAGCCGGGCGCCACGGAGTTTAACGAGGTCGGGTGATGCGGCGCCAGGACTGCGACCATGCCGAGACAAACAAAACGACTCGAAGGGCAGTTTGACCGCGTAGTCGCCAAGCATGGCCGCGGCGCCTTCGATCAACGTCGTCTTGCCTGCGCCTCCGTCACCTTGAAGGAGAAATAGCGTTTCGGGCGATGCGTCTCCGGTGAGAGCGCAACCGATGCATCGGGCGAGAAAGTCCGTCATGCCGGCGCCGGACGTTTCCTCAATCGTGGCGAGCAGCCGGTCGAGCGACGGGTGTGTTGCCTGTGGGTCAAACGATACTGGCGCGAGCTTCGTGATCAGGTCGCCACGGTCATGTGGTCGCAGGGTGCCTGTACGCAGGTTGAGCGTGCCGTTGGCGGTGTTCAGGACCCACGGGTCCCGGTCGAGTGCGAACGACGCCAGCACGAGTCGCGGGTCGGTCTTGGACAACTCCACCGCGGCAGAGATATGGGCGAGGCTCTCCATCCCCATTGCTGCTTTAACACGCTTCTCTCTGTCTCCCGTGGTGCGGTCCTTCACCTGCTGTTCTGTCCATTTGAGGGCGGCGTCCTTGCCGTACTGAATGTGGAGACTCGTGAGGTCCGGCGCCCATCGGCAACCATCCCAGACGTGCCATCCTAGGCCGGGAACATAGCGGAGACGGTCCTTGTATGCGTCCGCGTAGCGTAGTGAAGCGTCGAGGTCGGTCGCGTAGTCGCGGTCATCACTCGGTGCGGCCACGGGTGGTTCGTATGTTTTGGGTCCCATGGCGATTTCAGAAGAGTTGTTGGACGATCTCGGTGCGGCGCATGGCCTCGGCGAGTGCGTCGAGTTCCTCGTGCTCGATGGCGAGACGGGCCAGCGTGTCGGACAGATCCTTGTCCCCGGCTGGCGGCTCGTATCCGTCCACGTAGGACGCGACGGTGCGGAGCTGCTCGTACCATTTGCGACCGGCCTTGCGGGCGGCGGCGTCGTTCTGCTCGACGATGCGGATGCGTTTGCCTCGAAAATGATCGATGGCCTGAGCGTGGAAATTCTGACCTGCGCCAAGCATGGCCACGACGGCGACGTCCTCGGCGGTGCCGGTCAGCCATGCCGCGGTCATTGCGGCGAGGGCATCGGGTCCGCCTTCGCAGACAAGGACGACGGGCCTGTCCGCGATCTCTGCGCAGCCGATGGGCCACGACGCGCACGAGCCGGGCATGGTCTTGGCCTTCGCTTCGATGCCGCGCCACGGTTGGCCGTCCATGCGTCGGGCCTGCGCGGCGTAGCGCGTCGAGTCGGTGAGGATCCAAGCGTCTACCATGCCGCCGTCGTCCCAGACTTTGCCCGTGTGGAGCAGGCCACGACCACGGGCGATTTCCAGACCGGCGAAGAACGGCCAGCGGCGGGTTGCGGCGATGGTCGCAAGGTCGGTCACGGTCGGCGAGCGCAGGTCGAGGTCGAGGGCTGCGAGTCTCGGCGGCGGTTGCGGCGTCGGCTTGGGCGCAGTCCTGAGCGGTCGCGGTTCGGTTGGCGTGCCGACAAGTTCGGCGATGCGACGGCGGTGCTCGTGGCCGGTGGGGCCTGGGTGGGCGATGCAGCCGAATTTGCCGGTGCCCCCGTCGAGGATGACAAGGTGCTCACCTGACTTGTCCATGCCGGCCTCGCGACAGGCAGGACAGGCGGCGACGATTTTCCCCCCGCGGGCCTTCACGTTTTCGAGTTTGGCGAGGTCGATCATGGTCGCCCTCCCTTCGGTTTCGGCGAGAGTTCGCGCCAGCGTTGCAGCAGGCGCGCGGCCTCGGCTGCGTCACCCTGGGCGAGCGCATCCTGTGCGGCCTTGAATGCCTTCTTGGCCTCGGCTGCGGTATCGGTGGGTTGGTTACACGTCTTCATCGCGGCAGCGGGGTTGCGACGCCGGCGCGGGAGCGGCGCAGGGTTTCGGTGAGCTTACAGCGAGCGAGGACGCGCTGCTCGATCTTGCGCCAGCCAGACCGGCTGACGTCGTGGAATGCGAGGCGGCGCTTCACGAGGCTTTCGCCTCCCGCGTGTAACGACCAAGGGCTTTGTCGACGGCTTCGAGGTTGAAACGGACCGGAGCTTGTTTCGTCGCTCCCGGCTTCGTGTAAGGGATCAGGCCGCGCGCCATCCACTGATCAACTGTGCGCTTTCCAATCCCGAGGTGCCGCGCAAGGGCGGTCTTGTTTACCCAAGTCTTGTCTTGATTCATACATGACTCGGCGCAGCATCAACTTATGGGTACTGTGTTCCGTTTTAGAGGGAAAGGGGTCGAAAAACGGAGCCTACCGGCGTTTGGCGAAAGGGTAGACGCGTCATTCCTTGGCTTCTTGGTGGGGATGAGTCGCCAGCACGTTACTCGCCTTTGTCGCGCTGGCGCGATTCCGGGCGCCTACCAAAGCAAGGGTGGCCACTGGCGATTCCGCTGGTCCCAGGAGTTGTTCAACTGGGCGCGGGCGAACGTGTCGCACAAGTCGAAGTTTGTGGGTAACGGTCCGGGCCCTTGGCTCGAGCGAGCGAAGAAAATTGAGTCGGAGATTACGGCTTGTGCCGAGATAGTATCGCTCGCAACAAAACGGATGGCTAAGCTACATCGACGGCTTAACGCATGCCCTCCTTTGGCAAGCGGTCCTGCCGTACTTGCCGGTCTGGACCGATTCCTGAATATTACGCAGTCCCCGCCATCGGAATGACGTTGCCCTCGCGGACCGGCGAGACTGACCAGAATTCTTTCGCCTGCGCCTCGGTCACGAGTTGCCGGTAGTGCGCGAAGACCATCTTGGGCGAGTTACCCATTTCGAGGGCGACCTGTGCGGCGGACTGGACGACGGCGAGACGGTAACTCCCGAACGAGTGCCGGAGGCCATTGCGCTTGAACCGGAGCCCCAGTTTCTCGACGTGGCGCCGGAATGCCTGCTGCATCTTACCGAACGGCGCCACGGCACCGGAATGGTTGGCGTAAGGGGCGAGCCACTGGACGACGTTGTCCGCCAGTGGCACGATGCGCCGCGCGGCCACCTTGGCCTGTGCTGCGCCCACCGTGACGATCTTCTCGGCAAGGTTCACGTCCTGCCACTGCAACCGCTGAAATTCCCCGTCCGGTCGGATGCCGCAGAATGCCCCGAGGACGACGAAGGGCAGGACGTCTTTCCTGATCGGGCCGGTCTTCTCATTCCCGTTTAGGATGAGACGCATCTCGGCCGGCGTGTAGATTTCTATGTCGGACGGGGCGGCGTCCTTCCTACGCAGGCGGACGGCCTCCGCGGCGGCCTCGGCGGCGACGTAGCCCTTTTCGGAAGACCAGTTGAGGAAGGCACTCACGGTGCCGTGGCGTTTGTTCCAGTCGACGGCGGAGGCGGACGCCTTTTCCAGCCACTCGCGGATGGCGGTCCGGTCGAGTTCGTGGACGTGGCACGCGAACGCCTCGCGGAAGGCCCGGCCGCGCTTGCGCAGGTCCTTGAGGTAAGAGGGCGAGCAACCGTCCTTTTCCTTGGCGGCGAGGAATTCCCCGTAGGCCGTGTCCACAAGGATCGGCTTCACTTTGCCGACGTGCGTGTCCCAGTACTTCGCCGCGGAGAGAATGCCCGTGCGGCCGGCGAGGATCTTCTGTGCGTCGGCGAATTCTTCGAGGATGGCAAAGAGGGGTTTGCCGATACGGTCGGCTTCCTGACGCGCCTTTGTCAGGAATTCGGCGTCAGCAAGGCCTAGGGTGCTGTCAGCGCGGCCGGACAGGATGCCAGCGAGTTTGGCGCCTGCCTCGCGTTTGGCGTCGTCGAAGTCGGCAAAGACCTTGCGGCGGCGTCCCTTTGGCGCCTGCCATGACAGGGTGTAGGAGACGTACTCCTTGCCGCCCTTGGACGACGTTGTCCGGTAGATCGTGACCGAAACTCCTCGCTCGGACATCACGAGCGGGAAGGAGACCTTAGCGGGGGCCTTGCGTTTCATCCCCGGATTTTGTCAGGAATCCGTCAGGAAAACGCAAGGTTGGACTGGTTTTGAGTGGTGCGGGCGGAGGGAGTCGAACCCTCCTCTCAAGCTTGGGAAGCTCACATAATAGCCGATATACGACGCCCGCAAAATTCAGGAAAGAACGCCCGGAGGATGAATCGCTCCGGGCGTTCGTCAAGCGGACGTCGGCCCGGAGGCGAAGCAAAGCGGGTCCGGGGCCCGCGCAGACTTATTTGGCGGGAGCCGCGGCGACGTTGGTGCCGCCGCATTTTTCGCAATTCTTGTTGGCCTTGGCGGCCTCCACGCAGCAGGCGTGGCCGCAGGCCTTGTTGTTGTCGGCAGCGGCTTTCACACAGCAGCCGGCTTTTTTGCCAGCCGGGGGCGGGGTCGGAGCATTGGCGGCAGCAAAGGCTCCGAGCGTGAGCGCAGAACCGAGGAGCAAGGCAACTAACAGTTTGGTCGCTTTCATGATCATCGAGGGTTGGGGGAGGGGCGGCGACCGTCAGGCCGTCGTCATAACGTCCCGGAGCAAATCCGTCCCCGTCCCGGTTGGCAAAACCAATCTTGCCCGGCCGGCGCGGAGATCCCGCCCTACCTTTGACGCGCAGCGTCGGTGGTGGGCGGGCGGGTCCCTGCGCCCGCTGCGCGTACGGACGCGGTCACGTTTGCTGTCCGGCTGTCGATCGCGCATCCAAACCACACGCGGAGGGACCCGCGCGTCCACCTTGGCGACGGCGGGCTCGGCCTCAGAGGTCGGCGGTCACATCCGCACTTTGGCGGTTGCGCCAGCGGTCGAGCACGCGTCGGAACAGATCGTCCGCGCCCAGCCCGTAGGCTTCGCGCAGCGCCTCGGGCGTGCTGCCGTGATCGACGAAGCGGTCGGGCCAGCCGATGCGTTCGACCGCGGCGGGGCAATCGGCCTCCTGCAACGCTTCGAGCACGGCACTGCCAAAACCGCCGGTCATCACGTGGTCTTCCATCGTCACGATGAGGGGAATGCACGCCGCATGACTGAGCAGGAGGGTGCGATCGAGCGGTTTGACGAAACGGGCATTCACCACGCCGACCGAAAGGTGCTCCTCCGCCTCGAGGCGGGCGGCGAGGGCGAGGGCGTCCTGCACCATGGAGCCGAGGGCCCAGATCATGATGTTCGATCCCTGGCGCAGCACTTCGGCCTGACCGATCGGCAGCAGGGCGGGCTTGTCCTTGATCGGTGCGCCCGTACCGGCACCGCGCGGATAGCGGATGAACGCCGGCGCCTTGAGGTCCACGGCGGTATGCAGCATGTCGACGAGTTCGTCCTCGTTCCTCGGCTGCATGATGGTGGTGTTGGGCACGCAGCGCAGATACGACAGGTCAAACAGGCCGTGATGGGTCGGGCCGTCGTTGTGCGAGAGGCCGGCGCGGTCCATGCAGAAGGTGACCGGCAGGTTCTGCAGCGCGACGTCGTGGATGATCTGATCGTAGGCGCGTTGCAGGAACGTCGAGTAGATTGCTACGACCGGCTTGATGCCTTTGGTGGCGAGTCCGGCGGCGAAGAGCACGGCGTGTTCCTCGGCGATGCCGACGTCGAAGAACTGGGCCGGGCAGGCCGCGGCCAGGTGGCTGAGGCCGGTGCCGCTGGGCATCGCCCCGGTGATGCCGACGACCGATTTGTCAGCCTTGGCCATGGCCGTGAGGGCGCGGCCCATGACGTCCTGATAATTTGGCGGCGTCCCGGCCGGGGCCTTGCGGCTCTCGCCCGTGGCGGGATCGTAGGGGCTTGCGCCGTGGAACTTCTCCGGCGAGTTGATCGCCGCGTCGAGTCCCTTGCCCTTCTTGGTCAGCACGTGGAGCAAGATCGGCGTGTCGCAGTGCCGGGCGAATTCGAGATTCTTGATCATCTCCTCGAGGTTGTGACCATCGACGGGACCGAGGTAGCGAAGCCCGAATTTCTCGAAGAGCGACGACTCGACAAAGAAGTCCTTCGTTTCGCGCTTCCACTTCATGTACACGCGGTGCATGTCGTGGCCGCCCGGCAGGCCGGTGAAGAACTTTTCCAGGTCGTGGTGAATCTTGTTGTAGGTCGGGTTCGTGCTCAGGCGGTTGAGATACCGCGCCATGGCTCCGACATTCTTCGCGATCGACCACTCGTTGTCGTTGAGGATGACGATGAGGCGCTTGGTCGAGCTGACCACGTTGTTGAGCGCCTCGAGGGTGATGCCGCAGGTGAAGGCGGCGTCGCCGCAGACCGCCACCACGTGCTCATTCGAGCCGCGCAGGTCGCGCGCCGTCGCCATGCCGAGGGCGGCGCTCAGGGCCGTGCCGGCGTGCCCGGCGCCAAAGCTGTCATGTTCGCTCTCGGACCGGGTCAGGAAGCCCGAGGCGCCGCCGGTCTGGCGCAACTTGCGAAAGAACTCCCCGCCACGCCCGGTGAGCAGCTTGTGCACATAACCCTGGTGGGCGACGTCGAACACGAACTGGTCCTCCGGCGTGCTGAACACCCGGTGCAGGGCGATCGTCAGCTCGACGACGCCGAGGTTCGGACCGACATGCCCGCCGTTCTTCGCCGTCACGGCGATGATCTCGTCACGGATCTCCTGCGCCAGCTGCGGCAGTTGGGCGGCCGACAGGCCTTTGACATCGGCGGGTCCGGCGATCGCGTCGAGCAGACGCGGTCCGGAGGCGGAAAAGGCCGGCGAGGCGGCGTGGGTGTTCATTGACAAAAAGGTCCGACCGGCGGCCGGATCAGGTCTCCTGCGCAGGCTCCGTGCCGGCAAAGGCCACAAACTCGTTTTTCTGCTTCGCGAGTTGTTCAATCTTGAGCTCCGCCTCCTTGAGCCGGCCTTCGCAGACCTTGAGCAAGGCGTTGCCCTCTTCAAATTTGGCCATCAGTTCGGCGAGCGGTACCTGGCCGGATTCCATGGACTCCACGATCGACTCGAGCCGCTCAAGGGCGGCTTCGAAGGTCAATTTGTTGGCGGCTTTGGCGTCCACGAAGTGAAACCATGCTCCCGCAACCGCGCTTTTCAATCAAACTTTGGGGCCCGGTCCGGCCGGGCAGGGCGGGGGCGGCGCGGCGCTTTTGCAGTTGGCGCGTGGGCAAATTCGCATCCAGTGAAGCATGGTCTTGTTCATCGCGTTGGGATTGATCGGGCTCCGGCTGGCGGCCGAACTGTGGCTGGCGGCCCTGAACCGCGCCGAGGTGCGCCGGCATGCGGCGACGCCACCTCCGGGCGTGGCGGCGATCATGGACCAGGCGACGTACCGCAAGTCGGTGGATTACACGCTGGCGAAGAACCGGCTGGGCATGCTCGAACTCGCCTTCGACGCCGGTGTGCTGGCGCTGGTGGTTTCCAGCGGATTCCTGCCTTGGCTGTTCGCGCACATCGCCGCGTGGGCGCCCGGATCGACCTGGGATGACGCCCTGTTCATCCTCGCGGCCGGCATCATTCTCGGCATTCCCAGCCTCCCGTTCGAATGGATCGCCCAGTTCCGCCTGGAGGCCCGGTTTGGCTTCAACAAGGCGACGCCGGGCCTCTGGCTGAGCGACAAGATCAAGGGGCTGCTCCTGGCCATCGCGATCGGGTTTCCGCTGCTTTGGGCGATGCTGTCGCTCGTCGGCTGGGTCGGCGCTTCCTGGTGGATCTGGGCGGCGGCGCTGCTTTTCGGCTTCCAGCTGCTGATGATCGTGCTGTACCCCAAGTTGATCCTGCCGTTGTTCAACAAGCTCACGCCGTTGCCCGAAGGCGAACTGCGTTCGCGGCTGATGGCGCTGGCCGACCGCACCGGTTTCCAGGCGAAGACCATCGAGGTGATCGACGGCAGCAAGCGTTCGGGGCATTCCAACGCCTACTTCACCGGCTTCGGCCGGTTCCGGCGTATCGTCCTGTTTGATACGCTCGTGGCCCAGCTGTCGCCGGAGGAGCTGGAGGCCGTGCTGGCGCACGAGGTGGGGCACTACAAGTGCGGGCACATCCCGCGCATGCTGGCGGTCGGCGCCGGGTTGCTCTTTGCCTCGTTCGCCGCCCTGGCGTGGCTCGCCGGAAGCGACTGGTTCAACTACGGCTTCGGCTTCCCTCCGGGCGAACTCGCGCCGACCTTCCTGCTCTTCGGCCTGCTCAGCGGCGTTGCCACCTTCTGGCTGACCCCGCTCGGCAACCTTTTCTCCCGCCGCCACGAGTACGAAGCCGACGCCTTCGCCCGCAAGGCGATGGGCGGCCCCGGCCCGCTCGTGGGCGCGCTGCGCAAGCTGGCGCAGAAGAACCTGAGCAATCTGACGCCGCACCCGTGGTTCAGTGGCTTCTACTATTCGCACCCGACGCTCGTCGAACGCGAGCGGGCCCTGGCGGCACCCTAGCTGACGCCTTCCTCCCGCATGCGGCTCCTCCCCTGGCTGCTGTTCACCCTGCTCGCGTGCACTGGCCCGGCGTACGGAGAGCGGCTGGTCGTGGCGACCTACAACGTCGAAAACTACACCCTCGCCGACCGCCAGACGCCGGACGGCTTCCGTCCGGCGTATCCAAAACCCGAGGACGCCAAGCGCGCCCTGCGCGGCGTGATCCGTGCGCTCGATGCCGATGTGCTCGCCCTGCAGGAGATGGGTGGGCGCGCGTTCCTCGATGAGCTCCGGCGCGACCTCGCGTCCGAGGGCATGGTGTACCCGCATGCCGAGATCCTCGAGGCGGGCGACGAACCGCGCCATGTGGCTGTGCTCTCGCGGCGTCCCTTCGCCGCTGTCGTGCGCCACGCCGACCTGACGTTTCGTTACTTCGGTGCGGAGGAGGCTTTGAAGCGCGGCCTGCTGGAGGTGCGTTTCGCGGTTCCGGACGGGGACCTGACCCTGTTTGTCGCGCATCTGAAGAGCCGCTTCACGGAGCGGAAGGACGATCCGCAGTCCGGGCTGCGCCGCGCCGGCGAGGCCGAGGCGGTGCGCGACCGGATCCTTACCCGGTTTCCGGATCCGTCGGCGGCCTCCTTCCTGCTCGTGGGCGATTTCAACGACGGTCCTGCGTCCCGGCCGGTGCGCGCCCTGATGCGCCGCGGAGCGACGGAGATCTGCGGGCTGCTGCCGGCGGCGGACAGTCGCGGGGATACCTGGACCCACCGGTACCGGAGGGAGGACAGCTACACCCGCGTCGATCACATCTTCGTATCCGCGGCGCTGGCCGGACGGGTGCGCGGCGGCCGTGCCCGCATCCATGACGGCCCCGGCACCGCCGACGCCTCCGACCACCGTCCGGTGGCCGTCGAACTGAGTTGGCCGTGACGGCCTGCGCCGGGCGGCGCGCCCGCTCGCGGTTTGCGCTGCGAGTCGGAATGTGATGTAAGGGATTCATGCACGCCACGTGGACAGAGACCCTCGCCGATTTTCTCCGTCGCGAGCCGGGCGTGGAAGCGGTTAGGATTGATCCGGCGGCGCGCAAGGTGGCGGTGGCGACGTTGGGCGATTACGACGAAGCGACCTTGCAGCGCCGGTTGGCGGAGACGCTGGCGGCGATCGAGTCCCAGCTCGGCGCGGACGCCAAGGCCCCCGCTGGGTATGTGGTGAATCGCACGGGTGGGGTGACTGAGTTTGCCGAGCAGAGCTGTGCCACGGCGCCGAAGTTCTGGAAGTGGCGCGAATTTGCGTGGCCCGCCCTCGAAACCACCGCGGCGGCGCCGGAGCAGCCGGAGTGGAAAGAGCTCTCGGTTTTGGCCGTGCTCTGCGGACTGGCAGGCATCGCCGGATTCACGGTCCAACGTCTGGGGTTCGGCCCGGATTGGCTCGGCCGGGCCCTCTATGCCGCCGCGCTGATCGCCGGTGGTTGGGACGCGGCCAAGGACACCTGGGAGAACATCCGCAGCGGAAAACTCGACATCCACTTCCTCATGCTGGCGGTGGCCGTCGGTGCCGTGGCGATCGGCGCCTGGGGTGAGGCGGTCCTGCTGCTTTTTCTGTTTTCCGCCTCGGGTGCGATGGAGGCCTATGCGCTCGACCGCACCCATCGCGAGGTGAACGCGCTGCTCAAATCCGCGCCCAAGTACGCATCGTTGATCATGCCCGACGGGGGCGAGCGGGAGGTGCCGGTCGAATCCTTAGTCGTGGGCAACCGCGTGCTGGTGCGGCCCGGCGGAGCGTTTCCGGCCGACGGCGAGATCCTGAAGGGGCGCAGCGCCTGCGACGAGTCGGCGCTCACGGGCGAGTCGCTCCCGGTCGAGAAGGGCGTAGGCGACCCCGTGTTCAGCGGCACCCTCAATCTCTGGGGCGCGGTCGAGTTCACTGTTCGCCGGCTGCCGGCGGAAAGCACGCTGCAGAAGATCATCCGCCTGATCCAGACGGCCCAGAAGCTGCGCGCGCCGAGCGAGCGTTTCACGGACAAGTTTGGCGGTACCTACACGCTCGCGGTCCTGGGCGGGTGCGCCGTGATGTTCATGGTCTGGTGGCGCGTCCTCGACGTGCCGGCCTTCGCCAACGTCGAGGGCCAGACGTCGGCATTTTACCGGACGATGACACTGCTCGTGGTCACGAGCCCCTGCGCGTTGGTGCTGTCGATCCCGTCCGCCATCCTTGCGGCGATTGCGTGGGGCGCCCGGCATGGCGTGCTCTTCCGCGGCGGCGGTGCGATCGAGAAACTCGCGGGCATCAATGTCGTTGCCCTCGACAAGACCGGCACGCTCACGACGGGTGAACTGGCCGTCACGGCCTACGAGAGTTTTCCCCCTGGTCGCGAGCAGGACGTGATGGAGCTGGCGCTGGCCCTCGAAGCCAATTCCCAGCATCCCCTGGCCCGGGCCATCGTGAAGGACGCCCGGTCCCGCGGTGTGCGGGAGTTGAGCCTCGACGAGTTTCAGTCCCTCACGGGGCAAGGGGTGCGCGGTCGGATCGATGGCGCCCAGATCATGCTCGGCCGCCGCGAACTGCTCGAGCGGGGCCCGCTCGCGGAATGGGCCCGCACGCTGCCGGCGGCGCCGGCCGAACTTGCCGAAGTGTGGGTGGTGGGCCCGGAGGTGGTCGGGCGGGTATTGTTGCGCGACGAGATCCGCGCGTCGTCGCGGGACGTCCTGGCCGAGTTGAAGAAAGCGGGGATCCGGAGCGTGATGCTGACCGGTGACCGGCGCCAGACCGCCGAGGCCGTGGCCCGGGAGCTGGGGCTCGACGAGGTGCGGGCCGGGCTTTCGCCGGAGCAGAAGGTGGAGGCGATCCAAGGTCTGCGCGCGGCGGGCGGCCGGGTCGCCATGGTGGGCGATGGCGTGAACGACGCGCCGAGCCTTGCCGCCGCCGATGTTAGCGTCGCCATGGGGGCGAGGGGAAGCGACGCGGCGCTCGAGCAGGCAGAGGTCATCTTGATGCACGATCGGATCGAGAACGTGATGGCTGCGCTGCGCGTGAGCCGGCGGGCGCGGGCGGTCATCCGGCAGAACCTGACCATCTCCCTCGGGGTCGTTGCCCTGATGGCGATTGCCGCGATCTTCGGCGTCGTGCCGCTCGCCCTGGGCGTCGCGGCGCACGAGGGCAGCACCGTCGTGGTCTGCCTCAACTCGCTCCGGTTGCTTTTCGGCTCAGGACGGGGATAATTGCCCGGTCAAATCTCGGTCTGGCTTTGACTCCGGCGCCTGTGGCAGGCAATTTGCAGCGGGCGTAGATCGATCCGACTGCTTGGAACCGTCCCGTCCTTTCCCCGTCTTTATCTCCATGAACTCACGCGTGCGGCTGCACTCGGTTGCGGTAGGTTTTGCGAGCCTGGCCCTGCTCGTTGCGGGCTGCTCTTCGGCGTCGTCATCCCGTCCGGTTTACTCGGCCGGTCAGGTCAACCAGATCCAGACCCATGAGCTGGGCACCGTCATTTCGGTTGAGGCGGTGACAATCGAGCGGGACACCGGCCAGCGCACGTCGATGGGCCAGAGCGTCGGCTCGTCCGTGGGGCGCGGCATCGCCGTCGGCGCCAACCCCGCAACCGTCGCGGCCAGTGCCGTCGGCGCGGTGGTGGGCGGCATCGCCGGTTCCTCGGTCGAAAAGGTGGCTTCGCGGCGCGAGGGTCAGAAGATTCAGGTGGCGATGGATGACGGCACGGTCGTGTCCATCGTGCAGGAAAACAATCCCCCCTTCGTCGGCGGCGAACGCGTCCGGGTGGTCAAGGTCGGGAGTCAGGCGCGGGTCGAACTCAACACCCCGACCGACGCCAACAACTACATCGTCGGCGCGAACGAATAGGATCCGCGCCGCAACGCCGGCGCGGCACGGCGGCCCTCAGTCGGCGATGAAGACGTGGTCGCCCGTGCGCACCGCGTCGTAAAGGTCGATCATGTCGAGGTTGCGCAACAACACGCAGCCTCCGCTTTGCGGTTCGCCGATCCGGTCCTCGTGGTTGGTGCCGTGGATGTAGATATAGCGTTCATAGCTGTCCACGTTGCCGCCTGCGTTCACCCCGGGCTCGAGGCCGCGCAGCCAGAGGATGCGCGTGGTCACGAAATTGGTGGTGCGATTGGCCTCCTCGCCGAACTCGGCGAAGTGGCGGCCCGTCGGGATCCGCGCCTTAAAGACCATGCCGGGCGGCTGGCCGGCGCCAATGCGCTCGGCGATCACATGGAGGCCGCGCGGGGTGCCGAGGGAGTCACGCACGTTGGAAGGCGGACGTAGCGAGGTGGAGATCGGGTAGGCTTGCACGACCGCATTGTTGCGGTAGATTTGCAGTGTCTGGGTACTGATGCACGCGAGCAGGATCCGGTCTGCGGGCTTGATGCCGAGGCGGGTGCAGGTTTGCATGAACAATTCCCAAGGAGTCTCCATCGTGAACAAGAACCAGTACGTTGTCGGTATCGTCGGTGCCACGGGCGCCGTCGGTCAAGAGCTTGTCCGGCTCATGCATGAGCGGGCTTTCCCTGCGGCCAGCCTCCGGCTGTTCGCCTCGGCGCGCTCGGCGGGCAAAAAGGTCACGGTGAACGGCCGGACTTACACGATCGAGGAAGCCAAGCCGGGCGTCTTTGCCGACGTCGATGTGGCCTTCTTTGCCGCCGGAGGCTCGGTCACCCGCGCGTTGGCCCCGGATGCCGTCAAGGCCGGCTGCCTCGTGATCGACAAGAGTTCCGCCCTGCGGATGGACCCGAAGGTTCCGCTGGTCATTCCGGAGATCAATCCAGAGAAGCTCCGCACCCACGAGGGCATCATCGCCAATCCCAATTGTTCGACCGCGATCATGCTCATGGGGCTTTGGCCGCTGCATCAGACCTTTGGCCTCAAGCGCGTCATCATCTCCACTTACCAGTCGGTGTCTGGCACCGGCGCCGAGGCCGTGCGGGAGCTCGATGCCCAGGTGCGCGCGTCGGTGAAGGGCGAGCCGATCACCCACACGGTTTATCCGTACCAGATCGCCTTCAACTGCATCCCGCACATCGACTCGTTCGACGCCACCGGCTACACGGGCGAGGAGACGAAGATGGCGCAGGAGAGCAGGAAGATCATGGGCCTGCCGAACCTCAAGGTGTCCGCCACCACCGTGCGTGTCCCGGTCGTGCGTGCGCACTCGGTTTCCGTCTGCGCCGAGTTCGAGCGCCCGGTCAGCGTCGCGGCCGCCCGCGCTGCCATTGCCGCCTTCCCGGGCGCCGAGCTGGTCGACGAACCGGCGCAGAAGCGTTATCCGACCCCGCTCGATTTCGCCGAAAAGGTGAAGTGCGGGGTGGGGCGCATCCGCGTCGACACCGCCTTCGACAACGGCCTCTCGTTCTGGGTCAGCGGCGACAACCTTTGGAAGGGCGCCGCGCTCAACGCCGTGCAGAACGCCGAGCTCATGGTCCGCGAGGGCCTGCTCAAGCCCAAGGCCGCCCTCGCCGCGGTCTGAGTCGCCGCGGCGGAGCCCCCGCGCTCCGCCGCCTTCGGGAAGGCCCGGCCGGTCTTCCCGCCCGAATAAATCCTTGTCACCCGAGCGGCCCGCCCGCTTAGCTCTCGCCTTTGCCTAGGACGGCTAGCTCAGTTGGTTAGAGCATCTCGCTTACACCGAGAGGGTCGGGGGTTCGAGTCCCTCGCCGTCCAAGCGGCGTTTTCGGCAGCAAATCCCTCCCTATCCACTCCACCCGATGCGACACACGATCTCCGTCCTCGTTGAGAACAAGTTCGGCGTTCTGGCACGCGTGGCCGGCATGTTTTCCGGCCGCGGCTTTAACATCGACTCGCTCAACGTCGCCCCCACGCACGATGCGTCGTTGTCGCGGATCACCGTCGTGCTGAAGGGCGACGAATCCGCCCTCGACCTCGCGATCAAGCAGCTGCGCAAGCTGGTCAACGTCGTGGACGTCGTCGACTTCACCGAGGGCCAGGCCGTCATCCGCGAGCTGGTGCTCGTCAAGGTCAAGGCCGACTCCCGCACGCGTTCGGAGATCATGCAGATCTGCGACATCTTCCGGACCAAGATCGTCAACGTGTCCTCCGACTCCGTCATCATCGAGGTCACGGGGGACGAGGGCAAAGTCTCGGCCTTCATCAAGCTGCTGGAGCCCTTCGGCATCATCGAACTCGCCCGCACCGGCCAGCTGGCCGTCAAACGCTAATCCCCAACGTCTCCTTTCATCATGCCCGCCAAAGTATACACCGACAAAGACGCCGACCTCGGCGTGTTCAAGAACAAGACCATCGCCGTTCTCGGCTACGGTTCCCAGGGCCACGCGCACGCCCTCAACCTGAAGGACTCCGGCGTCAAGGTCATCATCGGCCTCTACGAGGGCTCCAAGTCGAAGCCCGTGGCCGAGTCGCACGGCTTCGAAGTCGTTGAAACCGGCGAGGCCGTGCGCCGCGCCGATGTCATCATGGTCGGCCTGCCCGACATGAAGCAGGCGGACGTCTACGAGTCCGCGATCAAGCCGAACCTGACCAAGGGCAAGACCCTCCTTTTCTCCCACGGCCTCGCGATTCATTTCGGGCTGATCCAGCTGCCGAAGGACGTCGACTGCATCATGGTCGCCCCGAAGGGCCCCGGCCACATGGTCCGCCGCCTCTACGCCGAAGGCAAGGGCATGCCCGCCCTCGTCGCGGTGGCCCAGGACAAGTCGAAGACCGCCCTCAAGACGGCCCTCGCTTGGGCGAAGGGCATCGGCTCGAC
>CAYZBG010000091.1:0-2045 GCA_964476565.1 uncultured Opitutus sp.
GCCCAGGCAAAGGCCGTCCGCGCCCATGCGCGGAGGGCCGTGGTGGAGGCGCGCATCGCACTACTTTGCCGAGCGTGGCAGGCTGGGAAACAGAGGGGTTGTTCCTGTCCTCAATGGCGTTCCCGTGGGCTGCTCAACATGAGCTAATCTTATCGGCCCGCGCGAAGTCTCGGGACGAGAGGAGCGGAGCGAGCCGGTAGCCGAAGCGGTGCCGACGAAGGAGGCACCGCACAGGCGGACGGAGCAGCGAGGCGACGAACGCGCCCGAGTCTTCGCGCGTGTGTCGTGATGGCATCCGCCAAGGGCAACCGGCTGCATCAAGCGAGGAGCCTGCGACGAGGTTGATGCAGTGGGTTGCGGGCGTCGGTGGTCGAAACGAGGCCCGTCCTCCGGGCTTTCGGGGCATCGGTCGGATCGACAGGTGTCCCGGCAGATCAAATCAGAACAATATCACTCCACGTAGCGTTTAAGCATGGTCGCGACTTCGCGCAGTTGCTTCTTGCCCGTCTCCCCTGGGCTCGGGCTGGTCAGGCAGTGTTCCAAGTGGTCGTTGATGACTTTTTCGGAGAGTGACTTGATCGCCTTGCGCGCTGAAACGAGTTGGTTGAGCACCTCTGCGCACTCGTAGTCGCCTGCGACCATTGTTTCGACGCCTTTGAGCTGACCGATGATTTTGCGCAGGCGTATTTGAAGCGCCCGCCGGTCGGCTTCGGGATCTTCTGGTGAATGAGACATGCCGCCAAAATGCCGGCATAGACGTTCAACTCAAACCGCAAAATTAGCTTGCCTGTAATAAGGGGTATGGGGGCATAGTCCTTAATGGATTTCAGCTCATTGCTTCAGCAGGGCACGGCTCATGCCTGGCTTTACCTTCCGGTGGCCGTGGTTCTCGGGGGGTTGCATGGTTTGGAGCCCGGCCACTCCAAGACCATGATGGCCGCGTTTATCATCGCCGTGCGAGGGACCATTCTGCAGGCTGCGCTGCTTGGGCTTTCCGCCGCGATTTCCCACTCGCTGGTCATCTGGGCGCTTGCCGCGCTGGCGCTAAAGTTCGGCAATCAATGGAACGTCGAGACGACAGAGCCGTATTTCATGGTCGCCACCGGAATCATCGTCGTGGCGATGGCAGCGTGGACTCTGTGGCGGCTGCGCGGTGGGCACGGCCATCATCATCACGACGAGGAGAAGCATCTGGTTCACCCCGACGGCGAGGTCGCGCTTTCGATTCATGAGGAGGCTGCGCCGCCGCATTTTCGCATTGTCGGTCCGGAGCAACTTGCGCCCGTCTCCCTGCGCACAATCCGACCGGATGGCGCGACGCAGACGTTTTCGTTTCATCGCCGCATTTTGTTTTGGGAATCTAACGAGGAGATTCCCGAGCCACATGCTTTCCGCGTCGAACTCGCGCTCGCGGGCGCGTCAGGCGAGCGCACATTGGCCGCTCAATTCGAGGAACACGGGCACGACCACGCCCATGCTCACGCCGAGGAGCACGAAGACGCCCATGCCCGCGAGCACGCCGAGCAGATCAAGCGCCGCTTCGACGGTCGGGAAGTTACGACCGGCCAAATCGTCCTTTTCGGGCTCACCGGCGGCCTCATGCCCTGTCCCGCCGCGCTCACCATCCTGCTGATTTGTCTCCAGCTAAAGGAGTTTACTTTGGGATTTTCGCTCGTCGCGGGCTTCAGCGTAGGTCTAGCGCTGACGCTTGTCTCCGTAGGCGTGGCCGCCGCATGGGGAATGCGCCAAGTCGCGAAACGCTCAGGGGCATGGACCCGCGTTGCCGGTAAAGCGCCCTATTTCTCATCCGGCCTTCTGGTCGTTTTGGGGTGCGTCTTTATCGGACGAGGCATCTGGCATTTAGTTTGACGATGCCTCGGTCCAAAGCCTCTTCTCCTTATTTCTTGTGAAACTCTGGTCGAAAATTGCTGCATTTCTTCTGCTGGCCATCTGGCTGCCGGCGACGCAGCACTGCGACCTAGAGGCGGCAGGGGTGGGCGTGCTTACCCACGGTGAGCAGCACGCCTCCGCCGCGTGTGCGGATG
>CAYZBG010000091.1:2055-19329 GCA_964476565.1 uncultured Opitutus sp.
TGCGGATGTTTGCACCGACGACGCCTGCCACGCCATTGAGAGCGTTTCCTACGTTAAAACAGCGACGGCCGATCTCCGCGTCCTGCCGCCCTTGGAAACACTTTGTTCGTGTCTGCTTTGTTTGCTGACTCCGCCCGCATTGTCGGAGCGCGAGCCCATGCTTTGTGCCGTGGATGCGCCTGAACTTCAGGCTCTGCATCGCACCTGGCACTTTGTCCGCCGCACGGCTCTGCCTGCGCGCGCCCCGAATCCCGTAGTCTGATCCGTTCCTGCGCGAACGGCTCCTAGGCTAATTGCGCCCGGACGACGCCTGCGCGCGTCCTCCCCCGGGCTTTTCCCGTCATTTCTGCGTCCTTTTTCCCACTCTAATTATGTCTTCCTGTTTTCGTTTTCCCCGGCCGCGCCCGTTTTTCGCGCTGGCCGTTCTCCTCACCGTTGCGGGGGCGTATGCTCAAGAAGCTACGCCGACCGCGCTTACTCTGCGCGAAGCCTTGCTCCGCGCCGCCGACCGCAATCCCTCTCTGCTTGCCCAAGGCTACGAAGAACGCGCCGCCGAGGCCTTGATCGAACAAGCCGGCCTGCGCCCCAACCCCACGCTTGATGTGGGCTTGGAAAACTTCGCCGGCACCGGGGCGGTGCAGGGCGTGCGCGGGCTTGAAGCTACCGTGCAGGCCAGCCAGACGCTTGAACGTGGTGGCAAACGCGCCAAACGCGTGGCCCTCGCCGGTCGCGAACGCGAGGCCGCCGCCGCCGCCTTCGCGGTGCGTCGCGCCGAGGTTTTGTCGGCCTCCGCGCTGGCCTACCTCGAAACACTCGCCGCACAGCAGCGTGTCATGCTCGCCGCCGAGCCGCTGAAGTTGGCGCGCGAAACCGTATCTTCGGTTGAACTACGCGTTAGCGCGGGGGCCGCGTCCCCGGCCGAATCCGCCCGTGCCCGTGCCGCGCTGGCCGCCTCGCAAGCGGATTTCGCGCGTGCCGAGGCAGGGCTCGCCGCCGCCCGCGCCGCGCTCGCCGCCACTTGGGGGGGCGAGCCAACCGAGGCCGCCACCGTCACCGGACTCCTGCGCGTGCCGGCGGAGCTTCCGGCGCACGACGCTTTGCTCGCCAAACTGGCCGCGCATCCGCGTCTCGAACTTCAGCAGTCCGTGATTGCCGGTCGTCGCGCGGCCCTGGAGTTGGAGCGCGCGCAAGCCTCGCAGGATGTCACGGTGAGCGGCGGCGTGCGCTTCCTGCGCGACGGCTCCGACGCCGCCTTTGTGGCCGGAGTCTCCATGCCGATTCCGTTTCGCAATAAAAACCAAGGCAACATCCGCGCCGCCCGCGAGACGCTCGCCGGTGCGGAACAGGGTGTGCGGGCCGTCGAGGTCGAACTACGCGCCGAGTTCACCGCCGCCTGGCAAGCCCTCGCCGCCGCCCACTCGGCTGCGCAGAGCCTGCGTCGTGACGCGCTGCCCGCGACCGAGGAGGCCTACGCCGCCGTGCGCCGCGCCTACGAGCAAGGTCAGCTTCCGCTGATCGACGTGCTCGATGCGCAACGCGCCCTCGTCGCCCTGCGCAAGGATCTCCTCGAAACCGAAATCGCCTACGCGAGTGCCCTCACCCGTGCCGAAGCGCTCACCGATGCGTCCTTCGCCGCCGTCTCCGCCCTCATCTCCCAACCCTGATTTCCTCTCTCCCAATCACTCTCCTTTCACACATGAAACTTAAACTCGTTCTCTCCATCCTCGCCGTTCTCGCAGTCGGCGGCGGCCTCACCTACTATCTCATCGAAAGCGGCCACGATCCCGCCGCCGAGTCCGCCGGCGGCCACGATGATCACGGTGGCTCCGAAGACGGCCATGCCGAGGAGGAGACTGCCAAGGGGCCGCACGGCGGCCGCCTTCTCGCCGACGGTGATTTCACCCTCGAACTTTCCATCGTGGAGGAGGGCATCCCGCCCGAGTTCCGCGCCTGGTTTACCCAAGGCGGCCAACCTGTTGCGGCCTCCGGCGTGAAACTCAGCGTCGAGTTAAAGCGCCCCGGCAACGTCATCGACCGCCACTCCTTTGTGCCCGAGGGCGACTACCTGCGCAGCCCAGCCGAAGTGTATGAACCACACTCCTTCGACTACACCATCGTCGCCGAGCACGCCGGTCGCACTCACCGCTGGGAGTTCGCCGCACCCGAGATGCAGGTGACCATCGGCGCTGATGCCGCCACCCGCTCCGGCGTCGTCGCCGAGGTGGCCGGCCCCGCGACCATGACCGAAACGCTCGCCGTCTATGGTCAGGTGAAACTCAACGCCGACAAAGTGGCCCGCGCGGTGCCCCGTTTCGGCGGTATCGTCCGCGAAGCACGCAAATCCCTCGGCGATGCCGTGGAGGCTGGCGAGGTCGTCGCCATCGTGGAGGCCAACCAGTCGCTCGCCACCATCGAGGTGAAGGCCCCCATCGCGGGCATCATCGTGGATCGCGACGTGAGTGCCGGCGAAACCGTCGGCGATGGGGCTACGCTCTACACCATCGCCGATCTCACCGATGTCTGGGTCGATCTCAACGTGCCCAAGCGCGATCAGGCCCGCGTCAAAGTCGGTCAGGCCGTGGACATCCACGCCGACGACGGCGGGGTCGAGGCCCAGGGCAAAATCTCGTGGCTCTCGCCGGTCAGCTCCGCCGAGGCGCAGACCCTAGTCGCCCGCGTCGTCCTTGCCAACGTCGAGCAACGCTGGCGTCCCGGCCTCTTCGTGAAGGCTGAAATCGCCCTAGCGCAGGAGACCGTGCCCGTGGCCGTAAAAGAATCCGCCATCCAGTCGCTCTTCGATTTCACCGTGGTGTTTTCCCAGCACGGCGAACTCTACCAAGCCCGCCCCTTGGAGCTCGGCCGCCGCTCCGGCGACTACGTCGAGGTGCTCAAAGGCCTCTCGGCCGGCGAGCGCTACGTCACGGAGAACAGCTTCCTCATCAAGGCCGACATCGGGAAGTCCGGTGCCTCTCACGATCACTGATCCCAAAACGGAGACCACACCCATGAAAGAGATCACCGCCATCATCCAGCCGCACACCTTGTCGCGCGTCATGCAAGCGCTCCATGCGCTGCCGCACTTCCCCGGAGTCACCCTGCTCGACGCTCACGGCCAAGGTCGCGGGCGCGGCACCGGTGGGGCGTTCCGGCCCACCGAGGATAATTTCACCTTCCATAAAAAGACCGTGCTGCTCCTTACCTGCGAGGCCGTCCACGCCGACCTCATCGCCGACACGCTCGTGCAGGCCGCCCGCACCGGCAACAAGGGCGACGGCCTCGTCACCATCAAGGATGTCGCCCGCGCCATCCGCATCCGCACCGGCGAGACCGCCGGCCAAGCCCTCTAAACACCGCCCGTCATGCTCGAAAAACTACTTCAATTCTCCATCCGCCAGCGGTGGCTCATCCTGATCTTCACGGTCGGCATGGCCGCACTCGGCGTTTACAACTATCAACACCTGCCAATCGACGCGGTGCCCGACATCACCAACGTCCAGGTGCAGATCAATACCGAGGCCCCCGGCTTTTCGCCCCTCGAATCGGAGCAACGCGTCACCTACCCGGTCGAGACCGCGATGGCCGGTCTGCCCAACCTCGATTACAGCCGCTCGATCTCCCGCTACGGCCTCTCGCAGGTGACGGTCGTCTTCAAGGATGGCACCGACATCTACTTTGCCCGCCAGCTCGTCAATGAGCGTATCCAGGAAGTGAAGTCGCAGCTCCCCGCCGGCCTGAACCCGACGATGGGGCCGATCTCCACCGGGCTCGGTGAGATATTCATGTTCACCGTCGAGCCGGAGCCCGGCGCGAAAAAGCCCGATGGCACCGCCTATAACCCCACCGACCTGCGCGAGATTCAGGACTGGGTCGTGCGCCCGCAGCTTCGCAACCTGCAAGGCGTCACCGAGGTCAACACCATCGGCGGCTTCGTGAAGCAGTTTCACGTCACGCCGCGTCCCGATCAGTTGATGTCGTATGGCCTCACCCTGCGCGATGTCATGGACGCCCTCGCGCGCAACAACGCCAACGTCGGCGCAGGCTACATCGAGCGCCACGGCGAACAATACCTCGTCCGCGTGCCCGGTCAGGTCGGCGGCATACCTGAGATCGAGACCATCGTCGTCGCCCGCCGCGCCGGTCAGCCCATCCGCGTGCGCGACGTGGCCGATGTCATCCTCGGCGAAGAACTGCGCACCGGCGCCGCCACCGAAAACGGCCGCGAGGTCGTGCTCGGCACGGTCTTCATGCTCATCGGGGAAAACTCCCGCGATGTCTCCACGCGCGTCGCCGCCAAGCTGGAAGAGGTCAACCGCAGCCTCCCCGAGGGCGTCGTGGCCAGAACCGTCTATGACCGCACCTCGCTCGTGGATCGCACCATCGCCACGGTGCAGAAAAACCTCATCGAGGGCGCGCTCCTGGTCATCGTCATTCTCTTCCTGCTCCTCGGCAACATTCGTGCCGCGCTCATCACGGCGGCCGTCATCCCGCTCTCCATGCTTTTCACCATCACTGGCATGGTGACCAACAAGGTGTCGGGCAATCTCATGAGCCTCGGCGCGCTCGACTTCGGTCTCATCGTGGACGGAGCGGTCATCATCATGGAAAACTGCCTCCGCCGCTTCGGCCACGAACAACACCGCCTCGGCCGCCTGCTCACCAAACCCGAGCGCCTCGCGCTCGCTTTCGAGGCCACCAAGGAAGTGCGTGGCCCAACCATGTTCGGCGAACTCATCATCGCCATCGTTTACATCCCCATCTTCGCCCTCACCGGCGTGGAAGGGAAAATGTTTCACCCGATGGCCTTCACCGTCGTCGTCGCCCTCCTCGGCGCGATGATCCTTTCCATGACCTTCGTGCCCGCCGCCGTGGCGATTTTCGTCACCGGCAAAGTCACGGAAAAGGACAACATCGCCATTCGCGGGGCCAAGTCGCTCTACCGGCCGGTCCTGCGCTTCGTCATGTCGGTGCGTCCCGCCGCCGCCGTGGCCGCCGTCGTCCTGGTGCTCGTCGCCGGCCTCGCGGCCTCCCGGATGGGCAGCGAATTCATTCCTAACCTGGACGAGGGCGACATCGCGCTCCACGCGCTGCGCATCCCCGGCACCAGCCTCTCGCAATCCCTGAAAATGCAGGGCGCGGTCGAGGACACCGTGAAATCCTTCGGCGAGGTGGACAAGGTGTTCGCCAAGATCGGCACCGCCGAGGTCGCCACCGACCCCATGCCGCCGAGCGTCGCCGACACCTTCGTCATGCTCAAGCCGCGCGAACAGTGGCCCGACCCGACTCGCACCAAAGCCGATCTCGTCGCCTCGATGGAAGAGGCCGTGAAGAAGATTCCCGGCAACAACTACGAATTCACCCAGCCCATCCAGATGCGGTTCAATGAACTCATCTCCGGCGTGCGCTCCGACGTGGCCGTGAAAGTTTACGGCGACGACCTCGAAGTCATGACCGAGGTCGGCGAGCAAGTGGAGGCAACCCTGAAGGCGATTCCCGGCGCGGCCGACGTGAAGATCGAGCAGACCACCGGACTGCCGCTTCTCACCGTCCAGCTTGATCGCGAGGCCATCGCCCGCTACGGCCTCGCGGTGGACGAGGTTCAGGAGATCGTCTCCACCGCCATCGGCGGCACGGAAGTCGGCCAGATCTTCGAGGGTGACCGCCGCTTTGACCTGGTGGTGCGCCTGCCCGAAAAAATCCGCACCGACCTCGCCGCGCTCGGCAACCTGCCGGTGCCGCTTCCGGAACTGCACGCCGACGAGGCGCGCGTGCTGCCCGCCTCCCTGCGCGTCGGCACGCGCTTCGCCGAGGCCGAGCCGCAACGCGCGTTCATCCCGCTCCGCGAGATCGCCAAGATCGAGATCGCACCCGGCCCCAACCAGATCAGCCGCGAGAACGGAAAGCGTCGCGTCGTCGTGACGGCCAACGTGCGCGGACGCGACCTCGGCGGCTTCGTCACCGAGGCCCAGCAGCGCGTGCGCGATACCGTCGCCGTGCCCGCCGGCTACTGGCTGGAATACGGCGGCACTTTCGAGCAGCTCATCTCCGCCAGCAAGCGGCTGCAAGTCGTGGTGCCCGTCTCCCTCCTGCTGATTTTCGGCCTGCTCTTCATGAGCTTCGGCAACGCCAAGGATGCGTTGCTGGTGTTCTCCGGCGTGCCGCTCGCTCTTACCGGCGGCGTCGCGGCTCTATGGATACGCGAAATCCCGCTCTCCATCTCGGCAGGCGTGGGCTTTATCGCCCTTTCCGGCGTGGCGGTGCTCAACGGTCTCGTGATGATCTCGTTTATCCGCACGCTGCGCGCCGAGGGCAAACCCATCGACGAAGCGGTCGAGGAAGGTTGCCTAACGCGACTGCGCCCCGTGCTCATGACCGCGCTCGTGGCCTCGCTCGGCTTCGTGCCGATGGCGATTGCCACCGGTGCCGGCGCCGAGGTGCAGCGCCCGCTCGCGACCGTGGTCATCGGCGGCATCATCAGCTCCACGCTGTTGACCCTTGTCGTCTTGCCCGCGCTCTACCGCATGGCGCACCGCGACGACGATGTGAAGGAGGTCGAAGCCTGAACCAAGCCCATGAAAACCCTGCCCATGTTCCTGCTCGGCGCGGTCGGCGTTTTTCTCGCCGGCTGCACCACGCCCTTCCGTCCTCCGGCGGACGTGGCCCATGTCAAACTGGCGATCTCGGATGTGGATTCGGCGGCCGTGGTGCTGCGAAGCATCTGGCTCGAAAGGAAGGACGCTTCGCTCGTGGTCACCGGCTATGCGCTCAAGCGGCTGGATGCCACGGACACGACCCGGACGCATCTCGACGTGATCCTCTACGATGCCTCCGGGCAGGTGCTCCGGCGCACGGTGGAGCACTTCGAGCCTCGCCAGATTCCGCCGCGACTGCGCCGGGCGCCCCATGCCACCTACCGCGTGCCGCTCGAGCCGCTGCCGGTGGGCACGTCCCGCATCGAAGTGCGGGCACACGAGGGCGATTGCCGCGACCTCCGGCGAACCTCGCCCCTGTAAGCTAAGCGTCGAACTCGCAAAACACAACGCGTCGCCGGTCTCGTCCGAAAGAGCCGGCGGCGCTTCTTGCTCAAACAATCCATAGCCACCGATGAAAACCAACCATGCTCCCGAAGCCGTCCAAGACGAACACGCTGCCGAGAAGGCGCACGATCATGGCGGCGCTCCTCGATTTCTTCCTCATTGGATACATGAACGTTGGACATTCCTCACGGTCGCCGCTGCCGGGGTATTCCTTGGCATCGGCTTTTTTGGAGAAAAATTCCTCGGTTTGCCGCACGCCGTCGCGCTCACCTGCTATGTCCTGGCCTACATAGCGGGCGGCTACGATGTCGCCCGCGAGGCGCTACCCGCCTTGTTCCGGGGAAAATTCGACACCGACCTGCTCATGCTTATGGCGGCGGCGGGAGCCGCGGCGATCAACCAATGGCCTGAAGGCGCGTTTCTACTGTTCCTCTTCTCGCTCGGTCATGCGGGCGAGCACTACGCGCTTGACCGTGCGCGGAATGCCGTGGGCGCTCTCGGCAAGCTTATGCCGCGCACCGCGCACGCGAAACGCGGCGACCGGCTCGAAGAAGTGCCCGTGACGCAGCTCGTGGTGGACGATGTGGTCGTTGTTCGTCCGGGTGACCGCGTGCCGGTGGACGGTGTCATCACGGCGGGCGAAAGCACGCTAGACCAAAGCGCGGTCACCGGCGAGAGCGTGCCGATCTCGCGCCAGCCGGGGGACGAGGTGTTCGCCGGCACGATCAATCAGGACAACGCGCTCGACGTGCGCGTGCTCCGGCTCGCTCGCGACAACACGCTCGCCCGCATCATGAAGCTCGTCGCGGAAGCTCAGGAACAGCAAAGCCCCACGCAGCAGCTTACGGAAAAATTCACCCGATGGTTCGTCCCCTCCGTTCTCATCCTCACCGTGCTGATGATCGTGCTGCCGCCGCTCTTTATGGGCTGGGCCTGGAGCGCCAGCTTTTATCGAGGCATGGTGTTGCTGGTGGCTTCTTCGCCTTGCGCTCTAGCCATCGGCACGCCGGCCGCCGTGCTGGCGGGCATCGCGCAAGCGGCTCGCCGGGGTGTGCTCATCAAAGGCGGCGTTCATCTGGAGAATCTCGGTCGCCTCCGCGCAGTCGCATTCGACAAGACCGGGACTATCACCACGGGCAAATTCACGGTGACGAGCATCGTGCCCCTCGAAGACCCAAACGAGGAAACCGTGCTGCGTATCGCGGCGGCGGTGGAAGAGCAGTCCAGCCATCCCTTGGCTGCGGCCATCGTGCAGGCGGCGCACGAACGCAAAGTCGCATTCCCAACCGCGACCGGCATCGAAAACCTCGCGGGGAAGGGTGTCCGCGCACAAGTTGAGGGATCGGAGGTCTTGCTCGGCGCGCTGCGGGCCTTTGCGGATGATTCCGCCGCTGCCAAAGGCGGCTCCTTGGTCGAGACGGTTTCCAAGCTGGAAGGTGAAGGTCAAACCACCGTCATCGTGAGGCAGGGCGGAAGGTTTGTCGGTGTCATCGCCCTGGCCGATGAACCGCGTGCCTCCTCCGCCGGCATCATGCAGCGACTACGAGCGCTGGGCGTGAAACAACTCGTGATGCTCACGGGCGACAACGAAGCCGTGGCCAAACGAATCGCCGCCAAGGTTGGTCTGACCGACGTGCGCGCCGGACTTTTGCCCGAAAATAAGCTCACCGCGATTCGGGAACTCGAACGCCAGCATGGAGCCATCGCTATGGTCGGAGACGGCGTGAACGACGCGCCCGCGCTTGCGGCGGCGACGGTGGGCGTCGCGATGGGCGCAGCCGGGACGGCGGTCGCATTAGAAACGGCGGATGTCGCGCTGATGGGCGACGATCTCTCGCGCTTGCCGTTCGCGGTCGGTCTCAGCCGGGCGAGCCGCCGGATCATCGTGCAAAACCTGGTCATCGCGATGGGCGTCATCCTGCTGCTCTCGGCGGGCGCGCTGGCTGGCAAGGTCGCGTTGAGCGCGGCCGTTTTTCTGCACGAAGGCAGCACCGTGGTCGTGACGCTCAACGCTCTTCGTCTGCTGGCGTGGAAAGAACCGGAAGAGGCCTGAATCCGTGGTCAAGCCGCGACGACATCATGCCAAGCCGGCTGGCCGGCACGCGCCGCGCAAAGTGGAGTTTGCCTGTCGGTTCACGCTTTGGTTTGGCGGAGCGGGGATGTTGATCGGCTTCTTCGATGAAGTGATCGCGGGAGGTAACATGTTGTGGATGACCTGCGGCGGCGTGCTGGGCGGGCTGACCGGCGCGCTGTGCGACACGGCGATCTTTTTCCATCGCAGGCGTTCTGTTCGGCGAACAGCGAAACCCTCTTCCCGCCGCACCTGATGGTTCAGACCTCGTCTCAGTGGCTCCGCAAAGCGCTTTCGCCCAGGAGCAACTTTCACCTCGGGTTCGCTGCCGGAATCGCTTGATTAACGTGCCATGCGAACAACGTTGTGGTTTCTCTTGGCTGCGGTCGCCGAGATCGGAGGATGCTTTTCCTTTTGGGTATGGCTGCGGGCGGGGCGCTCCGCCTGGTGGTTGGTGGCGGGCATTCCTGCTCTGGTGATTTTCGCCTGGGCGCTGACGCGCGTGGACGCGACTCACGCCGGACGGGCATATGCGGCCTATGGCGCGATTTACATCGCATCTGCGATCATGTGGGGTTGGCTGGTTGAGAGGCATCCGCCGGATCGGTGGGACGTCCTCGGTGGAGCTGTCTGCATCGCTGGTTCGGCGTTGATTCTGTTGGCGCCACGTGGAGCCTGATTGCACTGCGATTCCGCAAAAAGTGAAGCTGCTACGCTGTCGCCGCTGCTGGTTGCTGATGGATTGTTTGTGCAGCGGGGCGAGAATGACTTGGGCTGTGTTCCCGAAGTTTGAGGCAAGGCTGGAAGCACATAAGAGCGACGGTCATGAGGCTGTTCGCCCCGTGGCATTACGGGTGATTTTAACGAAGCTCAACATGAGCTAAACTAATCGACCCACGCGAAGTCTCGGGACGTTCGGAGCCGAGTGAGCCGGGAGCCGGAGCGGAGCCGACGAAGGAGGCCCGCGCAGGCGGACGGAGTAGCGAGGCGACGAACGAGCCCGTGTCTTCGCGCGTGTGTCGCATGGCATCCGCCCAAGGCAAGCGGCTGCATCAAGCGAGGAGCCTGCGACGAGGTTGAGGCATTGGCTTGCGGTGTCGGCGATCCAATTCCGGGGCTCCGGAGTGGTAATCCGGGCATCGGCCGAATCGGCAGGTGTCCCTATTTTCGGCGCGTCCGTTTGCCGCCGGTCGGGATGCGCTTCGGCTGGGGCGGAGTCGCGGGCCGGGTGGAGCAAAGCCTGGCCGGTGCCGGAGCGGAGTCGCCGGAGGCGGCCCGCGCAGGCGAGCGGCCAAGCGCAGCGGAGCCCGTGTCCGCCGGCCCGTCCCGTGCCGTCATGCCCGCCCGCCTGGGCGAATCGTCACACCAGCGCGAAGCGTGGGTGGTGCGACCCACCCGTGTCGCGTGAGCGGTTGGGAAGCGCGGCGAACCTGCGCCGCCGTGCCCTGCCCCGGTGGGCGGAAACATGCGTGGGTTTACACGCGAGCGGATGCGAGATGACATCGTATTTTGCGAAATTCCAAACGTTACGCGGCAGCGTAAGGGGAAGGGCGTCCTACCTTGAGAGAAACGCGGCTGCGTTTCATAAGTTAAACGCGCGCAAGTCGCGCCTTGGGCGATGCTGAGTCCCAAGGCACAGCTCAATTTGAAGCACGCGAAGGCATACTTTCGCGAGCATCTGAGCGTTGGCGATTACTACTCGGTGAAGGCGCAGGTGCGCGGCGAGTGGTTCGGCCTGGCGGCGGATCGGCTGGGCCTGTCGGGGGCGGTCGGTGAGGCGGATTTTCTCGCGCTGTGCGAAGGTCGTAATCCGAAGACGGGCGAGCGGATGACCCAGCGTTTGAACTCGGTGCGACGTGAGGCGCTGGGTGGTGAGCTGGCGAATCGGCGCGTGTTTTACGACTTCACGATCAGTCCGCCGAAGAGCGTTTCGGTTGTAGGTCTGTATCAGGATGACCGCATTTTGGCGCTTCATGACCGCGCGGTGCGGACGGCGATGTCGGAGTTGGAGAAGTTCGCCGCAACGCGGGTGCGGAAGGCCGGTGCGCAGGTGAACCGCGAAACGGGCAATGTGATCGGCGCGGCCTTCCGGCACGATACCAGCCGGGAACTCGATCCGCATCTGCACACGCATTGTGTGGTGCTCAACGCGACTTTCGACGCGACCGAAAATCGGTGGAAGGCCATTCAGGCCGGAGGCATGTATGCCGCGCAAAAGTTCGTCGAAAACTTATACTACCATGAGCTGGCGAAGGGCCTCCGGGAACTCGGCTACGAGGTCGAAAACAACGCCCGTGATTTCGAGCTGAAAGGCGTGCCCGCGAGCTTGGTCGAACGCTTCTCCAAGCGGCATCAACAGATCGACGAAGAAGCCGGGAAACGCATCGCCGCCGAGGGTCTTCAAGGAAACGAAAAGGCGGTGCGCGAGCAGGTCGCGCGCGCGGCGCGCAAGCGCAAGACGGCGGACGCGACGGCGGATCGGCTGCGCCCGTTGTGGGCGCGGCAGATGACACCAGACGAACACGCGGCCTTGGCCGCGTTGAGGCCGACGACGGTGCCAACGAAGGCGACGGGAGACGCGTCGGCGTTGGTCGCGTGGGCGGAGCAACACCTGTTTGAACGGCGCTCCGTGGTTGCGGATTATGAGCTGTTGTCCGCCGCGCTGGTGCGTGGTCGCGGCGTCGAGGTTGACCTCGCCGAGCTTCGGCATGCGGTCGATGCGGGCGACTACCTGCGCGAAGCGGATTCGCGGAAACTGACTTCGGCGGCGTCGTTGGCGTGCGAACAGGAAGTCGTGTCGGCCGCGCAGCATGGCCGGCGACGTTTCGAGGCGTTCAACCCGGACTTTGAACCGGTGCCGGATTTGAATGGCGAACAGGCGACGGCGGTTCGGCAAATTTTCGGGAGCCGGGATTTCATCACGTTGTTCCGGGGCGGTGCAGGCACCGGGAAAAGTTTCACGCTCAAGGAAGTTGATCGCGGCATGGCGCTGGTCGGTCGGCCGGTCGTTGTCCTGGCTCCGCAACGGCAGCAGGTCGAAGACCTGCGCCGGGACGGCCTGCCGGCGGAAACCGTGTCGCGAACTCTTGCCGTCGGCGCGTTGCCACGCGGCGCGGTCGTAATCGTGGACGAGGCCGGCCAGCTTGGCGGGCGCGAGCTGCGGGACGTGATACGGCTCACCAGAGAGCACGCCGGCCGATTGATCCTTTCTGGCGATACTCGCCAGCATGGCGCGGTCACGGCCTCCGATGCGCTCAAGGCCATCGAAAAGCACTCCGGCCTGCGGCCCATCGAAATTCGGAAGATCCGTCGGCAAGATCCGAAGGCGGGCAAAACGCGGCAAGATCGGGCGGAAATTCGCGCGTATCGCGCCGCCGTGAAAAAAGCCGCGACCGGAAAGACGTTGGATTCGCTGGAGCGGCTGGATGCGCTCGGCTGGATACGCGAATTGGCGGCGGATGAATTGCGCGGGGCCGTGGCGGCGGACTTCCTCGCCGGCATGGCGAGCGGGTTGCAGGAGATGCGAAACCAGAGCACGGCGTTCGGCGATGTGCCGGTGCCAGTCGCGTCCGGAAAAAACGCCGCCCTGCAAGGCACGGCCGACGTGCTCAATCTCTACGCGAAGCAGATTCAGGACGTGATTGCACGGGACGGGTTTTATGTCCGCGTGCCCGCCGGGAAACAGTTCTACCTCTACGTCACGGAGACGGTGGATCAGGCGAAGGGCGTGCGCGGCAACGTCCGGAACGAAGAAATTTGGAGGACACAAAATGAGACGACGAACTAAACTGATGCCCATCCTCGGCGCGCTCGTGCTGCTCTGCGGCACGGGTTGCGCCACCAAGAAAAAGCCCTCCGTCGCGGCGGCTCCTCCGCCGGTGCCGGTATCGGGAACCGATCTGGATCAGACCAACGTCGAAAAGGTGCGCGCGGGCGAAACGCTCAAGGCGTATCCAATCGGTCGTTACGTCGATCCGAACGACCCGAACGTCATGCACGAATCGCATGTCGTGTATCGCAAGGAGGCCGGGGCGAGTTGGAACCTCGCGCCCAATGCGCCGACGGTCGTCCCGCTCGGCCCGGTGCTCGCGGTCTCGGACGGCGCGACACAGGGCAATCCGCTACCGGCGGAGTTGGAGCAAAAAGTCGCCGAGCAAAACCAGCTCATGGCCGCGCTCATCGAGCAAAACGAGGCGTTGGCCGCCGAGTTGGCGAAGCTCGGCAAGGAACTCACCGACCTACGCGGTCGCGCACCGACCGGTGGCACGAAGGGAGGCCAGTGATGGCCGACCAATCCGCCACCGTCGAGGAGGGCCAAGCCGTGGTCTTGCCGCCCCATCTTTGGGAGAATTTTGAGAAGGCCGACGCCGAGCTACGCGAGTTCTACGGGGTGAGTCCCGGCGCGCTTGCACTCATGCGTCTCTGGCTCGCCTGCGGCGCGTCCTACCGCGTGCGTGCGGAATTCGAGCGCTCGGTTCTCGACATCAAACACCGGGGTTTACATCCGAACGAACACGGAGACTTCGATGAAGACTGTCTCTGAAAATCACTTTGGGCGATTCTCGCCCAGACAAGGTCAAATGCCACTGGCGACCAGTCGCCTTGAACTAAAAATGGCTGGGGAAACCAAGGAGGCGTTATGCCACTAAAAGAACAAATAGCCGCCCGCAAAGCGCAGCAAGGTCAGCAAAAACCCGAGCTACGGAGGAATCCCGAGATCGACGCCAAACTGGACGCGTTCATCGGGGAGAACCCGAAGCTCGTCGAGTATTACAACGGCCTCAGCAAAGATGAGCTGATCCGCAAACTGATGCTCGGGAAAATGCAGCGGTCGGAATACACCAACCAACGGAATCAGGAAATCGTGGCCTGGGTGGAGGAGCATCCCGAAATCAAGGCCAAGGTGGAACAGCGCATCCGCAATGTGCCGCCGGAGAACCGCGAGCGGGCGTTCATCACCGCCGCAAAATCGCTCGCGTTGAACCAGACGGTGCAGAGTCGCGGTGTGACTCCGTGACCGTGGGTTTTGTTCGGCGGCGGTCGTTTCGGCGACCGCCGCTTTTTCGTTTCGGTCGAAAGCTTGGTGCTAAGATCTGTCACGAGAAGTCCATCATCTGCTGGCCGAGTGCCGCTTTGATTTGCTCGGTCTTTTGTCTGGATGGCGGCTGCCCTTGTCCTTCGGCGGCGGAGACGATTACGGCCTTTGCAAGATTTGGCATCGTTGCCAGATGATCGGCCTCCGGCGCGTCCGCTTCCTCCGCGTTACCGCTGTCGGCGAGTCCGGCGAGCAGATGCAGGTTGCCTCTGAAAATCCAATGGATGTTTCGCCAGGATGCCCGGAACTCCATGCGCAGCGTGTCGCCGTGAATCACCTCGGCGGGGATGCCCCAGAGGGTGGTATTGATGAAACACATGTCGCAAGCGACCTTGCTGATGTCGATGGCAGTGACTCGCAGGCGGCGGCGCGCGTCGGCCGGCAGGGCTTGGGCGTATGCCAGGATCATCGCCCCGGCGCCACATGCCGGTTCGCAGAGCGTGATGGGGCCATCATCGGGCGGCGGCGTGTCGCCCGCAATCATGCGGGCCATGAGTTCGCAGATGGGCTGCGGGGTGTGAAATTCCCCGTTCCACTGCTGCCCCTTGTGGGACAAGGCCAAATCCATGTAGTGGCCGCCGAGTAGATCGGTGAAGGGCCGGGCCTCCATTTCCATCACGAGTGCGCCGAGGGCGTGGCTGAATATCTCCAGTTCGTCCCGCTCCCATTGTTTCGCCTCGTCGAGGTATTCGGGTTCTCGGGTGCCGTGCGCGAGTGCGCAGGCCGTCAGGTGGGTGAATGCCGCGAACACCTTGTAGGCGTCGTGGCGGCGCACGAGTTGTTCGATCAACGACCTGAATGTCGGAGTGTCCTTTGTGGTTTTCATAGACTGCTGCGAATGCAGGCAGTCCACTCCCCGAAACCGTTTCGGGGTGTCGCAGTTCTGCCCGCGCTTCGGGCAGGTGGTCAGGCGGCGAGTCGTGAGGCCCGCCGAGGAGCGCAGCGACGAGGGGGAAGGGCCGAACGCAAAGGTGGAGCGCAGGCGGCGCGCATCGCCGCCGAGAACACCTTGACCGCCGCCTTACCCTGAGAAAACCGGCGCGGAAAAATCAGGAAGCGGCTTGTCCGGCGTAATGGTTCGCGGCGAGTCCGCACCCGGTTTCTTCCGACCGGCGGCGTGCCGTGTGTCACGCCGCCGGATGGCGGGCGATTTTTTCAGCCACGGGCGGGCACCTTGAGCTTGGTCTGGATGTGCAAGGCCACCTCGGCCGGGTCGAAATAAACGAAGTGGCCGACACGGTGGTAAGGGATGCGGCGGAGCTTCGTCCATTCGCGCAGGGTGCGAATCGACGGCTCGCGTCCCTTGGGGAAAAGCCCGCAGGTGCGGAGGCCGGTGATGTCGGTGAGGTGGGCGAGGGGCGATGCGGGTAGTTGCGTTTCCATACCCCTGTGTCGGTGTAAACGCAGCGAGTGGCGGCGGGCCTTGCGCTGCGATGCGACACGGTGCGTGTCGCATCGCCCAAAGTGGCGCGGCCCTGGCCGACCGCGCTCGGCGAGGTGGTCAGGCGGCGGCGGGCAGGGGCTTGGGTTCCTCCTCTCCGGTGGGCTTCTTCGGCATGATCCCGAAAAACTCCTCTGCCTCCGTCTGGCTCTTCATGTCGAGGTAATGCTTGCGAATGATCGCCTCGGAATTGCCCGCCTGAATCGCGGCCTCTCCGATGGAGCGGAATTTGGCGACGAACATGGAAATGAAAGTGTGCCGCATGATGTCGTGAGAAAGCCCGTGGGCCTTCGCGATGCGCGCCCGGACGTGTTGCAGGTTCTTCGGGACGATGGGGCGTTCGTCGGTCGGCGGGTAGGCTTTCAGCCAAGCAAGGAGATTGGGTTGAATCGTGACCTTGCGCGGCTCGCGCACCTTGGACACGTCAGCGCTCACAAAGATAAACCCGGTTTCAAGGTTCACGTCCTCGGGCTTGAGGCGGAGAATTTCCCCCGTGCGCAGGCATGGGCGGATGCCGGCGAAAAGGCAGAGGGCGAAGAACGGCGCGAACCGGCCTCCGTCGAGCGCTTCAACCGCGGCCATCAGCTCGGCGGCTTTGGCGGTCGAGAGGGTCGCGACGGCTCCGCGCTTCCGGCGAATTCGGTGATGCGGCACCTTGGCAATCGGGTTCTCTTTGATCCAACCGCGTTGAAACGAAAATTTCAGGAAGTTGGAGACGATGCCGCGCCGGTTGTTGTAGGTCTTGAGCGACGGTTTTTTCACCTTCCCGTAATTGAAATACGCGATGAGTCGCTCGGCCGTAAGGTCGGAGACGTTTACCTTGGGGAAGTGGCGCAGGAAGCGCTTAAGATCGCGCTTCATGAAAACCAGATGGGACTCGGAAATCTGGTCTTGCTCGCGCTCGTGGTCCTTGGCGGCGGTGTATTCCTTCACGGCGTCGGCGAGCGTTTTCTGGCTCTCTGGCTCGCTGTAGTTGTTGATCGCATAATCGACGTAGAACGCGAGAGGGCGGGGCAGGCCGGCCACGCGGGCGAAAACCGTCTCGGCCTCGCCGATCTGCTCATCGGTCAGGCGGGTAATGGTGGTGCGGATACCCGTCTCGCCTTGGGCGCGCTGAACTTCGAGCACCTGACGCTCGGCCTCCGCCTCGGCACGGGTGCGGAAGTTATTGCGGACGCGTTGGCCGTCGAGCCAACCAGTGACACGGAAAACGATTTCCCCGGAGGGATTCGTGAATGGAGTGATGACGAACGAAGCGGTTTGGTTCATGACCGATTTGCCACGTGAACCAGACAAATCCGCTTCGGGTCACCACTAAGTGCCTTATTTCTAAGGGTTAAAGTGGCGGAGAGGGAGGGATTCGAACCCTCGGTAGGTTGCCCTACACACGCTTTCCAAGCGTGCGCATTAGACCACTCTGCCACCTCTCCTGAAGCATCTCCCCGGCCTGCAAAGAAGCCGTGGCGGTTGCTGAAAAGGGGAGCAGATAAGGCCACCGGGCAGCCTACGGTCAACGGCAATCTACGACGGTGTCCACTGGCGGGTTTGGCGCGGTGGATTGTCGGGGAAGGGAGGGCAGCCAATGCTGTCCCACTTAGTGGCACAACCGGTTGCATAAGCATTTGAACGCTAG
>CAYZBG010000092.1:0-18884 GCA_964476565.1 uncultured Opitutus sp.
ACGAACACGGGTGACGTGGCGACCACCAGCGCGCTGACGAGCCAGGCCAGGCAGGCCCCGACGAGATGGAGCGTTGGCGTCCAGAGCAACGGAAGTGCGTCGGCCGCGGCCGCGATCAGGCGTGGGTAGGCGTGCAGGTAGCCGGCGTAGGGCGTGAGCAGCGCTTCGAGGAAGCCATTGGCGCGCTGCTGCGTCAGGAACACGACCGCGTCCTCGTGCCAGAATTGCGGAGTCGCGAACACGTCCGGCCGGCGGACGACCAGCAGGGCGCCGACCAGAACGGCAGCGGTGGCGGCCGGCCAACGGGGCGAACGGGCGGTCTCGGGGCCAGCGGGCGTCACGCGGGCAGAAGGTCAGTCCGGTGCGTGCGCGTCAATCGCGGCCAGCCGGGCCGAGCGGACCACGCAATCCTGCCTCCCGCGTCGGGCGTCCGCGGCGTTGGCCGGCGGTCAGTCCGGTTTTCCGATGGCGCCGGATGGGTTCGTCCGCACACTGCCGTTCGCCTCTCGCCGAGTTTCCCGTCATGTCCCCGCGCCTCGCCATCATCATTGTCGCCTTCCGTTCGCGCGATGAGATTGGCGCGTGCCTCCGATCGCTGCCGCGGGAGATCGGCGGCGGGGCGGTCGAGGTGATCGTCGTGGACAACTCCTGCGATAGCGATGGCACCGGCGCGGTCGTGAGCGCGGCGTATCCGGGCGCAACCTACATCAACCCGGGTTCCAATCTCGGCTTTGGCCGCGGCAACAACTTGGGCTACGGCCGGACGACGGCGCCGTTCGTGCTCTTTCTCAATCCGGACACCGAGTTGCATGCGGGGGCGCTCGAGCATTGCCTGGCGCGGCTCGAGGCCGATTCCGCCCTCGGCCTGATCTCACCCCGTCTGGTCCAGGCTGACGGGCGCATGGATCTCGCCTGCCGACGGAGCATCCCGTCGGCGTGGGACGGCTTTTGCCGGGCCACCGGCCTCGCTGCGGCGTTTCCGCGCACCGCACTGGTTTCGGGGTACAACCTCACCCATCTGCCCGAGGACGGCACCTACGACGTGGGAGCTATCAACGGTGCCTTCATGCTCGCGCCCCGCCGCGTGCTGGAACGAGTCGCGCCCGACGGGAAGATTTTCGACGAAACCTTCTTCATGTATGGCGACGATCTCGATCTCTGCATCCGCGTCGCACGGGCGGGGTTTCGCGTCGTCTACGACGGGCGCGTGACCTGCACGCACCTGAAAGGGGTGAGCGTGGGC
This sequence comes from uncultured Opitutus sp., assembly GCA_964476565.1. Lineage (GTDB taxonomy): Bacteria > Verrucomicrobiota > Verrucomicrobiia > Opitutales > Opitutaceae > CAMAXB01. The sequence continues at coordinate 1,244 of CAYZBG010000092.1, forward strand.
AAGGACCTGGAGCGCATGAGCCGGGCGATCTTCGATGCCAACCGCGACGTCTACCTGAAGCATTACGGCACGAATGCCCTCAAGCGTGCCTGGTACCGCCTGCTCTTCGGTGCGTGGAAGGCTGCCGCCTTGATGCGTGCCCGGCTGCGCGGGCATCGCCAGGTTCGTCCGCTGTAGCCGGCGGTTCAGGTGCCGCGGTTGAACGACGCAACGTCTTCCGGCGTGTCGAGGTCGAGCGCGAGCTCGGGCAGGTCGACGGCCGCGACCGACTCCGGCGGCACACGGGTGATCAACTTACGAGCACCCTCGTCGCCCGTGAGGGCGGACAAGGCGGCGAAGTGTTCTCTGAGGAACAGGGCGGGGGCGCCGAGGTGTCCGCCGTAGCGGGCGGCAACAATGCTCCGGCGCGTCTGCGCGTGGGCCGCAAGCAGGGCATCGATGGTTGTGGCGGAAAAGTGCGGCTGGTCGCACAAAGCAAGCAGGGCCCCGTCGATACGCGGCGAAAAGGCCTGCAGCACGCCCAGCCCTGCGCGCAGCGACGACGCCATCCCCTCCGCCCAAGCCGGGTTTTCGGCGATCAAGACGGGATGCCGGGCCAGCGTTGGGCGGATCCGTTCGGCGTGCGCCCCCAGCACGACCACGATGGGCCAGACCGGCGCGGCGAGCCCGGCCAGCACCGCACGCTCCAGCAGGGGAACACCGCCGACTGGCAGCAGCTGCTTCGGTTGCCCGAGCCGGGTCGAACCGCCGGCGGCGAGGATGACGAGTCCGCAGCGCGGACGCGAAGTCGGAGTAGAGTCAGCCATGGATCGGGCGGGTTCGATCGCGAAGGGGGCGGCCGTCGCGTCCCTGCAGGTGGGCTTGCATCTCGGCGAGCATCGAAAGTGCCACGGCTTCGGGGGTGTCGCCCCCGAGGTCGAGGCCAACGGGGGCATGCAACGGAGTCAGCCAGGCCGGCGGCAGGGCGAGGCCTTCGTTGCGCAGATCGGCGAGCAGCTTCTCGGCGCGTTTGCGCGGTCCGAGCAAGCCGACGTAGGGCAGCTGCAGTGGCAGCAGGGCCTTGAGGTACGGAAGGTCGTGTACGTAGTGGTGCGTCATGACCACGGCGTAGGTGTGGCGGTCGAAGGGCACTCGTTGCGCGAGCTGTTCGGGCGGGACGACCTGGACCGTAGCGGCGGCGGGAAAACGCTCCGGGGTGGCGAACGCCGCCCGCGGATCCGCCACCGCGACCGACCAGCCGAGCTCGCGGGCGAAGCGGGCGAGGGGCCGGGCGTCGTCGCCGGCGCCCAGGATCACGAGGCGTGGCGGAGGCGGGATGTATTCAAAAAAAACGGACGGCTGGCCCGGCAGCTCCGGCACGCGCCTCCAGGCGGACCGGCCTGCGTCCAGCGCGGCGCGCGCCGGCGTGCGCAGGGCGTCGAGGACCGGCTCGGCCAGGTTGGGATGCCAGGATCGGCCGTCGCCGGCGACACCGAGGAACGTGCCGAGTCCCGCGGGATCCGCAGCATCGTAGGCGGTGGCCAGCACGACGCCGGTCCGCACCACGCCGGCGGCGTCGTGGGCAAAGGCGAGGGCCGGTGACACGTGGTCCAGCCGCTCCAGCAGCAGTGTGACTTTACCGTGGCAACCGAGACCCACGCCCCACACGAGGTCGTTCTCCTCCGTCGTGTCGTAGAGCAGGGTGCGGGACTGGCCGGATGCCATCACGCGGCCGAGGTGGAGGAGCAGGTCCTCCTCGAGGCAGCCACCGCTGATGGACCCGATGCGCTGTCCGGCTGGGGTCAGGACGAGGCGGGCCCCGGGGCGTCGGTAGGACGAGCCTTCCACGGCGACGACCGTGGCCAAACCGCAACCGGACGGTTGGCCGGCGAGGACGGCGTGGGCTTTCAGCGCTTCATGCATGGCGGGCGGGGAAGGGGAACGTGAGCCGACGTTCGCCGGCATTGTGCTCCCAGTCGAGCGTGGGAAACCCTTTGGCCGGAGCACGCCGGCCGAGACGTACCGGCGCCCGCAGCGCGGTGAGCACGGTGACGCCGTCGGACAGGGTCACTTGGCTGATGGCCACCCGGCCGAGGCCGCGAACGCCGATGCGCAACGGGCGTTCGAGCACATCGACCGGCACCGAGAACGTGCGCTGTACGCGGGCCTGGCGGCGGGCGGCAACCGCGCGAAATTCGATGGTGAAGCGGCCGGCGATTACCCGCCAGGATCCGTCAGGCTGCTGCTGTTCGACGACAACCTTCTGCAGGGCCGGTTCGAAGTTGCGCACGGTGAACTCCAATTGCCACGGGCCGCGGACGGGGTTGTCCGTCCAGACGTGCGCTGGCGTCCGCCGGCAGCCGGCAAGCCAGGTCCGCCACGTCGCGAGCCGGGCGGCGTCGGCGGCAAGGACGGCGTCGTTGGGGCTCGGCGCGGAAGGTTCCCGGGTACGCAGCCACATCCGCCGTGCCGCCCGGCGTCCCGCCTGCCAGGCGCGACCGAAGGCCGCGGCCTCGTTGCGCAACGGCGCGAGCAGGGGTGCCAGAGGCTGTCCGGTGGCCTGGAGCCGGCGCAGGCGGGCAACGCCTTGGGCGGCGCGACGGACAAAGGCATCGCGCTCGGCGAGGTAATGCCGGAAGCAAAGGCTGGCGGCGAACGGTTCGGGCAGTGGCAGGCGGGCGAAGCGTGCGAACAGGCGCGCTTCGCGCTCGGCCGGGGCCAGGCCGTCGCGCTGGCCGGTGGCGTTCCAGCGTTCGTTGAGTTCCCACCGGGCGTAGCCGGCGAACGCGTGTTCGTCGGCCCGCAGGGCCACGCGGGCGGCCTCACGGGCGCCCGACCGGCCAAAGACTCGCTCGAATCCGCGCGCGAGCATGGTTGTGTGGTCGTCAACGGCGGGATCCTGCCACAGGCAGGCGGCGGCGGCATCCATCACGGTCGTCAGCTCGAGGGCGAGACGGTTCGGTTCCCACGACGTGACGAGGAGACCCTCGGCCTGCGTGCGCCGGCAGCGGTCCCACCACGAGCGCAGGTTGGCGAGACGGTCGCCGAAGACCGGCAGCGGCTCGTGGCGGAACGAGCCATTCATGGGACAACCCCAGTACGCGATGCCCTGGCGCCGCAGGGCCGGGGTCAGATCGTAGTCGCGGAAGTTGTACAACTCCATCCGCGGATGGCGGGCGAACGGATAATAGTACCAGTCGTAGGCGGCCAGACCGCGCGGCAGCAGGGGGATCGCCCCGGGCAGCAGGGCCAGCATGTCCGCCCACAGTCCCATGCGCAGGCCGTGGGCGGTCGCAAGGGTGTGCAGGCGGCCGACGTAGGCGGCGAAATGGGCGGCGAGGCCGCGCTCAGCGATCTCAGCCCGCGAGAGCGGGTGACGGCCGAGATGGAAGGACTCGTCGAGGCCGACGTGCACGAGCCCCGCGGTGCAGAACGGAGCGACGTCGTTGAGCACCCGGGCCGCTACCTCGAGGGTGCGGGGATGCAGCGGGCAGATCTGGCCGCGCTCCTGCGGCGAACCGTCGGCGGCGCGCAGCTCGTTGAGGTCGCGCAGGTCGGGATGCTTGATGAGGTACTGAGTGTGGCCGAGCAGGTTGGCGATCGGCACCACCTGGATGCCGACCCGGCCGGCGGCGGCAACGAGGCGGGCCAGGTCGGCGTGCCGGTAGGCGTCCGCGCGGGCGACGCCGGGCAGAGACGGGTACTCCACCGCATCCTCGAGGTGGAGGTAGAGCTGCTGGTAGCCCCAGTCCGCGTAGCGAGGCAGCTGCGCGAGCAGGAAGTCGAGGCGCTCGACCTGCCGGGCAAGGTCCCACTGGAAGGCACGCAGCATCAGATCAGGCGGCCGTGGCCGGCGCGGTCGGCGCGCCCTTCAGCCAGCGGCGGAAGGCTCGCAGCTCCTGCAGGGTGCCGACGGCCAGAAGGCCGTCCCCGGCCTCGAGCCGCTGCTGTCCGCCGGGATTGATGATCTTGGTATCGCCGCGCTGAATACCGACAATGCGCACACCGGTTTCGGCCGCGACGTTCAGGTCGGCGAGGGTCCGGCCGGTGCGCGGACCGGACGGCATGACGCACGACTCGAGCACGGAACCGCCAAACTCATCGCCGGTGTCGGCGGCGCGCCGGCTGGTCTGGAGGAAGCTGCGCGCGGCGGCGAGGCCTTCGGACTTGCCGAGCAACAGGAGCTTGTCGCCCGGGTAGACGCGCAGGTCCGGTCCGGTGCGCGTGATAACGTGCCCGTTGCGCTCCAGTTCGATGACGGAGCAGCCGAAGCGAGTCGGGATCGCGAGGTGCGCGAGGTCGCAGCCGGCGTACTCCGCATCGTCGGGGATGACGTAGTCCTCCAGATGCATGTCCCATTCCTCAAGCCGCTGCCCCATGGCGAGCCGGGCCGAGGCGCGGCCATCGCGGGAGGGCGCGGACTCGTCGTTGAACACGTCCTGGACGGACGACTGCCAGGTGCTGTGCCAGTAGATCAGCCGATGCGAGAAGACGGCGACGATCGCGACCGCGGCGCCGACGATCACCAACCAGCCCCAGCCGGGAAGGGCGTTGATCGGCACGATGGCATAGAGCCAGTAGCCGGTCGCGGCGGCGGCCAGCGCCCGCAGGCTGTTGTAGATCACCGGGGTGGGCAGGCGGGTGTCCGCCCCGACGCTTTCGGCGAGAATCATCATCACGGCGGTGACGTTGCGCCAGATGGCGACGAGCAGGATCAGGACGATGAGCCCGACCAGGGACCAGAAGGTGTAGTTCAGCACCGTGTCCTCCATCCCGGAGGAGGCGATAAGGTTTTCGAACGCCGCAAGCAGGGGACCGGAGAAGATGAGCAGCCCGGTGACGAGCAGCATCTCGACCGCGATCTGGATGAGGCGCCCGCGAATGAGTTTCCATGCGACGGGCGAGGTCTGGCGGCCACCGGCATGCTGCAGCCAGCCGTGGTAGGCGTCGAACACCCGGGTCAGCCAGCGCGGTTCGATGCGCTCCGCGATCCGGATGATCGCCTCGCCGTGCCGGTTGATCAGCGGTGTGGCAAGCACGGTCAGGATCGAGACGCCGACGGCGAGCGGGTAGTACTCGGCGGGCAGCACGGAGGCGCCGACGCCGAGCTGGGCGATGATGAACGAGAATTCGCCCAGGGGCGTCAGCAGCAAACCCGCGCGGCGGGCCTCGCGCGGTGTGGTGCCGCACACGATCATGGCCAGCCCGGTGGCGAGCGGGCGGCCCACGATCACAAAGACAAACAGCGCGAGGATCATCCACCACACGTCGGCGAGCAGCCGCAGGTCGATCATCATGCCGATCGAGACGAAGAACACGCTCGAGAAGAGGTCGCGCATGCCGGCGAAGGATTTTTCGACCCCGCCCTTTTGCGGCATTTCGGCCACAATCGCGCCGAGGAGGAAGGCGCCGAGGGCCAGCGAGTAGCCCGCCTTCGCCGCGCTGATCGCGAGCATGAAGAGCACGCCGGCCACGATGATGGTCTGCAGTTCCGGATCGGCCTTGGCTTCGAGGCGCCGGAGCAGGCGCGGCACCAGCAGCAGACCGGCGCCAACGAGCAGCACGACGAACGCGCTCATGGTGGCGAGCAGGCTGCCCACGTTGGCGTCACCGCCGCCCTGCGTCTGGCTGGCGAGGATGGTCAGCATCACCACGGCGACGACGTCCTCCATGACCGTGATGCCGAGGGCCCGTTGCGCGGAGCCTTCGTGGGTGAGCTTCAGTTCGCTCACGATCTTGGCGATCACGGCCGAGCTCGAGACCATGAACATGCTCGCGACGAACAGGCTCTGCAGCGGGCTCCAGCCGGCGGCGATGCCGATGAGCCGGGTCAGATTGAGCACGAAGAACGCCCCGAGGGCCGTGGCGAGCAGCGTCGGCAGGCCCATCGTCTTGAGCTTGGTCAGGCTCAGGCCGAGGCCGATCGCGAACATGAGGAACACGAGGCCGAGCTGCGAAAGGGTCTGGATGCGTTCGACGTCGGTGATGAACGACACCGGCGGCGTGTAGGGGCCGATGAGCATACCGGCCGCGAGGTAGCCGACGATCACGGAGAGGCCGATGCGCTTGCACAGCACGCCGGCGACGCCGGCGGCGAGCAGCACGATGGCGAGGTCTTGTATGAGGTCGGTGCCGTCCATGGGTGAAAACCGGTCGTCCCGGCAGACCGACGACGAGGGGTCGGAGCGCGGGAGCGCCGAGCGTGAAAGCAGGAGCGGCGCCGGGCCTTGTCAAACGCGCGCTCTGCGAAGGCAAAAAAAAGCCCGTCGCCGGGCGGGCGACGGGCGGTTGGGACGAAGTCTTGCCAGGGCTCAGCCGCGCTTCTGCGCGATTAGCTGCTCGAGCTTCACGATGTCGGCGGAGAACAGACGGATGCCCTCGGCAGTCTTCTCCGTGGCCATGGCGTCCTCGTTGAGCGCGAAGCGGAAGGTCTTCTCGTCGAACGTCACCTTCTTCACGGTGGCGGCGGCGGCTTTGGCCGGGTCGAGCTTGCGCACGACCGGATCGGTCGAGGCCTTGAGTTCGCCGAGCAGGGCAGGGGCGATGGTGAGGAGATCGCAGCCGGCGAGCTCGAGGATCTCGCCCTTGTTGCGGAAGCTGGCGCCCATCACCTCGGTCTTGTAGCCGTACTTCTTGTAATAGGTGTAGATCTGGGTGACCGAGATCACGCCCGGGTCCTCCGCGCCGGTGAAGTCGCGGCCGGCGTTCTTCTTGTGCCAGTCCAGGATGCGACCCACGAACGGGGAGATGAGCTTGATGCCGGCCTCGGCGCACGCGACGGCCTGGGCGAACGAGAAGAGCAGCGTCAGATTGCAGTGGATGCCTTCCTTCTCGAGCTGCTCGGCGGCCTTGATGCCTTCCCACGTGGACGCGATCTTGATCAGCACCCGCTTACGATCGATGCCGGCCTTCTCGTAAAGGGCGATAATCTCCCGGGCTTTGGTCAACGTGCCCTGGGTGTCGAATGACAGGCGTGCGTCGACCTCGCTGGAAACGCGGCCCGGGACGATCTTGAGAATCTCAAGGCCGAAGACGACGAGCAGGCGGTCGATGACCTGGTCGAGGCGGGCGTTGGCGCCAGCATCCTTGATGGCCTGGTCGACCAGCGGGGCGTACGCCGGCATGGCGGCGGCCTTGAGGATCAGCGAAGGGTTGGTGGTCGCGTCCTGCGGCGCGTACTCCTTCATGCTGACGAAGTCGCCGGTGTCGGCGACCACCTTGGTGTACTGTTTCAGTTGGTCGAGCTGAGTTGCCATGGGAAAGAGCCGGTCACTTTAGGTCCGGGTAGCGGTAGCGCAAATGGTTTTGCAGCCAGGCTTCGCCGGCCGCCTCGTCGGTGAAAACGCCGTCCAGCTGGGCTTCGAAGGCGGCATCGAGGATGGTGCGGAAAGTGGGTCCGGGCGTGATACCCCGCTTTACCAGGTGGCGGCCCATAATCAGCGGGCGGGGGGAACTGTGCTGCAGCGCGAGGTCATGCGCCCGCTTCCGGAGCCGTTCGATGTAGGCCAGGGTGTCCGGCGAGTGAAGCGGCGGACGGCCCCGTGAATCGGCAATCATCACCGTGCAGATGTCGTCAATCGTCGCCGGGGCCAACCGCTTGGCCAGCCGGCGGACCTGCGTATCGGTGAAGATGCCATCGCGGCCGTGGTGGTGGGCGTGGTGATTCTGCACGAGGGGTCCGACATGGTCGGCCAGGTCGGTCGGGGCGCCGATCCGCGTGAGAAACTGGCGCGCGGGCTCAACCCCGGCGGCTTCGTGACCGAGGCTGGTCCACCGCAGGACGCCGCGGCGCTCGATCCGGGCCGTGGTGGCAGGCTTGCCGAAATCATGGGTGAGCACGGCAAAGGTCAGCAGACGCCGTTTCGCCGCGGGCGCCGCCTGCCAGTCGGGGTTGCTTACGAGGGCGTCGAGGCAGTGTCCGGTGTGCACGTACACGTCGCCTTCCGGGTGCCATTCGGGCTCCTGCGGGCAGCCGTCGAGGGCGGCGAGCTCGGGAAAGTGGACCAGCCAGCCGGTTTCCTTCAACACCCCCAGGCCGCGCGATGGCCGGGTCGATTTCACCGCCCATTTGTCCCACTCGCCCCAGATGCGTTCCACCGGCAGCTCGGCGTAGGTCGGGACCATCGCCCGGCACAGGGCGATCGTTTCGGGTGCGACGGTGAAATCGAACCGCGCTGCAAACTGGAAGGCGCGCAGCACGCGCAGGGGATCCTCGGCGAAGGCCGGACCGGTGTGGCGCAGCACGCGCGCCTTCAGGTCGGCGACGCCGTTCAAGGGGTCGATCACCCGACCGGTGAAGGGATCGTAGGCGATCGCGTTGACGGTGAAATCCCGGCGCGCGGCCGCCTCCGCCTCGGTCAGGGACGGTTCCGGAGTGATGGCAAAACCGCGGTGACCGGCGCCGGTTTTCGATTCGCGGCGGGGCAGGCTGAAGTCGTAGTCGCCGGACGCGAGCCGGAGTTTGATCACGCCGAAACTGCGGCCGACAATGTCCGTCGCGCCGAACGGTGCGAGCAAGGCCTGCAGGCGGTCGAAGGTCAGGCCGCCCACCTCGACGTCGAAGTCGTTGGGTTCCAGCCCTGCAAGCCAGTCGCGTACACAGCCCCCGACCAGGCGGGGGCTGCCGGCGGTCCGGACCGCCTCGAGCACGCGAAGGAGATCGGCCGGCAACCGCATCACGACGTCTCCCGACTCCGCCACGCGGAGCGCATCACCCAGGCCCAGCCGACGATCAGCAACACGCCCCCGATGGGGGTAACCGGCCCCAGCCAGCGCGGTCCTCCGAGGCAAAGCGCGTACAGCGAGCCGCTGAACAGCAGCACGCCGCCACCCCACGACCACGTCAGGACCGAGCTGACGTGCCGCGTTACAACCGCTCCCTGCGCGGCGGCAAACAAGGCGACGGCATGAATGAGGTGGTAGAGCACAGCGGTTTCCCAGGTCGCCGTGCGGCCGCTGGCGGCGAGGGTGTCCTCGAGCGCGTGGGCACCGAAAGCACCCAAAGAGACGCCACTTACCCCAAGAAAACCGGCGATTAAATTGATTATTTTCATACGGGTATGAATTTGGCCCATGGATTGCTGGAACATGTGCCGTCTGCCTCGGTCTGCGACCCATGTCCGGTGCCATAAGTGCGTATAACCTTGAGTTTTACAATCCTATGGTCTCGGATCTCGGGCGCTGTTGACCAACGGCAACTTAACAAACTACAGACCATCAACATAATGAACAAGATCGTTATCACCCTCGCCGCCCTCGCGGCGTGTGTTTCCCTCCGGGCCCAGGAGCCGGCGTCGTCTTACTCCGTGACGGTGGATTTCCCGTACACGAGCAAGTACGTCTTCCGCGGCAACCAGCTCGCCAGCGATTCGTTCCAACCGTCCGTCGAGGTTGCCTCTGGCAACTGGTACGCCGGTCTCTGGACGAACCTGCCGATCGAGCGCGTTGACAAGTCCCTTGTTGAAAACGAGATCGACTTCTACGCTGGCTACGGCATCCCGCTCAGCGACACGTGGTCCATCGACACCGGCGTGACCTATTACTACTACCCGGAAAAGACGGCGGGCTCCGGCATCGAAGACACGACCGAGTTCTTCGTCGGCCTGACCGGTACCCTCGCGGGCTTCACCCCGAGCTTCTACAGCTACTACGACATCGATCGGAAGGCGTGGACCTTCCAGGCGGCCGCTGGCTACAGCGTCTCGCTGTCTGACAAGGCTTCCCTCGACTTCAGCGCGACCCTCGGCCGCGTCGACACCGACGGCGGTTCGGACTACACCTATTACGGTGCGGGCGCGGTTCTCCCCTACAAGCTGAACGACAGCGCCACGCTGAACTTCGGCGTGCAGTGGGCGACCACGAACTTCGACGACGCTGACGACGAGATCTGGGCCACGACCGGCATCACGATCGGTTTCTAATCCCATCGCCTTAGCGTAAGCGAATTCATGACCCGCCTCCGCCCCGTGCGGAGGCGGGTTTTTTGTCGGCCGATGGGTGCGTTTTTCGGACGCGCGTCGAGAGGCTCGCGCGGGCCAGTCGAGGGTTGCGCGGACGCGTGGCGATCCTAGATCACGTGCGGAGGGACCCACGCCTCCACCTCGGATTGGAGCGCGTGAAGGGTCTTTTTTCCGCTCCCGCCAAAATGCGGGTTGACACCCCTTCGCCAAAGCCTACCTCTAGGCCCCTTTTCTCATGAAAACGTTCCTCGCCAAAAAGGAGACCGTCCAGCCCAAGTGGCATCTCATCGATGCCGAGGGACAGGTCCTTGGCCGCCTTGCGGTGAAAGCCGCGAACCTCATCCGCGGCCGTCACAAAGCTTCCTACACCCCGAATGTCGACACCGGTGATTACGTGGTGATCATCAATGCCGAGAAGGTGGTGCTCACGGGCAAGAAGGAGGAACAGAATTCGTACATGTTCTTCTCCGGCTTCGTCGGCGGCGAGAGCTACCGCAAGCTTTCCGAGCAGCGGGAGCGTCATCCCGAGTTCATCATCGAACACGCGGTCAAGGGCATGCTGCCGAAGAACCGCATCGCCGCGAAGATGCTGACGAAGCTGCGCGTGTTCGCCGGCCCGAAGCACACGCACGAGGCCCAGAACCCGGTTAAAATCTCCGTCTGACACCCATGAGCGCTGACAAAGCAATTTTCCTCGGCACCGGCCGCCGCAAGACCTCGGTTGCCCGCGTCCGCATTTTCGAGGGCACCGGCAAGTTTGTGGCCAATGGCCGTGACTTCGATTCCTACTTCACCCACGAGAACTTCTCCCGCAAGGCCTCGGCGCCCCTGGCGACCGTTGAACTGGGCGAGAAGATCGACGTCGTCGCGAATGTCGACGGTGGCGGGGTCACCGGTCAGGCCGGCGCAGTGGCGCACGGCATCGCCCGCGCCCTCCAGAAGATGAATCCGGAACTGCGTGCGCCGCTCAAGAAGGCCGGCCACCTCCGGCGCGATCCCCGCGCCAAGGAACGCAAGAAGCCCGGTCAGCCTGGCGCCCGCAAGCGGTACCAGTTCTCCAAGCGCTGATCCCTTCCGCTTCTTCCCTTTCGAGCCGCCTTCTCTCCGAAGGCGGCTTTTTTTGCGCACCGTACTTGGGTTTGACACTCTAATCTGTCTTTTTTCGTCCTCATGAATGTAGGCATCGTTGGCGCCGCCGGCTACTCCGGCGAACTTCTGGTCAAATTGTTGCTCGGCCATCCGCACGTCACCCTGGCGGCGGTGACGTCGCGCACCCATGCCGGGAAGCCCCTGGCGACGGTCATTCCGTCGTTGCGCGGCCAGGACCGCGGCCTGCGGTTCACCGATTCGGATGCGGCCGTGCTGGCCGCCAGCAACCTCGACCTGATCTTCCTCGCGCTGCCGCACGGGGCGGCGGCCGATTTTGCCAAGGTCCTCGTCCCGGCGGGCAAGCGGGTCATCGATCTCAGTGCCGATTTCCGCATCGCCGACCTGGCCACGTACGAAAAGTACTACGGCAAACACCATGCGCCCGAGCTCCTGCCGGCCGCGCGTTTCGTGCTACCCGAGCTCACGCCAGCCTCGTGGAAGACCGAGGCGAAACTCGTGGCGGCGCCCGGCTGCTACCCGACCAGCGTGCTGGTGCCGCTCGTGCCGCTGCTGCGTGACGGCATCGTGGCGCGCGAACACATCGTGGTGAATTCCTTCAGCGGCGTGAGCGGCGCCGGGAAAAAGGCCGAGGAGATGTACCTCTACGTCGAGCGGGCCGAGAGCGCCAAGGCCTACGGTCTGGTGAAGCACCGGCACCTCGCCGAGATCGAGGAGCAGCTCGCGTTGCGCACGGGCGCGAAAACGATCATCCAGTTCAACCCGCACCTCGCGCCCATGCGCCGGGGCATCGCCACGACCATCACCGTGCCGGCGGCGAATCCGTCCATCGAAGCGCTCTACGCTTCGTGGCAGGCCGCCTACCGGTCGTCGCCCTTCGTCCAGGTGTTGCCGTCGGGCGAGACTCCGGACACGGCCCACGTCGTGGGCACCAACCGGATCGACGTGTCCGCCGTGCATGATCCGCGCACAGGCAACTTCGTGATCACCTCGGCCGAGGACAACCTCGTCAAAGGCGCCAGCGGCCAGGCCGTGCAGATCATGAACCTCTGGTGCGGCTATCCCGAAACGGCCGGGCTGGTGTAAGCCCGGCCGGGCGTCCTTGCCGTCAGCTCCGGTAGTCGGCGTTCTCGCTCACGTATTCGTGGGTGAGATCGCCGCCGAAGACGGTCGCGCTGGCGTGGCCCGACCCAAGCTCCACCCCGATCTCGACACACCGCTCGTGAGGAGGGAAGTCGATCGGCGGAGTGAACACGCCCTGCGCGTCCGGCTTGCTCGCGTAGAGCTCGGCGCCGCGCAGGTGGGCCACGAGGGCCGTTTCCTTCTCCGGATTGAGCCGGAAGACGCCTCCGGAAAAGATCTCGATGCCGCCAAGCGTGAGGCGCAGCCGGCTGAGGTCCGTGCCGCTGCCCGTGGCACCGACGTACTTGCCGATCGCCTGGACCAGCCGGCCGACGTTCGGATCGTTTCCGGCGACGGCGCACTTGAACAGGGGCGCATTCACGATCGCCTTGCCCAGCGCGGTCGCGAGGGCGGAGTCGGCGGCGCCCGAGACGTTGACGCGAAGCACGTGCCGCACGCCTTCGCCGTTGCGCACCACATCTTCGGCGAGGTCGGTGCACACCGTGGCGAGCGCCCGTTTGAAGGCCGCCAGGTCCGGACACGGCACGGCGCCCGATGACACCAGCGCGACGGTGTCGGAGGTGCTCGTGTCGCTGTCGATGCTGATGCGGTTGAAGCTCGAGTCCACGACCTCGGTGAGGAGCGCGCGCAACGTGGCCCGCGGCACGGCGAGATCGGTCAGCACGTACACCAGCATGGTCGCGAGATTCGGTTCGATCATGCCGGCGCCCTTGGCGATGCCGACGATGCGGCCGCCGCCCACCGTGGCGCACCGGATCTTGGGATAGAGATCGGTCGTCACGATGCCTTCGGCCGCGGGCAGGATCGATCCGGCGGACAGCGCGGCGACTGCCTGGGGCAGTCCGCCGGAGATGGCGTCCACCGGCAGCGACCACCCGATGACGCCGGTCGAACTGGGCAGCACCTGGCCGGAGGCGAGGCCCAGCAGGCGCGCGGTCTCGGCGCAGATGCGTTCGGCCGTTTCCACGCCGCCCGGGGCGCACACGTTGGAGATCTTGTTGTTGACGATGATCGCGCCGAGCGTGGCTTCCTCGAGCCGCCGGCGGCCGACGATGATCGGTGCGCCCGGCAGGGCGTTGCGTGTGAAGACCGCCGCGAAGTCCGGCGTCGGCCGGTCAAGGGCGATCAACGTCAGCGTCATCTTGGCGGGCTTCGGTGCCTCGCGCGGCATGAACTCGAACCGCGTGGTGCCGACGCGAAAGCCGCGGGGCAGGGGGGCCTGGGTTGCAAGCCAGGCGCGATGGTCATCGCGGGACGTGAAGGTGAGGGAGGTGCTCGGCACGAAGCGAGAAGTGGGCCGATCAGCCGGCCGTGTGAAGCCGAATTTCGACCGTCATGGCGGCGGGGGCGGACGTGCGCGCGGCACCCGGGGCGTGTGCTGCGCGCCGGAACACCCGGCGATCGTCACGTCCATTTTGCCCGCCCCCTCCAGAATGTGATGGAAAACCGCACCGGGTGTGGTTTATCCACACCATCCTCTCCTTCTCGTGAGCCTCTCTTTTTCCGCCCTGACCTCTCCCTCGTTGGCGCAATCGCGCGCGTGCCGCCGTGCACGGGAGCTTCCGGTTGCGGCGGAGTGAGCTGACATGAACGTTGCTGAAATCACCGCCAAGGCGAAGGTGCTGCTCGAGGCCCTGCCTTACATCCAGGACTTCCGCGGCTCGACCTTCGTCGTCAAGTACGGGGGCAGTTTCATGGATGATCCCGATCCGGTGGCGCGCACGCGCGTCGCCTACGACATCGCTTTCCTCGCCGCGTGCGGGATCAACGTCGTCGTCGTGCATGGCGGCGGCAAGGCGATCACCAAGGCGATGGAGCAATCCGGTTTGAAGGCCACGTTCGTGAACGGCATGCGCGTGACCGACGAGGCCACCGTGGCGATCGTGAAGAAGACGCTCGACGAGATCGTCAACAAGGACGTCTGCGACGCGATCACCACTGCGAAAGGCAAGCCCAAGGGTCTGCCCGGGGACACGGTGCTGGTCTGCCAGAAACTCACCGCCGATGACGATGGCAACGCCGTGGACCTGGGTTACGTCGGTGAGGTCACCGAGGTGAAGGTGAAGCTGATCAAGAAGGAGATTGCCGACGGTTTCATCCCGGTGATCTCGCCGGTGGCGGAAGGCTACGACGGCAAGCCGTACAACGTGAATGCCGACCTCGTTGCCGGTCGCGTGGCCAGCGCGCTGCGGGCCCGCCGCCTGGTTTACATGAGCGACGTGCCCGGCCTGCTCTCGAATCCGCCGGATGCCAATACCCTCATTTCCACCCTCAAGGTTTCCCAGGTCGACGACCTCAAGAAGAAGGGCGTGATCGACAAGGGAATGCGCCCGAAGGTCCTCAGTGCCGTTCGCGCCCTGCAGGAGGGCGTGCAGCGCGTGCACTTCATCGACGGCCGCCTCCCGCACAGCCTCTTGCTCGAGATCTTCACCGACAAGGGCATCGGCACGGAAATCGTGCACGGCTGACGCGGTGGCCGATGTCCGGGGACGGTCGCTTTGCCGGCCGACCCGCGGATGTTCGCCCAGCAAGCGCAAGAGCAAGATTGGAGACGAAAGATCCATCATGACCCCTCCCTCGATCGTCCGCACCAGCACAGCTGAGATGTATGACGCGCATGTGATGAAGAATTACGCGCGTGCGGCATTGACGCTGGTGCGCGGCTCCGGGTCGCAAGTCTGGGACGACGCGGGCAACGCCTACCTGGATTTCACCTCGGGCATCGCGGTCAGCACGCTCGGCCATTGTCATCCGCACTGGGTTGCGGCGGTGCAGCGACAGGCCGCTGAGCTCATCCACACGAGCAATCTGTTTCGCAATCCGAACCAAGGTGAACTCGCCCGCCGCCTCGTGGCGCAGGCCGGCCCGGGGCGGGTGTTCTTTTGCAACAGTGGCGCCGAGGCCAATGAAGCGCTGATCAAGCTCTCCCGCCTGCATGGCGTGCGCAAGGCGGGCGGCGTCGAGGGCAAGTGCTACAAAGTCATCGGCGCGAAGAACGCCTTCCACGGCCGTACCTTTGGCGGCATGTCGGCGACTCCGCAGGAGAAGATCCAGAAGGGCTTTCGTCCGCTCGTGCCCGGCTTCGTCTTCGGCGAGCTCAACAACCTGCAGAGCTTCGCCGACCTGATCGACGACGCGACGGCGGCCATCTTTGTCGAAACCATCCAGGGCGAGGGCGGCATCAACCCGTGCACGGATGAGTTCCTGCTCGGCCTGCGGCGGTTGTGCGATCAGCACAACCTGCTGCTCCTGCTGGACGAGGTCCAATGCGGCATCGGCCGCACCGGGACCTTCTACGCGTATCAACACGCCGGAGTTCGCCCGGACGCGGTCGGCATGGCGAAGGGGCTCGGCGGTGGTTTCCCGATCGGTGCGGTCTGGGTCGGCGAACAGGCGGCCGAGCTGTTCCAGCCCGGATCGCATGGCACCACCTATGGCGGAACGCCGCTGGCGTGCGCCGCCGCGCTCGCCGTGTTGGATGTGGTGGAGCGCGACCAGCTGCTGGCGCACGTGAACCGGACAAGCGGACCCTGGCTGGCCGCGTTGCGGTCCATGGTGGCGGACTTTCCGGCGCACACCTCAGGCGTGCGCGGGCGCGGGTTCCTGGTCGGCGTGCAGATGACCGATGAAACCGGTCCGTGGGTGGCGGCGTTGCGCGATGCCGGCCTGCTGGTGGCGCCGGCCGGCGGCAACGTGATCCGCCTGCTGCCGCCCCTGACCGCGTCGGCGGCGGAATTGACGCGCGCCGTGGAGATCTTCCGGTCGGTGCTGCAGGCCAAACGCTGACCCGGGCTGCCGGCGGACGTCTCCGCGGACGGCGGTGATTTTTTCTCGTGCGCGGCGTTTTCGCGCCTTAGGTGTTTCCGTTTCCCATGAAGCACTTCCTCAAAGAAACCGACTTCAAGCTGCACGAAGTGGCGGAAGTCTTCGCGCTCGCCCGGGACCTCAAGCAGAAGCGCGGACGCCACACCCCGCCGGTGCTGGCCCAGCAGACGTGGGCGATGATCTTTTCGAAATCGAGCACCCGGACGCGCGTTTCCTTCGAGGTGGGCATTCACGAGCTCGGCGGCAATCCGCTCTTCCTCAACAAGAACGACATCCAGCTGGGACGGGGCGAGTCCATCGAGGACACCGCCCGGGTGCTGTCGCGCTTTGTCCACGGCCTGATTGTCCGCACCTACGAGCACAGCGAAGTGGAGCGCCTCGCCGCCGCGGGTACGATTCCCGTGATCAACGCGCTGACGGACTTCCTGCATCCCTGCCAGATCTACACCGACGCCTTCACCGCCGCCGAGCGCTGGGCGCCGCGCGGGGGCGACATGCTCGCCTCGCTCAAGGGTCGGAAGATCGCGTTCCTCGGCGACACGGCCTGCAACATGGCCAACTCGTGGATCCTCGGGGCGAATCTCTTCGGCATGAAGATCTCGCTCGCCGGGCCGGCGGGTTTTGAGCCCGGTCCGGAGATCAATGCCTTGCTGGCTCAGGAAGGATTCAAGGGCGGGTACCACTTTACCACCGATCCCTTCGAGGCCGTGAAGGATGCGGACATCGTCTACACCGACGTCTGGGTTTCCATGGGCAAGGAAGAGGAGACCAAGAAACGCATCCGCGTCATGTCGCCCTATGCGGTGACCGGCGCCCTGTTTGCCGCCGCGAAACCGGACGCCTACTTCATGCACTGCCTGCCCGCCCATCCGGGCGAGGAGGTCATGCAGGAGGTGCTCGATAACCCGCGCTCCATCGTCCTCGACCAGGCCGAGAATCGCCTCCACGTGCAAAAGGCCATCATGGCCGTCCTCGCCCAGACGCCGCGCTCGTGAGCGTTTCCGCGGGGTGGCGTGGACGCGCGGGTCGAGAAGCTCACGTGTCCCGGCCAGCCTGACCGAAGCGGGTGCAGGGACGCACCTGCCCACCGTTCAGAATCACCCGCACGGATCGTTGATACGCCGGCTGAATGTTAAGGGCGCAAAACCCAAAACGGGAGCGCGTCCTCCACTCGAATCATTCGCGTTGATTGGCGTCCATTCGCGGTTCAGAACTCTTCTTCTTCCTTCCTCCTTCTCCCATGAAAATCGTTCTCGCATACTCCGGTGGCCTCGACACGTCGGTCATCGTCAAGTGGCTCAAGGAAACCTACGAAGCTGAGATCATCACCTTCGCGGCCGATGTCGGCCAGGAAGAGGAGCTGAAGGGTCTCGATAAGAAGGCGAAGAAGACCGGCGCGTCGAAGCACTACACGCTCGACCTCGTCGAGGAATTCGCGCGCGACTTCATCTACCCGATGATCCGCGCCAACGCGATTTACGAGGGACAGTACTACCTCGGCACGTCGATCGCCCGTCCGCTCATCGCCAAGGCCCAGGTCGAGATCGCGAAGAAGGAAAAGGCCGACACCGTGGCGCACGGCGCCACCGGCAAGGGCAACGACCAGTGCCGCTTCGAGCTCACCTACA
>CAYZBG010000093.1:0-17248 GCA_964476565.1 uncultured Opitutus sp.
CGATAATCTCCCTCACGCCGATGCTCCTCCCGCCCGCGTTCGCCGCCGTCACCCGCGCCCTCCAGCAACTGGTGAAATCCGCCGTGCCCACCTCCACCGAGGTGACCGCCCTTGGTTTGGCCGAGGCGGCGGGATCATCCCATGCGTCGCGGGTGAATCTGTTCCTCTATCGGATCACACCCGATGCGGCCCTGCGCAATCAGCGCGCCGCCCGTGTGGAGAAAACCGTGACGCCGGCCCTGGAACTGCGGTACCTCCTGACCGCCTACGAGAATCCTGCCCGGGCAATCGGCCAGACCGAAGCGGATCTCCTGTGGACCACGCTTAACGTAATGCACGCGACTCCACACGTTGCGGTGCCGGCCTTGGGCCGCGACGTATCCGTCCGAATTGAAACGGAGATCCTGACCTTGCAGGATATTGCCGTGCTCTGGCAGTCGGCCCGGACGGAGATCCGCGCCACCCTGGCTTACGTTATCCACCTTCCACCGCTCCTGCCGCTCGAGATTCCGGCTTCGGCAACGCTCGAGGATATTCGCAACCTTCGTCTCGATCGCCTCGGCGGCACGGCCTGACGCGCCCCGGACCGCGCCGTAGGGGCGCGGTCAATACAGCACTTTCACAAGGAACAGTCCCTGCGGCGGAGACGTCTGCACCTCGGCGAGGCGGCGGCCGCCGTCCAACAGCGCCCGGGTGCGTTTTGCGTCCAGCTTGCCCTCACCCGCGGCGACCAGCGCGCCGGTGAGGCTGCGCACCATCTTGTAGAGGAATCCGTCCGCCTCGAAGACGAGCTTCACCCTCCGCCCTCGCCGGTGGATCTCCAGCCGACGCAGCGTGCGCGTCGTGTCGTCGCGTTCGTCGCCATTGAAGGCGGAGAACGCGGCGAAGTCATGGCGTCCGCGCAGCACCGCGGCGACGGATTCCATCGCCACGAAATCCGGCGGCCTCGGCCGGTCGAGCACCCAGACGTAGGGCCGCGTGAACGGGTCGGCGTCGCCGAGGTGCAGGTGGTAGGCGTAGATTTTTCCCGTGGCCGAGAACCGCGCGTGAAACTCCGCGTTCACGGGCCGCACGGACTTGATCTGAATCGCCGGCGGCAATCCGACCCGCAGCGCCGCCTGCAGCCGCGCCGGACCGTGACGCCAGGCGGCGTCGAAATGAAACACCTGCCCCAGGGCGTGCACGCCCGCGTCCGTGCGGCCGCTGCCATGGATCCGCACCTGCCGCCCGAACATGGTCGCCAGCCGGGCCTCGATCACATCCTGGATTGCCTGCCCGCCGGCCTGGCTTTGCCAGCCGGCAAAGGGTGCGCCGTCGTAGGCACACACGACCTTCCAGCGCGTCACCGGCGATGCCACCGCAGCCGCGGTTGTCATGGCGGTCCGACCTCCGGCAGCGTCGGCGGGAACCGCTGGTCGAGGAAGTCCTGGAGGATGATCGCCGCCGCCCGTGAGTCGACGATGCCCTGACTGCGGATCGCCCGGAGCGCCTTCTGGTTCATGCCGGCTTCCGCCACCTGCGAGGTGAGCCGCTCGTCGACGAAATGGACCGGCAGGCCGTGCTCCCGACGAAGCCGCTCGGCAAACGCATCGACTTCCTTCGCCTTGAACCCAGCCGAGCCGTCCATGTTCAGCGGATAACCGATGACCAGTTCGGTCACGCGCCGGGCCTTCACCACCGCGGCCAGTCCGGCCCAGCGTTTCGTCGGATCGGCATCGGTCAACGCCGGCAGCGGCGTCGCCACGCCGAGTTCATCCCCGTACGCGAGCCCGATGCGGCGGGTGCCGTAGTCGATGCCAAGAAACCGCATGGAGCCGCCTCACAGCCAGCGCCCGCCGTCCGGTTGCTCCGTGACGCGTTGGAGCAGCGCCTTGATTTCCTGCGCCTTGGCCTTCGGACAGACCAGGGTCGCGTCCGCCGTGTGCACGACGATCAGGTCGTCGGCGCCGAGCACGGTCACGAGGTGGCGTCCCTCGCTGAACACCAGGTTGCCGCGCCCCTGCTCCACCACGACCCGGCCTCGGGCCACATTGCCCGCGCCGTCGCAGGGCAGATGACGGACCACCGCCGGCCAGGCGCCGACGTCGTCCCAGTCGAACGTCGATTCGAGCATGACCACATTGCGCGACTTCTCGAGCAGGGCGTAGTCGACGGAAATCCGCGGCAGCTGCGGGTAAACCCGCTCCAGCACCTTGGCCAAGGGCTGCTTGCGGGCGAGCGCGGAGCCGATGCGTTTGAGGCCAGCGGCCAGTTCCGGGGCATGCGCGGCAAAGGCCTTCATCACCACCGGCACGCTCCAGATGAACATGCCCGCATTCCACACGTAATCGCCGGAGGCGAGGTACTGCTCCGCCACCGCCTGCTTCGGCTTCTCGACGAAACGTTGCACCGCATGCACGGTCCGCCCGCCAAAGGTCCGCCACGCCTCGCCGCGCTGGATGTAACCGAAGCCCGTGGCCGGCTCAGTGGGCTTGATGCCGATCGTGACCATGACCGGCTCGGCCGCCGCCGCCGCAAACGCCGCCTTCAGGTCGGCGCGGTAGGCCTTCGTGTCGTGAATCACGTGGTCGGCCGGCAAAATCGCGAACACGCCGTCCGGATCCCGTTTGGCCACCAGGGTCGCGGCCAAGCCCACGGCCGCCGCCGTGTCGCGTCCGACCGGTTCGGCCACGATGTTGCCCGGCGGCACCAGACCGCGGCACACGCGGCGCACCGCGGCCGCCTGCACGGCGCTGGTGATCACAAACAGGTGCGAGGCCGGCGCGAGGCCTTTCACACGCGCGAGGGTCTGCGTGAGCAGCGGCTTGGTGCCGACCACCGGAAGCAGATGCTTCGGGCGGGCGGCACGGCTCTGCGGCCAGAAACGCTCTCCCTTGCCGCCGGCGATGATGACGATGTACGGACTCGACATGGCGTCAGGTTTGAAGGCGCGGTGGCGACGCGCAATTACCATTTGCCGCCCGCCGGCTTTGGCTTCTGTTATCGCGTGATGGTCTCGTCCCTGACACCCGCCGAACTCACCCGCTACAGCCGGCACGTGCTGCTCGGGGAACTCGGCGTGGCCGGACAAGAGCGTCTCAAGGCCGCACGGGTGCTGGTCATCGGCGCCGGCGGACTCGGCAGCCCCGCGGCGCTCTACCTGGCCGCCGCCGGGGTGGGCACGCTCGGCATTGCGGACTTCGACACGGTCGCCGTGCACAACCTGCAACGCCAGCTCCTGCACACCGACGCGACCGTCGGACAACCCAAGACGGTCTCGGCGGCCGCCCGCCTTCGCGCCGCCAATCCGCACATCCGGATCGTGGAACACGCGGAGGCCCTGACCGCACACAATGCGCTCGCCTGGTTCGAAACGTACGACGTGATCGTCGACGGTACGGACAATTTTTCCACCCGTTATCTCGTCAACGACGCCGCCGTGCTCGCCCGCCGTCCGCTCGTCTTTGGCAGCATCTTCAAGTTCGAGGGCCAGGTGGCGGTCTTCGCCCCACACCTGGGCGGCGCCTGCTACCGCTGCCTGTTTCCGCGTCCCCCGGCCGCCGGTCTCGTGCCGAACTGCGCGGAAGCCGGTGTGCTCGGCGCCTTGTGCGGTGTGATTGGCAGCCTGCAGGCCCTCGAGGCGATCAAGCTCGTGGCCGGCTTCGGCCAGCCGCTGGTCGGCCGCATGCTGACGTACGATGCCCTGGCGCAGACGTTCAACACCCTCGCCTTGCCGCGTGACCCCGACTGCCCGGCCTGCGGACCGCGGGCCACCTTGCGCACCTTGGACCCCGACGCCTACGCGGCGATCTGCGCTCCACCCGCTTCGCCTTCCGAACCCATGCCGAACCACGACGTCCCGCTTGAACTCTCCGTTGAGGAAACGAAACAGCTGCTCGACCGGCATCCGGCGGCCACGCTCCTGATCGATGTGCGCGAGCCGTATGAAACGGCCATCTGCCGGATCGACGGCGCCGAACATATCCCGATGCGTCAGATCCCGGAGCACCTGGAGAGCCTGCCCAAGGACAAACACCTGCTCATCCATTGCCACCACGGCGGACGCAGCCTGCGCGTGACTGAGTTCCTCCGCGCCCGCGGCTATGACCGCGTGAGCAACGTGGCCGGCGGCATCGATGCCTGGGCCGAACGGATTGACCCCGGTCTCGCGCGCTATTGATCCGGCCGTCGGTCAGGTCCGGCGATCCAGAATTCGGATACCGAGCGCCAGCGCACCGAGCGCTGCGACCACGAGCCAGGGAATCAGGTCCAGCGAACGCGCGGCCAGCGCTCCGGCCGCCGCCGGCACCACCGCCGCCCCGAGGTAGGCGGCGCCCGACTGCCGCCCAATCACGGTCTGCACCGCGTCGGGCGCGAACCGTCGCGGCACCTCGTGCATCAGCCCCGGATAGATCGGCGCCAGGCCGAGCCCGAGCAGACCCAGCGCGCACAGCAGCGCGGGCCCGGGGATGCCGGCGGCAAAGAGGACCGCACCGACCAGAGCGAGACTCACGCCGAGCGACACCATGCGCCGGTTGCCCAAGCGGTTGACCAGAAAACCCACCGCGATCCGCCCCGTCGTGATCGCACCGAAGTAGATCGCCGTGCCCAGAGCGGCCGTGCCTGGTGCGAGCCCCCGCTCCACTACCATGACCGACGCCGCCCACACGCCGACGGTCATTTCGCCCGCAACGTACACGGCAAAGAGCAGCGCAGACAGCCAGCCCGGCCAGGAATTCGCGCCATGACCGGCCGTCTGGGGCAGCTCACGTCCGGAGTCTCCCGCACGCGGCGCGTCGGGCGCGTGACGCCACAGCCGGAGCGTGGCAAGAAACACCAGCGCGAGCAGCAGTTGCGCCGAGCCGAGCACGACATAGCCGCCGCGCCAACCCGGCCCGGCCGCAATCATGGCGCCCATGACGAGCGGACCGCTGGTCGCACCGATTCCCCAGCATGCGTGCAACCAGTTCATGTGGCGCCCGCTGTAGTGCCGGGCAACGAAGCCGTTCAGTCCGGCGTCCACCGCTCCGGCGCCCAAGCCCAGCGGAATGCCCGCGAGGTACAGCGCGAGCATGCCGTCGATTCGGGAAAACGCGAGCAGGGCCGAGCCGGTGAGCGCACAGCTGACGAGCACCACCGGACCGGTCTGAAACCGGCCGATGATCCGGCCGCTCAGAAAACCGGATACGGCGCCGAGCAGCGTGATCACGGTCAACAGCGTCCCGGCCATGCCAATCGGCAGCCCCAACTCCGGATAGGCCTCGGGCCACGCCACGCCGAGCGTGCCGTCCGGCAGCCCGAGGCTGATGAACCCGGCATACACCACCGCGAGGAGAATGAGGGCCGGACGGGACAAGCTCACGCGGAAGGAGAAACGAAGGCTGCAGCGCGACGGCGTGCGGTCGCGGCCGACTCAGGTTTTCTCGTTGCGTGAGACCGGCACAAAGGCCGCCGCGCGCAACACGTCGGCGGGCGACTGCCGGGCCGTCCGCGCGAGGGCCTCAAGACGCGCGAACTCCGCGGCCGTCAGTGCGCTGACGCGGGCGGTGCCATCACGATCGGTCCAACGGACGTGATGCACCCGCTGCCGGGCCGCCTTCACCACGGCGCTGAGGAAGGCGGCATCGTCGGACGCAGGGGCCGGAGTTGGCAGAGTCACGGCTCAGGAACGCTTCTTCTTGCGCGCGTCGGCCCCGGGCGACTTGCGGGTTTTCGGCAGCGGATTCTGCTTTTGGTGAAAACGCTGCGAGGCCTTCTGATCCTTGATTGTCGGCAGGTATTTTGCGCCCATGGCAGTGAGGCCGTCACGGCGAAGCCCGTGCGGCAACCAGAATCGCGGTGGTCGACGTTACGCTCCGACGCGGCTGAAGACGAGGGAGGCGTTGGTGCCGCCGAAGCCGAAGCTGTTCGCCAGCGCCGCGCGCACCGGTTTCCGCACCGCGACATTGGGCGTGAAGTTAAGCCCGAGGGCGGCGCACTCCGGATCGAGGTTGTCCAAGTTGATCGTCGGAGGGACGACCCCGTCGCGGATCGCCAGCACCGCGGCGAGCGCGCCCATCGCGCCGGCGCCGCCGAGCAGATGACCGACCATCGACTTGACACCGCTCACATGGAGCTTCGCCTTCGCGTCGCCGAACACGGCCGCGATCGCCGCCGCCTCCTCGCCATCGCCGCCGGGGGTCGACGTGGCATGCGCCGAGACATAGTCGACGTCCGTGGCCGCAAGACCGGAACGTTTCAGTGCGTCGCCCATGGACCGCTGCGAGCCTTCGCCTCCCGGCGCAAGGGACGACAAATGGTAGGCGTCCGACGAGGCCGCGTAACCGCGCAGTTCGGCCACGATGATCGCGCCGCGACGACGCGCGTGCTCGTACTCTTCGAGCACGAACACCACGGCGCCTTCGGACAGCACGAAGCCGTCGCGATCCTGATCGTAGGGCCGTGACGCCTTGGCCGGCTCGTCGTTGCGGGTCGACAGCGCGCGCATCTGGGCAAACGCCCCGACCGCCAGCGGCGTGACGGTCGATTCGGCGCCGCCAGCGATCATCACGTCGACATCACCGCGCGCAATCGCGGCCGCCGACTCGCCCAGGGCGTGTCCGCTCGTGGCGCAGGCCGACGCCACGCTCATGTTCGGTCCACGGGCGTCGAGCAACAGGCTGACCTGGCCGGAGAGCAGGTTCGGCGCAATCTGGATGATGAAGAACGGCGAAATCTTGCGGAAGCCGCCCGTCTTCCACGTATCGTGCATCGCCTCGATTTCGGGCAGGCCGCCGAGGCCGACGCCGAGGTTCACCCCGATGCGCTCGGGTGCAAGGGAACTGCGATGCGCATCGAGCCCGGAGTGCGCATACGCTTCGAGCGCCGCCCCAACCCCCAGGTGGGTAAACCGGCCGAACTTCTTCAGATCCTTCGGCGTGAAGGGCGCGGTGAGCGGCTCACTGCCCGTGCCCCGCGGAAACAGGGGCGTCGGCAGCGGCGCAGTCGGCTCGTAGCCCTTCACCTCGCCGGCGATCCGGGCCGTGCAGGCCGAGGCGTCGAAGCGCGTGATCGGCCCCAAACCCGAACGTCCCGCAACCAAACTGTCCCACGTGGCGGTGGCGTTGAGGCCCACCGGCGTGACCGCCCCGAGACCAGTGATGACGACGCGCCGCGGCGCTCCTGCAGGTGTATTGCTCATGTGAAGTGGTGGTGCGAAACCGATAAAACCGCCAGCCGACAACGCCCGTTCCCGGATGGCAAGGCCGCGCTGCAAACCCGCCGCGGTGGCCTCGGGCCATATTGTCCCAACGCTCCCCGGCCGGAGCTTTGACATTGCGCCGGGGCCGCGTTCTCCTGCCGCTCCCTAACCTATGCAGTCGCTGCACGCCTACTGGCGGATGGAGTATATTGAGGCGCCGCGCTTTCCTGAGGTGAAGCGGCCCTTCACCGAACTGCCCGCGCTCGGCGACGACCGGGCGGCCCTGATCGTTTACCGATCGGCTCGCTCGTACCTCATGCTTAACCGCTATCCTTACAATCCCGGCCACCTGCTCGCCATCCCCTTCCGTGAAGTCGTGGAACTCGAGCAGCTTTCGCCGGAGGAAAGTGCGGATCTCATGGCGACGATCGTGATGGGCAAGCGCCTGCTCACGGCCGCGCTCAAGCCCGACGGCATGAACATCGGCTTCAATCTCGGCTCGGCCGCCGGCGGCAGCATTCCGCACCTGCACGGGCACCTCGTGCCGCGTTGGAATGGCGACAACAACTTCATGCCTGTGCTCGGCCAGACGCGCGTGCTGCCCCAGGCACTGGATCAGACCTGGAGCCGCCTCACCGCAGCGTTGGCGACCGTAGGGAGCGCATGACCGGCATGGCCTCGAAAACCCTTCGTTATCCCAACCCGCGCCACCTGTCCCAGCTCTACGCGGGCCGCGACGAGAACCTGGCGCTCGCAGAGCGCCTGCTCGACGTGAAACTGGTCACCCGCGAGGACTGGCTCAAGATCGAGGGCGAACCCGCCGCGGTGGACCGGGCCGAGGAGCTGTTCGGTTTTCTCGACGAGGCGCGCAGCCAGGGCCTGACGGTGCGCACCCCAGATTTTCATCGCTTTGCCGAGGCGGTCGCGCGCGGCGAGTCAGCCCAGTTGCGCGCCCTGTTCGGCGAGCCGCTCGTCATCTCCACCCAGCGCCGGACGATCGTGCCGAAGACGCTCGGGCAAAAGTTGTACCTGCAGTCGATGAAGCGCAGTCCCATCGTCTTCGGGATCGGTCCGGCCGGCACGGGCAAGACTTACCTCGCGATGGCGCATGCGATCTCGGCCCTGCTCAACAATCAGGTGCAGCGCATCGTGCTCACTCGTCCGGCGGTCGAGGCCGGCGAGGCGCTCGGCTTCCTGCCCGGCGACCTGCGCGAGAAAATCCTGCCGTACCTCCGTCCGCTCTACGACGCGATGCACGACATGCTCGACGCCGAGGACGTCGCGCGGCTGACGGAGAAGGGCGTGATCGAGATCGCACCCCTCGCCTACATGCGCGGACGCACGTTGTCCCACGCCTACATCATCCTCGACGAGGCGCAGAATACCACGCCTGAGCAGATGATGATGTTCCTCACCCGCCTCGGCGAGGAATCGCGCATGGTCGTCACGGGCGACGTGACGCAGATCGACCTGCCGCGCTCCAAATCGTCCGGCCTGCTCGAGGTCAGCCGCATCCTGCGCGACATCCCGGGCATCGACTTCCACCAGTTCAGCGGTTCCGATGTCGTCCGCCACCCGCTCGTGCTCAAGATCATCGAGGCCTACGAGCGTTACCAAAATCCGATCAGTCCGGCCGAGCCCCGTTCCTGAACCCCGTCCGCCATGTCCGTCTTCGACAAACTCAAGCTGATCCGCGGCGGCGCCGACCGTCCGCGCCGCGTGCGGAAGACGGCGGAGGTGTCCGGCACGATTGAGTTTCTGGAGACCAGTCCGCTCGTCTCCACCCTGATCTTCGTCGCCACGGTCGCGGCCATCGTCCTGATCAGCTTCGTTGGTGTATCGACCGTCAACCTGCCGGTCCTGCCCAACCAGCTCTCGTCCGTGCGCGTGGTTGCCGGCGCGCCGTTTTCCTACGAAAGCGCGGAGAGAACGCGCCTGGTCCGCGAGCAGATCCGCGACCGAGTGCCGCCCGTGTTCCGGCTTGAGTTCGCGCCCTTGCGTCAGTTCGAGACCCACATGCGGGCCCTGCTCGCCGACCTCGATGCGCTCGAGGCACGTTTTCCCGCCGGCACCGCCGACAGCGAGGAGCGCAAGCAGGTGCTCACCGGCATCGTCAACGCCTTCAACGCCAAGGGGCCTTACCGGGCGAGCGTCGAC
This sequence comes from uncultured Opitutus sp., assembly GCA_964476565.1. GTDB lineage: Bacteria > Verrucomicrobiota > Verrucomicrobiia > Opitutales > Opitutaceae > CAMAXB01. The sequence goes on from CAYZBG010000093.1 coordinate 9,317, forward strand.
GATGTCGCGCTGCTCTTCGCCGCCGGCGACAGCCGCCAGCGGTTCGCCCTCGCCGAGACGGGACTCGTCATTCTGCGGGAGATCTACACGCAGGGCGTGCACGACGACACCCTGCTCTTCGGCGGAGCCAACGACGGCCGCGTCACGATGGTGCAGATCGTGCGCGAGGACGGCGCGATTGCCCAGCAGGGGGCCGAGTCGATGGAAGAGGCCCTCACACTGCTGCGCATCAACCTCACCGCCGAAGGCACCGGCCGCGAAACCTCCGTCGCCCTTTACCGGCTTTTCCGCAACGGCCTCACTCCGAACCTGATTTATGACCAGGAAGCCACGGCGCGGCGGCAGGCGGAGGCGCTGGCGAACCTGAAGCCCGTCATCGTCAACGTGGAGCGGGGCCAGACCATCCTCGAGCCCAACACGCACATCACCACCGAGCAGTATGAGATGCTCGTCGCCCACCGGCAATTCTTGCTGGAGAACGGGGATGTCGCGCTCACGGAGGGACTGCAGCTCTTCGGCCGCGTGCTGCTCGTGCTCGCGATGCTGTTCGCCTGCGTCTTCTACATCCGGCTCGAGGACCGCGCCACGTTGCAGAGCAACAGCCGCCTCGGGCTGCTCGCGCTGATGGCAGTGTTCAACCTCGGCCTCGTCCGCCTGGTCTACTCGCTCGGCGGCCTGCCATTCTTCATCGCGAACTCCGAGGCGAGCTCGCTGCTCCCCTACCTCGCCCCCACGGCCCTCGCGCCGCTCATCGTTGTCATCTTGATCGACGCCGGACCGGCCGTGTTCATGGCGCTGCTCATCTCGATCTTCACCGGCGTCATCTACGGGAACCGGCTCGACCTGCTGGTGCTCACGTTCCTCGCTTCGATGGTGGCAATCTACGGGGCGCGTTCGACCCGCAAGCGCGGCAACGTCGTACGGGCCGCCTTTCTCGGCGGTCTCACCGTCGCGGCCTTCGCTCTGCTCATCGGGGTCGTCGACAAGCTGCCCATGCTGATGGTGCTCCAGCACATGGCCGCCGGCCTCGTCACCGGCATGCTCACCGGCGTGATTGTCGTCGGTGTCCTTCCCGTCCTCGAGGGCCTTTTCAAGCGCACGACGGACATCACTCTGCTCGAGCTCACCGACTACAACCACCCGCTCCTGCGCCGCATGCAGCTGGAGGCGCCGGGCACCTACCATCATTCGCTCGTCGTCGCCCAGTTGTCGGAGAACGCGGCCAACGCGATCAACGCCAACCCGCTGCTCGCCCGCGTGTGCGCCTTGTTTCACGACATCGGCAAGACGACCAAGCCCGAGTATTTCTCCGAGAATCAGCGCGACGGCATCAACCCCCACGATGCGAGCAACCCGTCGTTGTCCGCCCTGATCATCAAGAGCCACGTCAAGGAGGGCGTCGACCTCGCCCTCAAGCACCGGCTCCCGCGCGCGGTGATCGACGTCATCCAGCAGCACCACGGCACGTCGCTCATCCGGTATTTCTTCCAGCGCGCCCTCAGCAGTCTCAAGACCGCGGCCAACAGCCAGCCGCCGTTCCCGTCCACGCCGCGCCCGTCCGGCAACACGCGTTCCCCACTCTCCGTGCTAAGTTCCTCACCTGGACTCCAGCCGGTGCCGGTGTCGGAGACGACCTACCGTTACGACGGCCCGAAGCCGCAGTTCAAGGAGAGTGCGATCATTCACATGGCCGACGGCGTGGAGGCCGCGTCGCGGTCGCTGCGCAAGATCACGCCGCAGCACCTCGCCGAGTTGATCGATCAGGTCGTGCATGAGCGCATCGAGGACGGCCAGCTCGACGAGTGCCCGCTCACCTTCGAGGAGGTCTCCAAGATCAAGAGCAGCTTCAATTTCACGCTGCTCAACATGCTGCACTCCCGCGTCGCCTACCCGCCAGCCGAGGGCTCCGGCGAGGCCCGCGCCTCCGGCTCGAAGTAAGCGGGTCACCTCATGCCGCCGGTTCGCGAGGTTGCCCTGCACAACGCCCACCCGCGCCTCCGCCTTGACCGGCGGGCCGTCGCCCGGGTGATCCGCGTGCTCGACGCCGCGGCGACGGACTTCGGTGGCGGCCCGGGACCGGGGGAACTCTCACTCGCGTTCCTCACCGACGCCGCCCTGGCCCGGCTGCACGCCGATTTTCTGCAGGATCCGTCTGTCACGGATGTCATCACCTTCGAAGCGCAGCCGGCGCTGGGCTCCGCCGGCGAGATCTGCGTCTCCGCCGACACGGCCTGGCGTTATGCAAACGAGCATCGCCGCGATTTCAGCGAGGAACTCACCCTGTATGTGGTTCATGGCTGGCTGCATCTGGCGGGCTATGACGACCTCCAGCCGGCGAAGAAGCGTCGCATGCGCGCCGCCGAAGCCCGCGCCCTGGCGCTCCTGCGCGCCAAGAAGGCCGTGCCGGCCTTCCGGCTGGCGTGATTCGATTTGCGTCCGCGGGTCCGCTGACGTCACTTCCGCCCCATGTCCGCCTCGCGTCTCACGTCGCTTCGCAACGCCTTCGTCACCGGCCTTCTGCTGCTCGCGCCGCTCGCCGTGACCTGGATGGTGTTCTCGTGGCTGGTCGACCAGATTGGCAGCGGCTTCCGTCCGTACTTCTTTTTCTTCGTACCCGACGACCTGCTGTCGCAGCCGAGCCTGAACCTGATCTGGAATCTGCTCTCGACCTTCATCGTCATCGCGCTCGTCACCGTCCTGGGCGTCGTCTCGCGGTATGTATTCACCCACTACTTCGGCCAGCTCGCGGAGCGTTTCATCCTCACCATCCCCGGCGTCAGCGCGGTCTATCGCACCGTGAAGCAGATCGTCGAAACCTTCGGTTCGCAGAACCGCAACCTGTTCAGCAAGGTCGTGATGGTGGAGTTTCCCCGCAAGGGCCTGTGGTCGGTCGGCTTCCTTACCAACAAGGCCCAGGGTGAACCGCAGGCGAAGACCGCCGACGAGGTCTGGAGCGTCTTCGTGCCGACCACGCCCAACCCGACCACCGGCTTTCTGATCATGCTGCCGCAGCGGGACATCATCGAATTGGACATGTCGGTCGGCGACGGCATGAAGATGATCATATCCGGAGGCGCGGTGGTTCCGCCCTGGCCGGTGGCAGCCCAGCCTGCCCCGGTCGCCGTCCCCGCGGTCACGGACAAGTCCGCCGCGCAGTGAGTCATGGCGGGCCGCACGCTGACGACCGAAACGCTGGTGCTCGGCAAAGGCCTGCCGGCCGATTCGTTCCAGCCGTTCACGCTCTACTCCGCCGACGAGGGTGTGCTTCGAGCCTACCAGCGGGTTTCACGTCGGGCGGCGCCGACCCTCGCCCCGCTCGATCTCTTTGACGTGGCCGAAGTCCTGCTCGAAGCCTCACCCCAAGGCAACGCGTGGTTTGTCCGCGAATCCCGCGTGCTCGAACATCACGCGGGACTGGGTCGCACGTTCGACACCCTCCGTCTCGCCAGTGCGGTGGCGACCCTCGTCAGCGGCAATCCCGTGCATGAGGAGAGCCGGGCCGCCGTCTACCGGCTGCTGCGCAACGCCTTCGCGGCCTTCTCCACCTCCGACCGCCCCGACCTCGTGTATTTGAAAAGTCTCTACTGCTTCGCCCGCGACGAAGGTTATCCGCTTCGTCAGCAGTGGCTGCCCGGACTGTCGGCCACTGACCAGGCACTCGCCACCGCCGTGCTGATGCAACCGGTCGCCGGCCAGACGGCGACCCCGGCCGCCGTCGCCCGCCTGCAGGACAAGCTGGAGACGTACCTGCGCGGACACACGGAGATCGTGCTTCCCTGAGGCCATGGAGTTCGACCTCGATGCCCGCACTGCGTCGCTGAGCGTCGGCGAGTTCGCCGACTTCGCAATCGGCCCGCGCACGGCCTCCGGCGGCGCCCAGGGCATTTGGCGGGCCCAGTTGGGCACGCATTGGCACCAGGAGCTGCGCCGCCAGGCCGAGGTCGACCATGCGGCGGCGCGGTTCGAGGTCGTGGTGTCCGGCCAGGTGTTCCATGCCGGGTGGACCCTCACGCTGTCCGGGCGGATCGACCAGGTCGTCCCGCTGGCGGACGGGACGGTGCTGCTGCGCGAGATCAAGACCATCACCGCACCGTTGCCCTCGCCGGACGACACCTTGCGCGCCGCCTACCCCGACTATTTCGCGCAGCTCGCGACCTACGTCGCCTTGCAACGGTTGGCCGCGCCGGTGGCCCGGCTGCGCGCGGAGCTCGTGTTCGTCGAAGTCGCCAGCGGCCTCGCCCAGCCTGTGCCGGTGCCAGGCGAGGACGAGGCGCTGTTTCGCAGCCGGCTCGAGCGCGTCACGGAGTTCCTGACCCTGCGCCGCCGGGCTCGGGACGCCCGGCGCAGCCTTGCGTTCCGACCGGCTTTTCCAGCACCCCGGCCGGGCCAGGAATCGACCGGAGCCGAACTGGCGGCCGCCCTGGCTGGAGCCCGCGTGGTGGCGCTGGAGGCGCCGACCGGCTTCGGCAAGACCGGCACCCTGCTGGAAACCGGACTCGCCGCGCTCAAATCCGGACGGTTTCAGCGTCTGCTCTACCTCACGAGCAAGGCGACCGGGCAGCTCCAGGTCGTGCGCACCCTAGACGCAATGACGGCGGGGGCCGATGGCGGTCCGCCCGGCGTATCCACCTGGCACGTACGCAACAAGGCGGAACATTGCATCAACGCCGTCTTCCGCTGCACGACCGGCGCCTGCGCCCACCTGCGCGACCTCGAGCGGCGCTGGCCCGCCTCCGGTCTCGCCCGGTTCTACCTCCGTCCGGGCGAACCGCGCGACCTTGCCGCGCTGCGGGCCGCTGGCACCGAGGCGCGCCTTTGCCCGTACGAGATCACCCGTGCGGCCCTCGCCTTCAACGACGTGTGGGTCGGCGACTACAACTACGTCTTCGCGCCGCGCAACCGCTCGTTGTTCCTCGACCAGCCGGGCTTTGCCCCGGGCGAAACCCTGCTCGTCATTGACGAGGCGCACAACCTGCCGGCGCGTGTCGCCGACGCGCTGTCCCATTCCCTCTCCCTGCCCGCCTTGCGCGAGGTGCTGGTCGAACTCGACCACCAGGCCGCAGCGCCCGCCCTGCTCCGTGCCTGGGAGTCGCTTGTCCTCCTCGTCGCCGCCCTTCCGGCCTGCGATGCGCTCAACGCGGCCGCCGAGGACGATCTGTCCGACGCCCTCGCGACCGTCTTGACCCGTCTGCAGGACCGACCGCCCGACTTCGACGCGTTGGCGCCGGCCAGTGCGGAGTTGCTCTGGAATGTCGGCGAAGTGGCGGCATGGCTGAACGACCGGACGTCCGCCAAGCTGGTCTGGTGTCCCCGGGAGGGCGACGTGGCGTTCACCTGCCTCGACGCCGCTCCGGCCATCGGCGAAACCCTGCGTCAGTATGGTGGGGTCATCCTCGCTTCGGCCACCCTCGGCCCGACGGAGGACCTGCGCGCTGCCCTTGGGCTGGACGCCGACGCCGACCTCGCCGGGGCGGAAGCGATTGCCCGCGTGACCGCGCACACGCCCTGGCGGACGGGCGCGTATGACGTGGCCTGCGACGTGCGGGTCGACACGTCCTTCCAGCAACGCGCCCGGCATCAGGCCACCACGGCCGCCACGGTCGAAGCCTTGTGCGCCGCGTCCCATCGGCAGCATCCGACCGGCACCGCTGCCGCCGTCGTGGTGTTCTTTCCCAGCTATCGCTATGCAGAGGCGATTGCCACTGAACTGGAGCGCCAGCGCTCGGTTTTGCGGATCGCGGTACAGCCGCGGTTGCCCGATCTGGCGGCGCAGACGGCATGGGTGGAGGAGTCGCTGGTGTTCGCCGACGCGCTCTTTCTGATCCTCGGCAGCAGCTTTGCCGAAGGCATCGACCTGCTCGGAGGCCGGGTCAGCCACGCCATGGTCGTCGGCCCGGCCCTACCCGAGGTCAATGCGGTGCAACGCGCCCGCCTCGACGCGCTGCTGCCGGCCGGCCGCGAGCCGGCTTTCCGGCGCGTCTACCGGCTGCCCGGCATCCAGAAGGTCAACCAGGCGCTGGGCCGCCTCGTGCGGGCCCCCGGGCACCGCGCCAAGGTGCTGTTGCACTGCCGGCGCTTTGTCGACCCGGCCTTCGCCAGCCTGCTGGCCACCGACTACCAGTTTGGCATACCCGTCGCGACCGATGCCGACTTGCATACCTGGCTCAAAACCGCCCCCGGAGGGACCGCCCGCGGAGACACCATTGACCCGGAAAGTCCGGAACCGCCGAAGGGGTCGTAGGAGCTGAGGGAACAGAAGAGGCGCCGGACCGGTCCAGTTCGCCACTCACGCTTCTTGGGCAACGAGGGATCGACCGAGAAAAGCCTTCCCAACGCGTCACGCAGGCGGCAAAACCGACCACCGTGCCCACCTCGAAGACCTTGCCGTCCGCCGATCTGCATGCCGCCATCGACCGGCTCGCAGCGTCGATCGCGCATCGCCACCTGCACACCTCCCACCTGCTGCTGCTTGGCATCGCTAACGGCGGGATCGAACTGGCCCGGCGCATCGCCCTGAAGCTCAAACGCCTGCGCCCGAACTGCGCCGTCACCACCGGCGTGCTCGACATCTCGTTTCACCGCGACGACATCGGACGCAATCCGATCCCCAAGGAGTTCGCCGCCACCCAGATTCCCGTCGATGTTTCCGGTGCGTCCGTTGTCTTGGTCGATGACGTGCTCTTTTCCGGCCGGACGGTGAAGGCGGCGCTCGACGAACTGTTCGATCACGGCCGCCCTGCCCGCGTCGAACTCGCCATTCTCATCGACCGCGGCGGGCGCATGCTCCCCTTCGCCCCCGACTACCTCGGCCTGTCCCTGCCCGCCGGCGAGACCGAAAAGGTGCGGGTCGTCCTCGATCCCGAGGATGCCGCCCGCGATCGCGTCACCGTCGTCCCTGCCAACGCCTCCCGCTCCGCCTCCGCATGACCTGGAACCGCCGCCACCTGCTCACCCTCGAGGAGCTCTCGCTCGCTGAGATCGAGCAAATCCACAGCACCGCCGCCGCGTTCAAGAAGATCCTCGGCCGCAGCGTGAAGAAGGTGCCCGCCCTGCGCGGCAAGACCATCGTCAACCTCTTCCTCGAGCCCAGCACCCGCACGCGCATGGCCTTCGACATGGCCGCCAAGCGCCTCAGCGCCGACGTCATCTCGCTCGACGGCTCCAGTTCGTCGACCACCAAGGGCGAAACCCTGCGTGACACAGCCGAGAACATCCAGGCCTTGCAGGCCGACATGATTGTCATCCGCCACGCCGCCGCCGGTTCGCCGCTCTATCTTTCGAAGATTCTCGACATCCCGGTGATCAACGCCGGCGACGGCGCTCACGAGCATCCGACGCAGGGCCTGCTCGACACGTTCACCATGCGCGAGCACCTCGGCGGCCTCAAGGGGCGCAAGGTGGTCATCCTTGGCGACATCCTCTTCAGCCGGGTGGCGCGGTCCAACATCCACGCCCTCACCAAACTCGGCGCGGACCTCACCCTCGTCGGCCCGGCCACGCTGGTCCCGGATGCGTTCACCCATCTCGGCGTCAAGGTCTCCCACGATCTCAAGTCCGCCCTGGCCGATGCCGAGGTCGTCATGCTGCTGCGCATCCAGCACGAGCGCCAGTCGAGCAGCCACTTCCCGTCGCTCGGCGAATACACGAGCATGTTCGGTCTCAACAAGACCCGGGCGTCGTGGCTGAACCCGAAGGCGATCATCATGCACCCCGGCCCGATCAACCGCGGCGTCGAGATCGACAGCGAGCTCGCCGATGGCGAGCGCAGCGTGATCCTCGAGCAGGTGACCAACGGCATCGCCGTCCGCATGGCCGTGCTCTATCTCTGCTCGGGCGGAAAGCCCGAGTACGTCAACGCCGGCTGAACCGCCGCCGCCACGCCCTGGAGCCTTCACCGGTCCCGACTTTCCCATGGCCACTCTCTGGATCTCC
>CAYZBG010000094.1:0-17220 GCA_964476565.1 uncultured Opitutus sp.
AAAAGGGCTGCGTGCAATCCGGCGACAAGCTCGTCGTCGCCACAGACATCCTCTCACAGGACCGCCTCGTCGACAGCGTGCAATTGCGCACCGTGCGCTGATCGCGCCCCGGTCGGGCGCTCCGTTGCCGGTCGAAAGTCGCACGTCCAAGGTCACGACGCGGCGACGTCCGCCGTCATCCAGGCCTTCGCTTCCCGTGGTGACGCGGGGATCCCCTAGTCGCAGCTGCAGTCTTCGAGGCAGGCGCAATCGCCGCAGAAATCGACCAGGCGCTTGCGCAGCTCCGCCCGCGCACGGTGCAGGGTGACGCTCGCGTTGTTCGCCGTCAGTCCCAGTGCGATCGCCACCCGGCCGACCGGCTCACCGTGCAGCTCCACCCGGCGCAGCACCTCCGCCTGCGTCGGCTTCAGGGTCGGCAGCAGTTTCTCGAAACAGGCGCAGAGCTGACGCTCCGCCTCCGGATCGTCGGCGAGCGTGGTCGTCTGCACCGCCCAGGCCTCGTCGCGCTTCGCGGCCGCCTGACGGCTGCGCACGTGATCGATCAGCACATGACGCAGCACCTGGTAGAACCACGCCACGACCTTCTCTCCGTCCTTCACTTCGTCAGCCCGCTGCAGCGCCTTGACCAAACCGTTCTGCAGCAAGTCCTCGGCATCCGCCTCATTGCCCACCCGCGAAGCGAGAAACGCCCGGAACGCCTGCCGGTGGGCGAGCAGCGTGGCCGTGAGCTCGGAACGGTCAGACAAACTCATGCCGTGACGGTACCCGGCTTCGTCCGGCCGTAAAGCGCGACGGGCGGTCGTTCCTGCTTGAGAACGTGCCTGCTTCGGATTGCCAATTGCCCACAAAAGCAAACCATCCGCAGGCATGCGCACGGACGCCCCTACCCCGGTCACCTGCGCCGGCCTGCACGCCAATGCGGACGGCTTGGCGGAGTGGCCCTTTCGTTCACGCCGCCACCTTTGGTCTGACCTGAACCAGCTCGAGGTGCACGAGCTGCGGCGGCCGGACCGCTACCTCGTGCGGTTCACCTTCACCCGAGGCACGGTGGTGGCCGACCTCCGGCGCCCGTGGTGGCAAAAGGACCGGTTGGCCCGCCTCGCGGAGCTCCTGCGCCTCGCCTGCACCGGCGCGCCGCCCTCGGCCACGGTGGCCTCCCTCGCCCGCGACGTCGCCGCCTGCGGGCCGCGCGATCACGGCCGTTCGCTCGCCGCCGCCGCAGAAGCCGGCTCCGGTCCCTCCGCCTGGATTGACCTCGCCCGGCACCATCGCGCGATCCTCGACCGGACCGCGGTGGTGCAGGCCGTCGAATCCGCCCTGGCGCTCCGGCCGGATAGTGAGGACATCTTCCGCGTCGGCGCCGAACTGCTGGCGTGGGCGGACGCCGGTCCGGTGCGCCTGGAGCACGCCGGCCGGGCCTGGCAACATCGGTATCCAGAGAGTCACGACGCCCGGCGTTTCTGCCTCCAGCTCGACCTCGGCGCGGGCGAAGCCGACGCGCCCGCCCGGGCCGAGGCGTGGTTGCGGGAACATCCGGACGACACCGTGATCGCACAGGCCCTGACGGACGCCCACGTGGCGCGGGGTGATGCACCGGCCGCCGCCGCCGTGTGGGAGAACCGCGGCAACGCGACGGACGCGGTCACGCAGCGACGCGCCACCGCCGCGCGAACGCGCGCCGATTTTCACGCCCGCCTCGCCTCGGGTCGGCGGGCTCGTGCCTGGGGCTTCGCCTTCGCATTCGTACCCGGCGTGGCCTTCCTCGCCTTTTCGGCCTGGCAGGGCGCCCGGCAGGCCACCCGGGAGGCCGCCCGGGAGGTGCAGCGCGCCGCTGAGATCGCCCAGGAGATGGAAGCCTCGCGCGCCAAGTTGGAGCGCACGATCGCAGAAACCACCGGCTTGGCCCTCGGCACGCAAGCCGAGCTTGAAGCGCGCGCCACGGCCGGCGACGCCGCCGCGGCGTACACCTTGTCGGAATGGCTGTTTAACGGGAACCCACGCCTCCCGGCGGATCCGGAACGTGCACGCGCCTACCTGGAAGACGCCGCGGCACGTGACCATCCGCAGGCCATGTTCAAGCTCGCCCAACGGCTCGAGGGAGGCGACGGTCTGCCCGCCGATCCAGCGCGCGCGGTCGATTGGTACGAACGCTGCGCCGCCCGGGGCTCTATTCCCGCGGCCGGTCTCGCCGGGCTGCGTCTCGCCGAGGGGCGCGGCGTGACCAAGGACACGGTCCGAGCGATTCCTCTTCTGAAGCAGGCCGCCGACGGCGGCGACCTCTCGGCGACCACCCGCCTCGCGTGGATCTACGAACGGGGCGACGGCATCACCGCCGACCCGCGCGCCGCGATGGATCTTTATCGGGCAGCCGCGAACAAGGATAACCTCTACGCGATCGAACGGCTCGTGCGCCTGCTGGAACAGCGCGGCGCGAGCCCCGAAGACTTGGAGGAGGTCTGGAGCTGGACCGAACGCGGCGCACGCCAGGGTTCAACGACGCTGCAGCTGACCTACGCCCGCCACGTCATGAACGGCCGCCCGGCCGCAGCGCGGGATCGCGCCCAGGCGGTGCATTGGGTCCGGGACGCCCACACGAAAGGGAGTTCGGAAGGCGCCTACTTGTGGGGCCGGCTCCATTTGCTCGGCTGGCAGGTCGAGCCCAACGTCGAGGTCGCCGCCGAGGCCTTTCAAAGCGAACACGGCCGCAAGCATCCGATGGCCCTCCGACATTTGGTGAAAATGTACGCCTTTGGACTCGCGGTGCCCCGCGATCCCCACGAAGCCCGGACGTTGCGTGACCAGTTTGCCGCCTCGCGGCCTCCAGCTGCGATGCTGCAGGACCTCGACCGGGTTCTGGAGGCGACCACCGCGGACCTGGACCCCGCCCCGGAAAGCGGCAAGCGGCCGCAACGGGCGTTGTGGCAGGAACCTCCGGTCTATCCGGGCGACCTGCGGCGAAGCCGGGTCAGCGGCTCGGCCCGCGTCCAGTACGCACTCGACGCCCAGGGCTTTACCCGTGACGTCACCCTGCTCGAGGCCAGCCACCCAGAGTTCGGTCCGGCCGCAGTGACCGCCGTCCGCCAATGGCGCTTCGATCCTGAGTGGGAGGGCGGCGTCGCACAACTCGGCCCGCGGGAGACCACCGTACGCTTCACCCCACCGGCCGGCCTCGAGCCTTGAGCGTCCGTCAGCGGGTGCGCGCCCCCGCCCTCGCCGGCGGCGGATCGGCGAGGGCCGCGTCCACCACCGCTTTCGTCGCCGCGTCGGTGCCCGGAGCCTGCCGCAGCCCGACGAGGTAGTGCATCACGCGCTTGTGCTGGCGGGCATTGCTGCCCAGCGACCACAGCGCGGTGGCATGGAGTGCCCCGCGACGCTCGTCGAGCGTCGCAGCTCCGCGGGGCTCGGGCCGCGCGGCATAGGCGTCAAACGCCGGCCGATACACCTGGTAACGTTCGACGAGCTGCACCAATTCGAGCACCGGCTGAAACCGGCCTCCCCCCAGGAACTGTCCCCACCATAGATCGAGTTGGGCGCCGGCCAGCGGCTCTTTCGATTCCTGCGGCAGCCGCTTCACCACGTCCTTCAGCAGGTTCTCAAGTTCGCCTGGGCGATCGCGCAGCGCCGAGGCGAGGACCATCGAGAGGATGCGTTTTTCCCATTCGTCATCGGTGCGCTTCACCTGCGCGAGCACCTGCGGCACCAGCCATGGGTTGTCCTTCAGCACCTGGTCGGTGAACCCCAGCAAGGCCCCCTGCCCTTCCGGCGGCCGGTTGCGCAGTTCGGGCTTACGGCTGAGCTCCACGAGCGCGGAGACAAACAGGCGCGGCTGGGGATTGAGGTAGTACGTGGTCCACCAGAGGTTCACGTCCTTGGACTCTGGCCACGGGAGCGGAGCGTTGTCTGCGCTCGCGGTCACAGTCTGCGAGGCAGTCGCCGTGGTGCCAGCCACCCGATCGCGCACCGTCACTTCGATCCGATACTCGCCCATCGGCTCGCCAGTCTTGACCACCAAGGCGGCGACATCGGTCGGGAAAAGCACCATCTGCGCCGGCGTGATCTGGGCGGGCACCGCCCGGTCGACGGCGAGACGTAGATCCCGGGAGTCCTCCACCACCGAGCCATTGGGGGCGAGTACGCGCAGATCATAGACCACGTTCACCTTGCCCGCCGCATCGCTGCTGGCACCCTGAGCCATCACCAGCAAGTCGAGCCGCTGGTCCGCGACGAGTTCGCGGGTCAGGGTAAAGCTCGGACCTTCCCCGGGAGGCGTGCGGTAATAGATGTCGGCATGGGCGTACTGGACGGTGGGCATGATCCGCGCCGTCAACGGAGGGGTACCGGACGCTTCGCCGGAACGACCGGCAAGCGGAAGCATGGCAAACAGTGCGCCAGCGAGGCGCCAGAGGGGAGAGGCCATGCTGCCGTTTATGCCCGCGCGCCAGATCCGGTCAACGCCCGGAACCGGCCGTCACGACCTCGGGACCGTGCCGGGGCAGACGGACGACGAACCGCGCCCCGCCCGTCGCAGCATTCTCCACCGTGGCCGTACCGCCATGCGCCGCCACCACCGCACGCACCACGCTGAGGCCCAATCCCAATCCGGCCTCCGAACGGCTCTTGTCGCCGCGGTAGAGCCGTTCCCAAATGCGCGGCTTCTCGGCCTCCGGGATGCCTGGACCGGTGTCCGCTACGGCCAGCACCACCGCTTCGGGCTCGGTCGTTACGTTCACCCGCACCTGTCCGCCGGCGGGCGTGTACTTGCAGGCGTTGTCGATCAGGTTCGCCGCTACTTGCCGTAGGCGCACGGGGTCACCGCGCAACGGCGCTTCCGTCGCGCCCTCGACGGTCAGCGTCAACCCCCGCGCCTCCGCCACGTCGGCGTACACCTCGACCGCCCGGCGGGCGATGTCCGCCAGGTCGCAATCGGTCCGCTCCAGTTTGAGCATGCCGGCCTCGGCCTCGGAAATCTCCATCAACGCGCGCAACAGGCGCAGCACGTCGTCCGCCTGCTCCACGGTTGCCCCGAGCGCCTCGCGTGCCACCGGGTCGGTCGTTTGCCCGAGCGCAACCTCCGCGCCGCCGCGAATTCCGGCCAGCGGCGTGCGCAGATCGTGCGCGACGTTGTCGAGCGCCTCGCGCATCGCCCGCAGGAGCTCCGCATTCTTGTCCAGGACGGTGTTGAAGTGATGCACCAGTTCCGCGACGTCGTCCGACCGCGCCGGAGCCGGGACGCGTGCATCCAGCGCCCCAGTCTGGACGATGCGCCGCGCCGTCTCCACCACCTGGCGCAACGGACGCGTGGCGCGGCGCGCGGTGAGGTAACCGGCCATCGATCCCATCACGATGACGGCACCGCCCACCCAGGCGAACGTGCGGCGCAGCGGGGCGAGCAGCACGCTGCGGCTGTCCGTGCTGCGTCCGACCTGGAGCAGCAGGCCGTCGTCGATCAATTGCGACACGACGGCGAGGTCACGTTCGGCGTCGCGCGGCACGCGCAGCACGCTGACCTGCTCTTCCCGTGCCAGCCAGCCGCCCCACCCGTCCGGCACCGCGACCCGGCGCACATCGGCTTCGATCCAGTCAGGCGGGACCTTGCCCCAGACGACATCCCCGCGGGAACTGCTCAGGCGGATGAAGAGCGAACGCACGTTCGGCGCCTCGCTGTCTTCGGCCACCCGCTGGCGCAGGCCGTTGACGCCGCTGATCGCGTAGATGCCCGCGTACTGGCGCAGGCGCAGTTGCAGCGCCTCGTACTCTGCCGCCTCGAGCGAACGGCCGAGCAGCCAGTAGAGCAGCGCAAAGATCGCGACAAACCCTACGGTGAAGAGCGAGGCGAACCAGATGCTCAGGCGGACCGCCAGCGAACGGTGACGACGTTGAAACTCAGGTTTTGAAGACATAGCCCACGCCCCGCACCGTCTCGATGCGGGTTTTGTCCGGGTCGACCTTGGCCCGCAGCCGGTGCATCAGTACGTCGACCACGTTGGTCTGCGGGTCGAAACTGTAGTCCCACACATGCTCAAGGATCATCGTCTTGGTCACGGGGCGTCCGGGATGGCGCAACAGGTACTCGAGCAGGGAGAACTCGCGCGGCTGCAGCTCCACGGCTTGCCCCGCCACGGTGACCGTCCGCGCGACGAGGTCCATGACCACGTCCCCGACGACGAGGCGGGTCGCTTCCGGCGCACGCGATGCCCGCCGGATGAGCGCCTGCAGGCGCGCCGAAAGCTCGGCGAACGCGAAGGGCTTCGTGAGGTAGTCGTCGCCGCCGGATTGGAGCCCGAGCACGCGATCCTGCACCCCGGAGCGCGCACTCAGGAACAGCACGGGCACCTGTTCGCCCTGGGCCCGCAGACGCTTGACCAGGCTGAGCCCGTCAAGACCGGGCAGCATGATGTCGACCACCGCGGCATCGTAACGCGTCGTGGTTGCCAGCGTCAGCCCGGTGTCACCCTCGGACGCGTGGTCCACGGCGTAGCCCTCCTGCTTCAGGCCCTTGACCACGAAGGAGGCGATCTTGGCGTCGTCTTCGACCACGAGGATGCGCATGGGGACCAGTTAACGAAAGAGGACCGTCCGCGGGAATCTTTCTCTTTCTCGTAATCGTTCTCGTTCTCCGGCCCGGGAGAGATCCGACGGATCCCCCAACTTAAACGCCCCGCCGCCCAGCAAGTGGGCGAGCGGGGCGGTTGGAGGGCCCGGTGAGGATCACCGGAAGGGTTCAGCCGGCACGTTCGTTGGTTTCGTCCACCACGACATAGCGTACGCCGCGGTTGTTCCACACTCGCACCAAGGTTTCGCGCGAGGTCGCCTTGTCCGTCAGCTCCACCGCATCGGCGGCGGAACGCACCGGCTGGCGATTGATCTCGGTGATGACATCGCCGGGACGTATGCCGGCGCGGGCGGCGGCGGATTCCGGGTCGACCGCCGTGACCAAGGCGCCGTTCATGCGGGTGGGAATCTCGAACTCGCGGCGGGCGCGGGCATCGAGGTCCGCGACGGCCACGCCGCGCAACGTGCCCTCGTCGCGGGCCGAAGGATCCCCGCGGAACGAGCGTCCGTTGCGGGCGATGCGTTCCTCGCCGGGGCGATGGCCGATCTTGAGTTCAAGCTCCTGGGACTTGCCGTCGCGCAGGATGGTGGCGGAGGCCGTGGATCCGGGCGCAAGGGCGGCGACCGAGAGCCGCAGGCGCCGCGCGTCGACCACCGGTTTCCCGTTGAGCGAGGTGATGACGTCGCCGGGCTGCAGGCCGCTCTGCTCGGCGGGACTGTCACGGGTGACATCCGCGACCAGCGCGCCGCCGCGCTCCGTGAGTTCAAAGCTGCGGGCAAGCTCGGGCGTGAGGTCCTGAATGTTGACGCCCAGGAAACCGCGCACGACGTCGCCGTTGGCCACGAGCTGCTCCATCACGTTGCGCGCAAGGTTGCTGGGAATGGCAAACCCGATGCCCTGGAACCCGCCGGAGCGGCTCAGGATCGCGGTATTGATGCCCACCAGCCGCCCGTGAATGTCGACCAGCGCACCGCCGGAGTTGCCGGGATTGATCGCTGCGTCGGTCTGAATGAAGTCTTCGTAATCGAGCCCCAGCGAGGCGCGGCCCAGCGCGCCCACCATGCCGCTCGTCACCGTCTGGCCAATACCGAACGGATTGCCCACGGCCAGCACGCGGTCACCGACCTCGATCCGATCACTGTCGGCAAACGTGACCGCCGGGAGGTCCTTGGCTTCGACCTTGATCACAGCGAGGTCGGTCTGCGGATCGGTGCCGACCACCTTGGCGGTGAGTTCGCGGCCGTCGTTGAAGGACACCTTGATCTCATCGGCGCCATTGACGACGTGGTTGTTGGTTAGGATGTAGCCGTCGGCGCTGACCACGACGCCTGAGCCCTGGCCCTCCCGCGGAGGCTGCCGCAGTTCGCGCTCGAGTCCGTCGAAGCCGAAGAACTCACGGAACCGGGGATCCTGCAGGAAGGGAGGGAGCATCTGCTGGGCGGGCACCGAGCGTGCGCGCTGAGTCACCTGCACGTTGACGACGGCCGGGGCCACGCGTTTGACCACGGGTGCGTAGCTGGCGGGCTCGTAGCCCGCCTCGCGATCGATCGGCTTTTCGTCGACCTTCACGGTGACCTGTGGGGCCGACTTGTCGGCGGCCTGCGTGGCCACGGCCCAGGTCAGGGCGCCTACAGCGGTGCATGCGGCCAGCAGGCCGGAGAGACGAAGGAAGGGTTTCGAGAAAGGATGAGAGGTCATGGTGAACAACGAAGGGACGGTTTTCGGTGAGTAGGCCGCTACGATACCCCGGTCACCTTGCCTCTTCCTTTCCCGAACATTACGATTTTGTAAGGTGAGCCGGGCGACCACGCCCTTCCCGCCCCACCTCGGCGCATATCACCCACGCAGGCGTGAGCCCCTCCGGCGGCGGTCGTCACACGCTGTGAAACCGGTCTTGGCTGTCTTGGGGTGGCATTTGCGGACGAGTGAGCCGTGCTCGCTTCGGCCTTGTCTCTTGCCCACCCTTCAAACCTCAGTCTGGCGCAAAGCCCTCCGTCCAACCGCCCGTCGCGAGCCCTCACTTCCATGAAGATCAAATCCGCCGAGTTTGCCACCAGTGCTCCAGACCTGCGGGCATGTCCCGCCTGGGCCTTGCCCGAGTTTGCTCTGATTGGACGCTCCAATGTCGGCAAGTCGTCCTTGGTCAACCTGCTCGCCGGGCGGGCGGCGCTCGCCAAGGTCTCGGATACGCCGGGCAAAACCACGCTGCTCAATTTTTTCGCGATCAACGGCACCTGGAGTCTGGTCGACCTGCCGGGCTACGGCTACGCAAAGGTCGGCAGACAGCAGCGCTACGAGTTCAACGAGGCCGTGGCCGAATTCATCGAACGCCGGGACAATCTGCGCCGCGTTTTTGCGCTGATCGATTCACGTCTGCCCGCGCAGGCGATCGACACCGATTTTCTCCGCTGGCTCGACGGCACGGACATGCCCTTCACCCTCGTCTTCACCAAGACGGACAAGCAGTCACCGACGCAAACCCGCACACAGATCGATACGTTCATGACTGCGCTCGCGGAGTGGCGCCGTGACGCGCCTCCCTTCATCGCAAGCTCGTCGCGAACAAAAGCGGGGCGCGCGGAGATCCTCGCGGCCATCGATGCCGACCTGGCCGACGGCCCGGACCGAGCGAACTGAGCGTGGAAGCGGGGACGGCATACACGCCGCCATCCCTCCGGCTCACGCCACCGGCAGCGTCACGCGAAACGAACTGCCCTTCCCTTTTTCGCTCAGGGCGGCGATTCGGCCCCCGTGCGCCTCGGCGATGCGCTTGCAGAAGGCCAGGCCGAACCCGGTCGATTCGTGGGTGGACATGCTCTTGTCCAAGCGAAATCCCTCTTGGAACAGGTCCTCGGCGTGCTTCATGTCGAACCCGACGCCGGTGTCGACGACCTCGAAGCAAACGCCGGCAGGCGCCTGGCTGCGTGATATCCGGACGGTGACATGCCCGTCGCTCGCGGTGAACTTGACCGCGTTGGCCAACAAGTTGACGAGCAAGCGGGACAACTTCCGCGCGTCGCCGGAGAAGAACGGAACATCCGGCTCAAACTCTCGCTCGATCTGGATGCGTTTGTCCCACGCCAGCGGCGACACCTGCTCGATGGCGAGGTTGGCAAGGGCGTAAGGATCGCAGGTCTGCCGGTTCAGGCCATCCACACCCGCGACACCCACGGCCTCGTAGTCGAGCAGGTCGTTGACCAACGCTTCGAGCGTCTTGCTGGATTTGACCGACAGGTCGAGCAGCTCGCGCTGCTCGGCCGTCAGCGGGCCGAAGTTGCCGATCATTTCAAGCGTCAGCATCAACGCGCCGAGTGGAGTCCGCAGATCGTGAATGGTCAGCCGATTCATCGCGTGCCGGTCCGCTTCAACGCGACGCGCAGCGTCGAGCTCTTCACTGAGGCGCCGGTGGCGGTTGCGCAGTTCGATCTCCGTCATTGCCTGCCGGGCGAGGCTGCGCAGCAGGTTGATCTGCTCGGGCTGCCACCGACGCGGCCGCCGGTCGACCACGCACAGCGACCCGAGGCAGTAGCCGTTGCCATCGACGATGGGAACGCCGGCATAGGCGATCACGGGCAGTTCCTTGACCGCCGGATTGTCGGCCAGCAGCGGGTTCGCGCGGGCATCCGCGATGACGAGCGGCGTGCAGTTCCAGACGACGTGTTTGCAGAAGGAATGTGACAGCGGTGATCCGCGGGTGCGAACGGCATCCCCCGAAAGACCGCATTGGCTCAGGAAGAACTGCCGATCGTCGGAGACCAGCGAGATCAACGAAACCGGCGCGTCCAACGCCTGGGCCGCAAGTTCGGTGAGCCGGTCGAAGGCGCGTTCGGTTTCGGCATCGAGCAGCCGGGCGGCACCGAGCGCTTCGATCCGTTGGTGTTCGTGGTCCTGGGAATTCATCGTTCTATCCTGCTTAGCTCCGACGTGTACGTCATAGAGTCGCTGGCTCTACGATGGTTCCTGCCTCAGCCGGGCCAATGCTAAATCTGCACGCATTTACATTGCTTTTTTGAGCGGCTAGGCGGCATCGTAATCGCAATTTGACCTGGTCACAAATGGGATAGTCTGTGCGCCCCAGACCAAAGTGGAAACGACAACGCTTCACTCTCGCAGGCCAGATAATGCTTGGGGGCGAAAGCCGTTTCTCGCCCCCTTGACGCCTTTGCTAGGCTGACGCTTGCTCAGCTTTTCCATGTCCACCGACGCTCCCATTCCCGTCACCGTCCTCACCGGCTTTCTCGGCGCCGGGAAGACGACGCTGCTCAACCGCATCCTCACCGAACAGCACGGCAAGAAGCTCGCCGTGATCGAGAACGAGTTCGGCGAGGTCGGCGTGGACAACCAGCTCGTCATCCAGAGCGACGAGGAGATCTTCGAGATGAACAACGGCTGCATCTGCTGCAGCGTGCGCGGCGACCTCATCCGCATCCTCGGCCGCCTGATGAAGCGCAAGGACCGGCTCGACGGCATCCTCATCGAGACCACGGGCCTCGCCGACCCGGGTCCGGTTGCCCAGACGTTCTTCACCGACGACGAGATGCGCAGCCGCTTCCGGCTCGATGCCATCGTCACCGTGGTCGACACCAAACACGTGCAGCTGCACCTCGACTCCTCGCCCGAGGTGAAGAAGCAGATCGGTTTCGCGGACGTGTTGATCCTCAACAAGACCGACCTCGTCACACCGGCCGAACTCGATGCCCTGGAGGCGCGCATCCGCAAGATGAATGCCGCCGCCAAGGTCCACCGCACGCAAAACTCCGCGATCGACCTGAAGCATGTGCTCAACGTGGGTGGCTTCAACCTGTCGCGCGCCACCGAGCTCGACCCGGCCTTCCTCGAGCCGACCTATCCCTTCGAATGGGCCGGCGCCTACGCCCTGCCCGCCGGCACGCACCAGCTCGTAATCGGCCACTGCGACCACGATCACGAACATGACCACGACCATGGGCACGGTCATGACAACGGCCACCACCATCATCATCACCATGGCAACGAGAACGAACTCGACGTCGTGATCCTGCCGGTGAAGTCGCTCGCCGAGGCCGACCTCGCCGCCGCACGCGAAGCCGCGATGCTGACGTTCTCCGATTGGGAGAGCCGGGTGAAGAACGGCGACCCGGTGATGCCGGGCGGCGTGCTGCATCGCCTGCTGCTCGACGACGGTCACGGCCATTACCCGCTGAAGATTGACGAGCCCGGATTCCACCTCGTCTTCGAAGGCTGCGGCGAGGAACCGCTGCACATCCAGGTCATGGGCGAGAACGTGCGCCCGGCCTGGCAGCAGGATTTCCAGCACACCCACTCCCACGAAGAGGACGTGACCTCGGTCGGCATCAGCACCCCGGGCGATCTCGACGGCAAGCGGCTCAACGACTGGATCAGCGAGCTGCTGCGCACCAAGGGTGGCGACATCTACCGCATGAAGGGCGTGCTCAGCGTGAAGGCGTCGGACAAGCGCCTCGTCTTCCAAGGGGTGCACATGCTCTTCGACGCGAAGTTCGACCGCCCGTGGGGCAAGGACGCGCGCACCAACACCCTCGTCTTCATCGGCAAGAACCTCGACCGCGCCGCGTTGACCGAGGGCTTCAAGGCCTGCCTGGCGATCTAACCGTAACGTTTCCGCAGGTCGGCGTAGGGGAAATATCTCCCCGGACACACGGTGTGGTTGCGATCGACCCACCGGTGAACCGTGACCCGCGGACGCACCCCGAGCGGGGCGTCGGTGCGCAGCCATTGCACGAGCGCGTGGTAGGACGCCAGCTGGCGAGCGCTGGGCCGGCGTTTCTCAAAGTTGCCGACCAGACAAATGCCGATGCCGTGCTCGTTGTGCTCCTCGCTGCGGACGTGTCCGCCATGGATCTGCTTCAGCCAACGGGGTCCGATCTCGATCTGGCCCTCGGGCGAGTCGCGGCCGTTGCCAATCACGAAATGGTAGGCGAGACCGTACTCCCAACCTCGCCGTAAGTGCCCCGAATGGTAGCTGCGGGCGTTGCCGTCTTCCAGGCCGCTGTGATGGGTGACAATATGCTGCCAGCGTCCGCGACGAATGGGCAGCCCCTGGGTGGCGGCCAGCACCGGCGCCAGCACGGCCGGCGGCGCGGCCTCGGCCGCGCCGGGGACGACCAGCTTCTGACCGACCCGAATCACGTCGGTGCGCAGCCGATTGCGGCTGCGCAGCGTCGACACCGGCACCCCGTAACGCTGCGCGATCAGCGTGAGATTCTCGCCCTTGCGCACCACATGCGTGCGTTCACCGGAACCGGCCGGCTGGGCCCAGAGCAGCGACGGAGCCGCCAGTCCGAGCAGGACGAGGCTGGCCGAATGCAGAAAATCGCGGCGCGTGGGCACGGTTTACCTTAACAGGGTCGTCAACCCCTCGGCACCGACGGGGGCGACGCGAGCGTTTGCTGCACCATCAGGCGGGTCACGGCGATCTTGGGTCGGATCAAGGTCCAGCGCCGCGCCGGCCCGGAGCCGAACACCGTGATCACCGTCTCGACGAGCGGGCAACCGGCGTCCCCGCAACGCAGCTCGCTCACCGTGACCACGTCGTCCGGCCCAAGGTGCAGGCAGTCGGCCGCCCACCGCTTGATCGCCGCGGCGTGCGACGGATCGAGGCCGTCGGTCGCATCACCGGACGAGGGAATGAAGCGGTGGGACATCGCCGGCAACGGGGCGTCAAAGCGACGCGCGCAACACGTAGACCACACCCTTCTCCGTCCCCACGGCCAGGGCGTCGTCGTTCGGCGACCACGCAATCTTGGTCGCGGCCGCGGGCATGCGGACGGTGGCGCGCAGGGGCTGCTTGCGGTCGGGACTCCACAGCTGGAGCACCCCGTCGGCGGACGCGGTGGCGAGCGTGCCGTGGGCATGCTGGAACGCCACGGCGCAAACCTTGGCGTCATGCGGGAACATCAGCGGCTCGCGTCCCTCCGGGCCGGCGCCGCTGCAATCCCAGAGACAGGCGTCCTTGCCTCCGCCGGTCGCGAGCCAGCGACTGGTACGGTCGAAGGCGAGTTCCTTCACCTTGCCCTCGTAACCGCTCATGTGAAACTCCTGGTCCTGCTCCGGCAGCCAGAGGTGCACGCTCGGGTCCTGGTTGCCCGACACGAGCCAGCGTTCATCCGGCGACCAAACGAGGGCGTGAATGCCATTGGCGTACGGGAACTCTTTCTGCGCCACGTAATCGTCGGCGTCCCACAGCACCACGCCGCCAAAGTAGGCGGATGCCACGCAGCCTCCGCGCGGGTGCCAGGCCAGGGCACTGATGGTTTTGGGCGCCGGCTTGAAGCGATGACGCACGGAGGCATCCGCGTTGAGCAAGACGAGGTCGCGGCCCGCGGCGGCGGCCAGCAGAGTGCCCGCGGCACCGGGACGCCACGCAAGGTGATCCACCCACGCATTACCCAACGCAGCGGTCGCGACATGCTGACCGTTCGACGCATCCCACAGTTTCACCACACCGTCCTGTCCGCCACTCGCCAGCAGCGGCTGGGCCGGATGCCAAGCCAGGGCGTTGGCGCCGTCATCGTGGCCCGGCAGCTCCGCGGTGCGCGCGCCATCCGCGGCGGCAAAGAGCGTCAGCCCCCCGGCGGCGGACGCAACAGCCAGGTGGCGCCCGTCGGACGACCAGCCCAGATCGATCACGTAGTCGTCGAGTTGGGCGGCCCAGTGCTTGGTCAATTGCATGCCCGGGCAGCTTCAGAGCGCGGGGCCGACCCGCGCAAGACGGGAGTCGGGAGGAAATCGGAGCGGCCGACCCGACCGCGGCGACCGTGAGCAATTCGCCGCTCGGGCCGAACACGCTCGGACTCACGATTTGGGATCTAGGATTTAGGATCTATGATCTAGGATTTAGGATTTATGACTTAGGATTTAGGATTCAGGATTTCGCCGGTGATTTGGCCTTTGAGATTTGATCCCCCTCCGGCAGGGTTTTCTCCACCGTGGTTCTTCACGACGCCCACAACCACCTGCAGGACGCTTGGCTGGCACCTTATCTCGACCGGCTGGGGGATACGCTGCCGGGACTCGGCCTGAAGACCGCCGTGGTCAACGGCACCTGCGAAAGTGATTGGCCCGAGGTGGCGGCGCTGGCGCGGCGATTTCCCTGGGTGCGCGCCAGCTACGGTCTCCACCCCTGGGACGCCGGTAACCGGTCCCCGGCGTGGTGGGACAGCTTGCAGGCCCGGCTCGAGGCCGAGCCGCACGCGGCGGTGGGCGAGATCGGCCTCGATCGGTGGATGCTCGACCGGGCGCGGCCCGACGATCCCCGGCTATCCGGCTTGCGCCGCGCGCCCCTCGACGAGCAGGCGGAGGTCTGTGGGCGACAGCTCCGCTACGCGGCTGAAACCAACCGCCCCGTGACCTTGCACTGCCTCGAAGCGTGGGGCGCGCTTGAGATGTTGCTGCGCCAGACCCCGTGTCCGCGGCGCGGCTTCCTCCTGCATGCCTACGGAGGCAGCCGTGAACAGATCAAGGTCTTCGCCGACCTCGGCGCCTACTTCTCCTTCAACGGTGCGTTCCTCGATCCCCGCAAAGCGGCCCGCCTCGAGGTGTTTCGTGCGATTCCGCCAGAGCGGCTACTGATTGAAACCGATGCGCCCGCGATGCCGCTGCCCCAGATCTGGCGCACGCATAAACTGCGGCCCGCGCCCGATGGCACGGCGATCAACCATCCGGGCAACATCGAGGCAGCCTACGCCGGACTCGCCGCCTTCCTCGGTAAACCCGTGGCGGATCTTGCCGCGCAGGTGGACGAGAACTTCAGGCGGCTGTTTGGTTGACGATTAGGTTCACCGCCTCCTGCGCCGCCACGAGGCCGAACGCCGCCGTGACGTAGACGGCGGTGCCGAAGCCGCTGGCACAATCCAGTCGCAGGTTCGCGCCGGGTTCGGGTTCGGACGCACAGGTGCCATTGGCCCACGGATACACCGGGCGTTCGCCCGACCACACGCAGCGGATGCCGTAACGGTTGCCCTCCCCGGCGGCAAAACCGTGCTCGCGCCGCAAAGTACGGCGCACCAGACGGAGCAGGTCATCCTGCGACGATTCGCCGAGGTCGCCCGTGCGCAGCCGCGTGGCATCGCGTTTGCCGCCGGCTCCACCGACGGTCACGCACGGCAGACCGCGACGGACGCACTCGGCCAGCAGCAGAGCCTTGTGCTCGAGCGTATCGATCGCATCGACCACGACCGAATGCCCGCCACCCAGCAGGCGGTCCGCCGTTGCCGCCGTAAAGAATTCCGTGACCGGCTCCACCGCGCACTCGGGATTGATGGCGCGCACCCGTTCGGCGAGCACCGCCACTTTGGGCCGTCCGATGGCACCGTCGAGCGCGGGCAACTGGCGGTTGACGTTGGTCACGCAGACATCGTCGAGATCGATCAAGGTAAGGGCGCCGACTCCCGACCGCGCCAGCCCTTCGACCGCCCACGAGCCGACGCCCCCCACCCCGACGACGGCGACGCGCGCCGCGCGCAGGCGGGAAAGGCCGGACGCACCCAGCAGACGGGCGACGCCGGAGAAGCGTTCTTCGTAACGGGAGTCACTCACAGACATGTCACCCGGCAAGGTGGAGCCTTCCCGCAAACGGCTGCAACTCCGGACCAAATAAAACGCGGGCGCCCCTGAAAGGGCGCCCGCGGTCAACCCATACCAAGCAAAACTCAGAACGACCAGGTGCCGCGCACGAGCACCGGGTAGACCCAGCGCTTTCCGGTATCGTTCACCGGCTGCAGACCCGAGCCGACGAACGCATCGTCATTGCCCCTGAGGCTGCTTTCGTAGCGAAGTCCGGCCTCGATGCCGAAGGAGAGACGCTCGCTCACGACGTAGTCGAAGCCCGCGGAGAAGCCGCTGACGAACTCAGTCGAACCATCGAAGAGGAACGGCGTGGCCGCCGCGGCAGCGGTGGCCGCACCCGGGCGGAGCCCGATCGTGATCGAGTCAACGACCTTGATGCCGATGTCGGCCGCTACGAACGGACGGAACTTGCTGTCCCCGCCGAACGTGTACTTGGCGCCGAGATCGACACCCCAGGTCTCGTAATCGCTGAACGTACCGAAAAGCGGAAGCGTGGCGATGGTGCCGATGTTGATCGTGCTGCCGCTCGCCTCGGTCTGGTTCAGGCGGCCGTAGTACGAAAGCGCGTCGGACGCGCGATAGTTCGCCTGGAGGAAGAGGCGGGTCGGCGTGTCGTAGATGTCATCGTAGTCGCGCGACTGAAGGTCGACCGGCAGTCCGGCAAAGGTGCCGTCCGGTCCCTTATGAAACTCATTGCCCGAATCCAACTCGAAGCCGCCACCGAATGAGAGGCTCCAGCGGGACGATTCTTGCGCAGCGACCGGCAACGCGGCCACGGCGGCGAGCAGCGCAGCCGAGGCAGCGCCACGAAATGCAGTCAACAGTCCACGGGGGTTTGGGTAGTGTGTCATAGCGTCGGGGTTACGGGCTGTGCTCCGGGGAGGATGCACGCGACGGCGCGATTCTTGTCCGAATCGCAAAAAATCGGCGAACGCCTTGATTTTCTCCGCCGCCTGCGTTGCTTGCCGTTGGCCCAAAGGGTACGCGTAGCCAAAATCTGACTACACCACCGTCACCAGCCGGTGCACTTCCGCCAAGGCGCGGTCGAGCCGAGATGGCCAGGGCCCCGAAAGGTGCAGGGT
>CAYZBG010000095.1:0-16742 GCA_964476565.1 uncultured Opitutus sp.
AGTCCTGACTGTGGAGGGCTTGCGGACGCGGGTTCGATTCCCGCCGCCTCCACCAATACACAAAGGTCAACAGTTCGCTGTTGGCCTTTTTTCTTGCGCGCTCCCGCGTGTTCGCGGGGACTCCTGCGGATTCCTGCGGACTTCCTTCCTCCGGTCGTCTCGCCCATCTCGGCCCCATTTCGCTCTCTCCTGGCCATTCTTCTCTCCAGCCTCGCTCGCCGGCTAAGGGCCGAAGTCCGCAGAGGCCGCAACGTGGACCTATACAGATCAATGGGTTACGTGCTGACGAATCAAACGGTTGGATTGCGGCATCGGCAGGCAAAGGAAACCATGGCCGTTGTGTTTTGTCGGTAGTTCTTGACAGCTACCGACGTTTCGCAACATTATGACGACATGGACAGTTCGCACCAGAGCATTCTGGATCTTGCCGCCCAGCGCGGCCTTATTCGCCCACGCGATCTCAATGAGCGTGGGCTGCCCACGATCGCCCTCACGCGGCTGGTGCGGCAAGGGCTGCTCCAGCGCGTGGGACGGGGCCTGTACGCAATTCCGGACCGGGCCGTCTCGGAACACGGCGCACTCTCCGAGGTGGCACGCAAGCACCCGCAAGCCATCGTCTGCCTGCTGTCGGCACTGCGCCTACATGAACTCACCACACAGTCGCCGTTCGAGGTCTGGCTGGCAATTCCCAACAAGGCACGCGCGCCAAAGATGGACTATCCCCCGCTGCGCATCGTGCGCTTCTCTGGCGCCGCGCTGACGGAGGGGGTCGAGGAGCACCTCATCGATGGTGTGCCGGTGCGCGTGACCAACGTCGCCCGGACCGTGGCTGACTGCTTCAAGTTCCGCAACAAGATCGGCCTCGATGTCGCGCTGGAGGCGCTACAGGAGTCCTGGCGTGCCAAGCGCGTCAGCATGGATGAACTTTGGCGTTTTGCTGCGCTGTGCCGTGTGGCCAATGTGATGCGCCCCTACATGGAAAGCCTGTCATGAACCAGCGCAACATGGCCGCCTCGGTGCGCGCCCGCCTGCTCAACCGCGCCCGCGAGACCCGACAAGACTTCAATCTGATCTTGACCCGCTATGCGCTTGAGCGCCTGCTTTACCGGCTCAGCATCTCCCCCCACGCCGACCAGTTCCTGCTGAAAGGTGCGCTGCTGTTCGACTTGTGGTTCGACATCCCGCATCGTCCGACACGCGACGCCGATCTGCTGGGCTTCGGCTCGGCCGAGATCCCGCATGTCGAGGCGGCGTTTCGGGACATCTGTACGGTGGAACTGGACGACGGCATACGCTTCCAGCCTGACTCGGTACACGCGGAGGAGATCCGCAAGGAAGCCAACTACTCCGGTGTCCGGGTCACGCTGATCGGCCTGTTGGACGGTGCCCGATGCCACGTGCAGGTCGACGTGGGTTTCGGCGACGCCGTGACGCCCGGCCCCGAGGCCGTCGACTACCCGGTAATGCTGCCGGACATGCCAGCCCCGAAGCTGCGCGCCTACCCCCGCTACACGGTTGTCGCCGAGAAGCTGGAGGCACTGGTGTCGCTCGGCATCGCCAACAGCCGCATGAAGGATTACTTCGATCTCTGGATCTTGTCGCGCTACACCGACTTCGACGGCGCGCTCCTGTGCAAGGCGATCCACGCCACCTTCGAGCGCCGCAGGACACCGCTGCCGGATGGCGTCCCTTTCGGATTGAGCGACGAATTCGCGCAGGATCGGCAGAAGCAGACTCAGTGGCAAGCATTCTTGAGGAAGAATGCCTTGGACGAGCTTCAGCTTTCCGAGGTCGTTGCCGGTCTGCGTGCCTTCCTGTCATTCCCGCTGGACGCGCTCCAGCAAGGTGCTGCATTTCCGCAAACATGGCTTGCCGGAAACGGGTGGATGTCGAGCGGCGAGGAATCGGGCCGATGACCTGGAATCCCGATCTGTTCTTGGAGGATTTTCACCGTGTCGCCGGCATGGCTGGCGTCTCGTTGGCGCTTGATGCCATCGCGATCGAGCGGTGCCCTGCGCCGCACGTGCCGCCCAAGACATTACCGCCCGGCACCATGGCGGTGTACGTCTTCTCGTTTGGGCCTCATGTGCTGAAGGTCGGGAAGGTCGGCCCCAACAGCGCTGCTCGCTACACGGCTCAACACTACAACGCCGGCAGCGCGAAGAGCACTCTGGCAGCCTCCTTGATCAAACACGGCGAGCGCATCGGCGTCGCCGGCCTGAACGAAACGAACGTCCCCGGCTGGATCAGGGAGCACACCGATCGGGTGAACTTCATCCTCGATGCGTCGCTCGGTGTCCACGTCCTCAACCTCCTCGAGGCATTTCTGCAGTGCCGCCTCCGGCCTGAGTTCGAGGGATTTGCCAGCCAACGGATCGATCGCGAGGGCGGACAGGCATGAAAGAGGACATCCTCGAACAAATGGTGGACGAGTACCTGCAGCACAAAGGGTACTTCACCCGGCACAACATCAAGTTTCGACCTGCCGGCGATCATGTGGAGTACGACACCCGCCAGGATGCCGTGCATAGCGACATCGACGTGATCGGCATCCATCCGCGACTCGACGGCGCGCGTCGGGTGA
The DNA here is from genome assembly GCA_964476565.1 of uncultured Opitutus sp. Classification (GTDB taxonomy): domain Bacteria; phylum Verrucomicrobiota; class Verrucomicrobiia; order Opitutales; family Opitutaceae; genus CAMAXB01. Next base: position 2,585 of record CAYZBG010000095.1, read on the forward strand.
TGGTCGTGAGCTGCAAGAGCTGGCAGGGTGGCTTTCGTCCCGAATACTGGGTCGATGCGATCGCCAAGAACAAGGTGGTCTCGGGGCGTGAGGCCTGGCGCGGGTTTCGCGAACTGACCAGGGAGAAGTGGGCCGCAGCGTTCAGGACGATGGTCGCCGAACTGACGGGTTCGTCCTCGTTCACCTACATCACGGCCGTCACGAAAGTCGTGGGCAGCCGAGCGGCGTGGCAGGACAACGCGACGTTCCGCGAGAATCTCGGCGGCAACCCCATCGAGATACTGACCTTCGGCGACATGCTGAAAGAACTCTTTCCGTCCATCGACACGACTCCGGCCTCATCGGAAGTTGGACGGGTTCTGCAGCTGATCAAGGCGTCAGGCTGGTCTCTCGACAAGTAATCCAACCCGAAGGATGCACGTGCGACGGTAATCAGGGATTGATGATGGCCCGCTGCTCGTCCCATAGCAGTGGCGTCCCCGACGCCAGATCGAACAGGGTCACCTCCGGCGGCAACGTTTCGTCGAGGATCGCAGCCACGATGTCCGGCGCAAGGGTAGTGAGGTTCACCATCCGGCTCACATAGGCCCGATCCATCCCCTCGCGCTCGGCCACCTCGGATAGCGTGCGCGCCTCGCCGGACTCCACCATCGCCAGCCAGCGGTGGCCGCGGGCGAGCGCGAGCTGGATCGGCGTCGGCGTGTCATCCCAGGGACGGGGCTGGACAGCGCTGCCGTCCGGAAGGGCCACGGCCTTGCGGCTGCCGCGGCGCTTGATCCGGATCGGCACAGCGATGGTAAGGCTGCCGTCGCTCGCGGTGATCACCTCTGGCTGACCGGTCTTGTCGATCAAGATTTCATTCATGCCACGGCCTCCTCAAGGGTTTCCGGGGCGGGCTCGGGGCGCAGCTCCAGGGCGAGCACCTCGATGCCGTTGGGCCGGAACCGCACCTCGATGTCGTCCGGCGAGACGATCACCTTGTCGATGAGGAGCCGCACGATGCGCTGCTGCTCGGCCGGGAAGAGCTGATCCCAAATCGCATCCAGCCGGGTCATGGCCACCGTGACCTGGGCCTCGTCCAGGGAGGGGTCGAGCCGGGCGGCGCGCTCGGCCACCCCGGCGACCATGGCCGGGGCGCGCAGCACCCGGCGCATCTGCTCCAGCACGGCGGCCTCCAGTTCACCGGCCGGCAGGCGCGGCAGCCCGGAGGCGCCGGCGTGCTCCTTGTTCTCCCGCGTCGGCAGGTAGTAGCGGTAGATACGTCCGTTCTTCTTGCGCGTGGACCAGGGCGTGAGCGCCCGGCCATCGATCCCCACGACGATCCCCTTGAGCAGGAACGGCACCCGGGCGCGGGTGTTGTTGCCTCGCACACGCGAGTTCTGCGCGAGGATCGCCTGGGCGGCATCCCACAGCCTGCGCTCGACGACGGGCGGGTGTTCGCCCGGATACCACTGATCGCGATGGCGGATCTCGCCCAGGTAGACGCGGTTGTTGAGGATCTTGTAGACGAGGCTCTTGTCGATGGGCTTGCCATCGCGCACCCGCCCGTCTTGGGTAGTCCAGGCCTTGGAGGTCACGCCGTCGAGGCGCAGCTCCTTCACGAGCAGGGTCGAGGACCCGAGCTCGACGAAGCGCTGGAAGATGTGGCGGACGATCTTGGCCTCGCGCTCGTTGGGCACCAACCGCCGGTTCTCGACGTCGTAGCCGAGCGGCGGCACGCCACCCATCCACATGCCCTTGCGCTTGCTGGCGGCGATCTTGTCGCGGATGCGCTCGCCGGTAACCTCGCGCTCGAACTGGGCGAAGGAGAGCAGGATGTTGAGCATCAACCGCCCCATCGAGGTGGTGGTGTTGAACTGCTGGGTGACCGAGACGAAGGAGACCCCGTGGCGCTCGAAGACGTCGATCATTCGCGAGAAGTCAGTCAGCGATCGCGTCAGGCGATCGATCTTGTAGACCACCACGATGTCGATCCTGCCGGCCTCGATGTCGGCCAGCAGCCGCTTGAGCGCCGGCCGGTCCATGTTGCCACCGGAGAAGGCGGGATCGTCGTAGTCGTCGGCCACCGGAATCCAGCCCTCCGCGCGCTGGCTGGCGATGTAGGCGTGGCCGGCGTCACGCTGGGCGTCGATGGAGTTGTACTCCTGGTCGAGCCCCTCGTCGGTGGACTTCCGAGTGTAGACGGCGCAGCGCAGGCGGCGCTTCAGGGCTTCGTTCATCGCCGACCTCCCTGCTTCTTCGGATTCTTCGCCTTGGCCGGTGCCTTCACGCCGAAGAAGAGCGGCCCGGACCAGCGGGTGCCGGTGATCTCGCGGGCGATCATGGACAGGCTCGGGTAGCGCCTGCCCTCGAACTCATACTGTCCGTCCTGGGCGACCGTCACCCGGTGCTCGATCCCCTGGTACTCCCGGGTGAGCACGGTGCCGGGCATCAGCCGGATGTCGCGATCGAGCTTGCGCGCCTTGCCGGTCTCCACCAGGGCCTTGATGCGCCGCTTGTTGCGCTCCAAGAGGCTGGGATCGACCTTGCGGAACTCGATCTCTTGCAGCTTGTACGCGATCCGCCGCTCCATGAACTGGCGATTGGGCGTCGGGTTGTCGCTGCCGAAGAGTTCTCGCCAAAGCGCCCTCATTTCCTCTATCGAGAGATCCGGGAGCCCGGCGATCCGGGCGACGACGCTCGGCGGGGTGGGTGGGACGGTGCTTGCCTTCATGGAGCCTCCTCCAAAGTGTTGTTGACGGGGTGGCTATGAAGGCGCTGGTGGCCGGAGAAGCCAAGCTCAAACTCGCTCTCCGCGGGGCCGCCTGCGGACTGGGCGAACACGGCCTCGCGCAGTCGGACGAGGCCGTGGGCCAGCAAGGATGCGGCTTCGCGCCGGCGCTGCTCCGGCGTCATCCGTTCGGGTGGTAGGTGGTTGATCGTGCACATCGGTATCGGTCCTGAACGTCCAACTCGCTTGATGACGAGATTGTCCGGTCAGGCCGTGACCTCGGCCATCAGGGAGTTTCGGGCCGGTACGAAAGGATGCGGAAGGTCGCGACCCCGCTAATACGGATGCTGCCCGTTGCGGATGAAATTTGTGTAGGTGTCGACCAGGAGTTCGTCCTCTTCGTCGTCATTTTTCTCCCAGGGCTCGCGGTCGGGGAGGATGAGCAGCGTGATGACGAGTTCGTACTGATCGGAGACGACACGCATCTCGCGCAGGGACATGTCGGCGGGCTCTTCCTTGAACCATACGCGAGCAGGCAACTCGATTCCCGTTCTTTCATCAGGGTGACGTATCGTCTGCGCCGCCAAGGACGCCTCGGGGACGGGTATCGTCTCCTTTGAGAACCGAAACCTGGCCCTGGTGCGTAGAGCATTGCGACTCGACCAGGACCAATTGATGAAGCCGTCGTTGGAAACGACCAAGACCGCCCGCAGCGGCGTGAACTCGATCCATTGCCGGATGGCCGCCACGAGCGATACCCCATACCGATCCGCGCAAGCGCCGAGCAGATCGATGTCCACCTTGGCCGACTCGACCTGCTTGCGATAATCGTCCAGCGGCATCAACAGCGTCGCCGCGAACTTGTCGGCATCGGCTTCCCGCTGCCGGGCTGTCGAGCCCCAGTCCAACAGATCCTCCGTGCTGCATCGGAAGGCGTCTTCCTCTTTGCGATGCAGCAGGTAATGGCCCAGTTCGTGGGCGATGGTGAAGTTGATGCGTCCGCTCGATTGCACCTGGTCGTTGTAGAGCAGGTACCAGCCCTTTTCCCGTTTGAGCAGCATTCCCTCCAGCTCACCGATGTCACCGCCCCGGATGTGGGCGATCGGATCGGGTTGGCGGGAACTGATGTCCTGAGCGATGAGCTTGACGTCGATCGGGAAACGATCGCGTCCCCACGCCTTGGAGAGAAAGTTGGCCCAAGCACCGGGCGTGGTCGGATTACTTGTCATCGCCTTCTATGATCTTGAGGATGTCGTCCAGCTTCTTCTTGGTTCCCGACGACAGGCCCCGATACTTGCGAAAGAAGGCCTTGTCCTCTTCCGACGGTTCAAGCTCGGTAATCCGGTCGTCCATGAAATATTCGGGCGTCACCTTGAGCACGCCAGCGATTCTCGCGATCTTCTCGGCGGATGGCTTCGGATTGTCCTTGTTCTCCAGCTCCCAGATGTAGCTCTTGCTGGATTCGGTCTGTTCCGCCAGCTGCTCGAGGCTGAGTCCGCGCTGTTTGCGGAGGCCCCGTATCTTTTCTCCCAGCGGGGATGGCATGTGGCACCTCGTTCTCTGAATGGCCTGAAAGTATACCTCTGTACCGAACGATTTGGTATCTGCTTGACAAACCCAGCACAAGCCATCAATAATCCGAATCGTTCGGCACACCGAACGCATAATATCCCTGTCTAGGAGTACTTCTGGGATGTTGCGGCATGCCGGGCACCGTCCGTCTCGAAGAAGGAGAAGAAAGGCATGACCGCGTTCAACCCTCGTCACCTCGCCCGTCAGGTTCCGGCCACCACTTGGCAGGCGTATCTGTCCTCCCGTTCCATCGCCATCCCCGAATCTTTCGACTGGAGCGCCGAGGAAAAGGCATTTTCCGATGCCCTGATCGCCCTCCTGGAGGAACTCGAACCGGATCAACAGGCCCTGCTGCACGCCGAGCTGCGCCATGTCCACGCCCTCGCGACCCAGAAAGGCATCGATGCGATCCTCAACGCCAGCGACAACGACGTGGCCATTCGGGAGGACTTCGGACAGCTCCGCAACCACGCCGAGCGGGCCATGTGGGTGTTGGTGAACTGGCCGCAAACCTTCATGACGGCCGAGGCGCTGCTCCAATTCGATCTCGGCGTCGGCAAGCGGTCGTGGAAACGGCAAGCCATCAAGGTGACCGAGCCGGTGTCCCGAGAGGCTGCCGACATCGAGGGATTGCAGGCCGCCTTGTCCGAGGTGCTCTCGAAACGCAAGGGACCGCGGCGCGCCTGCCACGTAGACGTCTGCGACCGTCACCTGGACGGCGGTGTGCAGATCAGCGTCTACGTGGAGGACGATCCCAACGATCTGGTGGAGTTCGTCGAAGAGGGCATGCGCCGCCGGACGACCCGCCCGGCGACCAATCTCGCGCTGGTCTACTTCCCCGCATCCGGCATCGTCGACACCGTCGGCCGGGGCGGAGCCAAGGTCCACCAGCCGCTGGTGACGCTCTTCGCACGCCATCTGCTGAAACAGGAGGTCAAGCCCGAGGCAGTGAAGCAGCCGATGTTCTATCTCAACCGGCTGCGGCACGGCTTGGACCTTCCGGAGGACAGCGACATCGACCTCGCCGCCCACGGCATTGATCGCATTCGCCTCCGCCGCGCCCGGCTCAGGAGCACGAGGGCGCCGATCTGCGACTTCTGGGTAGGCGTACCGGCGGATCAGGCCGAACACTGCGTGCTCGCTGCATCGAGCGCCCACCTGAAGGACCACGACCTGTTCCGCGGTCCGTTCAATATCGTCGAGGCCCTCATCAGCATCTATTTCGCCCCTGCCGAAATGGGCAAGCGCGGTCGCGTACTGAACATCGACCTCAAGCAATCGGGGATCTCCAACCTCCAGGACATGGCAGAGGAGGACGCCAAGCTCGCTGAGCGCCTCCTGCGTGCCTGGCGCGTCTCCGAACCGACCGAGGTCGAACTGGCCCTGGTCGCGTAGAAGCCGCCGTGCAGGCGCGCAACGACATCGCCTTCGGCCTGCTCTGCGGGCTCGTCGAGGAATCCGAGGGAAGCCTCCATCCGGATGCCGCCCGGTATTCCGGACAAATGGATGCTTATCGGCATCTCCTCGACCTCGGCGCCATCGGGGCGGGTGATGGTGTCGGATCGAGCATCCTCTGTCCCTGGTGCGGAATGGGCGATCTGGAGGGGATTCGCTTCGAGCAAGGAGGCCGCCAGGGGTACTGCACGGACTGCGGCTGGGTGGATCTGGCCAGTGATCAAGTGACACGGCTCAGGGTGGACATCACGCGCATCGTCCGGTGGCTCGCCTCGGCCCTGGGCCTTGCGGGACGGTATCAACATGAAGAGATGGTTCCGACAGCGCTGTGGCGCCTGGGCGAGATCGAACATCGACGAAAGCGGCGCACTATCTTCTTCGGTCGGAGGCTGAGCGACCCGGCCTTGACGCCCATCATCGAAGCTCGTTTGCGCACCGCCTGCGCACCCGGCTGCGGCGTCCTCATCACCACTACACCCGACGTCGCCCAAGCGATCCAGGCCGCCGGCCATCTCGTCGTTCCGCTGCGTGCCGTGGCGCATCTCCGCAAGGCCGGCTTCGTCATCGAGAATCTCGACGCATACCTCGACGGTTCCGCCGGGATCGGCGAACGGGATTCGGAAACCTCCCTGCGGCTCATGCACTCCGGCCGCATCGCACTGATCGACGGAGAGCGGCACGCACTGTCGCCCCAGGTCTACGGCTTTCTTTCGGTACTCGCGCAGGGCGGCGGCGATCCCGTCCATAAACGCACCATCGCCGACGCTTTGGAAATCGATGTCGACAAGTGCAAGGGCGCGGACATCTGCAAGCGGCACAAGGCCGTCTACCGCACCTTCGTCGCCCACGACAACGACGGTCACTATTGGCTGAAACCCGAATTCGTCAACGACCAAAGGAGGTGATGCACCCAACGAAGCGCAATCCTTTCATCCGGCAGTTCAACTTCGATCTCGATGAGGTGAATGACATGAGTGGTAAGAACCAGTGGGTCGTCCGCAACGGCGACAAGTGGGGTGTCCGGGGGGAAGGCAACGACCGCCTGACCTCCGTACACGATACGCAACAGGAAGCCTTCGAGCGCGCACGCGACATCGCGCGCAACCAGGGCAGCGAGGTGCTCATCCAGGGCGAGGACGGGAAGATCCGCGAGCGCAACAGCTACGGCAAAGATCCGTTCCCGCCTCCCGGCTGACCACCCCGCATTTCCACCCCCGATAAGGGCCCGGAGCCAACCACTCCGGGCCTTTTTCTTTTCCGTCTCTGCGCATGGCCGATTTGCACGATTTGCCCGCCCATCCTGCCCGCTTTGCCCGCCGGTTTGCCCACCCCCTGAAACCCAGAATGACCTCACGTTTCCGCAACAACCCGTAAGGAGCGAATCGTGAGTATCAAACACCTCAACCAACGCCAACTGGCCGACCGTTGGGGCGTCAGCGAAGCCACCTTGGAACGCTGGCGCTCCGAAGGAATCGGGCCGGTCTTTCTCAAGATCCAGGGGCGCGTGCTCTACCGTGTCGAGGACGTCGAGTCCTACGAGGCGGAGTGCCTGCGCAAGAGCACCTCCGAGCGCGTCGGCGCGGGAGGTGTGGCATGAGCCGCCTCACCCCCGACCAGGTTCTCGCCACGCCGGCCGGCGAGCTCGCCGCGCTGCAAAGCGAGGCGCTGTTCCAGCTCAAGAACGATGCCGCCGATCTGCTCTCGGCCGCCAAGGCCATCGTCGAGCACCTCGAACGCGCGCTGGATATGAAGTACGCCGACCGCGCCCATGCCCTGCGCATGGCCGCCGGTAAGGACACCGGCGTCGTGCATTTCGACGACGGCCGCGTGCGCGTCACCGCCGACCTTCCCAAGCGGGTCGAGTGGGATCAGAAGCGGCTCGCCGAGATCGTGCGCCGTATCGCTGAGGGCGGCGAGGACCCGGCCGAGTACGTCGAGACCGCCTACCGCGTCTCCGAGACCAAGTTCAACGCCTGGCCCGAATCGCTGAAGAGCGCCTTCGCCCCCGCCCGCACGCTCAAGACCGGCAAGCCCGGATTCCGTCTCGCCCTGCTGGAGGAGTGACCGTCATGTTCAAGAACCGCACTTTGCTCGACAAGCTGAAAAAGCAGCACCCCTATCTGCTGGAGTCCCTGCCGGAACGGATCGGGACGAATGGCGCCGACGTGGCAATCGAAGATGCCACCCTGGATCAGATCGCCTTCGCCGTCATCGCCCTCGAAAACGAGGTCCGGCCCATCAGCCGCCGCATGAACGCTCTGCGGGAGCTCTACGACCTCGCCCGCAAACACGGCGCACTCGGCGCACACCGGATCGGACACGCGTTCGCCGACAAAGGAGGCCGCTCATGAGCCTCCCCATCATCTCCGCCGACCAGCGTCTGGCCGAGAAGCGCGGCGTGAAAGGCGTGCTGGTCGGCAAGAGCGGCATCGGCAAGACCTCGCAGCTCTGGACCCTGGCGCCCGAGGCCACCTTGTTCTTCGACCTCGAGGCGGGCGACCTCGCCGTCGAGGGGTGGGCCGGCGACACCATCCGCCCGCGCACCTGGCAGGAGTGCCGCGACTTCGCGGTGTTCATCGGCGGTCCGAACCCGGCGCTGCGCGAGGACCAGCCCTTCAGCCAGGCCCACTTCGATGCCGTCTGCGCGCGCTTCGGCGACCCGTCCGTGCTCGACCGCTACGACACGGTGTTCGTCGACTCGATCACCGTCGCCGGGCGCCTGTGCCTGCAATGGTGCAAGGGTCAGCCGCAGGCCTACTCGGAGAAGACCGGCAAGCCGGACACACGCGGCGCTTACGGCCTGATGGGCCAGGAGATGATCGCCTGGCTCACCCACCTACAGCACACCCGCGGCAAGAACGTGTGGTTCGTCGGCATCCTCGACGAGCGTCTCGACGACTTCAATCGCCGCGTCTTCCAGCTGCAGATCGACGGCTCCAAGACCGGGCTCGAGCTGCCCGGCATCGTCGACGAGGTGGTGACGCTGGCCGAGCTCAAGGCCGACGACGGCAGCGCCTACCGCGCCTTCGTCTGCCACACGCTCAACCCCTGGGGCTACCCCGCCAAGGACCGCTCCGGCCGCCTCGACCAGATCGAGGAACCGCACCTCGGCCGGCTGATGGCCAAGATCGCCAGCCCCGCGCGCCCCGCCCTCGAACGCCTCGACTTCGCGCGCCCCGCGCCTTCCGAACCCGTACAGCAATAAGGAGCCACGACCATGAGTTATTTCGATTTCAACGATGCCAACGAGCAGTCTTCGTTCGACCTGATCCCCAAGGGCACGCTGGTGCGCGTGCGCATGACCATTCGCCCGGGCGGCTTCGACGATGCGAGCCAGGGCTGGACCGGCGGCTACGCCACCCGCAACGACAACACCGGCTCGGTGTACCTCAACTGCGAGTTCGTGGTGATGGAGGGTGAGTACGCCCGTCGCAAGCTGTGGTCGCTGATCGGTCTCTACAGCCCCAAGGGTCCCGAGTGGGCCAACATGGGCCGCGCCTTCGTCAAGGCGATCCTGAACTCCGCGCGCGGCGTCCATCCGGGCGACGCCAGCCCCCAGGCCCAGAACGCGCGGCGCATCGCCGGGTTCGCCGACCTCGACGGCATCGAGTTCCTCGGTAAGGTCGATTGGGAGAAGGATCAGAACGGCCAGGACAAGGCCGTCATCAAGCAGGCGATCCAGCCGGATCACAAGGACTACGCCGCGCTGATGGGGGCACCGCGTGCGCCGGCGCCTTCGGCCACCACGCCCAACGCATATGCCCAAGCCACGGGTCGCGCTCCGGTCACGGGCCGTCCGAGCTGGGCGCAGTAAGGGGGACTGCCGGCATGATGCTTCGTCCCAGTCAGGCCCTGCTGGTGGAGCGCTCGCTCGCCGCGCTCTACCTGCACGGCAACACCCTGGCCATCGGCCCGACCGGCTCCGGCAAGACCATCATGCTGTCGGCGGTCGCCGGCGGCGTGTTGGAGGAGCCCGACGCGAAGGCCTGCATCCTCGCGCACCGCGATGAGCTCACCGCCCAGAACCGGGAGAAGTTCGGCCGGGTCAATCCGGGCGTCGCGACCTCGGTGTTCGATGCCAAGGAGAAGTCCTGGGCCGGGCGCGCCACCTTCGCGATGGTGCAGACGCTCTCACGCGACGCGCATCTCGACGCGATGCCCACGCTCGATCTGCTGGTGGTCGACGAGGCGCACCATGCCGCCTCGCCGTCCTATCGGCGCGTGATCGATCGCGTGCTGTCGCGCAACCCCAGGGCGCTGATCTTCGGCGCCACGGCCACGCCCGCACGCAGCGACGGCAAGGGGCTGCGGGAGGTCTTCAGCAACGTGGCCGACCAGATCACCCTGGGCGAGCTCATCGCCTCCGGCCATCTGGTGCCGCCGCGCACCTTCGTCATTGATGTCGGCGCGCAATCGGCCCTCGCCCAGGTGCGCCGCACCGCCACCGACTTCGACATGACCGAGGTGGAGGCGATCCTCAACAGGACGCCGATCACCGACGCGGTGATCCGTCACTGGCGCGAGAAGGCGGGCGAGCGCAAGACCATCGTGTTCTGTTCGACCGTGGCCCACGCGCAGTGCGTGGCCGACGCGTTTGTCGCCGCCAGCATCCGCGCCGTGCTCATCCACGGCGAGTTGTCGGACGCCGAGCGCAAGGTCCGGCTCGCCGAATATGAAAGCGGCGAGGCACAAGTAGTCGTCAACGTGGCGGTGCTGACTGAAGGCTACGATTACACACCCACCTCCTGCGTGGTGCTGCTGCGCCCGAGCTCGCACAAGTCGACGCTGACCCAGATGATCGGGCGGGGGCTGCGCACCGTCGATCCGGCCGAGCATCCCGGCGTGGTCAAGACCGATTGCATCGTCCTCGACTTCGGCACCGCGACCCTCATGCACGGCTCGCTGGAGCAGGAGGCCAACCTGGACGGCCACCAGCACCAGGGGCAGGCGCCCACCAAGGAGTGCCCCTCCTGCGAGGCGACGGTGCCGCTCGGCTGCCGCGAATGCCCACTGTGCGGCTTCGAGTGGACCATTGATCCGGCCGAGCAGGCGGAAGCCATGGACGACTTCGTCATGACGGAGATCGACCTGCTCAAGCGCTCCAACTTCCGCTGGTGCGATCTCTTCGGCTGCGACGATGCCTTGATGGCCACCGGCCTCCAAGCCTGGGGCGGCATCTTCTTCCTCAACGGGCGCTGGCACGCGGTCGGTGGCGGCCGGAGTCTTCCGCCCCGTCTGCTGGCGGTCGGCGACCGCAGCGTCTGCATGGCCAAGGCGGACGACTGGCTCAACGACAACGAGTCCCTCGACACCGCCCACAAGACCCGCCGCTGGCTCAACGAACCGCCCACCGAGAAGCAGCTGCGCTACCTGCCGCAGGCCATGCGCGCCGACTTCGGGCTCACCCGCTACCAGGCCTCGGCGCTGCTCGCGTTCCAGTTCAACAAGTCGTCGATCCATCGCCTTGTGCTGGCAGCCAACGACGAACACCGGAGGGCGGCGTGATATGCGCGATCTGCGGACGAGAGGGACGCGGCTTCTGCTGGCTGTCGCCGAGGAACGGCTCGCGTGCGCCGGACGGCAAGCGCCTGTTCAAGCGCTTCTGCTCCATGCGCTGCCAGGACATTCATCTGCAACGACTGAAGGCGGGAGGCGGTGTCGTGATCGATCCCACCCATAACGAGAAGGCCGCGATGGAGGCGGTCCTGCCCTCGCTCGGCGAGTACGTGGCGTCCATCGGCATGGACCGGTCGCTCGCGAGCTACACCCGGGAAGAGGTCCTGCAACTGGTCGATGTGGTGCTCACCGCCTACTTCGACAACCTGCGGGAGCGCACGCCCGACGATGTGCCGTTTTGAGGAGGCGGTGATGCTCGATTACAACCACCGCCCCAGGTTCCACGAGCGCGTCAACGCTGTCATCGACGAAGCGCTGGCGCGTGAACGGGCAGCACAGGTATCTCGGACCTACCTCGGTGCCTCCCGGCTCGGCGTGGCCTGCGAGCGCGCCCTGCAGTACGAGTACGCCCAGGCCGCGGTCGATCCGGGGCGCGAGCTGCCCGGGCGGGTGTTGCGGGTGTTCGAGGTCGGCCATGCCCTGGAGGATCTGGCGATCCGCTGGCTGCGCCTCGCCGGCTTCGAGCTCTACACCCGCAGGGCCGATGGGGAGCAGTTCGGTTTCTCCGTCGCCGGCGGACGCATCCAGGGGCACGTCGACGGCATCCTGGCTGCGGGCCCTGCCGACATCGAGCTTGCTTATCCCGCGCTGTGGGAGTGCAAGACGATGAATGACAAGTCCTGGCGCGAGACCGTCAAGCAGGGCGTGACACGTGCCAAGCCGATCTATGCCGCGCAGATTGCCGTCTACCAGGCCTACATGGAAGGCGCCGTGCCGGGCATCGCGAGCAATCCCGCGCTGTTCACCGCCATCAACAAGGACAGCGAGGAGATCTGGTTCGAGCGCGTACCCTTCGACGGCGGGCTCGCGCAGCGCATGTCGGACCGGGCCGTGCGCGTCATCACCGCCACCGAGGCGGGCGAGCTGCTGCCCCGACACGCCACTACGCCGACCCATGTCACATGCAAGTCGTGCCCTTGGCAGGACCGGTGTTGGGGGTCGGCTTGATGGCAGACGTCATTTGGCTCGACTACAACGACGCACCCGAACAGCAGGGAATGGCACTCCCCGATACCGATTCGCTGCGCCGAGGCCTGCTCGAGCGCCTGGAGGCGGTGCTGCTCTACCTGTTCCCGCAGGGCCGCATCCGCGGCGGTAAATTCTATGTCGGCGATATCGACGGCAATCGCGGCAAGAGCCTGGTGGTCGAGCTCGATGGTGAACGGCGTGGGCTGTGGAAGGATTTTGCGACCGACGAAGGCGGCGACGTCATCGATCTGTGGGCCCGTTCCCGTGGACTCTCCGCCCGGCACGACTTCCCCCGGATCGCGGAGGAAATCCGTCAATGGCTCGGGCTTGCACCATCCATCGGTCACACCCCGGAGCGATCGAATGCCCGCAGCGCCCCCGTCGACGAACTCGGCCCTTATACCGCCAAGTGGGACTACCTCACGGCGGATGGCAGACTGATCGCCTGCGTCTACCGCTACGACCCGCCCACCGGCAAGGAGTACCGCCCCTGGGACGTGCGCGCCCGCATGTGGCGCGCCCCCGATCCGCGTCCGCTCTACAACCTGCCGGCCGTGGCCAATGCGCGTGACGTGGTGCTGGTCGAGGGCGAGAAGGCGGCTTGCGCCCTGATCGGGACGGGCATCACGGCGACCACGGCCATGAACGGCGCGCGGGCGCCGATCGACAAGACCGACTGGACGCCGCTCGCGGGCAAGCACGTGCTGGTCTGGCCGGATCGCGACGTCCCGGGCTGGGACTACGCGGAGAACGCCGCCCGTGCCTGCGTGACGGCGGGCGCGGCGTCGGTCGCCATCCTCGTGCCGCCCATGGATAAACCGGACAAGTGGGACGCGGCCGATGCCGTGGCCGAGGGCTTCGACTGCGCCACCTTCATTCGTGAGGGCGAGCGCAGGGTCGTCAAGGGGGCGGCGCCGACACTGCCGACCTTCACCCTGGGTGCGCTGCTCGACGACGACTCGCCGTTGCCGCCCGATCTCATCGCACCGCGCGTGCTCACACCCGGCGGCCTGCTGGTATTCGGCGGTGCGCCCAAGGTCGGCAAGAGTGACTTTCTGCTCGCATGGCTCACGCACATGGCGGCGGGCGCCACCTTCCTCGCCATGACGCCGCCGCGCCCGCTGCGGGTGTTCTATCTGCAAGCCGAGGTGCAGTACCACTACCTGCGCGAGCGTGTGAAGGAGATCCGCCTACCGCCCAGTCGCATCGGTGAAGCGCGCGTCAACTTCGTCGCCACGTCGCAGCTGCGGCTGATCCTGGACGACGCTGGCTTGGCCCAGGTGATCCCCGCGATCAAGCAGGCATTCGGCGACGAGCTGCCGGACATCATCGCCATCGACCCCATTCGCAACGTCTTCGACGGCGGGGACGCCGGCGGCGAGAACGACAACGCCGCCATGCTGTTCTTCCTGTCGCAGCGGGTCGAGCGCCTGCGCGATGCGGTGAACCCGGACGCCGGCATCGTGCTGGCCCACCACACCAAGAAGCTCGGCAAGAAGCAGTTCGAGGAGGACCCGTTCCAGGCGCTGGCCGGGGCCGGGAGTCTGCGCGGCTACTACACCACCGGCATGCTGCTGTTTCGCCCCGACGAGACGCGCACCACGCGCCAGCTCTTCTTCGAGCTGCGCAACGGCGCGGCCATCCCCTCGATGCACGTGGACAAGATCCGCGGCGAGTGGCGGGAGGTCGATGCCAACGAGCGGCTGGTGATGAAAGACTACGGCGAGCGCCTCGATGCCGAGCGCCGGCGCAAGCGCGACGCCATCCTGCAGATCC
>CAYZBG010000096.1:0-16645 GCA_964476565.1 uncultured Opitutus sp.
GGCTCGGTTTGGACGTGAGCGAGTTCAGACCACAGCGCCGGGGTGTAATCGGCCTCCCGCATCCCTCCGGCGGCGGCATCCGTCAGCACGCGGATGAGCCGGGGGCCCACCGCGGCAGTCACGTCGGGCAGCTCGGTAAACGTATCGAGATAGAAACGCTGCTGCGCCGGACTGAGGGGCCGGGCGCCAGCGGTGGGCGCAGCCGCCAGGTCGCGGATCGCGTAGGCGCGGCCGCCATGCTCCAGTTCGGCCGCCAGATCGAAGCGTACCGTGTCGTCGCGCGCGGGCGTCGGGTAGAGCGTGATCTCGCCGCGGCGAAGATCGAAGACGTTGGCGTACTGCGTGGGCGTGTCACCGGACTGGGCACACGCCCGCAGAATCGCCGCACCGTGGGCGAGGGTGGCCTCGGGAGAGTCCGCGAGTCGGCGCTGCAGGACCTCCGCGCCAAAACCGAAGCCGCGGCTGCGGTCATCGCGGGCGAAGCGCAGAGCCCCGTCGTGCACGCCGATGATGACCGACGCGCCCGTGCGGTCGGCGATCAGAATGCGCCCCCGGGCAAACTCGACCTCCCGGTGGGCGCGGTAGAAGGCGACGGCTTCGTCCACCGTCGTGCAGACCTCGAGCATGCGCTGAGCGGAGTTACCCCGGACCTGGGTCAGGACGGGGTCGGGCGTGTAGGCCACTTCGGGATGGGCAACCCAGTCGAACGCGAGGCCGGCGGTGTTGACGCCGCCCTGGGCCCAACCGTCCTCGAATCCCACATAGGCGCACCCGAGGTGATCACGGCCGGCGGGCACGAACCACAGCTGTGCGTTAGGGTCGGACCAATCCTCGTTGTTGAAGAACAGCGTCCGCTCCGCGTCGGTCAGCACAAAGATCGTGCACGCCCGGGCACGGGGCTGCGCCAGCAGGAGCGGGACGAGCAAGAGAAGGGGGAGACGCATGACGGCTGCAGCCATTACCCCGAGAGGCGACCCCAGGTTGCAAGGGCCCGTAGCGGAACCTGCGGTGGCGGGCGCGGTACTTGCGGTTACTCCGACCAGGCGACGCCGCCGGTGGCTTCCTGAAGCGAGACGTCGGCCTTGTAGCGACCGGGAATGGGGTCGTGCTTGAAGACCTCCTTGCACACGCGCTCGGAGGAGAAATAGCCGAGGAAAACCGCCTGGCGCATCGCGCGCAGGAAGCGGCGATCCTGCTCCGGGGCGGCGGCGAGGGCGCGAATGAGCTCGTCCTGGCGCTCCGGCGGCAGGGCGGCGTAACCGCTGGGGCCGGCGGCGTTGAGCTGATCGAGTCCGCGTTCCACGACGGCGCGCTCCTCCGGGCTCATGAACGTGCCGTAGCTGATGTCGACGAACGCGGGAACGCCCACGTCGGCGGCGCCGGGGGTGTTCGTGCGCGGGAGCAGGCGCTCGGCCAGGGCGGCGGCGGCGGCGAATCGCGGGGCGGTGAGGTGGACCGGGCCGGCGGAGGGCGCACGGTCGAGCTGGGCCAGGGCGCGGTTGAGGGCCGACGGGGACAGGCTGACCCCGAGGAGGAGGGCGGTGTGCTTGAGGGCTTCGCGACGATTCATGGCGGGGGCGTCAGAGGTTGTGGCGCTTGAGCTCGGCGACGGCGTGGTCCGCGGCGCGGGCGGTGAGGGCCATGTAGGTGAGCGACGGGTTGACGCACGACGAGGAGGTCATGGCGGCGCCGTCGGTCACGAACACGTTGGGCACGGCGTGGACCTGGTTGTGGGCGTTGAGCACGGAGGTCTTCGGGTCGCGACCCATGCGGGCCGTCCCCATCTCGTGAATACACAGGCCGGGCGCGCTCGTGGGGTCGTCGTAGGGGCGGATCTCCTTGCAGCCGGCAGCCTCGAGCATCTCGACGGCGGAGGCCTGCATGTCCTTGCGCATGGCCTTCTCGTTTTCCTTGAACTCGCAGTTGAAGGTGACGGTGGGCAGGCCCCAACGGTCGAGGCGCTCGCGGTCGAGGCGCATTTGATTCTCGTGGTAGGGCAGGTGCTCGCCCCAGGAGCCGATGCCGAGCCGCCACTCACCGGGGGCGACGAGGTCCATCTTGAGCTCGGGGCCGAAGCGGGCGAGCTCGGCGACGCCGCGGGTCCAGGTTTCGCGGGTGCCGCCGCCCTGGTAGCCGAAACCGCGCACGTAGTCCTTCCGGGCGCTGGCCTTGTCGCCGAGGTTGCGGAAGCGCGGGATGTAGATGCCGTTGGGCCGCCGACCCTCGTAATAGCGGTCCTTGAAGTCGTCGAAGCTGCCGGTGGCGCCGACCTTGAAGTGGTGGTCCATCAGGTTGTGGCCGAGCTCGCCGCTGTCGTTGCCCAGGCCGGTGGGGAAGCGGTCGGAGCGGGAGTTGAGCAAAATGGACGTCGAAGCGACGGCCGAGGCGCAGAGGAAGATGACCTTGGCAAAGAACTCCATGCTCTCGCCGGTCTCGGCGTCGATCACGCGCACCCCGGTGGCTCGCTTCGTGTCGGCATCGTAGAGCACCTCGGCGACGATGGAGAACGGACGCAGGGTGAGATTGCCGGTGGCGTAGGCGGCGGGAAGCGTGGCGGCGTTGGATGAAAAATAGGCACCGTAAGGGCAGCCGCGGATGCAACGGTTGCGCGATTGGCAGTTGGAACGGCCGTTGAGGGGCTGGGTCAGGTTGGCGACGCGTCCGATGGTGATGACGCGGCCCCCGAAGGCGGCGGCCACTTTCTCGCGGGCGTGCTTTTCCACCACGGTCATCTCCCAGGGCGGAAGGAACTGGCCGTCGGGCAGCTGGGGAAGGCCCTCGTTCTGGCCGCTGATGCCGGCGAAGCGCTCGACGTAATCGTACCACGGCGCGATATCGGCGTAACGGATGGGCCAGTCGACGCCGTGGCCGTCGCGGGCGTTGGCCTCGAAATCAAGATCGCCCAAGCGGTAGGACTGGCGCCCCCAGAGCAGGGAGCGGCCGCCGACATGGTAACCGCGCATCCAGTCGAACGGTTTGTCCTCGTTGTACGGGTGGTCGAGGTCGTCGACGAACCAATGGGCGGAGGCCTCGCGCACGGAGTAGCCGGTGCGGGCCTGCTTGGGCTGGCGGGCGCGAATCTCGGGCGTGATGGTGTTGCGGCCGGGAAACTCCCAGATCTCGGTAAAGGCCGTCGGGTACGCGCCGTGGGGCACGTCGCGGCCGCGCTCGAGCAGGAGGGTCTTGAGGCCCTTCTCGCTGAGCTCCTTGGCGGCCCAGCCCCCGCTGATGCCGGAGCCGACGACAATCGCGTCAAAGGTGTGTGAGGCAGTGCCCTTGGTGGAAACGTTCATAAGCGCGGGGTGACGAAGGTGGGAATCGACGCAACCGACGCCGGTCGCGGAGGGGTCCGTCGGCTCGGGAGGCACGGCAACGTGGCCCACGCCGCATTGCAGGACAAGTGCGCTCTTGTCGGCGAATGAAAAATCGAAACCGGCCCGACGGCCTGGCAGAGGGCCAGGGATTGGCGCGGAGCAACGCGGCGAAGGCGTCGGCTTTGCAAGCCGGATACAGCGCGGCGGCGCGCGGATGACCAAATATCATGTCTGATGGGATCGGGGGTTGCACTTCGCTGCGATCGCCCGTTAGTCGACGACGCCCATGTCCGACTTGCCGACTGCGTCCGAATCGAAACACGAACATTTCTCGCTGCCTCTCTTCGCCTTCACGGTCGTGGCTTCGCTGGCGGGGCTGGGCGGCCTGCTCTGGTGGGTCGCGCCGGAGGTCTGGCGCGCGCAGTTCGTCGCCCCGCTGTGGGCGCTGGCGGTGGCGTTCGTCGCGATCAGCCTGGTGAACGGCTACATGGAGTTCTTCTTTCATCGCTACGTGCTGCACACGCCGGCGATCCCCCTGCTCCGCCGGTTGTACCGGCAACACACGCTGCACCACGCCCTCACCCGCATCGCGCGCAAGCCGCTGGCGAGCGGCCGCAGCCTGCTGTACGTCGAGAACAAGTTCCCGATCGTCGAACCCGAGCAAGGCGAGGCGTCCTTCTTCCCGTGGTATTCGCTGGCAGTCTTCGCCGCGGTGCTCACGCCCCTGCTGGCGCTCCTGCAATGGTTGCTGCCTACGTTCCCGTGGTTTCTCGGCGGCTTCGCCGCCCTCGCAGTCTCGCTCACGCTGTACGAGGTGCTGCATGCGATCAACCACTGGCCCATGACGGTCTGGGAGCCGCTGATCGAACACCCGCGCTGGGGTTGGTTCTGGCGTCCGGCCTACGCCTTTCACCTCCGCCATCACGCCGTGATCGATTGCAACGAATCCATCTCGGGCTTCTTCGGCCTGCCGCTCGCTGACTGGACCTTCGGCACCTGCGTGATGCCCAAGACCGTCTACGCCGACGGCGACGAGTGGCAGCCGTCGGAGTTTCGCAGCCCCAAACCGGTGGCGTTCATCCGCTGGCTCGACACGCGGGCCCAGCGCACGGTGGAAAAACGCCGCCGCGCGGCCGTCTCTCCGGCGATCGTGGGCGTCGAGCGGACCGAAACCGTCGACGACGTTACCGCGGGCACGGCCCGGGGAACGCGCCGCGGACCGGTGAGCCGAACCCCGTAACGGGCGGCACGCGCCGGCCCGGGGCTCAGAGTTTCGCCTTCAACGCGCGCGCGGCCTCAAGGGCGGCGTCGGCGGTCGGACCCGTCACGGTGAAGTGCCCCATCTTGCGCCCAACGCGCGGCTCGCGTTTGCCGTAGAGGTGCAGCTTGGCATTAGGCGTGGCGAGCAGCATGGACCAGTTCGGCTCGGTCACGGCGCCGGCGGGCGTGGGCTTCCACGCGTCGCCAAGGATGTTGACCATCACGACGGGCTTGATGACCGACGTGTCGCCGAGCGGCAGGCCGCACACCGCGCGCACGTGCTGCTCGAACTGCGAGGTGGTGCAGGCGTCGAGCGTCCAGTGGCCGGAGTTATGCGGCCGCGGAGCGAGCTCGTTGACGAGGATCTCGCCGCGGTCGGTGAGGAAGAGCTCGATCGCGAGCAGGCCGACGAGTCCGATCTTCTCCGCGATGGCACGGCCGAGCTGCTCGGCTTCGGCGAGGGTGGCGGCGTTGATGCGCGCGGGTACGATGGAGAAATCGAGGATGTGCTTGGTGTGGATGTTCTCCGCCACCGGGAAGGTCGCCATCACTCCGTCCTCACGGCGCGCGACGATGACGGAGAGCTCGCACTTGAAATCGATGAACTTCTCGACGACCGAGCGTTGCCGCGCAAACGCCTCGACTGCGCGGGCAATGCCATCTTCGGAAGTGACCTTGAGCTGGCCCTTGCCGTCGTAGCCGAAATCGGCGGTCTTCACCACGCAGGGCAGGCCGAGGCGGCGGATGGCCGCCCCGAGATCGTCCCCGGCCTCGACTTCGATGAAGGGCACGTGAGGGAAGGCGTGTTTGCGCAGCCAGTGTTTCTCCCGCAGCCTGTTCTGGCAGGTCTCCAACACGCTCCAATGCGGCAGGAGGCGCGTGAGCTTCTCGATCTTCCACAACGGCTCCACCGGTACGTTCTCGAACTCGTAGGTCACGGCCGCGCAGCTGCGGGCAAAGGCCGCGAGCGTCTCGGCATCGGTGTACGGGGCGTTGAACTCCCGGGCCGAAACCTCGCCTGCCGGCGAGTCCTCCGCCGGCTCGTAGATGTGCACGCGGTACCCGAGCCGTTCTGCCGCCTGCGCGAACATGCGGCCGAGCTGGCCGCCACCAAGGACACCGAGGGTTTTACCGGGCAGAATCATGGCACGAAAGGAAGGGTCGGAGCACAGAGGCCGCCGGGAGCTTGGTCAACCCCCGGGTTTGGGTCCCCATAGGGGGAAATCTCAAACGCCAAGCGTCCAAACTCCAAATGCCAAGCCGCCCCAAACACTCCTGTTCTTTGGCGTTTGGCGCCTTGGCGTTTGGGATTTCCGGCCGGGTCTAGCCCGGCGCTAAGGCAGCTTGGCGGCCAGGACCTTGGCGGTCTGGGCGGTGCGGAAGCCGTCGAGGGCCTTTTTGATCTTCTTGTTCTGCCCGGCCAGCATGGCGGCGGCGAACAGGGCCGCGTTGATCGCGCCGGCGCGGCCGATCGCGAAGGTGGCCACCGGCACGCCGCCTGGCATCTGCACGATCGAGTAGAGCGAATCGACGCCCTTGAGCATGGCCGACTCCACTGGCACGCCGAGCACCGGCACGGGCGTCAGCGCCGCGGTCATCCCGGGCAGGTGCGCCGCCCCGCCGGCGCCGGCGATGATGACGCGCAGACCGCGCGCTTCCGCGGTTTCCGCGTACTCATACATCCGCTTCGGGGTGCGGTGGGCGCTCACCACGTGCTTCTCAAAGGGGACACCGAGGGACTCCAGGGTCAGCGCCGTGTGTTGCATCGTGTCCCAATCCGACGTGCTGCCCATGATGATCCCGACAAGGGGTTTAGCCATGGGCCGGAACTAACGGCGATTCGCGCGCCGATGTCAGCCCAGAAAACGCGGACGCACGCGGAGCCACGGTAGGCGAGGCGACCGGGGCGAGCAGCACGCCGCTCCCCTCGCCTGCCCGCCGGCTTGCGTTCGCGCCACCGACCTGCGCGTGTCGTGGGCATGTCCGCCCTCGAATCGTTGTCCCAGGCCAAGACCTCCTTCTTCCAACGCACCGGTGTCCCGCTCCTGCTGGGACTGGCGTTCGTGCTCTTTGCCGTGGGCATCTTTTTCCCGTTCTTCCATGTGCAGAAGTTCTGGGTATTCGCCGATGCGGTCTCGGTGGTCGGTGGGATCATCATCCTCTTCGAGGAACAGGAGTACTTTCTCTTCGGCGTGCTGACCCTGTTCACGCTCGTGTTTCCGGCGGTCAAACTGGGCCTGCTTGCCCTGATCTGGACCGAGCGGAGTCATGACCTGCAGAAAGTCCGCCGGCTTCACGAGCGCGTGGCCCAGCTCGGCAAATGGTCGATGCTCGACGTGTTCGTGGTCGCGATCCTCATCGTGGTGATGAAGTCCGCCGGCCTCGCCCAGATCGACGTCGGCATCGGGGTCTACTGTTTCACGTTCTCCGTGGTGATGACGCAGACGGCATCAAACTGGATCAGTCGCCTGCTCGCCCAACGGGGACCGCAGCCGGCCTGAGGTCGCGGCGACCTGGCGGGCCGCCGCCGTCCAGAACGGGAAGAAGCCCTTGTCGGCCATCGGGTGGAGAACGGTGTCCCACTCGCGCTGGCGCCACACCATCCGCACGCCGGCGGAGGCCAGCGCACGTTCGAGCGTCTCCCCGGCGGTGCGCCACGGTCCGACGGCCGGCCGCATCGCCACCACGGTGTCCAATCCGTGCTCCCGCGCCCAGGCCACGGCCGACTCCGCTACCGTGGCGGTCCGGGCCGCATGAACCGGGGCCCCCCACGCCTGCGCGGCGCGAGACGCCCCGTCGGCCAAGGCCGCCTGGGTGAAGGCGGTGACGGGCGCACTCCAGCCCTCGTCGGCGGCCACCGCTTCGGGCCACGCCGCCAAAATCGACACCGGCACCGGCCCGCCGGCCGCCAGCTCCTCCACAGTGAGGTCCTCGGGATGGAGCCACCAGCCCACCCGCCCGGCGAGGGCCGGCTCAGGGTCGGGTTGCCACCGGGGCTGGGGAGCGGGAAGCGGCGGCTCGATCACGGCTGGGGCCTCGGTGGCGAGGCGTCCGGACAGATCGAAACGCCCTTCGGTGTAGAGTTGGATATTGTCGGCCCGCGCGAGGTAGGTCTTGCCCGGCGTGTGCAACCCCGCGACCCAGCGCCATGACAACGTGTTTGCCGCCGGATCGCCGTCGAGCAGGTGGCGCAGGAAGAAATCGGCACCGAGCTCCCAAGGCAGGCGCAGGGTGAACACCCAGATGCTCGCAAACCACATGCGGGCGTGGTTGTGCAGCCAGCCAGCGGCGACGAGCTCCCGCGCCCAGTCATCGAAGCCCGGCAGGCCGGTCTCGCCCGCCACCGCCGCCGCATACCCGGGGGGCGGGTTGGCCCGCGATTGGGCCACCGCCGCGCGGTACCGCGTCCACACCGCGGGCTGGCGCTCCAGCCAGCCCTTCCAGTAGGTCCGCCAGCAGACCTCCTGGACAAATTTTTCCGCCTTCGCCCACGGATGGGCCGCCAGGGTCGCCACCACCACCTCTTCCTCGGTGATCAGGCGCCGTTGCAGCCAGGGAGACACCCTCGCCGTCGTCGGACGCGCGCCGCGGTCGACGTTGCGCTCCTCCGCGTACCGGGGGACGCGCGGCAGAAAGGCCTCGAGGCGGCTCAGGCCGGCGGCACGGGTGGGCACAAATACAGACACGCCATAGGGTAACGATAACCCTCCCGGACGCAACCGGGGCCGTCACTTGCGATTCCGCCGCGATGTGGCACGGTCTTAATCACTTACCGCTCATGAAACGCCTCCTCCTCCTGTCCGGCCTCTTCCTTGCCATGTTCTCCTTCCTCCGCGCCGAGCCCCTCGCCGTGGGCGCCCCCGCCCCGGTTGTTTCCGCCCTCGCCGACGACGGCAAGGAGCTCAACCTCGGTGACGTGTATGCAAAGAACGAGTACACGCTGGTGTACTTCTACCCGAAGGCCGCCACCCCCGGGTGCACCAAGCAGGGTTGCTCGCTGCGCGACGCCTACGCCGACCTCACCAAGAAGGGCGTGGCCGTGGTGGGCGTGAGCACCGACAGCGTCGAAGCCCAGCGTAAGTTCCGCGAGGAACAGCGCTTCCCCTTCCCCCTGCTCGCCGACACGGACAAGAAGGTCATGAAGGCCTTCGGCCAGACCGGCATCATGTTCGCCAGCCGCCAAGCCTACCTCATTCACAAGGGTAAGGTCGTTTACGCCGACCACAAGGGTTCGACGAGCGAACAGGCCAACGACATCCTGAAGTTCCTCGCAGCGAAAAGCTGAAGAGGCGTTCGGATCAGCCGTAACTCGTGACCCAGGCCTTCCTGCCTGTGATCACGGTTGGTTTCACTGGCGAATCGGCACAGGCAGACAGAGACCCAGGCAGGAATGCCTGGGTCACGTCGGTCCCGGCCGGTTCGCGCTTCGCCTGACTCAGGCCGGAGTGCCGGCGGCGGCCATCGCCTTGCGCAGCGTGGCGAGCTCGCGGCGGTAGATCGGCAACGCCTCGGCGGTCAGCTCCGCCTTGGTCATCGCCTTCTCGTCGCGCGAGAACATCGGGTACTCGATGTGCATCGAGATCGGCCCCGCGAGGCCGGCCGCGTTGTACAGTTTGAAGAACTGCACGAAGTCGACCATGCCCTCGCCGAGGGGGACGTGCTTCGCCAACCAGGCGCCGCGCTCGTTCTTCGCCCAGTGAAAGTCCTTGGCCACGGTGCAGGTGACGCGGTTCTTCACCACGTCGAAGTCGTTGACCCAGGACCGGCCGCCCTCGACCACGGCGTGGCGCGGATCGTACTGCACGCCGATCCACCGCGGATCGATGTCCTTGATCACGTACCAGATGTCCCAGATCGAGGATCCGGGGCGAACGCCGTCGTGGTTCTGCCAGACGCCGCGGATGCCGAGCTTCTCATTCAGCTTGGCCAGCTTCTCGAGCACCGGCTTCAGCTTCTCGAGCGTGCCGAGCACCCCGAGAGCGGGGTCATAGTTGTAGTAGGCGAGCCGATACTGCTGGATGCCGCTCTCCGCCGCCGCCCGCAGCACGGACTCGGTCAGCGGATCGTCGGCCGTGCTGATGCCCGACACCATGGTGGGAACCGACAGGCCCGCAGCGCGGATGGCTTTGACCGCGCCCGGCAGCTTGGCCGCGGCCTCGCCCGGCAGGACGTGTCCGCCGTTGCGCACCGACAGCTCGACCCCGTCGAAGCCGACCTCGCGGAGCAGCGGCGCGAACTCTTCGGGCGTGAGCCAGTGAGCGTGTTTGCTGAAGAGGGTGATCGGATTCTTCTTCGCGGCGGCGGCTTGCGCGCGCAGGGGCGAAACGGTGGCGGCAACGCCGGCCACGGCGGAGGCTTTCAGGAAATCACGACGGGTGAGGGGGATCATGGGGTGGTGGGGATGACGTGGGAGGGGAGAACGGTAACGAAGGCTGAAAGCAACGGCCGGGCAATCCGCTCCGCGCGCGAGTTGTTTTAGCAGTTAAACGATCAGGGAGCCTTGGCGGGCGGGGTGAAGGACCAGTGTTCGTTGGGCACGTGCGCCTCCGCCATGATGGCGGCGATGCGTTTCACGAGGTCGGGCCGTTCCGCCGCGAGGTTGCGGGTCTCGCCGAGATCCTCCTGCAGGTCGTAGACCTCGAAGGTCGTGTCGTCCATCTGCGCACGGATGCCTTTCCAGCGTCCTTCGAGGACGACGGCCTGCCGGAACGTGCGCTCATAGAACTCCCAGTAAAGGTATGCGTGCCGCGCCTGACGCTCGGGTTGTCCACGGAGGGTCGGCACGAGGCTGAGGCCGTCATGGGGAACCGGTACCGGCGCGCCGGCCAGTTCCGCGAAGGTCACCAGCAAATCGCCAAAATAGCCCACGTGCGGGCTGACCTGGCCGGGAGCGATCACGCCGGGCCAGCGGGCGATGAAGGGTACGCGGATGCCGCCTTCCGTGAGGTCGCGTTTTAGACCGCGCAGGGGTCCGCTGGCCTTGAACGTAGCAGGCGAGTAATCGGGGCCGCCCTCCTGGTGCGGGCCGTTGTCGCTGGAGAACATCACCAGCGTGTGCTCATCGAGCCCGAGCGTGCGCAGGTGATCGAGGATCCGCCCCACCCCGGCATCCATGCGCGTGATCATCGCCGCCTGTCCCTTGGTTGCGTCCTTCCACGGCATGTCGGCGTAGGCGCCATAGTCGGGCACCTCCTGCCCATCGCCGAGCATGCGCGAGCGTTCGTTGTTGGCATGCGGCAGGGTGAGCGAGAGGAAGAGCAGGAACGGACCGCCCCGGTGACGGGAGATGAAGGTCTCCGCCTCGGCGACGAAGAGATCGCTCGCATACTCGACGCGCCGGGTGGCGTACCCCACTCCGGGCACATTGCCCACCGGCACGAGGTCGTTCTGCAACGCGACCCGGTTGTCCGCGAGCGGGGTGCGCGCGTCGTACCGCCAGAGGTGATCCGGGAAATGGTTGTGCGCGTGGGTCTGGTTGAGAAAGCCGTAGAAATAATCGAAACCCTGCCGCCACGGTGCGCCGGTGCTGTCGCGCTCACCCAGTCCCCATTTGCCGATCAACCCGGTGGCGTAGCCGGCCCGGTCCAACACCGTCGCGAAGGTCACGTCGGTCGGCGCCAGCGTCTGGGCCACGAGGCCGCGGTTCCCGGCGTTGCCGCGCACCGTCGTGTGGCCCATGTGGCGTCCGGTCATGAGCACGCTGCGCGACGGGGCGCAGACCGTGCTGCCGGCGTAGAACTGCGTGAAGCGCACGCCCTCGGCCGCGAGCCGGTCGAGATGCGGCGTGGCGATGACGGCCTGCCCGTAGCTGCCGAGATCGCCGTAGCCGAGATCGTCGGCGAGGATGAAGACGATGTTGGGCGGTCGCGAAGCCGGGGACGAGGCGGCCGCGGCGAAGACGGCAGTGAGCAGGCAGACCACGAGCGAAGCGACGAGACGGGACATGGGGCGGCGTACAGGGTGAACGATGCCCGGGCCGGTGGCACCGGGAAGGACCGTCACCCTAACCGTCCGCGCCGTCACGCGAAGCCCAAACCGCGGCCGGCCCAACCGGACCGTCCGCGGTCAGAGCAGCGGCGTGCCCTTGGGCAGGCGCACGATGGTCGTGCCGGCGATCTTATCGTGCCACGACTGGCGCTCGTCGTCGAACGCGACCCAGATGAAACCGAGGCCGGCGACAATGAAGGAAAGGAAGCTCGCGAGGCAGCGGACGAGCGCGACCTTCCAGTCCATCGGTCGGTCGTCGAGGCGCACCACCTTGAGGCCGCAGATGATGCCGCCGATTGTCGTACCCTTGAACGCCCACAGTCCGAAACAATACACCGCCAGGGCCGGCACAAAGAGCACGTTAAACAGCGAGGTGACCAGCGCGACGAGGATGACATCGAGGACGGTCGCCGCCACGCGCAACCAGAAGCCGGCACGGGGCAACGCGGACAGCGGCGGGGCGGCCTCGACCTGAGGCACCTCGAGGCCCGGGCCGGGCGCCGCAGTGCCTTCCGGCGACTGCGCGGTGAAGAAGGCGGATCCGCCCGCAAGCGGCGCCGCGGCGACCGGTGCGGACGGCGACGAGACGGCTCCGGCTGAGGCGAAGGCTGGCGTAGCCGGCAGACGCGGTGGCTTCGCCGGACGCTCACGCTGGATCGAGGCGATGATGGTGTAGACCACCATGCCGAGGCCGAGCACGCCGGAGAGTTTCCATGCGACGAAGCCGACGATCGGCACCAGGTAGAAGATCACGAGCAGCAGACCGCCGATCAACGTCGCCAGCACCGGCAGCCGCAGGCCGAGCGGCACGGTGACGCGCCGGCCGAGCCAGTTGAGGAAAGCCGCCTTGCCAAACAGCGTCCCGCCAAAGGCCGCGAGGCTGAGCAGCACGGGACCGACCACGGTGACGGCGAGCAGCAGCGTGAGCACCGGCAGGAGCAGCACGGTGAGCAGGCTGGTGGCGAGGGTGAGGCCCGGCGATTCCTCGAAGGTGCGGGCGCAGGTGTCGACCGCACGGCCGAAGACCAGCGCAAGGAACAGATAAAAGCCGAGGAAGGCGCCGGCAATCAACCAGGCCCAGCCCAGATGCTCGGCGACGGCCAGCGGGCGCGCGTAGGCAAAACCGTGCCGGAACCACGCCTTCAGACCATCGAGGGCGGGCATCTGGAAGACGCCGCCGCCCACCTGATTCACGCTGCGCTGCACCACGGATCCCGGCGCACGCTCGACGGTGCCGAGGATCGAGACCACTTCGCCTTCCACCCGGGCGTTGGGTCCGAGTTGGACCGAGCCGAGCACGGCGACCACATCACCGCGGACGACCCCGGCGATGTGCACGTTGCCGAGGACCGCGACCGCCTCCTGGGCCGTACCATTGACCGCGACATCGCCGAGAATGGCCACGACCTCGCCGCTCACGTCGCCTTCCACGACACTGTTGCCAAAGATGGCAACGATTTTGCGGGCACGCTCGCCGGCCGGCAGCAGCGCGTCGTCGCCAAACATCACCACCTCGCGATTGGACGACGGTTCGGCCCGGCGCGGCTCGTCGGTGGCGGCGGGTGCGGGGGCGACCGGAGCCGCGGCGGGCGCCTCGGGTGCGACCTCAGCCGGCGCGGGCGATGCCGCCTCAGGTGCGGGGGGCGCCGACGGAGGCGCCTCCGCAGTGGGCGCGGCCGGGGCGGCGGCCGGGGCCTCGGGTGCAGTTTCAGCGGCCGCCTGGGCCCGCAGGGCGGGCGGCAGGAGCAGCAGGAGGGAAAGGAGGAACGGGAAGCACTTCATGAGATTAAAAGGAAAAGGGAACGGAGGCTCAGGCGCGGCGAACGATCAGGCGGTAGGCGGCGGCGCCGAGTCCGAGCAAGGTGGCGTAGGCGGCGGCGGCGGCACCGACGACGCCGTAGAGCCAGAGGGACGGGATCTCGGGCATCCAGCCGCGGCCGAGGTCGGCGAGCACGCTGCCGGCGGCCCGCGCCTGGGCGACTTGGTCGCGAACGTCGGCCACGGGCGTTTCGATCAGGCTGCCGGCCTGCTGCACGCCCGCCACGCTGGCGATGATGACGAGGGCTGCGATGGTGGCACTGCCGACGAGGAAGACGGACCGGGCCGCGACCGGCCAGTGGCTGTAACTGCGCTGCCACCACGGCCGGGCCGCGCGGGCGGCGAGCACGGCCAGCACGCGATCCTCCAGCGAATCCGGCGCACGGTGCAGCGGGAGATCGCGCAAGGTGCGGTGCAGACGCTGTTCGAGTTCTTCGGGCGTGAGCGGGTCCATGGCAGGTCAGGGTTGAAAGGCTTCGTGAGGTGCGCCGCTGCGCACGAGCAGCTGGGCGAGCGCGGCGCGGCCGCGCAGGATGTCGGTCTTCACCTTGGCGAGGGACACGCCGAGGGTGCGGGCGATCTCGTCGTAGGGCAGGTCTTCGAAATGATAGAGCACGAGCGGCACGCGTTGATGTTCCGGCAGCTGGCTGAGGGCGCGCTCCACCCAGGCGCGGCGCTCGCCACGATCGACCCCGGCCAGAAAGTCGCCGTCCGGGGCGGCAAACTCCACCGGCGGCGCCTCGTCGCCGTCACTGTCCTCGCGCTGAAACTCGGAGAAGAACCGCCAACGCTTCCGGTAGCGCTGCAGATGGTTCAGACACAGGTTGGTCGCGACAGTCTTCAGCCAACCGCCCGCGGTCGGGCTGCGGCGCAACTCGTCGAACCGCTCGTAGGCCTTGAGAAAGACTTCCTGCGACACGTCCTCGGCCTGGGTCGGATTGTTCAGGATCCGCACCGCGGTGGTGTAAACCATGTCCTGGTAATTGCGCATGAACGTGGTGAAGTCGGCCGGGATCATCGTCCCCGAGGGATGAGCGTGCACTGGAGGGTCATCGTTCATGCGCAGTACCCCCGCGGCCGGCCGGAAGTTGCAGGAATCGTTCTGCCAGATAACCCGCCCGGAGACGAGCACCGGGAACCCTTCCGCCCCAAGCCCCCACCCCACCCGAAACCGACCCAATGCTCGCATTACGAACATTGGGTCGTTCCTGCAAGGGATCGGCAGAAGGACAGTTGGGCGCCGGACCAGGGCGGGGGTTGCTCCTCGAGCGGAGCGGGCGGAAGCCGCCGGCGGCGAACTGGGCGGCTACGGAGACGCGGGGGCGTGAGCACCCCGGGACTCCGACGTGGGCTTAGGCCGCCGACTTCAGCGCCATGAAGGCCTGGCGGACGCGCTGGAACGGCTCGCGGGCCAGTTCGAACGCCGCATCGAGACCGGCGGCATCAATGCCGGCGAGCACCAGTTTTTCCGGTTCGGGCGACCAAACGGTCGATTCTCCCGGTAGACCGACACCCATGCGGGTCGCAAGGTGACCGGCCAGGTTCAAGCGCGCGACGCCCGCGTTCGCAAAGCCTTGAGCCAGCGGCGCCAGTTGGCCTCGCACCATCGTCACCACCTCCGGGGGAAAGCGCCAGTGTTCGAGCAGACGCGCGCCGACTTCCGGACCGTCCGTGCCAAAGTTCGCAAATTCCCACGCGGCCACGTCCGGCGCCACGGCCTCGCCCGGATACGGCGTCCGGCCGCGCACGCGGTCGAGGATCAGCCGGCCGAGGTTGCGCATGAGTCCGGCCACGTAGCCCCCATCGATCCGCCCGTTGGATACCGACGAAAGGGCCTCGAAGGACACCGCCGTTGCCACCGCGTTCTCCCACACCTGCTGCGCGGTGAAGTGATAGTTGGCGAGGTCGTGCTGATAGGTTTGATGGACCGCGGCGAGCCCGACGAGCCGCTGGACCTCGCGCAGGCCGACGCGACTGACCGCTTCGTCCAAGGTGTCACAGGGGGTGCCCGAGCCGTACATCACGCTGTTGGCCAGCCGCAGCAGCTTGAAACTCAACGATGGGTCGACCCGGATCAGCGCCACCAGATCGGACACGTCGACCAACGGATCCCGCATGCGCTCGTCGATCCGCATGAAGACGTGCATCGACGGCGGTAGCATCGCGCCGAGCGAAACGAGGGTGGCTTGGTCGAGAGGCATGAAGAGGCGCAGGTAAACTGAAAGAGTCCGTCCCCGTAATCGGCACAAAGCGGCCTCCATTAATCGCAAATCATGGCAATCCGGGCACCTGCCCATTTTCGCCACCGAATTGCCTTCCGAGCAGTCCGGCCGACCGCGGTCAGAAATCGAGCGCCTTCAGGTCGCCGATGCTGACTTCATATCGGGCGTCGTAGGGTTCCACCCGCTTGAAGTCCGACCACGCAAGTTCGACGCGCCCACCCACGCGCAGCAGCCATGCCACCCGCGCCTCCCCGGCGGCGGTACCGCTCACCGGTTGCGCCGGATACTCAGGGTCGATCACCGCAAAGGTCGCGTCCGCCTCGACGTTGTCCACCCGCGCCACCCCGGCCACCCGGAAGGCCTCCGTCGTACGCACGGCCAGACGGTCGATCTCGCCCCGCGTCTTCTCGACCTGCAGCAGCACGTAGAACTTCTCCGCCGGAAAGCGCCGGCTGGCTCCGGCGAGGATCGGTACCGAGTAAATGAGGTGGGTGCGGTTGTCGTCGGCCAGGGTGGCGCCCGGGAAATCGAGGATGGCACCAAGGGAGCGCCCGCGGCGCCGCATCTCCCGCTCCCGCTGGCGCTGCCAGCTGCGCACGACGCCCGAATCCGGCGGCAGGCCGTTGCGCAGCACCAAGGTCCAGCGACCCGACTCGGGTTGGGACGGATCGTAGCGTTCGAGATCCGTGCGCTCCAGCCGTCCGTCCTTGTCGAACACCCGCACCGTGCGCGTGTAGGCCCAGTGCCCCTCCTCGGCGAGCAGCTTGCGCAAGGCCGCGTCGAGCGGTGCCGGCGCGCCCGTCTCCGTTGCCCTTTCACTCGCGGGAGCAAGGGAAGGTGCAAGGAGGGAAAGCAGGAGAAAAAGGAGGACGCGCATCGCCGTGCGGAAACGATGATGCGGCGGTTGGGATCCGCAAGGGCACCCGCCAAACTGTCACCCGGTCCCTGGCGCGCGCCACGGCGGCGCGCCGCGTCACATCCGGCAGATCAGCAGCTCGCGTTCGTAGACCAGTTCCTTCGGCAGGTGGGCGTGCAGGTCGAGGA
>CAYZBG010000097.1:0-16339 GCA_964476565.1 uncultured Opitutus sp.
GCTAGCGTTCAAATGCTTATGCAACCGGTTGTGCCACTAAGTGGGACAGCATTGATGGCAAGGCACCCGCCCGCGGGGTAAACTCCCCAGGTCACGCCGGTGCCGGCAGACGGGTCAGCGAAGGCAGCGGGCAATCCAGCACGGCCGCCACCGCCCGGAGCAGTTCCGCCTCGGCCGGCTCGAGCTGACCGTCGGCCGTCGTCACGGCCGCCGCCGCCAGCAGCACCTGGCGTTTGATCGGCAGACTCGCACGGCCCAGCTTGTCGAGCGCCGCATCCAGCTGCGCGAGGCCGCAGGCCTCCGCTGGGGCGAGGTGAAGGGAGGACTCGATCAGCCGCAGATGCGGCCGGCCGGCAGCGAACGCCCGTTCGGGTTGGTTATCCGCCGACCTGGCCAGTGCGGAGAGGGTCACGGCGATCTCGGGTGCCACCGCATGAAACGAGTGCAGTGCTTGGAGCGCGGTTGCGGGGCGGTGCGCGAGCTTGAGATGATGGGCGATCATCTTTTGCAAGGCGTATTCGTATGTGCTGACCTGGGCGTCGGCATGCACGAGTTCGTCCAAGGCTCCCAAGAGGACGGGGATTCGCGCGGCGGGAACGGAGCGCACCGCGCCGAGGGCCACCTGGGCAAGGGGGATCCGATGGTCGGTGTCGATCGACGGAACGGCGGCGAGCATGCGCTCCACCTGGGCCCGCGCCTCCGGCCGGTCGTGCGCCGCAATCAGCTCCAGTTGCCGGTGGCGCACGGCGGGCGCGCCGGAGAGCAGCAGGAAGTACAAGACCGATTCAGCCATCCCCGGCGTGTGGGCCGCCTCGACGAGGATCGGGGGCAAGGTGGCGAGCAGGGCGCGGGCCTGGGCGGGCGCCTCGTCCGGCAAGGTCCCGACCAGACCCAGGACCGCGGTCGCGGCCGGAGCGGCGACCGGACTGGGGGGATTTCGGCGCGGCGCCACGGTTCCGGTGGCGTCCCAGGTTTCGACCGCGACATCCACCTTGGTCGGAGGGGTGAAATAGGTGCCGTCGAAGGAGGCGTCGATTGCGCGAATGCGATCGGGAAGGGGCGGGTGGGTGGCCCACAGCCCTCCGAGCCGGGCTCGGAATCCTTGGGCAAAGAAGAAGTGGCCGATTTGCGCGGACTGGTTGGAGACCAGATTCGAGCCGAGTGCGTAACCGCCGATTTTCTTCAACGCGCCGGTGATGCCGGCGGGATTGCGCGTGAACTGGACCGCGGCCGCGTCCGCCAGGTATTCACGCTGTCGCGACACCGCGGCCTGGATCAGCCGGCCGAAGAAGAAGCCGATGTAACCCAGGATCATCAACGCGAGGCCTGCGGCGAGGATCACGACCGCACCACCGCCGTTCTTCGAGTTTTGCCGGGGGCGGGAGAACCGCAGGCTGCGCAGCACTCCGCGTCCGATCAGCCCGATCACGAGGATGCCGAACACGATCGCGGTGAGCTTTACGTTGAGGCGCATGTCGCCGTTGAGAATGTGACTGAACTCATGCGCGACCACCCCCTGCAATTCGTCGCGGGACAACTTCTCCAGCGTACCCTGGGTGACGGCCACGACCGCATCGGAGGTGGTGAGGCCGGCGGCGAATGCGTTGATGCCGTTCTCGCCGTCCATCACATAGACCGCAGGCAGAGGTACTCCGGAGGCGATGGCCATTTCCTCGACCACGTTGAGCAGACGCCGCTCGGCCGGATCCCGGGTGGACGGATCAAGCGCACGGGCGCCGACCATTTCGGCCACCGCACGCCCGCCGGATCGCAAGGTCAGCCATTTGAAAAGCGAGGCAACGCCCACGATGGCGACTGTGACGGCGCTCACGCCGGCGAGCAGGCGGGGTTGCCACCACCCCGGGGCAAAGCCGATACCATCGGGCGTACGAGCGTCCGTCCACGTCAGCGCGCCGACCAACGCGACATAGCCGGCGGCAATCAGGCCGAGCAGCGCGAACGCGAACAGGACGACCAGGCGGGTCGTGCGTTTCTTTGCCCGTTCCTGTGCTTCAAAAAAATCCATCGGAATGAAGAAGGGGCGGGGGCCGGAAGAGAACCATCGATTTGGCGCGTCTAGTCCGTCCGCCGAGCAGATTCAGGCGCGGTCTCCG
Source organism: uncultured Opitutus sp. (assembly GCA_964476565.1). GTDB lineage: Bacteria > Verrucomicrobiota > Verrucomicrobiia > Opitutales > Opitutaceae > CAMAXB01. The sequence goes on from CAYZBG010000097.1 coordinate 2,115, forward strand.
CCCAAGCTTTGTCCGTACGCAACCGGATGGGGATGCGTTTTGGCGCCGGGAGGAATCAGGTAAAGCTGACCTTGGGAGCGGTGCGCTCGGTGGGGTCCTCCACCTTGAAGAGTTCGGCGGCGGTGAAGCCGAACATGCCGGCAAAAATCACATTGGGGAACACCTCCCGCTTGGTGTTGTAGGCCATCACCGCGTCGTTGTACGCCTGCCGGGCGAAGGCGATCTTGTTCTCCGTCGACGTCAGCTCTTCGGTGAGCTGCATCATGTTTTGATTGGCCTTCAGGTCCGGGTACTGTTCGGACACGACCATGAGTCGGGAGAGGGCGCCACCGAGCCCTGCTTCGGCGGTGAGCAGGCCGCGAACGGCGTTGGCGTCCGCCGGGTTTGCCGCGGCTGCCTCGGCTGCAGCGGCGGCGATGTTGCGGGCCTTGATCACTGCTTCGAGAGTCTCGCGTTCATGTTTCAGGTAGCCCTTGGCGGTCTCGACCAGGTTGGGAATCAGATCGTAGCGGCGCTTGAGCTGCACATCGATTTGGGCGAAGGCGTTCTTGAAGCGATTGCGCAGGCCGACGAGGCCGTTGTAGATGCCGACGATCCAAAACAGGAGGACGACGGCGACGGCGGCAAACAGACCGAGGGTGAGGAGCATGGTCATGGGCGGAGAAGGTGTCGGGAGTATGGCGCGGATCGGAGCGGGTGCGAGTCTGGAATGACCCGTGCGGGGCGACGTCCCGGGCTTGCCTCGTTCCAGCCGGTGACGCAAGGTGCGCCCTGTCGATGTGCGCGCGACTTCTCTGTGTAGTGATTTTGTGGATGCTCTGGCCGGCGTTGGCCCTGGCCCAGCCCGGCCCTGCTGCCGCGCCGCTCGCGCCTGCTCCCGGAGCGCCGCCTGTTCCCGGACTGCTCCGGATTGAATCGGCCCGCCGGGCCTTGGAACTCGGCTTTCCCGCCCTGGCCGCCGAGCTCTATCAGGCTCTCGCGGAGGACGTCGCGCCGCCGCCGGCCGACCGCAACGGGCTCTACCTGGAATGGACGACCGCGCTTCTCGACGACGGACGGCCCGCCGAGGCGGGAGCGGTGCTCGCCCGTTATGTCGGGGCGCCGACGCCGGCCCTCCGGTTGCGCCAGGCGCTGGTGGCCGCGGCGACCGGTGACCGGCAACCCGCGGAGGCCCTGGTCGAGGGGCTGACGCCGGATGCGTTGATGCCGGCCGACCGGTCATGGTGGCACTATCTTCGCGGCGTGCTGGCGACAGCCGCCGGGGATTTTGCCGCGGCGGGGGCGGCGTATGAGCAGGCTTTGGCGGCGGCGGTCGACGATCTGGCCCGCGCGCGTTTTCTGCTCGCCCGGCTGAGCTCGGTTTTGAAGGGCACGGGAGAGCTCTCCGATGCGAATCTCGCCACCCTGCGCCAGAACGTGGAGCAGAACCGCGGACGCAGCACGGGCTACCGTTTCGCCGAGCTGTATGCGGCCGCGCTCTACGCCCGGGGCCAGTCCGATGCCGCCGTGCGGTTTCTGCAGGAACAATTGCAGGCCCTGCCGGCTCAGGAGCGCGCGGTCAGCGACACCTTCAGGCTGGCGCTGGGTCTGATCGCCGGTGCTCAGAATGGAGTGGGGCGTTTGGCCCTCACCAGCCTCCTGGGCGACGCGGTCGATCGCGACAAGCAGCGCATCGCCCTGCAGCTCCTGGCCCGAACCTCCCAGGAGGGCGCATCCCGGGCGGCATTTCTGGACACCTTGAACGGGTTGATTCGCCGGCCCCAGCCGCACCCCATTTTCGAGGATCTTTTGCTGTTTCGCGCGTTTTTCGCCCTCGGCGATCGCCGATACGGTGACGCGGACGCGGATGCGAATCTCCTGCTTGAGCAATATCCCGGTTCGCCGCTGCGCGCACCCGCCCTGGGTGTGCTAATGAGCTCCGCGTGGGAGCGTGGCCAATACCGTCGCGCCGCGGATTTTGCCGCCCGGGCCCAGGCCGACGCGCGCGACCCGGAGACCAAAGCCGTCTTGGGCGTGGTGGTGGCCGAGGCGTATTTCCGCGCGACGGATTATCGCAGCGCCGCGGATGCCTACGCCGCCTCCTTGTCGGCGGTACCGGCAGGCGTGGCACCGGACGATTTGATGTTCCAGTGGGTGTTTGCCGAGATTGCTGCAGGTCGGCTGGAAGAAGCGGCCGGGTTGGTCGACCGGTTGGCAGCGGATGCGCGTTTCGGTCTGATCAACCGATGGCAGGCCGAGTGGAATCTCGCCCGTGCGCTCCAAGCCACGGGTCGCGACGGTGTCAACCGGGCCTACCTGCGGGTGAATCGTTTGCTGGCCGATGGCGACGGGTCGCGACTGCCCTTGCAGCTGTTTGTGCGGATGGCTTGGTTACAGGCCCGGCTTGCCTACGAACAGGGCGAACCGGCGCGGGCGCTCGACCTGGCCCGGATGGTGCGAGGCACTTTTGGCCAATTGGAGGATCCGTTCCGAGCCGATGTGGCGAGCTCGCTGGCCCTGCTGGAGGCGCAAGCCAACTACGGCCTGAGCCGGCCCGACGAGGCGCTCTCCGTGTTGCAACGCCTGCGGGTCGACTACCCTCAGGCCGACGCTGCGGTCTTCTCCTACGTGATCGAGGCCGAAGCCTATGTCGCCCAAGGCCGGCTGGTCGATGCCCAGCGGGTGTTCGTCAAGCTGGCGGATGATTTCCCCCAGAACCGGTTTGCGGCCTACGGCCTGCTCCAGGCGGCCCTGACCGTGCGAAAACTGGGCCAGGACTCCAATCGGCGCGAGGCCTACAATATTCTCGAGCGCCTGGTGCAGAACTATCCGCAGAGCGATTTGATCTTCACCGCGCGCTTCACCCAAGGCGACTTGTTGCGCGAACTCAATCAGTTCGCCAGCGCGCTGCAGACGTATGAGACCCTGGTGGTGGACTTCCCGCGGCACGCCGACGTGAGGGCGGCCGAGCTTGCCGTGGCGGATTGTCATGCCGCCCTCGCCACGGCGGATGCCACCCGCCTCGAGCGGGCGATGGCAGGCTACGAGCGTCTGCAATTCTTGCCCAACGCGCCGTTGGACCTCCGCTTGGAAGCGGGATTCAAACACGGTTACGCCCTCGTCCGAAGCGGCAAGGCGGCCCGGGCTCGCCAGGTGTGGTGGCCTTTGGTCGAACCTCTGATCTCCGAGGATGGCAGCCGCGGCGCGCTTGGGGCTCGGGGTCGCTACTGGCTTGCCCGCACGTTGCTTGAGCTTGGTCTTTTGCACGAACAGCAGGGCCAACTTGAGCAGGCGCGGGAAATGATGACCCTGATTCTTCGCCTCGGCCTGCCCCGCGCCGAGGAAGCGCGCAGTGCGCTGGTCCGGCTCGGCGGGGTACCGCCGCCCTGACGGTTGACGGCTGGCTCCCATCCCCCTCTATACCTCCCCGATCATGTCGGCATTCGACTTCAGTCTCCTGTCCCAGGGCGGTCCGATGATGCTGGTCGTCCTGCTGATGGCCGTGATCGCCCTCGTGATCTTTGTCGAGCGGCTGCTCTACCTGCACCGCGGCCAGATTCGATCCACCTCGTTCGTGAACGGCATCAAGAATATCCTGGCGAAGCGTCGTCTCGTCGAGGCCCTGACCGTGTGCGAGGAGACGCCTGGGCCGGTGGCGGCGGTGGTGAAGGCGGCGCTGCTCAACGCCTCGGCCGACGAAACCCGCCTGCGGTACGCGGTCCAGGAAGCCGCCCTGGTTGAGATTCCGGTGCTGGAGCGACGGATCGGTGCGCTGGCTGCCATCGCGCAGATCGCGCCGCTCGTGGGACTGCTGGGCACCGTGCTGGGCATGATCACGACGTTCCACACCTTTATGCAGGGCGGGGAGTATGCCACGGCGCGCGCCCTGTCCTCCGGTCTCTGGCAGGCGCTGCTGGTGACCGCCGGCAGCCTGATTGTATCCATTCCGGCCTACCTCGCCTCGCACTTCCTCGGCGGGCGCGTCCGGGCGCTGGTGCGCGACGTCGAGTGGTCGGGCAACGAGATCATGCAGTATTTATTGAATGAATACCGCGCTGGCAGTCCCGGACCGGACGATTCTGCCCGATGATCACGCGTCCGCTCGACCTTGCCTCCCGCCTTCAGCCGCCGCCCCGGCCGCTCGCCGGACTGGGCCTGCATCTGCTGAACCTGTGCCTGCTGGCCGGATTCTTCGTCTTCTTTGGTTCCCGGTTTGTGCTGTCCCCCGGTCTCCCGGTCGGCTTCGCCCTGCCGGTTGCGCCGGGCGCGTATGCAGGGGCGACCGCCACGGCAATGGTGCTGACCGTGAAGGACGCCGACTTCATCATCACCGAGGATGGACTCATGACCCTCGCCCAGCTGCCGGGCTGGCTGGAACGACAAGCCCAGGCGCGCCCCGGGGCCCGGCTGTTGGTGCGGGCTGACGACTCGGTCACCCTTCAGGACTGGACCACGGTCGTGGAGATGGTCGTCGCGGCCGGATTGAGCCCCGAGTTGCAGATTGCCGCAGAACCGGCGGCGGCCGGTTCCGTCGTACGACCATGAGCCAGCGGCCGCGGGCACCTTCCGGCGTTGTCTGGGCCGCGGGCCTGGCCGTTGCCGTCATCGGGGTGTTCTCCGCGGTGATGCTGGTTCGTGTCACGCCTCCCGCGGAGCCGCGGGAAGGCTTGGGCGGCCCCGATTCGACTCCGCGGGTGTCGATCCGCCGGCCCGCCGGAGATCCGGCCGTGGATGGGAACGTTGCACCGCTACGGGACCCGGTTCCGTTATACCTCCCCACCTCGCTCAATTCGGGTCAATCCGGCGCACTGTCGGACGACGGTCGACGTGAGCCGGCGGCGGCCTTCTCTCCGTTCGATGCCAAGCTGGCATTCGGTGAAAACAATTTGAGGGTGGCGTTTCCGCCGACGGTTACTCCTCCGGAAACGCTTGCTGCGGCGTATGATGCCGATATCGGCCCCAGGGCATTCCGCTATCTGGGCAGGCGTACGGAGCCGTTGCCGGCGGCGCGTCAACGGTTGGGTTTTCTCCAAGTGGCGAAAGCCGAATCCGGGATTGTGGTGCTGGAGGATGAGCTGGCCCCAGTCAATGAGGCGCCCGCGGTCGATTGGTCCCCGGTGGAGATGGTAGCCGCAGTGAACCAGGCAGGATTGATTGGATCGCCGGCCGTGGTGCTGAGTTCGGGTGCTGCGTCGCTCGATGGATGGCTCGTGAATTACCTCGCGTCCGGGTATCGTTTGGGTGAGCGTCTCCCCCCTGGAATTTATCGCATCTCGCTTGGCCCTTAGGATTTTGAGTCCATGGTCAAGTTTGCGGTTGACGGGCCAAAACGCGGCATTCACGTTCGGCACTCTTTTCTCGTTTTTTGACCCGATCTTTGTGTGCCCAGATAGCTCAGTTGGTAGAGCACGTCCTTGGTAAGGACGAGGTCGCCAGTTCGAATCTGGTTCTGGGCTCCAGGGTTCCCTCCGGTCTGAAAAAACCATCTCATCCACCAAAACACGTCCCACACCCACAATGGCTAAAGGCACATTCGAGCGCAAGAAACCGCACGTAAACGTCGGCACCATCGGCCACGTTGACCACGGTAAAACCACGACCACGACGGCCATTCTCGCCGTTCAGGCCCGCAAGGGTCTGGCCGAGGTCAAGTCCTACGCGGATATCGCGAAGGGCGGCACCGTCCGTGACGCGTCCAAGATCGTCACCATCTCGGTGGCGCACGTGGAGTATGAGACGGAGAAGCGCCACTACGCGCACGTCGACTGCCCGGGACACGCCGACTTCGTGAAGAACATGATCACGGGTGCGGCCCAGATGGACGGCGCCATTCTCGTCGTCTCCGCCGCTGACGGCCCGATGCCGCAGACCCGCGAGCACATCCTCCTCGCCCGCCAGGTCGGCGTGCCGAAGATCGTCGTCTTCCTGAACAAGGTCGACCTCATCGAGGACCCCGACCTGCTCGAGCTCGTCGAGGAGGAGATCCGCGACCTGCTGACCAAGTACCAGTTCGACGGCAAGAACACCAAGATCGTCCGCGGGTCCGCCACCGCCGCCCTGGCCGGCACGCCCGAGGGCGAGAAGGCCTTCGCCGAGCTGATGGACGCGATCGACACCGAGATCGCCGAGCCGGTCCGCGAGATGGACAAGCCGTTCCTGATGTCCGTCGAGGACGTCTTCTCGATCACCGGCCGCGGCACCGTCGCGACGGGCCGCATCGAGCGCGGCATCGTGAAGCTCAACGAGACCGTCGAGATCGTCGGCCTGCGCGACACCGTCACGACCGTCGTCACCGGCATCGAGATGTTCCGCAAGCTCCTCGACCAGGGCCAGGCGGGCGACAACGTCGGCATCCTCCTCCGCGGCATCGACAAGGAGGGCATCGAGCGCGGCCAGGTCATCGCCGCCCCGAAGTCGGTCACCCCGCACAAGAAGGCCAAGGCGGAGATCTACGTCCTCTCGAAGGACGAGGGTGGCCGCCACACGCCGTTCTTCGACGGCTACCGCCCGCAGTTCTACTTCCGCACGACGGACGTGACCGGCGTCGCCCACCTCCCGAAGGGCGTCGAGATGGTCATGCCCGGCGACAACATCACGATCGACATCGAGCTCATCACGCCGATCGCGATGGAGAAGTTCCAGCGCTTCGCCATCCGCGAGGGCGGCCGCACCATCGGTGCCGGCCGCGTGACCGAGATCGTCGAGTAACCGCGGTCCAGCTTCGCATCGCACGCGCCGGGGTCCTCTCGCAGGGCTCCGGCTGCGTCGTCTAAACGAAATAACCACAGGCGCGTAGCTCAATTGGTAGAGTAGCGGTCTCCAAAACCGTTGGTTGGGGGTTCGATTCCCTCCGCGCCTGCCAGCACTTCCACCCCTGATGAAAAATCCGTTCCGCAGCACCCGCATCTTTTTCGGCGAAATGATCGGCGAACTCCAAAAGGCGACGTGGCCCACGCGCTCGGAGCTTCGCGATTCGACCATCGTCGTGATCGTCGCGGCCGCGATCCTCGGACTTTTCACCAGCATCAGCGACTTCGCCCTCTACCAGGTGGTCGACTGGATCACGTCCTGGGTCAGCTAAAGCCTCACCATGTCCACCGAAACATCCGCGCCCGCTGGCGCCCAGTGGTTCGCGCTGCACACGCTCTCCGGCCAGGAGGGCAAGGTGAAGAGCTACATCGAGAAGTTCAAAAAGACCGAAGAACTCGACGATTCGATCTTTGAAGTCCTGCTCCCGACCGAGGTTGTTTCCGAGGTCAAGGGCGGCAAAAAATCCACCAAGGTTCGCAAACTCTACCCGGGCTACGTCTTCATCCAGATGAAGCTGTTCGATGAGAATAAGAAGCTCATCAACCGTCCGTGGTACTTTGTGAAGGAAACCTCCGGCGTGATCGGCTTCGTCGGCGGCGACAACCCGGCCCCCCTCCGCCAACAGGAGATTGACGAAATCAAGGCCCGCGTGGAGGCCGCGAGCGGCAAGGAAGTCCCGAAGGTGTCCTACGAGATCGGCGAGGAGGTCAAGGTCACCGACGGTGCCTTCGCCAACCTCACCGGCCGCATCGACGAAATCGATCCGGCCCGCGGCAAGCTCAAGATTTCCGTCTCCATCTTCGGCCGCTTCACCCCGGTCGAACTCGAATACTGGCAAGTCCAGCGCCTCACCGAATAATTTCCGACTGATGATCTACGACCCGTGATTTCCAGCGCCTCTCGGAAATTCGCGAATCGGGGTTCAGAGTCACAATCATAAATCATCAATCCTCCCACGGTTTACCATGGCCAAAAAGATCCAAGGCTACATTCGCCTCCAATTGCCCGCCGGCGCCGCCAATCCTGCGCCCCCGGTCGGCCCTGCGCTCGGCGCGCAAGGCGTCAACATCATGGCGTTCTGCAAAGAGTTCAACGCCCGCACCAAGGATCAGAACGGCATGATCCTGCCCGTGGTCATCACGGTTTTCTCGGACAAGTCGTTCACGTTCATCCTCAAGTCGCCCCCGGCTTCGGTTCTGCTGAAGAAGGCCGCCAACATCGCTTCCGGTTCCGCGAAACCCAACCAGGACAAGGTGGGCAAGGTGACCACGAAGCAGCTGGCTGAGATCTGGAAGATCAAGAAGGCCGACATGAACGCCAAGGACGAGGCGGCCGGCATCAAGGTCATCGCCGGCACCGCCCGCAACATGGGCATCGACGTCGTCGATTAATCTCTGTTCGCAACCCAAACCCTGACGCGGGAGTTCCACCCGGAACGTTCGCACCGCAAGGAGTCGTTAATGGAAAAACACAGCAAACGCTACCGCAGCGCCCTCAAGACCGCTGATCTCGCCAAGGAATACCCGCTCGCTGAGGCGGTTGAAGTTCTGGCCAAGTTCCCGAAAGCCAAGTTCGACGAGACCGTCGAGCTTTCTGTTCGCCTCGGCGTCGATCCGGCCCAAGGCGATCAAATGGTGCGCGGCACCACTCCGCTCCCCAACGGTTCGGGCAAGAAGGTCCGGGTCATCGTCTTCACCGACACCCCCGACGTCGCCCTCAAGGCTGGGGCCGACGAAGCCGGCTTGGCCGACCTCATGAAGAAGGTCAGCGATGGCTGGCTTGATTTCGATGTGGCCATCGCCACGACCGAGGCGATGAAGCAGGTTCGTACGCTCGCCCGCATTCTCGGTCCCAAGGGCCTCATGCCCAATCCGAAGAGCGGCACGGTCACGGACGACATCCCCGCCGGCATCAAGGCCGTCAAGGCCGGTCGCGTGGAGTTCAAGATGGACAAGGCCTGCAACATCGGCGTCGGCATCGGCAAACGTTCGTTCGCCCCGGCGCAGATCGTCGAGAACGCGAAGGCCGTTCTCGATGCGATCGCCAAGGCCCGTCCGGCATCCTTCAAGGGCAACTACATCAAGACCGTCGCGATTTCGTCCAGCATGAGCCCGGGCGTGCGCGTCGCCTCGGCTGAATTCAGCAAGATCTAACCGGAGGCCACACCATGAGAGCCGAAAAACAATACCTGATCAGCGAAGTCGAGACGCACCTCAAGAAGTCCGACTACGTTATTCTCACCAACTTCGCGTCGATCACCGTCGCCGATGTGGCCGAGCTCCGTTCCCGTCTCGCTCCCGAGAAGGCCGAGTTCCATGTCGTCAAGAACAGCTCGTTCCGCGTCGCTGCCAAGGCCATGGGCCTGCCGGAGGTCGACGCCGCCCTGAGCGGTCAGACGGCGATCATTGTCGGCGGGAAGAACCCGGCCGGCGTGGCCAAGGTCCTGAAGCAGTTCACCTCGGACAAGCAGAAGCTCGAGGTCAAGGTGGGTATTCTCGAAAAGAAGGTCATGTCTGCGCCGCAGCTCGCTGCGCTCGCCGACCTCCCGTCGTTCGACGCCCTCCGCTCGCAGTTCCTCGGCCTGCTGATGCAGACTGCCGCCTCCTTCGTCCGCGTCCTCGACGCCAAGGTCAAGGCCTCCGAAAAGGCCGCCTGACCCTTCACCCTTCATCACCTTAACCCTTTTTCCCGCCGCGACGCGGCCACGTGGCGCGGCGGGAAGCGTCAACCATCAAAGTCGAAGGCTAGGGGATACGTCTCTTAAACGCGCTGCCTTTCGCAGCCGCTAGTCGCGACCCAAGATACCATGAGCAACATCACCAAAGACCAAGTCATCGAGTGGCTCTCCGCCCAGTCGATCCTCGACCTCGCCGCCCTCGTCAAAGACCTCGAAGGCAAGTGGGGCGTTTCCGCCGCCGCCGCCGTTGCCGCCGCTCCCGCGGGCGGTGCCGCCGCTGCCGCCGCTCCGGCCGAGGAGAAGACCGAGTTCAACGTCATCCTTGCGGATGCCGGTGCGAACAAGATCGGCGTCATCAAGGAAGTCCGCGCGATCACCGGCCTGGGCCTCAAGGAAGCCAAGGACCTCGTCGAAGGCGCTCCGAAGCCCGTCAAGGAAGGCGCTTCGAAGGCCGACGCCGAGGAAATCAAGAAGAAGCTCGAGGCCGCTGGCGCCAAGGTCGAACTCAAGTAACCCACTTGGGGATTTTCGACGCACAACGTTCAGCTTTTCCGGGACAGGCCGTGTCTTCACGCGGCCTGTCCTTTGCCTTTTCTTTTCTCTGTTCTTTTTAGCCGTCTAGCAGGCTGCTGACCGGTCGCCGCGCCGGTTCGCAATCCGTCCGTTTCTCCGCGCCGCAAGGCGCGCCATCCGCTTTTTTCTTCACCAAACCGGGATATCCACATGGCCGACCGCAATCACACCGACCGAGTCAACTTCGGTAAGCTCCGCGAAGTCATCCAGCCGCCGAACCTGATCGAGATCCAGATCACCTCTTATCTCGATTTCCTCCAAAAGGGCATCCCGGAGAAGCAGCGCAAGCCGCAGGGCCTCGAAGCGGTCTTCCGCGAAGTGTTCCCGATCGAATCTTACGACGGTCGCCTGACCCTCGAATACGTTTCCTACACCCTCGGCGACCCGAAGAACACCGAGATCGAGTGCATCCGCGAGGGCATCACCTATTCGGTGCCCCTCTACGTGAAGCTCCGCCTGCGTGAAGAGGACTTCATCAAGGACGAGGAGATCTACATGGGCGAGATCCCCATGGTGACGGAGCGCGGCTCGTTCATCATCAACGGTGCCGAGCGCGTCGTTGTTTCCCAGCTCCATCGCTCCCCCGGCATTGCGTTCGAGGTCACGCCGCACCCGAACGGCAAGCTGCTGCACTCGTTCCGCATCATTCCTGACCGCGGCACCTGGCTTGAGGTCCAGTTCGACAACAACGACCTGCTCTACGTCTATCTCGACCGTCGCCGCCGTCGCCGGAAGTTCCTCATCACGACGCTGCTCCGCGCGATCGGCTATTCGAGCGACATCGACCTGCTCAATCTGTTTTACGAGATCAAGGATCTCAAGGTCTCCAAGGCCCTCGACCTCGAGAACGTCAGTTCGCTGGTCCTCGTGGAGGACGCCATCGATGCCCAGCAGGGCGTCGTGCTCGCCCGCGCCTTTGAGCCACTGACCAAGCAGATCGTTCGCACGTTCGAAAAACACGACATCTCGTCGATTCGTGTCATCGATACGGCCGTCGATGAGGGCGCCCTGATCCGCGCGTTGAAGAAGGATCCGACCCGCAATGAGGAGGAAGCGCTCAAGGAAATCTACAAGCGCCTCCGTCCCGGCGAGCCGCCGACCACCGCCAACGCCAAGGCCCTGCTCAAACGCCTCTTCTTCGACCCGAAGCGCTATGACCTCGGCCGAGTCGGCCGTTACAAGGTCAACCAGAAGCTCGGCCTCCAGGTCGACCTTGAGCAGCGCATTCTCGAGAGCGGCGACGTCGTCGCCGCGACCAAGTACCTCGTCCGCCTCAAGCGGGGCGAGGGCGTGGTCGACGATATCGATCACCTCGGCAGCCGCCGTGTCCGCACGGTGGGTGAACTGCTCGCCAACCAGTGCCGCGTGGGCCTCGCCCGCACCGAGCGTCTCGTGCGCGAGCGCATGACGATGTACGACCAGAGCGTCGATTCGATCACGCCGCAGAAGCTGATCAATCCGAAGGCCCTCACCACGGTCATCCGCGACTTCTTCGCCCGCAGCCAGCTGTCGCAGTTCATGGACCAGATCAACCCGCTCGCGGAAGTGACGCACAAGCGCCGCCTCTCCGCCCTCGGGCCGGGCGGTCTCAACCGCGAACGTGCCGGCTTCGAAGTGCGTGACGTGCATCCGTCCCACTACGGCCGCATCTGCCCGATCGAGACGCCGGAAGGTCCGAACATCGGCCTGATCAACTCGCTCTCCACCTACGCCCGCGTCAACGAATTCGGCTTTATCGAAACGCCGTACCGCTTGGTGAAGGACGGCAGGGTTTCCGACAAGATCGAGTACCTCACCGCCGACCAGGAGGAGGCCAAGATCATCGCCCAGGCCAACGCCGAAATCGATGACAAGGGTCACTTCGTGGGCAAGGTCACCGTCCGAAAGGATGGCGAGTTTCTCGAGGTGCCTGCGGCCGACGTCGACTACATGGACGTCTCGCCCAAGCAGGTCATCTCGATTGCCGCCGGAATGATTCCGTTCCTCGAGCACGACGACGCCAACCGAGCGCTGATGGGTGCGAACATGCAACGCCAGGGCGTGCCGCTGTTGCAGGCGGAATCCCCGTTCGTTGGTACCGGCATCGAAGAGCGCGTCGCCCGCGACTCCAAGATCGTCGTCGTCGCCGACGACTCCGGCATCGTCGCCTCGGTCGATGCCAAGCGCATCGTCGTCACCAAGGACGGCGAGCTTCCGCGCAACTTCGACAAGCACCCGAAGACCGATGCCAAGAATGGCATCTACGTTTACGAGCTGCGGAAGTTCATGCGTTCGAACGCCGGCACCTGCTTCAACCAGAAGCCCATCGTCAAGAAGGGCCAGAAGGTGAAGGCGGGTGACATCATCGCCGACGGTCCCTCGACCCAAAAGGGCGAGATGGCGCTCGGCCGCAACGTGCTCGTCGCCTTCATGCCGTGGAACGGCTACAACTTCGAGGACGCCATCCTTATCTCCGAGAAGGTGCTGAAGGAGGACATTTTCACCTCGATCCACATCCAGGAATTCGAGGTCACGGCGCGCGACACCAAGCTCGGGCCGGAGGAAATCACCCGTGACATTCCTAACGTGGGCGAAGAGGCGCTCAAGAACCTCGACCACAACGGCGTCATCCGCATCGGTGCCGAGGTGAAGCCTGGCGACATCCTTGTCGGCAAGATCACCCCGAAATCCGAAACCGAACTCGCGCCCGAGGAAAAGCTGCTCCGCGCGATCTTCGGTGAAAAGGCTGCCGACGTGAAGGACACCTCGCTCGTGGTGCCTTCCGGCGTTACCGGCATCATCATGGACGTGAAGGTCTCCAGCCGCGTCGACTTCGAGAAGGAGAAGCTCTCTCCCTCCGACCGCCGCCGCCAGATCAAGCAGATCCAGGAAGACTACAAGACCGAGATGGACAAGCTCCGCGAGTCCCTCACGGAAGCCCTCTCGAATATCCTCCTTGGTGAGAAGATCCCGCTCGACGTCATCAACGGCGACTCCGGCGAGATCATTATCCCGGCCAACCGCAAGATCACCAAGACCCTCCTGCGCAAGCTGGCCGCCGTCTCCAAGCACGTTGAGATCGATCCGTCTCCGGTTCGCATCAAGATCATGGAGATCATCGGCTCCTACCAGTCGAAGTTCGACGAGCTGGAGAGCGACCGCGAACGCAAGATCGCGGGCGTCGAATCCGGCGAGGACGCCGGTGACGGCTCGATCAAGCAGGTCAAGGTCTACATCGCCACCAAGCAGAAGCTCGAGGTCGGCGACAAGATGGCCGGCCGCCACGGCAACAAGGGCGTCGTCGCCAAGATCGTGCCGGAGGAGGACATGCCCTTCCTCCCCGACGGCACCCCCGTCCAGATCTGCCTCAACCCGCTGGGCGTGCCCTCGCGCATGAACGTGGGTCAGGTCCTCGAGACCCACCTCGGCTGGGCCTGCTCCAAGCTCGGGCTCAAGGTCGCGACCCCCGTCTTCGACGGCATCCCCGAGAAGCGCGTCCGCGAGTACCTCAAGGAGGCCAAGCTCCCCACCTCGGGCAAGAGCGCCCTCTACGACGGCCGCACCGGCGAGAAGATCGATCAGGAGGTCGTCGTCGGCTACATCTACATGATGAAGCTGAACCACCTCGTGTCGCACAAGATCCACGCGCGCGCGGTCGGCCCGTACTCCCTCGTCACGCAGCAGCCCCTGGGCGGCAAGGCCCAGTACGGCGGCCAGCGCTTCGGCGAGATGGAGGTCTGGGCCCTCGAGGCCTACGGCGCCGCCCACACGCTGCAGGAGATCCTGACCGTCAAGTCCGACGACGTGAACGGCCGCACGAAGATCTACGAATCGCTGGTCAAGGGCGACAACACCCTCCAGGCCGGCACGCCCGAATCCTTCAACGTCCTCGTGAAGGAGATGCAGGCCCTCGGCCTCGACATCAAGCTGGGCAAGCGCACCACGCTGTCCGAAGCCCTCGGCGGCAACCGCTAACACACCAATCTGGGAGCATCACGCCAATGAGCACCGAACAAGCTCGCGAAGAAGTCCGCCAAGTCATCGGGTCCGACGAGAACCCGTTCGACAGCGTCTCCATCACCGTCGCCGCGCCGGAGACCATCCGCGCGTGGTCGAAGGGCGAGGTCAAGAACCCCGAGACCATCAACTACCGCACGTTCAAGCCCGAGCCGGGCGGCCTCTTCTGCCAGAAGATCTTCGGCCCGGT
>CAYZBG010000098.1:0-16226 GCA_964476565.1 uncultured Opitutus sp.
CCTCCCGCCCAAGCTCGCGGCGCCCACCGAGACCCAGACCGCGATCGAGGCCCCCACCCGCCTGATCCTCTCGCCCTCCGTCGCCAACTCCTGGATACACGCGGGCTCTCCGGTCGCCTCGGCCGCCACCGGGCGCGTCGAACTCTGGCACACCCGCCTCGCCGTCCGTCTCGCCAGCGGCACGCTGACCGAACGCGACGACTACCGCCGCGCCGTGCGGGCCATCTGGGCCCTGGGCGGGCCGAGCCAGTTCAAGCCGGACGATCCCCTCAACCCGCCCGACCACGCGAACACCCCGTTCCGAGCCTCGCTCGACGCCTTTGACCGTCACAACCTCGTCCATCTCTCAGCCAACCAGGCCATCAAGGGCACGTCTTACAAGCCGGTGCCGGTGGACGTCGAGACGCTCGCGCTCTCCAGCCTCGGCGCCTACCTCAACCTCACCGGCTCCTGGACGCCACCCAACGGGCTCAGCGTCGAGAACTGGCGCCACCGGGCGACCCTCGGGCGCGACCATTACGTGCGCGTGGTCTACGCTGGCGTGCTCTACCCGTTCGGCCACCGGGCATCCCTGATCAAGGTCACCGAGCGCAAGTTCCACGGCGACCGGCCGGGCAATCCTGCCTACCTGCGCCAGCGCATGTTCATCGTGGTGCGCGAACCGTTCCGGTTAATCGGCAACACCGGACTCGCCGACGCCGCCGGCCGCTCCTTCGACCTACAGATGCCGTTCAAGTCGGCCCGCATCAGCACGCTCGTCACGCCCAACCTCGACGACCCCGATCTGACCGACCTGCTCAGCAAGAAGCAGGGCTTTTTCTGGCCCCACGTGGGCACCAAACCCTTCCTCTTCCAGCTCCAGCTCGAGGATGCGAGCGGCGGCTTGGTCGATCTCACCGCTCCGCTGCTCTTCATCGGCAACGAGAACCTCAAGCTCGACGGCACCTTCAAGCCGAACATCGGCGAGACCGCCGTGGCCGACTACAACGCGGGCAATGCCACCGCCCGTGCGCGCCGCCGCCGGCCGCTGGCCGGTCAGAGGGCACAACTGGCCCCCACCCAAAAGCTCGGCGACACCAGCTTCGAGCTCGACGCGGTGGAGTTCAACCTCGCCCTCCACCAGGGACGCCTGCTGCCAGTCGTGGCGCGGGCAGCCGCCGCGATCCCCGCCCTCCAGCACCTCGCGGGCAGCCAAGACCGGCCCGACCTCAAGTTTCCCGACGTCTACTTGAAATCTCCCGGCGGCTTCAGCGCCAACGGCGGCAACGCCAACCCGGGCGAGGTCTTCCTCGAACTGGTTCAGGCCGGCGCCGCCACGCTCGACCTGAGCCGGAAAGGCGATCGCGCCGGCGGCTTTCTTGCGCCGAACCTCGCGCTCACCGGCCTGTCGAGAAAACTGGGGCCGGTGGGCGGCCCGCTGCCCTCCCTCGCAGCCGGCACCTTCGATCCCACGGCCGTTTTTGGCGACCTCGGCGACCTGCTGCCGAAGCTTTTCGGCTGTATCAAGATCACCGACATCCTCGACGCCCTCGGGCTCGACGACCTGACCAAGCTGCCACGCTTCGTCACGGAGAACCTGACCGCCGCACGCGCTCTGCTCGACGACCTCCAGCGGATCCAGCAGCACCTGACCACGCTGCAGGGGCAACTGCCCGGACTCGCCGCCCAGGCCAACGCCGTCGCCACCACCTCCGGCACCGTCGTGACCCGGTTGCAGGCCTTGCTCGCGGATCCGTTGAGCGGATCGAAACGTGACGCGCTCAAGACCGACTTCGACGCCTTTGTCGCCGCTGCGCGGGCCCTGCGCGACCGCCTCGGCGGCCTCTCCGTGCCCGAGGAGGTCGCGTTTGCCCGCACCCAGCTCGAACAGGTGCTCGGCAAGGTGGTCGCTGGTTTGGAGAACGCCGCCGACGTGATCGCGATGGTCGACCGCATCGCCGACACACTCGAGGACCTGAACGAACTCCGACTCTCCTTCGAATGGAAGCCGCCGATCAAGAGCTGGCCGTCATCCAAGCCGGTCTTCGAGGTGAAATCGGGCGGCGGCCTCGTTATCGCCGTGGCGCTCTCGGCCCGCTCGGGCGCGAGCAAGGAACCGTCCTTCGACGTCGCCTGCCGCCTTCAGAAGTTCGATCTCAACCTGATCAACCCGGTCGCGAACTTCCTGAAGCTGAAGTTCAACAAGATCGAGTTCACCGCGGGCAGCCGGAAGAAGCCCGACGTCAACGTCGACTTCGGCGGCATCGAGTTCGTCGGCGTGCTCAGCTTCGTCGAGGCGCTGCGGTCGCTGATCCCGCTCGATGGCTTCAGCGACCCGCCTTACCTCGAGGTCTCCGAGGAAGGTGTCGAGGCGGGATTCTCGCTCGGGCTGCCGAACATCGCAATCGGCGTGTTCAGCCTGCAGAACCTCAGCCTCGGCGCCTCGCTCGCCGTTCCGTTCATCGGCAACCAGCCGCTGAGTGTGCGCTTCAACTTCTGCGAGCGCAGCGATCCGTTCCGGCTCACGGTCTGGGTCTTCGGCGGCGGCGGCTTCTTCGCCGTCACCGTCACCCCCGCCGGCGTGCAGATCCTCGAGGCGGCATTCGAGTTCGGTGCCTCCGTGTCGCTCGACTTCGGCGTGGCCAGCGGCGGCGTCAGCGTCATGGCCGGCGTCTACTACCGCATGGAAGCCGACGAGGCGTCGCTCACCGGTTACTTCAACCTCAAGGGCCGCGTCAGCGTGCTCGGCCTCATCTCCGCCTCGCTCGAACTCTCCCTCGAACTCACCTACGAGTTCGCCTCGGGCAAATGCAAGGGCCGCGCCTCGCTCATCATCGAGGTCGAGGTGCTGTTCTTCAGCGCCAGCGTCGAGGTGGTCTGCGAACGCAAGTTCAAGGGATCGAACAGCGACCCGAGCTTCGCCCAGATCATGGCCCCCTACGCCGACCCCGACACCGGCGAGGCCGTCGATCCGTGGGCCGAGTACTGCCACGCCTACGCCGCCTGACCCAAGGAGCGGCGGCACTCCTGCCGCCGTTCGCGCCCGCCAACCTCATGGCAACCCAATCCGGCGGCAGGAGTGCCGCCGCTCCTTCAACCCTCCGCCACCGTCACTTCTTCTTCGAGCCATGCCCTCCCAATCGATTCTTTGGACCACCCTGCCCAACGGCTTCGTCACCCTGCCCGACGGCAAACGTGTGCCGCGTGTCTCCGTCCACATCGCTCCGCGCCTGACCCCGGCACCGAACCGGCAACGGCTCGAAGACTTCGAACTCTTCCTCAACTGGCCGGCCTTCGTGGAGAAGCACCTGCGCCTGCGGCTGGTCTTCAACAACGGCGGGCCGAACGGCGAGCTCACCTTGCTGCAAGGTGACGACCCTCTCGACAACGCCCTGTGGCGCCGGCTGTTCGCCAAGGATACGTTTGTCCGCGGACACAGTTTCACCGACCTAAAGGATCTTCCGATCCGGTCGTTTCCCGCCACGACCCTGCACGCGTATTTGGATAATCTCTACAGCCAGACCGCGGCGGAGCACGGGGACGCGTTTCCCGAGCGGAATCCGCCTTCGACCTCGCCCGAGAATCCTCTGGGGCGGCTCACTCGCGACCTCGGCGAGCTGACGGATCCGTCGCGCCGCGAGCGTTTGGACAAGCTCTTCGGTGATCGCCTGAACAAGGACAAGGTCGCCCCGGCCAATCCGCTGTCGGGCTTCAAGTCCGAAGCCGAGTACGCGTTCTACCAGGCGAGCCGCTTTTACCGCCGCCCGTCGGCCACGCCCAATCCGTACAAGGAGCGGCCCGACCCCGCCTACACGGCCGTCCCGCCCAAGGTGCCCGAGTTCGATTTTCATCAGGCCCTCGCCGCCCTCGGCGACTACCCGCGGCTGCAACGCCGCCTCGGCCTCGTGCTCGATTTCGCCTGGGTCAACCCCGCCCCGCTCGCGTCCACCGGGCGAGTCCGCGTCGATGTGCAATGGGGCGACCCGCACGTCCTGCCCGCCTGGCACGTCAAGGACACGCCACCGTGGACCGCCTACCGTTTCGGAAGCGGACAGCGTTTCGTCGCCCGCACCGCCGACGACCGTTTCGACCTGCATCACAGCTGCCTCGATCTGTCGCAGGCCCGCGACGAACCGGTCGAGCCGAAGAAGCCCGCGCCGTTCCTCGTTTCGCAACTCGACCTCGACGGCGGCGCCCTCAAGGCGATCGACGCGGCCAGCAACCTCGTGCGATTGCAACGCCCCGATCTGACGAACTTCCGCACGCCCGACCGGTCCGACCTGCCGGCGCTCCGCACCGGCGGCCTCGCCGTCTACCGCAATGCCCGCGCCGAGGCGACGCAGCGGCAGCTCAAGCGCGCGGCTGCGGCCCAGCAGGTGTTCCAGGCCCTCGGACAACCGGAACTCTTCGCCGAGGACCTGCTGCGCGGCTACCGGGTCGACGTGTGGGACGACGTCTCGAAGACGTGGCACACGCTCTGCGCCCGCGAGGGGCGTTACCTGTTTCGCAACGGGGGCGCGTTTCACCTCGACCTCGCGGATGAAGGCTACGTCAAGGGCGCCTCCGTATCGCGGGCCGAGGCCGGTGCACCGCAGGACCTCTATCTCCACGAACGTCTCGCTGCCTTCGACGGCTGGAGCCTCGTCGCCTCTCGCCCCGGCCGCGTGCTCGACAAGGACCCGTCCGCCAGCGCCCCCGCCGTTCCCGCCGAAGACGTCGGTTCGCAATTCGGGTTCGCCACCAAGTTCCGCCCGGCCGCCGGGTCGCTCCCGCGCCTGCGCTTCGGCCGTCGCTACCGGCTGCGTATCCGTACGGTGGATCTCGCCGGCAACGGTCTCACGCTCAAGGAGGCCGGCGAAGAGCAGGCGTCCCAACCGTTCCTCTACGTGCGCTACGAGCCCGTGCCGTCGCCGGCCGTGCTCCTGCGCGCCCGCGTGACCGAGGGCGAGTCGCTCGAACGGCTCGTCATCCGCAGTGACTACGACGCCACATCGGCCGATTACATCGTGCGCCCCGACGTGCTCGACGCCCTCGAGGGCGTGCGCGACCGGCTTGGCCTCATCGGTGCCGCGCGCGCCGGCTATGTTTACCTGGCAGGCAACGAGCGTCACCTCGCGCCGCCCAAGACCTCCCAGCTTGAGGCCGAGGTCCACGGGTGCTTCGACCCCTTCATCGGACCCGGCAAGGATCCCGCCCCGGGCTTCCATCTCGCCAAGCGCGAGGCCGCCACCTTCCTGTCGACCACGATGGTCGATCTCGCCACCGGGGCCGAGGTGCCAATCCCGGCGGTCGACCTCGAGGTGGTTCCGCCCACCGGCAAGACGCCGACGGACCTCGATGCACCGACCCGCCAGCCGGGCGACCCGCTGCAGAGCGGCGAGTATGTGATCCACAAGGAGGCGCAGCTGACCGTGCCCTACCTGCCCGATCCGTTCGCGGCCGGCGTCGTCTTCACCGGACTGCCGGGCATGAACCCGTCCACGCCCTTCCTCGTCACCTTCGCGAAGGACTGGCCGAATCCGCAGCCCTTCCGCCTGCGCCTCGTTGAACGGCCCGGCACCCTGAACGGCTGCACCCAAACGTTTGCCGACGACGGCAAGCCGGTGTGGAATGAAGCCTCGCGCGTCCTCACCGTGTTCCTGCCCAAGGGAGTCGAAGCGGTGGTGCGCTACAGTTCGCTGCTCGCCGACGAAGGGCAGGCCCGGCAGATGGCCTTCTGGAAGGCGCTGGAGCAACGCGGCCGGCTCACCGCCGCGCTGCGCCGCCTCATCCTGTCGGGACGCCACTGGTTGTTCACGCCGTGGCGCACGCTGACGCTCGTGCACGCGGTGCAACACCCGCTCTGTCCGCCGGCGATCGAGAAGTGGACCGCCGCGCGCCAGATCGGCGACACCTTCTGCCGCCTGCGCGGCCAGTGGCACCTGAGCGTGAAGAGCACGGCCAAGGTCGATGTGAACGCGGCCTGGGTGGAGCCGATCGACGACGTGGCTCAGGACACCTGGCACACGGTGGAACGCAGCGCTCACGTGGCCGAGGTGCCGGTCGAATCCGTCTTCTCCGACCATCATCCGATCCCGGCGTCCGAGGCGGGCGCCCCGCCGCGGTCGCGCGAGGACCTGTTGCACGAATTCGGCGACACCAAGCACCGCCGCGTGGTGTACCGACTCAAGGGCACGACGCGGTTTCGCGAATACTTCCCGATCGAGCTCACGCGCCACGAGGCCGCGATCACCCGCACCGGACCGGTGTTCTCCCCCGAGGCGGACAAGCCGGGCATCGTTGTGCCGAACTCGGCCCGCCCGGCCGCGCCACGTCCCGTGTCCGTGCTGCCCACGTTCCTCTGGGAGGAAACCAAACTTGCGGGCGGTGGCCTCGTCCGCCGCCGACGCGGTCACGGTCTGCGCGTCTACCTCGAACGTCCGTGGTGGTCCTCCGGCGAGAGCGAGCGGCTCGGCGTGGTCTTCAAGAAGGGCACGGTCGACAACCGCCACAAGGGGCTCGTCACCCAGTGGGGCCTCGATCCGGTCTTCGCCTCCGCCAAACCTTCGGCCAGTCCGACGCTGGCCGCCTTCCCGCTGCGCCGGGAATCCGCTGACGGCACGCTGAGCCTCGAAGAACTCGGTCCCACCGAGGCGGGCTTCTCGGTCGCGGGTCACGCGGTCGAGTTCGATCCGGTGCGCAAGCTCTGGTTCGCCGATCTCGAGGTGAACGCCGGGGCTTCGTACTTCCCGTTCATCCGGCTCGCCCTTGCCCGGTTCCAGCCGTACTCGATCCCGCACTGTCATCTCTCGCGGGTCGTCCAGACCGACTTCGTGCAACTCGTGCCCACCCGCACGCTGGAGCTCCGCCCGCAACGCAACGGCAAACTGCGTATCCAGATCTTCGGCGTCGCCCCGACCGAGACCTTCGTCAGCCGCGTGATTTCCGAAGCCGTGGCCGCCGGTGCCGCAGCGAAAACCAAATCCGCTCCCGCCAGCGACGTGGTGCCGCGTTCACTCGCCGCCGATCAGGTTCGGCAGGTCTTCGAAGCGGGCCCCTTGGCCGAACTCGGCGAGGTCGGACTGACGCCGGGCGTGCTCCAACCCGCGCCCCAGCCGGTCAAGGCCTCGAAACGGCCCGGACTCAACGAGTACGTGGTCACGGTCGAGAAGTTGCCGGAGGGCGCTTCGCCCGACTTTGGCTGGCAGGTCGTGCAGGGCATCACCCTGACCGCGCCGCCGCCTCCGCCCGCTTCGAAGCGCCCGATCTCCACAACCGTGACGACCCGCTCCGCCGCCGCGCGCAAGACCGCCGCTCCGTCGGTCACCAGCGCGGCCAAGGTCCGGCCCACCAAGGTCGGCGCCCTCAAGCCCGCGGTGGCCGATGCGTTGTCCGCCGGCACGGCCGCGGTGCAAATCGATCCGCTCTGGCAGGCCGATCTCACCCTGCCGCCGGCCACCGACGGCCGGCCCCGGCGCCTCGTCGTGCGGGAGTTCGAACTCTACTTCAAGGCGACGCCCGAGCCCCTCGAGTTCATCCCCGTGGCGCGCCGCCTCGTTTACGCCGACATTGTGCAACTGCCCGTCACTTGAGCCCGGGGCGGCGTCCACTCATCGGGATCAATCAGTTTCCCCTTTCCGCCGGCGAGGGTCGTGGTGTAGCGGTATCGGTATGCTCCGTTACCTGCTACCCCTGCTTCTGACCACCGCCTCACTCGTCGCCGTCGTCCCTGTACCGACCGAGATCGTGCCGGAACGCGTCGCCGGCGCCAAGCCGCGCAACGTCGTCTTCATCCTCACCGACGATCACCGCTACGACGCGATGAGCTTCATGGGCCATCCGCTCGCCCGGACGCCGCATCTCGACGCGATCGCCCGCAACGGCGTCCACCTCAAGAACGCCCTCGTCACGACCTCCCTCTGCTCGCCGAGTCGCGCCTCGATCCTAACCGGCCTGTACACGTTTCGCCATCGCGTGATCGACAACAATCGTCCCATCCCGCCGGGCACGGTCTACTTCCCGCAGTACCTGCAGAAGGCCGGCTACGCGACCGCCTTCCTTGGCAAGTGGCACATGGGCGGCGAGTCCGACGATCCGCAGCCAGGATTCGACCACTGGATCAGTTTCCGCGGCCAGGGTCATTACCTGCCGCCCAACCCCAACTACACGCTCAACGTCAACGGCCAGCGGGTGAAGCAGAATGGCTACATCACCGACGAACTCACCGACTACGCGATCGACTGGCTCAAGCAGCAGAAGCCCGCCGAGAAGCCCTTCTTCCTCTACCTCTCGCACAAGGCCGTGCACGCCAACTTCACCCCGGCCGACCGCCACGCCGGTTCGCTCGCCAACCGCTCCTTCGAGAAACCCATCCTCGATCCGGTGCCCGAGCGCTCCGCCCACCGCCCGCGCTGGCTGCAGGATCAGCGCAACAGCTGGCACGGCGCCGATTTCCCGTACCACAGCGCCCTCGACATCGAACAGTACTACCGCAGCTACTGCGAAACCTTGAGCGCGGTGGACGACGGCGTGGGCCGGATCATGGAGCAGCTCAAGGCGATGGGTATCTATGAGGACACCCTCGTGATCTACATGGCCGACAACGGCTTCATGTTCGGCGAACACGGCCTGATCGACAAGCGGGTCGCCTACGAGGCCTCGATCCGGGTGCCCATGGTCATGCAGTGCCCGAACCTGTTCAAGGGCGGCACCGTGGTGGACAAGGTCGTCGCCAACATCGACATCGCGCCCACCGTCATGCAGGCGATGGGACTCAAGGCCCCTTCCCACTTCGACGGACAGAGTTTCCTGCCGCTGGCCCAGGGCCTGTCCGTGCCGTGGCGCGAGCACTTCCTCTATGTGTACTACTGGGAAAAGAACTATCCTCAGTCCCCGACGGTCTTCGCCCTGCGCGGCGACCGCTACAAGTACATCACCTATTACGGCCTGTGGGATGCCGACGAGCTCTACGACCTGCAGACCGATCCCAACGAACAGCAAAACCTCCTGTACCGGGAGGGCTACGCGACGATTGCGAAGGACATGGAGAAGAAGCTCTACGAAACGATGGCTGAACTCGGCGGCATGGAGATCCCGCTCAACGCCCCGGCCGGCAGTTCCAGCAACAAGCGCCTCGCTCCGCGCGGCGGCCAGCAGAGCGCCGACTTCCCAGAACCGCTCGTCGTCGAGAAGCCGATCAACGTCAACGCTCACTGAGGCGTTCGCAGCCCCAGGTGGACGCGCGAGTCCCTCCGCGCGTCGTTTGGGTTGTTCGTTTCGCGTAGCGGGCGCCGAGACGCGCCAGCCCACCACAAGGCCCGCTCCCGCGGGCCGGTGGAGACCTTCGACCTTTGACTGCCCCCGACCGACGCGCACCGCCGGCCCTGCAACGCTGTCATTTCCCGCCGCCGCAGACAGTGACCGGCGGCGGTTTCCACGCTCGACAAGCCCCGGGTCGCCGCGTTGCGTGAAGGTCTCCCGCGGGCGCCCCACCCGCTCCTCCGGTGTGCCTTCCGGCACCCACCTCGTCTCCGCTTTCGCATGCCCGTCATCACCCCTGCTCAACTCCGTGACGACTACGACGTGATCGTCGTCGGTTCCGGAGCCGCCGGCGGCCAGACCGCCTACACGCTCGCCCTCGAAGGTGCCAAAGTCCTCATGCTCGAGGCCGGCCGCGACTACAACCCGCGCACCGAGACGCCGATGTTCGAGACGCACAACCAAGCACCGCTGCGTGGTCGCAGCACGCCGGACAAACCATTCGGGTTCTACGACTCGACGGTCGATGGCGGCTGGGAAGTGCCCGGCGAGCCGTACACGCAGGCCTCGTCCGACCCCGCCCGCCAGTTCCGCTGGTGGCGCGCCCGCATGCTCGGCGGCCGCACCAACCACTGGGGACGCATCTCCCTGCGCAACGGACCCTACGATTTCAAACCCTACAGCCGCGATGGCCTCGGCTTCGACTGGCCAATCGGCTACGAGGACGTGGCGCCCTACTACGACAAGGTCGAGATGCTCATCGGCGTCTACGGCTCCAACGAAGGCCTTGAGAACACGCCCAACTCTCCCGAGGGCGTGCTTCAACCGCCGCCGAAGTTGCGCGCCGGCGAACTCTACGTGCAGAAGCACGGAAAGAAGCTCGGCCTCCCCGTCATCCCGATTCACCGCGCCGTGCTCACGAAGCGCCAGGACGGAGCCGCGCTCGCCCCGAAGCTGTTCCCGGGCAAACCCGCCGCGCAACGCATCGCCGCCGACGGCATGAATGCCCGCGCCGCCTGCTTCTGGGCTACGCCCTGCGGCCGCGGCTGCAGCATTGGCGCCACCTATCAGTCGACGATCGTGCACATCCCGCCGGCCCTCGCCTCGGGAAACATGGACCTCATCTCCGACGCCATGACGCGCGAGGTCCTGATGAACGACGAGGGCAAGGCCACCGGCGTCCTCTTCATCGACCGCAAGACCCGCACCGAACACCGCGTGCGCGCCCGCATCGTCGTGCTCGCCGCCAGTTCGGCCGAGTCCGTGCGCATTTTGCTCAACTCGAAGTCCAACCGCTTCCCCCAGGGCGTGGCCAACTCCACCGGCCTCGTGGGCAAGTACATCATGGACACCGTCGGCGCCCGCCTCGGCGGCCAAGTTCCGGCCTTCGAGAACATGCCGACCTACAACGAGGACGGCGCCGGCGGCGACCACGCCTACGTGCCGTGGTGGCTCTACCAGCAACAGCTGGCCGGTAAACTGGGCTTCGCCCGCGGCTACCATATCGAGTTCTCCACCGGACGCCGCATGCCCGACTCCGGCACGAGCGCCGGCCTCGAGTGGCTCAACGGCGGCACCTACGGGAAGAAGTTCAAGGAAGACGCCCGCCGCTACTACGGTTCTTTCCTCAATTTCTCCGGTCGCGGCGAGATGATCCCCAACGAGGACAGCTTCTGCGAAATCGATCCCACCGTGAAGGACAAGTGGGGCATCCCCGTCCTGCGCTTTCACTGGAAGTGGTCCGACCACGAGCTGCGTCAGGCGAAACACATGCACGACACGTTTGCCCAGCTCTTCGAGGCGCTTGGCGGACGGCTGCGCACGCCCCCGGTCGACGACGGCGCCAAGGCGATCTACCCGGGCGGCGAGATCATTCACGAGGTGGGCGGCACCATCATGGGCGCCGACGCCCGCAAGTCCGTCACCAACCAGTGGTGCCAGACCTGGGACGTGAAGAACCTCTTCGTCACCGACGGCGGTCCGTTCTGCAGCAACGCCGACAAGAACCCGACCCTCACCATCATGGCCCTCGCCTGGCGATCGGCCGATTACATGCTCGCCGAAATGAAGAAGGGTAACCTGTGAACACGCCCGACCTGCCCCGCCTCGATCGCCGCACGGCGATCAAATGGATGCTCACCGCCGCGGCCTCGACGTCGCTGCTCCGCCCCTCCGCCGAGGCCCAGTCCGCGCCCGGCACCGCCGCCCCGGTCTCCGCCGCCGGCTACGGCACCGATCCGGACCTGCGCAAGATCTACAAGCCGGGCGACGTCTGGCCGCTGACCTTGACCGACGCCCAGCGCCGCACCGCCGCCGCCCTCTGCGGGATCATCATCCCCGCCGATGACCGCTCGCCCTCGGCCGACGCGCTCGGCGTGCACGATTTCATCGACGAGTGGATCAGCGCGCCGTACCCCGACCAAGCGCGCGATCGCCCCGTCATCCTTGAGGGTCTCGCGTGGATCGACGCCGAAGCCAATCGCCGTTTCGGCACCGGCTTCGCCGCCCTCACCGAAGCGCAGAAGACCGCGATCTGCGACGACCTCGCCGCGCCGGCCAAGGCCAAGCCCGAGCACGCGCGTGCGGCCCGGTTCTTCGCCCGCTTCCGCGACCTCACCGCCGGCGGCTTCTACACCACCCCCGAGGGCATGAAGGACCTCGGCTACGTCGGCAATGTGCCGACCGTGAACTTCGACGGCCCCACCCCGGCCGCCCTCAAACACCTCGGCCTCGCGTAATTCAGTCGAAGGTCCCAAGGTCCCAAGTCTAACGTCACCAGCGTCTCCGCTTCGCGGAGACACCCTCCCCTCAGGTGGCCCGCTCCGCCGGGCCGGTGCCGACCTTCAGACCTGTAGACCTGAGACCTTCGACTCCTAAAGACTCCCTTCTCTCCTCGCCCACTTTTCCTCCCATGAAGCTCACCCTGCGCTCCCTCACCTGCCTCCTCGCCACCGCCACCGCCGTGATCGCCGCCGACGCGGTGACGTACACGCCCAACGAGCTCGCCTCGCGCGCCCAGGGCCTGCCCACGCCGCGGCCCACGTTCGCCGTGCTCAACACCCTCACTGCCCAGGACAAGGCCGACGGCTGGCACCTGCTCTTCGACGGCAAGTCCCTCGACGGTTGGAAGATCACGACCGAAAATCCGTCCACGTTCGCCGTGAAGGATGGCGTGCTCGTCGTCGACGGCCCGCGCGCCCACGCCTTCTACGCCGGCCCGGTGGGCAATGCCGACTTCAAGAACTTCGAGCTGCGCATGGAGATCTTCACCTACCCGATCGCCAACTCCGGCGTGTATTTCCACACCGCCTACCAGGAGTCCGGTTGGCCGTCCAAGGGCTACGAGGTGCAGGTCAACAACACCCACACCGACAAGCGCAAGCTCGCCGGCCTCTACGCCATCCAGGACAACGAGAAGATCCTCGTGCCGGATGAGACCTGGTTTGAGCTGCGCATCCGCGTCGTCGGCAAGCTGGTGCAGACCTGGGTCAACGGTCAGATGATTTCCAACTACGTCGAGGAAGCGAACCCGGCCCGTCCCGACAACATGAAGGGCCGCGTCCTTGATCGCGGCACGATCGCCATCCAGGGCCACGACCCGAAGAGCCGCATCCTCTATCGGAACATCGCGATCAAGCTCCTGCCGTAAGGCCAGGCGCCTCCCCGGAGCGGCGGCACTCCTGCCGCCGAA
The DNA here is from genome assembly GCA_964476565.1 of uncultured Opitutus sp. GTDB lineage: Bacteria > Verrucomicrobiota > Verrucomicrobiia > Opitutales > Opitutaceae > CAMAXB01. The sequence goes on from CAYZBG010000098.1 coordinate 12,908, forward strand.
TCCGATGCCGGACGACCACTCGAGACGGACCAAGCCCTCAAACCCGGCGGCAGGAGTGCCGCCGCTCCCACAAACATCACGGCCTCCCCTGCCGTGGACACCGATATCCGCTACTTCGATCCGCGCGGCGATCTTCACATCCGTCGCAATCGTCTGCCCCATTGGGAGCAAGCCGACGCCACCTATTTCCTCACCTTCCGCCTGGCCGATGCGCTGCCCGAAAGCCTCCTGCGGCCTTGGCGCGAAGATCGTGATCGCTGGCGACTCGCCCACCCCTTGCCGTGGTCGGCGGAAGAGGAAACGGCCTACCATCGTCTTTTCTCTGCCAAGATCGATGGCTGGCTCGACGCCGGACACGGTTCCTGTCTCCTCCGCTGTCCGGCATGCGCGCAGGCGGTGGTCGAGACGCTGCAACACGACGATCTGCGGCGCGTCGAGCACCATGCCATCGTGGTCATGCCGAATCACCTGCATGCCCTCTTCAGCTTGATTTCAGCCACGGCGCTTCCCGCGCTGGTTCGAGCATGGAAAGGTGTCAGCGCGCGCCTTAACGCGCTTGTCCAACGGACAGGCCCTCTGTGGCAAAGGGATTACTTCGACCGATTGATCCGCGACGAGGAGCACTTCCGTCGATGCGTCCGTTACATTCGGTCGAACCCAACCAAAGCCAACCTGCGCGAAGGCGACTATCTCCTTTACGAGAGCAAGCTGGCGAAATCCATCGCGTAGCTTTCAGAAGGAGCGGCGGCACTCCTGCCGCCGAATCCGATGCCGGACGGCCCACGCGAGACGGACCAAGCACTCAAACCCGGCGGCAGGAGTGCCGCCGCTCCCCCTCGAGCCTGTGCTGAAATGCTTTTCACCGGAGCGCCCGGGGAATCACGAAGCAGGTCGCGCTCGCCGATTCTCCCGTGCACTCCTGTGATTAAAGAGAAGCTCTACTCGGCGCCGGGCTGGCAGAAGCATGAGCTCGTGATCACGGTGTCGGCCTTGTTCCAGACGGTCGCGAAACGCGCCATCGTCGCGCCCGCTTCTTTCTCGCGGCCTTGCTTGAACAGCGCTTCCGAGAGGCCGAGCAGCGACCAGCCGTTGTTCGGCAGACGACGCAGGTCCTCGCGGTACACCGCCTCGGCCTCCGCGGCCCGGCCGTGCGCCATCAGCGTCGCGCCCAAGGCGTGGCGCACCGGCAGGATCCAGCCGGGCGGTTCGTCGTAGCGCAACGTGTCTTCCACCGCGATCGCCGCGCGCAGCGCGGCCAGGCCTTCGTCGAGGCGGCCTTCGCGCACCAGAATCTCGCCTTCCACCATCGGCGTGGCCACGGCGATCACCGCCGACACGGCGTTGTTGCCCAACGTGCTTTCCGGCGGCACGCGTTTCGCCAGATCAAGAAAGATCGCCTGCTCGCGCCGCGCTGCCGCCGTGTCACCTTTGGCCGCAAACGCGATCGCCCGCGCCGCGTGCCGGAAGGCCTTCGTGAACGGCATGTGGTCCGGATAGGTGTCGGGTTCGGCCAGGATTTCGTCCCAGCGCCCGAAGCGGATCAGCACTTCAAAGGGCATCGCCGCCATCGCCTCGGCCGCCACCGCCCACTCCTTCATGAAGTCGGCCGGAATCTCGTCCACCATCGTGCGGATGTGCTCGAGCGCGAGGGCGCGTTGCCCCGTCATCATCGCGGCAAAGGCTAGCATGTGCCGGTTGTGCGCCGCATAGAGCACGACAAGGTCGCGCGGCGGGCCGACGACGCGGCGATAGGCTTGGTCGGCCTCGATCGCCTTCAGGTTGGACTCAATTGCCCGGTGCCAATCGCCGACGCGGATGTCGATGTGCGAAGGCATGTGCACGTTGTGAGCGAGGCCGGGCTGCAGCGTGCGCAGCCGGTCCGCCGCCGCCAGCGCCCGTTCGGGATGCGGCGAGGCCTCGACGGCGTGGATGTAGAGGTGGTTGGCGAAAGGATGGTCCGGATTGAGCGCGAGCACGGCGTCGAGCACGCGGATCACCTCTTCGGTGCCCGGCTGCGGCACGCCTTCCGGGGTCCATTGGTCCCACGGACGCAGGTTCATGAGGGACTCGGCGAAGAACGCGCCGACGTCCGCATCTTTCGGATACTTCCACCAGAGCGTGCGCATCGCCTCGGCGTAGGCTTCGTCCAAGGGACGCCGGTCCTCCGGCTGGGGCGAGGCGTAACGCGCGCCCAGGGCCTCGATCAGGTCGCGTTCCACCGCAGTCGCCCGGCCGGCGTGCTGGCGGGCGAGCGTGAGGTGTTTCCACGCCGCCTCGGCCTGCGGGGGCGGCACGAGGGGGAAGTTGATGTGCGGCCCGTTGGCCACGGCGATGCCCCAGTGGGCCAGCGCAAACTCCGGATCCAGGGCGACCGCCGCCTCGAAGGAACGGATCGCCATGCCGTGATTGAAGCCAAACAGGAAACGCAGACCCTGGTCGAAGTAGCGCTGCGCCTCGGCCGAGCGGGTCGTGGCCGGACGCGTGAACGTGCCGAGGTTGTCGAAGAGGGGCGGACGGGCCGCGGCGCCCGGAGCTGCGGTTTCCGTGCGCGCCGGGCGCACCACGGCGATGGCCGCGCCGATCAGGGCCAGGCCGGCCACGAGCCACAGGCGGGAGGAGGAGGGACGGACGGACGAACGCCGCCAGACGGAGGAGAACAGGATCTTCATGGGAACAGGGGGGACGAACAGAGATTGCTTCCCGGACGGGACGCAGGGGGTGGAGCCTACAGATTCCGCCAACCGATGTCCTTTTCGAAACCTTACCGTTTCCTGATTTGCGCGCAGCAGCGTCGTTGCGTCTGCGGATATGATCTTGGCCCGCGGCCCCGGGCAACGCAACCTTACCGGGCGTCCGTTCTCCCCCGCGCCGCCCACGCCGGTTTGCCCCCCGGACGCCTGACGCCGCCCCCGTTCCCCATGCGAACTTTCCTCGCCCTTGTCCTCGCCGCCGGATTCAGCCTCACCGCGCTCGGCGCCACCGACCGTCCGCGCCTCGCGGTGCTGACCGACATCGGCGGCGACCCGGACGACCAGCAGTCGCTCATTCGCCTGATGGTCTATGCCCACGCCTTCGAGATCGAAGCCCTCATCGCCAGCGCCGCCGGCACGCCGGGTGAACTCAAGGTCGCCGTCACGAAACCGGAACTCATCCGCCAAATCGTCACCGCCTACGGCGAAGTGCGACCCCGGCTGCTCGCCCACGCCGAGGGCTGGCCCACCGCGGAGTCCCTGCTGGCGGTGATCAAATCGGGTAACCCCAACCGCGGCCGCGACCACATCGGCGACGGCCACGACACGGAGGGCTCGCGTTTCCTCAT
>CAYZBG010000099.1:0-16122 GCA_964476565.1 uncultured Opitutus sp.
GGTCGGCGACGATCACGGTGCCCGCCGGACGCCGGGCGGCGAGGTCGTTGGTCGACGCGGCCTCCGCGACCTGCTCGATGTGCCACGCCGGGCCCGTGGGGGGAAGGGCCGTCATGGTCAGGGGCCGAGGGTGGAGAGGAAATACCCGGCGGCCACCGCGGTGCCAATCACTCCCGCCACGTTGGGCCCCATGGCGTGCATGAGCAGGTAGTTGTGCGGGTCGGCCTTCTGACCTTCGTTGTGCGAGACGCGGGCCGCCATCGGGACGGCCGACACGCCGGCGGAGCCGATGAGCGGGTTGATCGGATTCCGTGGGGAGCAGACGTTCATGAGCTTGGCCACGAGCACCCCTCCGGCGGTCGAGAAGGCGAAGGCCACGACGCCCAGGGCGATGATCTTCAGCGTCGCGGGGGCGAGAAAACTTTCCGCTGCCATCGTGATGCCCACGCTGACCCCGAGAAAGAGGGTCAGCACGTTGATGATCTCATTCTGGGCGGATTTCACCAGGCGCTCGGTGGCGCCGCATTCGCGGAGGAAGTTGCCCAGCATGAGCATCGCAATGAGTGCGGAGGCGTCGGGCACGAGCAGGATGCAGATCACCATCACGACGATGGCGAAGATGAGCTTCTCGGCCTTCGAGACCTTGCGCAGCGACTTCATGCGAATCTTGCGCTCCTTCTCCGTGGTAAGCAGGCGCATGATCGGCGGCTGGATGAGGGGCACGAGGGCCATGTAACTGTAGGCGGCGACGGCGATGGCGCCCATGAGTTCGGGGGCGAGCTTGTTGCTGAGGAAAATCGCCGTCGGCCCGTCCGCTCCACCGATGATGCCGATCGATGCGGCCTGTTTGGCGGTAAAGCCGAGCCAGCCCGCACCCATGAACGTGATGAAGAGGCCCAGCTGCGCCGCCGCGCCGAGCAACAGGGTGCGCGGCATGGCGATGAGCGGTCCGAAGTCGGTGAGGGCGCCGACGCCCAGAAAGATCAGGGGCGGAAACAGCTCGAGTTTGACGCCCTGGGAAATGAAATCGAACAGGCCGCCCTCGACCCGCTCGACGCGCAGCCGCTCGCGTGCCTCTCCGGCGGACGCCGGTGCGCCCGCGTGGGCGGGCAGCCGTTCCCCCTCCATGACAAAGCTGGCGGTCTGGTAAACGCCGCTCTCATCCATCCGCGCGGTGATCACCCCCCGTGTCGGCAGGTTGGCCACCAGGGCACCGAAGGCGATCGGCACGAGCAGGAGCGGCTCGAAGCCGCGGGCGATGGCGAGCCACAGCAGCACGCCGACGACGCCCCACATGACGACCATCTTCCACGTGACGAGGGTGAATCCGGTGGTCGTGAAGAAATCGAAGAGGCTCGCGAGCATGGCGGACGGGGTTTAGCGGATTTGGTGCGAGGCGAAGTGAGAACGGCGGCCTTCCCGGGCCCAGTCCACCGGATGATCGGCGGCCGTGATGGCGTGGATCCGGTGCGGGCCGCCCACCGTGACATGGACCGCCGCGGCGATGAGTGCGACCGTGGCGGGATCGATCGCGCCCGTGGGCAGGGGAGCCGGTGCGGGTGCGGCCGGCGCCGGGGCCGGGCGGCTCCGGAAGAAGCGGCCGATGAGTTCCATCGCCGCCCAGATCGATCCGAGGGCCAGGAACACGACCACGAGGCCGGTGGCCTGATAGGCGATCGATTCGGCGAAACTGGGGTACTCGGCCAACGCGAGCAGAAGGGGCAGGGGTGTCATGGCGGGGACGGTTCAGCCGAGGCGGACGAGGGGCGACCCTTCCTCCACGCTGGCGCCGGCATTGACCAGGACGCCGGCCACGGTGCCGGCCCGCGGGGCGTAGACGTAGGTATTCATTTTCATCGCCTCGATCGTCGCGACCTGGGCGCCTTCGACGACGGCCTGGCCGGCGCGCACGTCGATCGACACCACCTTGCCGGCGAGCGGGCTGACGATGTCGCCCGCGGCTGCGGCGGCCGGGGACGGCGTGGCCGGGGCAACCGGCGCGGTTGCCGGGAGTGGGGCGGCGCGTCCGACGGGCGCCGGTGCGGCGGCAGGGGGAGCGCCGTCGTCGAGCACCTCGACGAGCACTTCGTAGGTTTTGCCTTCAACGGTGACGCGCAGTTTTTTCATGGGAGGAGGGAGGGGAGGCGGGTCAAAGCGGGATATTGCCGTGCTTCTTCGGCGGACGCGTTTCACGTTTCGAGAGGGTGTTGCGCAACGCCATCGCGACGAGCGCGCGGGTCTGGGAGGGCTCGATGACGTCGGTGATCATCGCCTTGGCCGCAGCCTCATAGGGCGAGGCGAATTTTTCGCGGTATTCGGCGGCGAGTTCCTGTTCCCGCTGCGCCGGATCGGCGGCAGCGGCGAGCTCGCGTTTGTAGAGGATCTTCACCGCGCCCTCCGCGCCCATGACGGCGATCTCCGCGCCCGGCCAAGCGTAGACGAAGTCGGCGCCGAGGTCCCGGCTGCACATCGCAAGGTAGGCGCCGCCGTAGGCTTTGCGCATGATCACCGTGATCTTGGGCACGGTGGCCGCCGCGTAGGCGAAGAGCAGCTTTGCGCCATGCCGAATGATGCCGCCGCGCTCCTGGGCGAGGCCCGGCAAGAAGCCCGGGATGTCGACCAGCGTCACGACCGGCAGGCTGAAGACATTGCAGAATCGGATAAACCGCGCGGCCTTGTCCGACGCGTCGATGTCCAACGTGCCGGCCTTGACCAGCGGCTGGTTGGCGATCACGCCCGTCACCACACCCTGGATACGGGCAAAGCCGGTGACGATGTTCCGGGCGAACTCGCGGTGCACCTCAAGGAAATCGCCGTCGTCGACCAGCCGCCGGATCACGGCGAGCACGTCGAAAGGCGCCTTGGGGTCCTCCGGCACGAGGTCGTTCATGCCCGGGTCGGCGTCGAGGCGCAGGGTCGGCGCCGGGCGGTGCGGCGGGTCCATCACGTTGTTCAGCGGGAGGAACGAGAGCAGGCGGCGGGCGATGGCGAGGGCGTCGGCCTCGTCCTCCGCGATGAAGTGGACGTTGCCCGAGACGGAGGCGTGGGCCTCGGCCGAGGCGAACTGGTCGGGCGACGCCGACTGGCCGGTGGCCGACTTGATGACCTCCGGGCCGCAGATGAACATCTGCGCATCGCGCCGCAGCATGATGAGGAAGTCCGTCAAGGCCGGGGAGTATGCCGCACCGCCCGCGCAAGGTCCGGCGATGATCGAGATCTGGGGCACGACGCCGGAGAGCAGTACATTGCGAAAGAAGACCTGGCCGTAGCCGGAGAGCGACTCGTCACCCTCCTGGATGCGGGCGCCGCCGGAGTCGTTGATCCCGAGGATCGGCATGCCCGCCTGCATCGCGTAGTCCATCAGGTCGCAGATCTTCTTCGCGTGGATGCGGCCGACGGCGCCGCCGCCCACGGTGAAGTCCTGGCTGAAGGCGGCCAGCGGGCGTCCGTCGACGTAGCCGACGCCGGTCACCACGCCGTCGCCGGGCAACGGTTTCCCGGCGAGGCCGAAATCGTGGCAGGCGTGCTGCGCGTGCAGGCCGAACTCCAGGAACGTGCCCGGCTCGAAGAGCGCCTCGAGGCGTTCGCGCGCGCTGAGCAGGCCTTTCCGGTGGCGGGCAGCGACCTTGTCGGCGCCGCCGCCGGCCAGAGCGGCCGCGCGGTGGGCATGAAGGGTGGAGAGCAGGTGGGGAGCGAGGGCCATGGGCGGAAGCGCGGGGCGCCGGTTCAGGGCTGAGGCGTGGAGCAAAGCTCGGTGAGGACGCCGTGGGTGGACTTGGGATGGAGGAAGGCCACACGCTTGCCTGCCGCGCCGGCGAAGGGGGTCGCGTGGATCAGCCGCACCCCGGTGCCGGCCGCGCGCTTGAGCTGGCCTTCGATATCGTCGGTGGCGAAGGCCACGTGGTGCACGCCTTCGCCATGCTGTTCGAGAAAGCGGCCCACCGGACTGTCGGGGGCCGTGGGCTCGAGCAGTTCGAGGTGGACATCCCCGACGGTGAAGAAGGCGGTGCGCACCTGTTGCGACGGCACCTCCTCGCGGTGTTCGCAGCGCAGGCCGAGCGCGTTTTCGTAGTAGGGCACCGCCTCGTCCAGGGAGCGAACCGCGATGCCAAGGTGATCGATGCGGGTGATCATGGTGAGAAAGGACGGACGACCAACGGGCGCCATCATGCCGCAAAGGCGGCACCGCGACCTCGCATGCCTTGGCCAAACATGGGCATCCTTTGGCAAAATGTGAGCAGATGGCGGCCGGCATCGTTGCTACGCTGGTACCGCGCCCGCAGGGGCGCTTCGCCATGTCCTCCGCCCTCGCTCCCAATGCCCAGGTACCGCCCGCCCTCGCCGCCGCCCTTGCGGACTGGCGACGTCTGACCGAGGCGGAGTTGAACGGCGTGCCGGCCGCAAGGCGGCTGGTGACGCGGACCGTTGACGGCCTGAGTGTCGGTCCGCTGTACACGCGGGCGGATCTGACCGGTCTGGCCGGCCTGGACGAGGCACCGGGCGAGGGCAGCCGCCTTCGGGGGCTGCGCGCGGGGCCGCCCGGACGCTGGTTGTGCCTGCAGGAGGTGCGCGCGGGTAACCCGGCGGACTTCAACCGGCTGCTGCTTGAGGCGCTGGCGGGAGGCCAGGATGCCGTTGTGCTGCCGGTCGATGGCGCAGTGAGGCGTAATGAGGATCCGGATACCGCCGAAGTCGGCCGGGTCGGAGTAGGCGGACTTTCACTTGCGACGGTCGGCGACGTCGAGACGGCGCTGGCCGGGGTGGCCCTTGGTTGCGTGCCGCTCTGGGCCCAGGCCGGGGCGGACGCACGGCCGCTGGCCGCGCTGGTCCTCGCCGCGGCCGGCCGCGCCGGCGTACCGGCGGAAGCGCTGAAGGGCGGGATCGTGGCAGATCCGGTTGCGGCCTGGCTCATCGATGGCGACCTGCCGGTGCCACGGGGGGAGCTGTGGGCGGGTACGGCGGATTGGACCCGCTGGGCGTCGCGGCATGCGCCCGGGCTGCGCACGGTCGGAGTCGACGCGAGTCTCTGGGCCGACGCGGGCGCCACCGCGGTGCAGGAGCTGGCGTTCGCACTGGCGACGACGGTGGGGGCCCTGCGCGGCCTCGAAGCGGAGGGAGTGCCGGTGTCCCTCGCGGTTTCTCATCTGCGCGTTCGCCTCGGGGTGGGTACCTCTTTCTTCACGGAAATCGCGAAGTTCCGGGCCTTCCGGCTGCTCTGGTCGCGCGTGGTGCACGCCTTCGGCTGCACCGAGGCCGCGGGGGATCTCGCGCTGCACGTGCGCACGGCGGCCTGGTCGCACAGCACGCTCGATCCGCACGTGAATCTGCTGCGCGCAACCACCTCCGCCGGTGCGGCGGTGATCGGCGGTTGCGACGGTCTGCACATTGCGCCCTTTGACGAGACCGAGGGCGGAGCCCAGGCGTTTTCCCAGCGGCTCGCGCGCAACCTGCACACCTTGCTGGCGGATGAGTTCCTGTTCACCGCGACGGCGGATGCCGCTGGCGGATCGTGGTACCTCGAGGCGCTGACGGATGACCTCGCGCGCCAGGCCTGGGCGTTGTTTCAGGAAACGGAACGTCGCGGCGGGATGATCGCGGCCCTGGCGTCCGGGTGGCCGCAGGCGTGCGTCGAGACAGCGGCGGACGAAAAGGCGAAGGCCGTCGCCTTGCGCCGCATCGGCCTGGTCGGCGTCAACGTCTACCCCAACCTGCGCGAGCCGCCGCGCGAGCGGAAAGGGCCGTCGCCGGCGTGGGCGGCGGAACGGGTGGCCGGGGTGCGTACCGCGCGTCGCGAGGCCCCGGCGTTACTTTGCGGCTTCGAGGCGGCGCTGCGGGCGGCGCGTGAGGGTGCAACCTTGGGGCAGTTGGCCGGTGCCTTGTCCCGTCACAGTGGCCGGCATGATCCTGTGCACCGTCTGATCGTGCGGCGGGGTGCGGAGGGTTTCGAACGTCTGCGAGCGATGGTCGAGTCCTATCGGGCCCGCGAGGGCCGCCGTCCGGGCGTGCTGTTGCTCCGGCTGGGCACGGCGGCGCAGTCCAAGGCACGCGCGGACTTCTCGGCCGGATTCTTTGCGGCGGGCGGCTTCGAGGCCGTCGCCTCCGATCCCGTGGCGGACGATGAAGCCGCGGTCCAGCTGGCGGTGGCCACCACGGCGCCCGTGGTGGTGTTGTGCTCCTCCGACGAGGTCTACGCGGAGCGACTGCCGGCCGTGGCGGGCCCGTTGAAACAGGCGCGACCGGAGCTGATCGTGATCCTGGCCGGGCTCCCGACCGATCCGTCTGTCGTGGCGCGCTATCGCGCCGCCGGCGTGGACGACTTCATCCATCTGCGGGCCGATGCCGAGGCCGTGCTCGGCAGCCTGCTCACCCGACTGGGCCTTCACCTATGAGCACTTTGCCCGATTTCACCCGCCTGGGGTACGACGATGTCCGCTTCGATCGCGACGGAACCCCGGCGCACGCGCCGGCTGCGCCGCTCATGACCTATGAGCAGATCCCGGTGAAGCCGCTCTTCACCGCCGCCGATCTGCCGCCGCCGGAGCGGCTGGACACGATGCCGGGCATCGCCCCGTTCGTGCGGGGACCGTACCCGACCATGTATGTCACGCGGCCGTGGACGGTGCGCCAGTACGCGGGCTTCTCGACTGCGGAGGAGAGCAACGCGTTCTATCGCCGCAACCTCGCTGCGGGGCAGGCCGGGCTTTCCGTGGCCTTCGACCTCGCGACGCACCGCGGCTACGACAGCGATCACCCGCGGGTCGTGGGCGACGTGGGCAAGGCCGGGGTGGCGATCGACTCGGTACTCGACATGCAGACGCTCTTTTCCGGCATCCCGTTGGACAAGGTCTCGGTATCGATGACGATGAACGGCGCCGTGCTGCCCGTGATGGCGTTCTACATCTGCGCGGCGTTGGAACAGGGCGCATCGCTCGAGTCCCTCTCCGGCACGATCCAGAACGACATCCTGAAGGAGTTCATGGTGCGCAACACCTACATCTATCCGCCGGAGCCCTCGATGCGGATCATCGCCGACATCTTCGCCTACACCTCGCGGCACATGCCGAAGTTCAACAGCATTTCGATCTCGGGCTATCATCTGCAGGAGGCCGGGGCGACGGCCGACCTTGAGCTGGCGTACACGCTCGCGGACGGTCTCGAGTACCTGCGCACCGGCGTGGCGGCAGGCATCGACGTCGATGCCTTCGCCCCGCGGTTCTCGTTCTTCTGGGCGATCGGGAAGAATTTCTTCATGGAGATCGCCAAGCTGCGCGCCGGTCGCGCGCTCTGGTCCGAGCTGGTCGGGCGTTTCCATCCGAAGAATCCGAAGTCATGCGCCCTGCGCACCCATGCCCAGACCTCGGGCTGGAGTCTGACCGAGCAGGATCCGTACAATAATGTCGCCCGCACCTGTTTGGAGGCCCTCGCGGCGGCCTGCGGGCACACCCAGAGCCTGCACACGAACGCGCTCGACGAAGCCATCGCGCTGCCGACGGATTTTTCCGCCCGCATCGCGCGCAACACCCAGCTCTACCTGCAGCAGGAAACCGGCGTGTGCCACGTCATCGATCCCTGGGGCGGCAGTTACTACGTCGAGTACCTGACCGATCAGCTCATCGCCAAGGCGCGCGCGCATCTCGAGGAGATCGAGGCGCTCGGCGGCATGACCAAGGCCATCGAGGCGGGCGTGCCCAAACTGCGCATCGAGGAGGCGGCGGCGCGGCGGCAGGCGTGCATCGACGCCGGGCGCGAGACCATCGTGGGACTCAACCGCCACCGGCTCGCCCGGGAGGCACCGCTCGACATCCTGGAGGTGGACAATACAGCGGTGCGCGAAGCGCAGATCGGCCGGCTGCGGCAGCTGCGTGCGGAGCGTGATCCGGAACGGTGTCGGACGACGTTGTCGGCGCTCACCGCCTGTGCGCGGGGTGGGGAGGGCAATCTGCTCGCCCTTGCCGTCGAGGCGGCGAAGGCCCGGGCCACCCTCGGCGAGATCAGCGAGGCGCTGGAGCAGGTGTTCGGACGGTACCAGGCTCGCATCCGTTCCATCGCCGGCGTGTACCGGCGCGAGTATGGCGAGGACGATACGATCCGCCGGGTGCGCGTCGACGTGGCGCGTTTTGAGGAGGCGGAGGGGCGGCGCCCCCGCATCTTGATCGCGAAGCTGGGGCAGGACGGACACGACCGCGGTGCGAAGGTCGTCGCGACCGCCCTCGCCGACCTCGGGTTCGACGTGGACATCGGCCCGCTGTTCCAGACCCCGGAGGAAGCGGCGCGGCAGGCGGTCGAGAACGACGTGCACCTCGTCGCGATGAGTTCGCTTGCCGCCGGCCACAAGACGCTCCTGCCGGCCTTGCGTACGGAGTTGGCGCGGCTTGGGCGCGACGACATCCTGCTGGTCTGCGGTGGGGTGATTCCCGCCCAGGACTACGATTTCCTGCTCGCGCAGGGTGCGGCGGCGATCTTCGGTCCGGGGACCGTCATTCCCAAGGCCGCGCTGCGCCTGCTGGAACTGCTGCATGAACGTGTGCCCGCCGCGACCGCCTGAGCCGGAACCCTCCGCTGCCGGTGCAACGCACGAGGGCTGTCCGCAGCCGCGGCCGGATTGGGTGCCGCCGGCCGCGGGTCCGGGCTTTGCGACTTGGATTGCGCAGGGTGTGTCGGTCTCCGGCTGGTCGGCGCCGCACCGGCCCGTGACCCGGGCCGTGCCCGATGCGGAGGCGCTGGCTGCGGGCGTGCGAGCGCGCGACCCCGTGGCGTTGGCCCGGGCCATCACGCTGGTGGAGAGCAACGCCCCTCGCCATCAGGCCGAGGCGCAACGGCTGCTGGCCTTGCTGGCCGGCGCCGCGGGCGGGAGCTGGCGCGTTGGCCTCACCGGCGTGCCGGGCGCGGGCAAGAGCACGTTCATCGACGTACTGGGACAGAGCCTGGTCGACGCGGGCAAACGCGTGGCGGTCCTCGCGGTCGATCCCTCGAGTTCGGTCACGGGCGGAAGCCTGCTCGCCGACAAGGTGCGCATGGTGCGGCTGGCGCGTTCGCCGGCGGCGTTCATCCGACCCTCGCCTTCAGGCGGGGCGCTGGGCGGGGTGGCGCGCAAGACCCGCGAGGCAATCCTACTGTGTGAAGCGGCGGGTTACGACGTCGTGCTGGTCGAGACAGTCGGAGTGGGGCAGAACGAAGTCGCGGTGCGCGCCCTGGTGGATTGTTTCGTCGTGCTCCTCTTGGCCGGGGCCGGCGACGAGCTGCAGGGGTTAAAGAAGGGCGTGATGGAACTCGCCGACCTGCTCGTGGTGCACAAGGCCGACGGTGACAACCGTCTGCGCTGTCTCGCGGCGCAGGCCGACCTCCGTCGTGTCGTGCACTATCTGCCGGCCGCGACCCGCGGTTGGATGACACCCGTGCTCCTGGCGTCATCGGTGACGAACGAAGGCGTGGGCGACGTTTGGCGGACGGTTGAGAATTTTGTCCGTACCACGCAGGCCGAGGGCATCTTCGCCGAACGCCGCCGGCTCCAGGCCGTCGCCGCGTTGCACGCGCTGGTCGACGAAGGCCTGCGCCGCCGTTTTTTGGCCGATGCACGGGTGCAGGCCGAACTGGCGCGGCAGGAGCAGGCGGTCGCGGACGGCACCCGCACGCCGTTGTCCGCGGCGCTGGCCGTGCTCAGCCCCTGATCGCGCGCGGTCGCGCCGGTCTCCGGTCAGCGCGCGGCTTCTTCGGCGGCGATGCGCCGGATGTGCGCCTGGAAGTCGGGATCCTCGCCCTCGAGCAGCTTCGGCAGCATCTCGCGAAAATCGCGGCGGCGGCACCAAGCCCGCATGTAGTCCTCCCAGGTGCTCCACAGGCGCGCCGCCTGTTTGGCCATGCGCTCCTCGTAGACCAGAATGTAGGCGCGTTCGAAAATGGACACGAGGATCTCGAAGAGCACGTCGCGCCGCTCGAGCTGGTCGGGCGTTAACGCCGTCGCGGGGGCGCTCTGCGTCATCAGGTGCAGGTCGGGGTGGTCGAGCACGAGCTTGAGGAACTTCTCGTAGTCGTCGGCGAGCTGCAGGTAGACCTCCTCGTCGTCGTTGAGCTGCTGCTTGCGGCGCTCCGAAAGGAAGATCCAGATGGCGAACGGAAAACCGAAGATCGTCACCAGGTAGCTGAGCGCTTCGAGCAGTTCGAGCGGGGTCATTTCGGAAGGGTACGCCCGGTCGGCGGGGCCGGTCAACGGAGGCGGGGCACAAAAAAGCCCGGTCGAAGGACCGGGCTGCAGAGGCGGGCACAGTGGCCGGCGCTCAGTAGAGCTTCACGTAGCCGTTGCGGCGCAGGCGTTCGAGCCAGCGTTCTTCGGCCGAGCGGGACATGTTTTGCAGCAGGATGCGCTCGATCTGATCGCGCGCCTGGTCGATCGGCATGATGCCGGCGTAGCGGCGTTCCTCGACGTGGAGCAGGTAGGCGCCCTCGGGCAAAATGATCGGAGCGGTGGTCTGGCCCTTCTCGAGGGCGAAGAGCGCATCGGCGAATTCCTTCTTCAGGTTGGAACGCTGCATCCAACCCCAGTCGCCGCCGGCGTTGCGCTTGAAATCCTGGGAAACTTCCTTGGCGACATCGGCGAACGCTTCGCCGGCCTTGAGGCGATCGAGGGCGGCGTTGGCGCGGATCAGCAGCTGCTCGTCCGTCTCGCCGGTCGAGCGCGTGAACTGGATCATGCGCATGTGGGCCTCGTCCTCCTGGTAGAACCGGTCCTTGTTCTCGTTGTAGTACTGCTCGACCCGGACCGGGCTGACGATGCTCTGCGACTTGCGCTGCTGGGAGCGCATGTAGTTGTAGATGATGTCCTCTTCGACTTCGACGCGGTAGTCGCGGATGGTCATGCCGCGGCTGCGCAGGTAGGCGTAGAATTTGGAACGGTCGCCCTCGAAGTCGGAGATCAGGTTCTCAGCGATGGCGTTGTCGACGTAGCTGGCGGGGATCCGCTTTTGCTCCTCGCCCTCCTTGGTCTTGTAGAATTCTTTCACGATCAGAACCTTGTCGATCAGGTTCTGGATCGCGGAGTCCTGCATCGCCTCGAGGCGCTGTTCGAACTCCTGCTGGTTGCGGGCCTCCTTTTGCAGCTGCGGAATGTAGGGGCCGATCTCGCGGCGGATATCGTCGATCGTGATGACCTTGCTCTCGACGATCGCCGCGATGCCGTTCGCGAACCGCAGCTCGAGACCGTCGTTGGGCGCGGCGGCTGCGGCGGCCAGGCCGGCACTTGCGCTCAGGCCGGCCACCAGGTGGAAGCACCGCGTCGAAAAGAGGGAAAAAGAACGCACAATCATGGGACGCCAGGGCATTACGGAGAAGGCAGGTTGTTGAGGAACGAAAGGATCTCTTTTAACCGTAAAAGGGGCTTCGGAGCGGTCAACCTTGGAAAGCGGTTTCCATGCATCACGAAGTCGTCGGCTTTGCCGGTGTTGCGCAGGCACTGCAGCTTGGTCGAACGGGTTTCGACGCTTACGATGCCCTTGAGTTCCGCCCGGACGCGGATCTCGGTGATGAGGAGCAGGGCGCGGACCTCGTCGCCGAACTTGCCGAAGCGATCGCGCAATTCGTTTTCGATTTCCTTCACCTTGGCCGGGCTTTCGGCCATGGCGAGGCGGCGGTAGACGTCGATGCGCAACCGGGTCTCGCCGATGTAGGCAGAGGGCAGGCGGGCCTGGATCGGCGGGCATTCGACTGCGCCGCTCGCCTCCTGCTCGGCATCCCGGACCGTGGTGTAGCCGTCGGCGTAGCGGCGGCGGGTCTCCTCGGCCGCGGCGGACTCGCCAACGAAAACGAAGTCGAGCTTCACGTTGGCGCGGACCAGGGCCGCCTGCTTTTCCCCGCGCAGCCGGGCGACGGACTGGCGCAGCAGCTGGCAGTAGAGTTCGAAACCGACCCCGACGATGTGGCCGCTCTGCTCGGCGCCCAGCAGGTTGCCCGCGCCACGCAGCTCGAGGTCGCGCATCGCGATGCGGAAGCCGGCGCCGAGCTGGTTGTGCGTGCGCATGGCGTTGAGGCGCTCGCGGGCGATCTCGACCAGCCGGGTGTGGCGGTGCAGCAGCAGGTAGGCGTAGGCCTGGTGCTTGAACCGCCCGACCCGGCCGCGCAACTGGTAGAGCTGCGAGAGACCGAAGCGGTCTGCCCCTTCGATGATGATCGTGTTGCAGTTCGGGATATCGAGGCCGCTCTCGATGATCGTGGTGCACACGAGCAACTGGTACTTGCCCGCGACGAAATCCGTCATGGTGCGCTCGAGCTCGCGCTCGTCCATCTGCCCGTGGCCGACGCCAATGGTGACGTCGGGCAGCAGTTCGCGCAGGCGGGCGGCGACGACCTCGATTGTCATGACGCGGTTGTGCAGGTAGAACACCTGGCCGCCGCGCCGCAGCTCGTGGCGGACGGCGTCGACCACGATCTTCTCGTCGTAGGTCTTGACGATGGTCTGGATCGGGTGGCGGTTGACCGGCGCCGTCTCGATCACGCTCATGTCGCGCGCGCCGGTCATGGCCATGTAGAGCGTGCGGGGAATCGGCGTGGCGCTCATCGAGAGCACGTCGACGGTGGCGCGCAGCGATTTGAACCGCTCCTTGTGCTTCACGCCGAACCGCTGTTCCTCGTCGATTACCACGAGGCCGAGCTCCTTGAATTTGACGTCAGCCTGAAGCAGGCGGTGCGTGCCGACGAGGATGTCGACCTGTCCGGCGGCGGTGGCGGCGAGGATCTTGCCGATCTCGGCCTTCGAGCGAAAGCGGCTCACCATCTCGACCGCAACAGGGTAGCCGGCCATGCGTTCGCGGAAGGTGTTGAGGTGCTGCTGCGCGAGCACGGTGGTCGGGACGAGCACCGCCACCTGGCGTCCGCCCTGTACGGCCTTGAACGCGGCGCGGATCGCGACCTCGGTCTTGCCGAAACCGACGTCGCCGCAGATCAGCCGGTCCATCGGCCGTTCGCGCTCCAGATCGGCCTTGGTCTCGCGGATCGCCCGCAACTGGTCGGGCGTCTCCGTGTAAGGGAACGAGGCTTCGAACTCGCGCTGCCAGTCGTTGTCGGGCGGGAAGGCGTGACCGGGCTGGGCGTCGCGCGCCGCCTGGATACGCAGCAGCTCGGCGGCGAGGTCGAGGGTTGCCCGCTCGGCGGCCTGGCGGGTCTTTTCCCAGCGGCCGGAGCCGATCCGGCCCAGCTGGGGACGCGCCTTGCTCAGCCCGACGTAGCGGCTGATCAGGTGCGACTCCTGCAGCGGCACGTGCAGGGTCACATGGTCGTCGAACTCCAGCGAGATCACCTCCCGCTGGCCATCGCGAGTATCCAGTTTCTTGAGACCGCGGTAGACCGCAATGCCGTGCTGCAGGTGGACCACGAAGTCACCCTCGACCAGCTCGGCGAAGTCGAGCAGGTGGTCGATCTGCGCCCGCTGGGCGAGCGCGCGGCGACCGGTCGGGGGCCGGCGAGCGCGGCGGCGGCCGAAGATCTCGGTCTCGGTCACGACCACGACCCCCGCGCCGGCGGCGCCGGCGAGGCGGCGGGGCAGGGCGGGTCCGGGGGCGCCGGCGCGCAGGCTGAGGCGGAACCCTTCGTTGAGCGTGCCGCGGTGGAAGACCGGTGCCGGTTTCTTCCACGACCCATGTTCCGCGAGAATCTCCCGGATGCGCTGCTCCTCGCCCTCCTTCGAGGCGACGAAGACAACCCGCTGGCCGGCGGTGCGCCAACCGGCGGCGAGCGTGAGAAAACGTTCCCGCGCCTCCTCTTCGGCCACGAGCCGGTCCTGTGCGACTAGGCCGTCGTCCGGGAAGCTGCGATGGTGCACGAGGCTCTCCGCATCGAGGGTCAGTTCCTCGATGCCCTCGCCGTCGAACAGGGCCGCCGCTTCGTCGAGGTCGCTCAGGCCGACGAGCGTGGCGCAGCGCTCGAGCAGGGCGGGCAGGCCGGCCGCCGGTGCCGCGTCAGTGCGCGCGATGGCGCTGAACAGCTCGTCGAGGGCCGCCGGCTCGATCAGCGCGAGCGTGGCGCCGGCCGGCAGGTAGTCCGCGAGCCCAGTGAGTGACGGCGCGAGGCGGAGCCGGGGCGAAGCCGCGAGCGTGAGTGTGTCGACCGACTCGCCCGAACGCTGGGTCACGGGGTCGAACGCGCGGATCGACTCCAGTTCGTCGCCGAAGAAATCGAGCCGATAGGGACGTTCCGCATTGATCGGATAGACATCGATCAGGCCGCCGCGGATGGCGTAGTGGCCGGGTGCCTCGCACACCGTCTCGCTGTCGTAGTCGAGCGCCTGGAGGCGTTCGAGCAGGCTCTGGAACGGCTGGGATTCGCCCCGGCGCAACGTGAGTTCGTGCGCAGCGTACTCCTTGAGCGCCGGGACCGGCTGGAGCAGAGCGGCCGGTGTGGTGACAATCACGAGCGGACGCGGCTCGCCGGTACGCACCTGACGCAGTCGGCTCAGCACGGTGGTCCGGTCGGCCGACGCGGCGAACGCCTCCCGCATGTCCCGGTGGTCGGGCATCGCTTCAGGCAGGACGAGCACCTCGGCCACGTCGCCCGGCGCGGCTTCGTCAAAGAAGGCGACGTCTTCGGCCAGGTGTTCGGCGACCTTCAGGTCTTCGGCCACGACCAACCACACGCCGGCGGGCTGCGCCCGGATCAGCCCGGCGAGCACGGCCCCGCGCACCGGGGGACAAACCCCGGTGATGCGATGGCGGCGAAGCGTGGCGGTTGCGGCGGGCATGACGAAGCGGGCGGACGGTCACGGAACCACGATTTCGCCACAGGGCAAAGCGGAACCATCAAGGGGCGGTGCGGCGCGTGTCTAGGCGTGCGGATCGGATGAGGCGGCCGGCACGGCCGCCGCTACAAGGTGCGGCGTGCGTCGAGGGCGGCGCGGGCGGCGGCTTCCTCGGCGGCCTTCTTCGACGGACCCCGGCCGGAGCCGAGCAGAGTGTCGTGCAGAAACACCTGGGCGGCGTACTCGCGTTCGTGGTCCTGGCCGCTGACGTGGGTCGTCTCGTAGCGCAGGGCGAAGTTGCCGTGTTCGGGTTGGACCAGCTCTTGGAGGCGGCCCTTGGGATTCTCACCGTCCACCACGGCGTCGAGCCGGGCGGCCAGCGGCCCGTACAGCCCGAGCACGATCTTGGCGGCGGTGGGCAGGTCGCTGTCGACGTAGATGGCCCCGACCAGCGCTTCGAACGCGTCCTCGAGCGAAGAGGCACGATCGCGTCCGCCCGTCTGTTCCTCGCTCGGGCTGAGCCGCAGGTGAACCGGAAGCCCGATCTCGCGGGCAAGCCGTGACAGGTATCCGCCCTTGGTGAGCGCAGCGCGGCGCTTGCTGAGGGCCCCTTCGCGTTCCTGTGGATACAGCGAGAATAACTCGGCGGTGAGGATCAGTTGCAGCACCGCGTCACCAAGAAACTCGAGCCGCTGGTTGCTCTCCCCCAGCTCCGGGTGCGTTTGCAGGTACGACGGGTGGGTCAACGCGCGCTCGAGCAAGGCGCGGTCACGAAACGTGTAACCGAGGCGGCGTTCGAGAGCGGAGAGGGCGGAGGACATCGAGCGGGGAAATCTCAAACGCCAATGGTCCAAAGGCCAAAGAAATTCCAGCCAAGGCGGGAAATCCCACCCGCCGAGATCCCAAATCCCAAATCACAAAGGTCCAAATCCCAAAAGACAGCGCGCCTTCGGCGCAGTGAGCGGCCTATCAAGGTGCACTCAATTTTGGCGTTTGGACGTTGGCGTTTGGGATTTGCCGCGGCCTCGCCGCGGTCCCGCCACGGCCTCGCCGCGGTCAAGACGATGCGCTCGCGTAGCGGCGCAGGCCGCGGTTGAAGACGATGATGCCGATGCTCAGCCACACCGCCGTGGCGGCGAGCAGCCAGAGCGCGAGCAGGGGATCGAACCCGTCGATCAGGGCGCGCGGCGGCACATTGCTGACCACGACGGCCGGCAGGGCCCAGACAAAGAGGAGGCTGGTGATGCCGCGGAAGGCTTCGCGGGGCAGGCGGGAGAACTCCATCAAGGTGAAATAGCTGCCCTCAATGCCCTGGCTCGCCCCCAGCCAGAAGGTGAGCGAGACGATCAGGAGCAGGGCGCCGTAGTGGATCAGGATGCCACAGAAGATGAGGAGCCCGTAGG
>CAYZBG010000100.1:0-15961 GCA_964476565.1 uncultured Opitutus sp.
GCCACACGACGCGGCGCGCTTATCATGGCGCTCTGCGACTGGCGTTGGCGGAACACCCAGATCAGGTGAGCAGCCGGGTGCCGGTGATGGCGCCTGGAAGATGTAGCACTGAATCATTCCCATGAGCAAAACCCAATCGATCATCGATGAAATAGAGGCCGCGTCCCGACGGCTTCAGGAAACGCCCGTCCTGGTTGGCATTGTCTGCCGGCCGGATGTTGTGGCCGCGGTCCGCCAGGTAGCGAAGGAGGAGGCGTCGCCGATGTTCGGAGAAGTGCCGATTTACGAAAAGCCGGGGCAGGTGCAGGAATGTCTGGCGTTCTACGATCGCGAGTTGCTTCGCATCCACCTGGAGGGTTTCCCGCTGTGAGCACGATTTTGGTCGCTGCCCGCCATGCCGCGGCTCAGCAACGGGCCGGAAACGAGATGTAAAATCTAGGGCCTTCCACGAATGAAGAACACGGAAATGACACCGCATCCGACATCGGCTCAGCCGGCGGCGTTTACCGACGCAGAGATCATCGAGTGGCTGGAGCACGGAGGCCCCGCGGGTCACGACATTTTCCTGGATCGAGATGCCGGGCATTTCGCGATCCGCCTGTGGCCGAGGGAGGGCCCTGGTCAGGAGTTCGTAGGCCAGACTTTCCGTGACGCCCTTGCTCTGGCGATGAGAGACTTCCCACCCTCCCCCGATGTCGGCCGGCTGGCCTTGGGGGTAGCTCACCCGGCCCGGCCGTTGTGCATCATCGAAGCGGCTGCCAAGGAAACTGGGCCGCGCTTCCATGGGGTGCCCGAACGCTGGTTTGAGGAACCACGTTGGCGCTGCGAGAAGGGGCAGCGCATCGCGCCGGGCTGCGTGCTCGCATGGATGCCAATGCCTGAGCCCTTCAAGCCGAACACCGTATATGAGCCGCAGACGCGGTAAAAAATACAGACGGATTGCGGCCGTTTTGCCTAGACGCACGGCGAGGCGCCCGCATGATGAGTCTCGTTAAAAGACAAACAACATGACTCCCAACGCCCCCTCCAACTACGTCAAGGTGACGACTACCCTCCTCGACAAGTCCGCTGCTGATGGCCGCGCGCTCCTCATTACGTGGGATGGTGCCTTTGCCACTGTCTCGCTCGCCGGCAAGGTCGTCGGGACTGGCCCTATTGATCGCCGCAGCCACCCCAGCGGTGCTGCACGCATGGCAAAAATGCCTGCTGATGTGGTTGCCGTCATTGCCGGCAAGTTGGCCGTCAAAGCCGATGACCTCGCCAAGATCGAGGACGCTCTCGCCGTGCACGATGGCGAGTGGCGCATGCGCAACGCCGACAAGTTGGCCCGTGAGTTCGTCCAGATCGCCGCGGACGCCAAGCACGAGGAGGAGCGCATTGCGCTTGAGCGGCGTATGGCCCACGGGGAGATCTGATCAATGACCGCCGCACAAATTATCTACAAGCTGGAGTCGGCGTGGCCCCAAATGCTCACGCAAAAGCAGTGGGGGCTTGCCCGATTTGGCGACCGCGACATCCGGCGCAAGCTGGCCGACATGGCTACCGCACGTGGGGGCAACGCGCTTACCCCTCTGGAGTGGCACGAGATAAGCAAGTGGGGCATAAACGACGAGCAGAGCCGGGTAGCCGACCACCGCAAGGATGGGACCTTCCGCCGTCGCAACAAGGCCGCGCTCAAGGGTGCGGCTGCTCGCGTGGTGTTGCCGGCTCAGCGCGTCGAGCCCGACACGTTGGCGACGCTGCAACGCATCGCGCCGGAGCATGGAGGGATCGGGCGTACAATCGACGCCGCGGTCCGGCTTTTGGCCAACGGTCACGGTGAGCTGCGCTCACCCAAAGAAAGGACAATGCCATGAGCGGATTAAAGATGCCCGAACCAGAGGTGACGGTGAGCGTTGGCTCTGACGTGGGGTTCGACTGCTGCCCCGACTGGAAACCTCAGTGCGATCTGGTGAACGGCCCGATCATCAATCAAACGCTGCGCAGTGGCGGGAGATACACCTACACCGGAATCCCATTTCGATTCTGCCCGTGGTGCGGAGCGAAAAGAATCCGCGAACAGCAAGAGTAGTCGAACACCGAGATCAGCAACTCGGGCCACCAACCAACGCCATGACCACTACTGACCCTTCGCCGTCCTCACAATCCACGCCGGAGCCGGGCGCGTCCGCTGGCCCGAGTTGCGCTGTATCGACTCGTTATCGTCTTCTTTCGGCCACGAAGGACCACAAACTCAAGAATCCGCCCTGCCCATACTGCAGCGGCAAACTCAGCTTCTCGATCAACGGCTGCGAACTCGACGAGGCAACCGGCTGGTTCGCGACCGACCTGGACATCAACTGCGACACCGAGCCGGACATCGACGGGCCGGACTGGGATGGCTGGTGGGCGGATCACAGCTACGACAACTGCGAGAAGTGGCACACGCTGCACGAGCGCGTCGTCGCCAGCCTCAAGCGCACGCATCGGGTAAACGATAACGCTGATTCTCCGTCAGCCAGCGGGTAACGCCTGGGCGCCTGACGTCTTAGCTTTCGCCCCGGAGCCGCTACGGCCCGGGGCTTTTTCGTGCTCACCTGGTGGGCCCTGGGCCAGCGCGTGGCAGAAAAAACCACGCATTTCTGGACAGGCATTGCCGTTTGGCTCGGATGCCGGACAGAGATGCCTGAGCACTACAGAATCAGCGAGGGGCGCGATACCTACTTGGAGATCACGGTAGAGTCGCGTCCTGGCGTGCCCAGGGACATCACCAACGACGTCCTCTTTTTCACGGCGAAGCGCGACATTGCCGACAGCGATGACGTCGCACCGATCAAGAAGCAGACGGGCCAAGGCATCACGGTCCTGAGCGGTCCGCTCGGCCGGGCCCTTCTCCATTTCACTCCAGCCGATGCGGCGTCTGGGCTGGTGGGCAAGATACTCGTTTTCGACATCTCGGCGGTCACGGAGGAGGGGCGGCTTCACTCGCTCATCAGCGACACGCTTGAGGTTACTCCAATCGTCACGAGGCGGGCGACCGCCGCGTAGTCCTATCCGCAACCAACCGATCCCATGAGTTCCAAGACCAACTACACCGAGAACAAAGTTCTCGACCACATCTTCGGCGGCACCGTGTTTGCACCGCTGGCGAACCTGTTTTTCGGCCTGCTCACCGCGGCGCCGACGGACACCACCCCGGGCACCGAGGTCAGTGGCACCTCCTATGCTCGCGCCCAGGTGCCGAACAACCCGACGAACTTCCCGGCCGCGGTCGATGGAGTGAAGCAGAACGGCGTGGCGATCATCTGGCCGACAGCCCCGGTCGATTGGGGCACCGCGGTTGCGGTCGGTATCTACGACGCTCCCAGCGGCGGCAACCTGCTCTTCTACGCCCCCATCACGCCGCGGGTGATTCAGGCCAACGACACGCTGAACATCCCGATCGGCGCACTGGAGATCTCTGAGAACTGAGTCTGATGTTCGCCTTCCTGCGCAACGTTACGCCGAGGGCGCGGCTCAAGGTCGTGTTCTGGCAAAAGCTCTACCTGCGTCTTGTGCAGGTCGGATGCGCATCTGCCGTGCGCATGACTGCTGCCGCGTGGAAGGCGCTGCTCCCGGAGCGGATCATCGGTTCGTCGGCGATGGCCGTTACGAAGATCGCTCTAGCGGTCTTCCCTTCTGTGGCCGGCTCATCGGCCATGCAGGTGGTCATTGCGGCGTCGAAGGCGACGAGCAGCGTGCTGGCTGGCTCCACCCTGGTTGCGGTGGCCATGCACGCATCCGTGCCGCGTTCGGCTTCGATCAGCGGCAGCACCC
The DNA here is from genome assembly GCA_964476565.1 of uncultured Opitutus sp. Lineage (GTDB taxonomy): Bacteria > Verrucomicrobiota > Verrucomicrobiia > Opitutales > Opitutaceae > CAMAXB01. The sequence continues at coordinate 3,796 of CAYZBG010000100.1, forward strand.
AGATTACGGTTTCGGTGCACGCATCGAAGCCGGTGTCGCCTGCGATTTCGGGCGGCTCGACCGTCTCGGTGTTGGTCAGGGAATCCGCCGCGCTCGGTGTCGTCATTGCCGGCGAGACCGAGCTCACGGCCGTTGTGTCTGCGAGCAAGGCGGTCGGTGCTCAGGTCAATGGATCGACCTCCCTGTCGGTCGGCATCGAGTCGGTGCCGGTTCTGCTTCGCGAGGACGGCGGCATCATGCTCCGCGAAGACGGCTCAATCATCATCAGGGAGGCTTAACCCATGCCTACACGTCCTGTTTCCCAAGATCCGCGGCCGACGACGCTCGAAGAGAGCGCGCTCATCGTCGGCGTGCGTACTGACGAGGCCGTGCCCGCTGCCGAGAAGAACGTCGGCGTCGAGGTTCCGGTCCTCCGCCGCACGATGCGTCCGGAGTCGGTCGGCTCAGTCGGAAACTCTGCTGGCACGACCATCATCACGCCAGGCCGCAGCCATCACACGCATTACGTCACCTTCACGGGTGGCGCAGGCGTCCGGATAATCCCCCTGGCGGTGGCCGCCCGGCTTGAGGGCGACCTGTGCACGGTGCAATGCGCGGTCCCGGCCACGTCCGGGATCCTGGTGGAGTTCCGCAACGATACTGACGTCGGCGCCCACCTGCTCCCGGCCGGCTCTTTCGCGGCAAACCGTTGGGAGACGGACGGCTTCACGACCTTGGCACTCTTCACTTTCCAATTCGTATCCGGCGCCTGGCGCTACCTCACCTCGAAGATTCCTGCATGAACACGATTCGGCTCCTCCTCTTCCTTGCGCTCGCGACTACGGCCGCGGCGCAGATCAGCGTCACCCGCGACGGCCAGGGCAACATCCGCGACCCGCAGCTCGTCATCGGCAGCGGAAAGAAGATCGTGGTGGCCAGCGGCGGCGAGCTTGAGTTCGCCAACGGGTCGATCTTCGACATCCCGGACAACCTGATCGCGGTCTCCAAGGTGGTCGGGCTGCAGACCGCGCTCGACTCCAAGCTGGCTGCCAGCGCCTTCACGGGTGCCGCAACTCGCGACCTGCTCGCCGGCCTCAGTGGAGACAATCGGCTCGACGCGACGGCGATCAAGAATCTGCCGAGCGTCGGCAACGGCCAGGCGACGATCAAGGAGAACATCGCCCAGACGGCGCACGGGTTCACGCTGCTGCAGCCGGTCGCCATCTCCGGAAGCGGGTACGTGCTCGCGCGGGCTAATGCGGCTGGCACGGCCAACGTTGCGGGCTTCGTGATTCCGAGGAATGCGAACTCGTTCGACCTGCTTACAGCCGGCGTACTCGATGCGTCCGTAGTCACGTCGCTCTCGCTGACGCCGGGCTTTGACTATTACCTCAGCTCGGCGACCGCGGGGGCATGGGCGACCACCTCACCGACAGGACTCACGGAGTATCGGGTGTTGCTCTTCCGCGTCGACAATGCAGGCAACGTGATCCTTGTCCGCGGCCCGCCCGATCGGCTGAACCTCATCGCGCCGACGGACATTGACATCCCAGCCCTTGAGGCGGAGCTGTCGATCCCCTCAAGCGACACAGCCGCGCAGGTGCGCGACAAGCTCCAGACGCTCACGGGAGCGGACCGCCTCGATGCGTCGGCAATCAAGAATCTGCCGACTGGCGGAGGAGGCGACGGGATCCCGGCTGGCATGTATACCCTGTGGCCAACGGCGAACCTGGCCAACCTCCCGAGCGACTACTTCCTCGCCGGTCAGTTCGGCACGACAGACCAGACTGCGCTGAGCAATTTGTCCTTCGTGGTGCGCAGCCTTGGCGACATTGAGCCGGTCTCGTTCAGCGTACCCTCCGGAGCAGTCGCATCCGGAACCACGGTCGCGCTCGATACCATCTCCGACCCGGCGAACATCCGCTATACGACGAACGGCACGACGCCGACGAGGACAACCGGCACAGTCTACTCCGCGCCGATCTCCGTCACGAGTGCAGTGACCATCAAGGCGATCCCGTACTATGACGGGTACCGCGATGGCCCGGTGACTGAGTCGTCCTACTCCATCACCACGAGTTACCCGCTCGATGGCATCACGACGAACGCCTTCTTTGCATTCTCAGCGAGCCGTTACCTCCGGGCGGCCTATACCGGCCCGGTCATCCAGCTCCGCGAGAACGGGGGAAACACCACGAAGGATTTCAAGGTACTCGCCGGATCGCTCGTGACGAACGATGCCAACGAAGACACGGTATCGGAGTGGCTCACGGCCAACAGCGCCACCATCGCGTTTGTGTCGGTCTGGTACGACCAGAGCGGCAACGGCCGCAATTTTCAGCAGACGGACAATTCGCTGCAGCCTCGCCTGACGCTCGCATGGAGCAACGGGAAGCCGGCGATACACAATCCACACAATGGTGGCACGGTGCTTACGAGGCTGAGTTCGGCCGCGTCGATCTCAGGATTCACTTCAGCTAACCAGAGCGAGATGTTTGGGGTGGTGGACAGTGAGGTCTCGGAGTCTGTGGCTACCCTTTTTGGCAACGGAGCGGGCACCAGCACGTTTCGCTTCAGCCTACCAAATCAGCGCCCAGAGTACTACGCAGATAGTGGTGCCAACCTCATCGCTCCTTCGGCCATATCCGGGAAGGTTCTTATCTCGGCGTACCGCGCCGCCGGCACGGGCTCGCAGGATACGCGCATCAGGGTCAATGCGGCAGAGGTACACAGCGGCCTAACTGGTTCCAATGACATCCGCAGTGGAACGTGGGCGATCTTTGCTCCGTCAGCCGCTCCAGGTGGTGCCAACCAAATTCACTGGGGCCACATCGCGGAGCTGATTTGGATTAACGGGACAACCAGCTCGACTGATCGCACGCAGATTGAATCGAGCACGATCACGCACTTCTCACTATGAGCACCGAGCTGAACATCATTTGTCCGGTGTCGTTCGCGGCCAACGGGCCGAGCAATCGTCCTGCTCAGTGGCGTTGGCTATTTGAGTCGTCGTCCGGTGCGGAGCCGCGCGTTGGGCAGTACGCGTGCGGCTCCTGGTGGGTAGCTCCCGCTATCGGTGACACGGGAGTGCGGCTGATCTCGCTGCTGGGATCTGGGATACCGGGCCACGTCGACCTGATCACCCTCGATGCTGACCCGCTTCCGTACAGCCACGGCCTGCTTACCATCAGCGGCATCACGGTCAATCCGCCGACCGGCAACGCACTGCACTACGGCAGCGGCAATCCCGCCCAGAACGAGGTTCCGAATCTCCCAAAGGTTTGGACGGCGCCGGTCGGGTCCTGCGTCTCGCTGGTCTCAGCGATGGTCCGGAACGTTGAGCAAACGAGCAACGGAGGCACCTCTGCCATCGCGAGATCCTGCATCGACGCGTACTGCGTGGTGACCGTCCTTCGTGATCCGCCTCCCCTCAACGGAATAAACTCGATCCGTCCGAACTTTGTGGGCGATACGAAGGAGTTTCTCACGTGGTCGGACTTCGACCTATCGCTCTTACCGCAGGTCGCGTGGAACTCTGCGAAGACTTTCGCGCAGCTCGATTCAGAGCGCACGCGTTGGATTCACTCCACGGAGATCTTTTCGATGCGTGGGTACGATGGGAGTGCCTTCCGCGACTACTCTGAAGGTGGCCGGGCGTTTCGACCTCACATCTGCGTTGATGATTACGCGGCCGGCCGAGCCGTCTCGTTCTACGGGTCGTGCATCAACTTGTTCGGAATGAACACGGTGGAGGAGAAGAAGCCCTTGCTTGCCGCGATCTTGGCGGAAGGACTCGCGGTGTGGCATTTCATGTATGGCCGCGCAGGGTTTCCTGGCGCTTGGAACAGTGGCGCGGGTCAGTGGGGCGGTCAGTTTATCGCGCCTGCCCTTCTCGGCGCATTGCTGATCTCGACCACCAAGGCCCAAAAGCTTCGCAAGACGGCGGTCCTGAACGTCACGAGTGCCGATCCCAACCTGCAAGGCCCCCAGGAAATGCGTCAGGTAATGCGAGGAATCAGCGGAGTGCCGCTTTGGGGTGATGACCACAAACCGCAGCTCGGCGCGACGTCGGTGATCGCCAGTGGTGATTTCACCGCTCGATACTGGGCGGACTTCAAAGCCAGTTCGTGCTACGACGGGGCTCTCTCGCCCTGCACGTTGAGCCCTGGGAAGCGTACATCTGCGGATCCATACCGCATGATCGACGGGCCGCCAAACCGGGCTGGCGATGTCTACTTCGGCATCGGTGCCGCTAACGCCCGTTCGTTGGCGGCATTGATGGTACTGATGCCCCGCCTCCGTTGGGTCGTGAATAACGACCGCGTAATTGAGTTCGCTCATCGAACACGCGCTCACGGCGTCTGGGCGCTGCCCGACGCGGCAGCGGCGATTCCTCCGGCGGACCAGATTCCCGAGTGTAACCCGTGGTTGGCTGGAGCTGGTTGCACCCTATATCGCTCTGCGTGGGGGCCGACTGCAGCCGACATCAGGAAGCCTGTTGCTGGAGCCGGACGATTTACCACCCGCCATGGAGTTGGTGCCGGCAGTAACTCCTATGACAACGGCATCCTCAACACCAACTGGGCGACGATCATGGACCTGTACGATGGTCCGACGTACCTCACGACCGAGGTACCTCTGACCAAGGTGGTGGCCCCAGACATCTACACGTACGAGGAGGACGATGGCCAGTCCTACGCCGTGCTCTGGTGCCCTACTTGGGACGCGCAGATCCGCTACGAGCTGGGGCCGGACGCCGCCGGTACGGCAAACCCAACGGCATCGAGCCCGCTCTACTCCGGGCCGATCCTCCTAGGTGCGACGCCGTTCATCAAGGCGCGTGCATTCGCGGCCGGTCTGACCGACAGCAACATTGCGCAGTCGTCGGGACTGCCGATCACCGCGCCAGTGCAGCAAGACCCTTACACCCGGCCGCACGGCGCACGGTCGCGCCTTGGCCTCTGATCCATGAAGCCCGCCAAGCTCACGCCTGCGCAGAAGCGCCGTAATGCCCGTGTCGCGGCCAAGCGCCGCCGGCAGGACCGGGCCCTGGCTGCCTACCTGCTGGCCGGCAACGAGGCGGAGCAGCGGAAGCGGGACCGAAAGGCCGCCAAGATGCGGGCGTACCGGCGTCGGCTGAAGGACGGGCCTGACCCGGAAATCCTCGGCAGCCGCTACACAGGGCCCATGCGATGAGCAAACGACCCGACAAGAACCTGATCAGCATCGAGGGCACCGCGGCCGGCGGGATTCTCGTCAAGGGTGACGGCGATGCCGTCTTGGCTCTTCCCGGCGCCACGTTCCAATTCACGGCCGGCGGCAAGATCCTGACCGCTCGCATGGAGCTTGCGGCCGATGGGATGCGGCACCTGTACCTGCCGGAGATCGTGCCGCCGGACGGCACCTACGCCGACCCGCTCAAGATCACCGGGCAAGCCCGCGACCTTCACGTTCACACGCCGCGGATCGTCGGCGCGGCCGAGGATTGCGCCGACCTAAACAACCGCGTCCGCCGGATCATTGTCGGCGACGAGGACACGATCTGGGAGCCGCGCGGCCGGTACCTGGCCACGATCAAGGGTGGGGCTCGGGACGTCGAGCTGCGCGGCGTGGTCGTCACACCGACGCGCGTGGACCGCATCGAGCGGCTGGTGGTCCACTGCGACCTCGGCAACCACTCCGATCAGTCGCGCGAACGCACGGAGAACGTCCGCCTCATGCTCCGCAGCGAGAACGGCGCGGCACTCACCTGGCGCCGGATTAACGCGAAGACGCCGCAGCTCAGCGCCGGCCAGGAGTGGAAGCAGGTGCTCGGTCTGCCCGGCAGCCTGCGCGATCTTTTCCCGTGGTTCTACGACCTGCTGAAGAAGTGTGGCGTGCCCATCTGACTCTCCCGTTATGAAGACCAAAACCTACATCACCCTCGCGTTGGCCAGCATGGCCATCTGTTTGATCACGCTGCCTGCCGTTTCCGTCGCTGCCGATGCCGCGCCTGCGGACACCGAGGCGGTTGCACCTGAGACGCCCGCCGACGGCGCCGCTGGCATCGTGGCCATGCTGACGCCTGTCATCGGCTTCGTCGTCACGTTCATCCTCAAGAAGACCGATCAGTTCCCGGGCTGGGTTCTGGTCGCCATACCGGGCATCACGGCCGGCGTCTTCACGTACCTCACGAGCCTGCTCGGCGCCTCGGACCTGCCGATCTGGCAGGGCGTCCTGCTCGGGTTCGTCGCGAACGTCGTGCATCAACTCGGCAAGCAGGTCGGCAAGACGATCGAAGGCGACACGCCGACGATGCAGAGCCGCGTTTGAACCATGAGCTTCCTGCCCGCCGTCACGGCCTGCGTCCGCGCCGCGGCGGCGTGGCTGGAATACAAGACCAAGACCGCCCCCTATGAGAACCGCCTCCGCCTACTCCGAGAAATCGAACGCATCGAGGACGAGATCGATGATCTACGCGCTCGCGGCGATGCTGTGTCTGCTCAGCGTGCTGACCGGCTGCGGCAGCGTCTCGTCGCGCGGGAAGGAATCGTTACAGCTCTATCAGCCGCCGGTCCTGAACCTCAAAGCGGGGGAACCGATTCAGACCAAGGAGGGCCGGTACGTCCCCCAGGTCGATGAGGTGTGGCACTCGGACGCCCGCTTCCGCCAGCTTGAGCGCGAGAACATCGATTTGATCCGCGCGAACACCGAGCTCCGGCTGCGAGAAAAAAGCAGCTAAAATTTGACCGAACTGATCGCCGTGCGATTCCCGAAGCATGGCGACAGTTCTGCGTATCAAAAAGACGGCGACGCGGGTGATTCGGTTCGGTGGCGGCAAGACCGCGGGCCCGACCGCACCGCGGATCGTCACGGCTGACCCGGCGGCGTTGCTGGTTGGTAAGGCCGTCTTTTTCGCGCTGAACGGCGAGCGCGTCGCCGGCAAGGCGATCCGGGCCGCGAATGGCGAACTCACCATCGACCTGGCTGTTCCCTCGCGTGACGGTTTGCTCCTCACGACCGGCACCGAGCTGACCGTCAAGGCTTCGGATGTTGAGCCGACGAAGGCGCTGCTCTCGCAGAAGCGGGTGCAGGCGTTCGAGGCTGGTGCCGAGATCCGCCTGCCGGCCGAGCAGAAGTTCGCCACCATTCTCCGCAAGGAAGGTGGAGAAGGCACTGAGGTCGTGGCCGATTACCGTGACGTGGTGATTGAGGGCTACGCCTCCACCTTCGGCACGCCGGACAAGCGGGACCGCGGCGGGGAGTACGTCATGCCCGGTGCGTGGACGAAGACGCTCGCCGACTTCCGGAAGAACCCGGTGATTCTGGTCGACCACACCAACAAGGTATCCTCGATCGCTGGATCGTGGACGAAGGTCGGAGTCGATCAGCGCGGCCTCGCGGTGACCGGTGCGATCAGCAACGCGCCGGGCGTGCGCGACACCCGCTTCAAGCTCGTTGAGGGCCACCTCAAGGGCCTGTCCATCGGCGGCATCTGGCACTACGCGGAGGATCGCTACGGGATCGAGGAAATCGACCTGTTCGAGGTCAGTCTGGTCGCAGTGCCGATGAATGCCGAGACGCTGGCCTACACACGGAGTGTCGGGCCGGCCGACTGCCAGAAGGCGTTCAGCCGGTTCTGGCGTCACAGTTCGTCCCTGCGCGACGAGTAACATTTTAGGGCGTTCAAGGGCCAAACCCAAAGGGGAGTAGCACGCGAAGAACCCGAATCCGAAACCGAAACCACAACCTCCACTAGGAGACCATAGCGATGCTCACTGCTACCGAACTCAAACGTCTGATGGAGCTGATGTCCAAGTCTGTGGACAAGCTCACCGACGCCGAAAAGACCGAACTCAACACGCTGAAGGCCAAGGCCGAAGCCGCCCAAAATCCGCCGTCCGAAAACGGCAAGGAGATGACCGAGGAAGACCTCAAGAAGGTCGTTTCCGAAGCCGTCAAGGCTGCTGGCTCCGGTGTCACCGAGGCCCAGGTCAAGACCATCGTCGCCGATGCCGTAAAGGGCCTGGGTGGCGAGAAGGTCGATACGAAGGCCCTCGCCGAATCCATCACGAACTCCGTGAAGGAAGCGATCAAGCCCGGCGTCGCCGCCGATGATGTGAAGAACATCGTTGCCGAGGCGCTCAAGAACGTCCGCACGAACTCGAAGATGCAGTTCGAGGACGAGCACTCTGGCATCGAGCTGCCGATCGCTCACCGCTCCGGTAACCTGAGCGTGGCTCAGAAGCAGCTCCTCAACATCATGACGGGCAAGGCTGAGAACGCCGACATCCCGGAGAGCGTGCTCCGCACCGCTCAGCAGAAGTCGGAGCGGGCCGAGAAGATCCTCTTCTCGACCATCGGCGGCAAGGCCCTCACCACGACCGGCGCCGGCACTGGCCTGGATTGGATGAACACGACCCTGTCCAGCCAGCTCATGCAGCGCCTGTACCTGGAGTCGAAGCTCGCCGCCGCGATGATCTCCTCCGAGGTTCAGATGCCGACCAACCCGTTCAAGTACCCGATCGGCACGACCCGTCCGACGTTCCGCCTCACCGGCGAGAACACGACGGCGGCTGGCAGCCAGCAGGGCACCGGGGGTCTCACGCTGGACGCGAAGAAGCTCGTTGGCATCGTGGATTACTCCTACGAAGCCGACGAGGATTCGATCATCGCGATCCTCCCGAACACGCTGCAGAACCTCGGCCAGGCGGCTGCGGAGGCGCTGGAGGACGCGATCCTCAACGGCGACACCGCTGCCACCCACCAGGACTCGGACAGCCACGCCCTGGGTGCGACGCACTCCGGCAAGATGTTCGACGGTGTCCGCAAGCTCACGCTCGCGACCTCCGACCTGAAGGTCTCGCTGGCCACCGGGGGCATCACCACGGCGAACATCGGCATCCTGAAGAAGGCGATGAAGCGTTGGGGCCTCGACCCGCGCAACGTCATCATCGTGGCCGGCGTGAACGGCTACAACGATCTCGTGCTCCTGCCCGAGACGCTGACGGCCGAGAAGGTCGGGAACATGAACACCGCGCGGATCCTCACGGGCATCGCCCCGAACCTGCTCGGCATGGACATCATCCCGTCCTCGCAGGTGCGTGAGAACCTCAACGCCACCGGTGTCTACGACGGCACCACCACGACCAAGGGCTCGATCTTCCTGATCCACAAGCCCTCCTGGATCCTCGGTGTGCGTCGCGACTTCACGGTCGAGACCGACGTGGACAAGAAGGCCCAGACTCGCTCGGTGATCGCGAGCTTCCGCCGCGACTTCAAGCCGATGGAGTCGCTCGCCAACATCAAGGCGGCCGTGCTCGGCTACAACTTCAACGCCTAAGTTGTAGTTGTCTGACCATTACAAGCCCCATGCCTTCGGGTGTGGGGCTTTTTTTTTGCCGAAAAGTTGACGACTGCCAGGTACGCTCAGGTGATGGCGATGGGTATGAGGTAATCGTCTCATTCCGGGTGGCTTGCTCAGCCTCGCCCGGCCCTGCTTCGGTGGGGCCGGGCTTTTCGTGAAATGGCTTGCAAGGACGGCCGTTCAAGATGCAAGTTCGGTCGTCACCGCGGGAGGCGCAAATGGTGATAGATCAACGCCTTTCGTGGTATTTTTGTTTGCAACGATCAACCCGAACCACCCTATGCCAAAGTATCATTACGTGGGCAAAGAGCCCCAAAACCTCGCTGGAGTCGGCCTTGTGAAACCGAATGACGTGATCGAAGTCACGGATGCCCAGGCCGACGGTCTGGACAAGCACGCGCCGGAGCAGTTCAAGCGGATCGATGATGTCGAGCCCGCCAAGGCCGAAGAGCCCGCATCGCCTGCCGCGGCGCCCGACCCGGCGCCTCAGCCGGCCGAACCGGAACCGGCGCCGGCCAAGCCGAAAGGCAAGCCCGCGAAGGCCGATTGAGCAACGGCTGAGCGAGTACCCGAAGACGATTACCCGAACCCGAATGAACCCGAACCGACATGGACCGAGACAAACTCGCGAAGAAAATCGAGGAGGCTGATCTGCTTCCTGCCGTCCGCGACAATCTGTTGAGGCGGTTGAAGGTCGCATCCCACGATGGAGTTGCATCCGTCGTCAGGGATTTTTCAGAGGCTATGGAGAAGCGGAGAATTGAGGTTCTCCCAAGCTATCGGCGCCGCATCCAGGCGTCGCGCATGTCACCCCAGAACAAGCAAGCGTTTGTGTTCAACGCGAAATGAAGCTCGTCAATCCCTACTGCACGCTTGCCGACGTCCAACGCGAGGCGAGGCACCACGATGGATCCGACGCGGGCATCTTCATCGAGGCGATCAATCAGACGAGCCGGTGGATCGAGTGGTTTTGCAAGCGGGACTTCCTGCACCACAACCACGGGACATCGCCGCTTCGTGTGGACGACGTGTGGATTGGGGAGAACGTGATCTACCTGCCTTGGCCGGTGATCTCGCTGGCCGAGATCCGCATCGATGGCGTGGCCGTGGCGGCCTCGGAGTACCACATCAAGACGGCCATGTTTTCGGCCACGTCGCGCATCGAGCGTAACAGCCTCGGGTCGCCAAAGCCTGTCTCCGAGTCGGAGACGCTTTTGCCGAAGAAGACGTACCGTAAGTCTCCGGTGATTGAGCTCGTGGGGGTCTTTGGTTTCGCCCCGGCGGCGACGGCAGACTCGACGGAGGTGCCCTCGCCTGCTCTGCCTCCGGATCTTCGCCAGGCTTGCGCAGTGGCGTCGGCCGCGCGATCGGGCAAGCTCAGGCGCGAAGTGGTCGGGGCTGATGGGCAGCGCACGAGCACGACGGTATACACGATCCCGAAAGATGCGATGGCGGTCCTGGAGCGTTACCGGATCGGCGTGACATGATCGATGGCGAAGCCAACTGGGAGGCCGCCCGGAGGAAGCTCGCCGCGATTGAGATGGCGATGAAGGACGGCACCTTCGATCAACCCGTCGAAAGGGTTGGCTGGCAGGTGCTGCGGATGCTGGTTGAGGAAACGCCCAAGGGTTGGACCGGCATCACGAGGCGATCGTGGCAAATGCAGAAGCCGGAGCCTGGTTCGCGGCTCGTGTTCAATAGCACCGAAGGGCGTCCGGATCGGCCGAACAAGGTGATGCTCTGGCTTGAGAAAGGAACGGGTAATGCGAACACGCCGACGAGCCGCGGCGGCTACATTTACCCGAAGTCGAAGCGGTTCCTGTTCATCCCGAAGACATCTACGGCGTCCATCACCGGCTGGCGTCCTGGCATGCAGTTCGGCCGGGACTACGTGCTGGCACGCCGTGTCCGCGGCATCACCGCCAGAAACATCGTCGAGCGGACTCGGCCCAAGGCGGCCGAGATGCTGAAAGACGAGATTCGCTCATTCCTGAGAAAGCTCATCAAATGATCTACACGGCAATCCTCCGCGAAGTAAAACTACGCCTGGAATGGCAGACCAAGCCCGGGCGCCTTTTGGCTGGCCTGAAGCTCCGGTCTGCCGGCGATATGTTCATCGACGCGGTCGATGATCTGCCGATGTTGAGCATCATCGACATCACTGGCCAGGAGTCCGACAGCCGAATCAGCGGGACGCTGACGATGTTCCTGCGCACGCGCATGGAGCATGGGTGGTTGCGCACGAACGCAGATGCGCCTCATGGCCTGGCTGACTGGGTGGAGCGGGTGCAGGACGCCATCGAGCGAAAGCCGAGCAACGGAGAGGCCGATGTTCTGCTGACTGCGCACCGCCCGGACGGCCGAATCCTGCACGATGAAGCGGGTGCCCAAATTGAGCTGTCCGAGTCACGAATCACATGGTCGATCCGAATGGCACAGCTCACGGAGATGAGCTACATGATGCAGCTCGACCTTGGCTTTGTGAGCGCGACGGCGCGGGTGGCGGATCGCCGGCTGAGCGGAATGGCGACCGACGAAGTTGGCGATCGTTGAGAGCGGGAGCTTTTTTCCACCTAAAAATTGACCGCGTGATTTCGCGGACAATACCCGAGGCAAGAGTCGCAACTTTGACCATCTACCGCCATGCCTGACATCGTCCCGACCGTCGCCCCGGATCCGACCAAAGCCATCGTCCTCCGCAAGGCGCTCTTCCGCCTCCGCCGCGCAGGCATCGCCTTCACTGGCGCCGACACGGGCGACCTGCTCACTGCCGCAAATCACGGCTTGGTCAATGGCCGCAAGGTTCGGCTCGAAGTTACGACCGGCCTCACCGGGCTGACG
>CAYZBG010000101.1:0-15072 GCA_964476565.1 uncultured Opitutus sp.
CGGCGCCGGCCTCGGGGCCGACCTCGATGATCCAGTCGGCCGACTTGAGCACGTCGAGATTGTGTTCAATCACCACGACGCTGTGACCGCGATCGACCAGCGTCTGCAGCACGCCGAGCAGGCGCTTCACGTCGTGCCGGTGCAGTCCGGTGGTGGGCTCGTCGAGCAGCAGGAGGGCGCCGGCTGGCGCAGCGGAGGCAGAGGACGCCGTACCCGGGGACGCGGCAAAGCCCGAAAGGTATCTGACCAACTTCAGCCGCTGCGACTCGCCGCCGCTCAGTGTGTTGAGGGGCTGGCCGAGGGTGAGATAGCCGAGGCCGACGGTGACGAGCGACTCGAGCCGGCTGCGGATCGCGGCGTGGTCCGCGAAGAGCGGCAGGGCATCGCTCAGGCTCGTCGCGAGCAGGTCGGCGACCGAGCGACCGTTCCACGTGATGGCCAGCACCTCGGGCTTGAACCGACGGCCCTCGCAGATCGGGCAGGGAATGAAGACATCCGAGAGGAACTGCATCTCGACGCGTTCGTAGCCCAATCCCTGGCAGTGGTCGCAGCGTCCGTCGCCGCTGTTGAAGGAGAAACTCGACGGATTGAAACCCGCGGCCTGGGCGGCCGGTTCGCGGGCGTAGAGTTCGCGGATGAGATCCCATGCTTCGCAGTAGAGCGCCGGATTGGAGCGCGGCGTGCGGGAGAGCGGCGACTGGTCGACGAGCACGATTTCGCCGAGCAGGTCGGCTCCCTCGATCGCCGCGATCGCCGCGGGATCCTCGGTGAGCTGGTGCCGCCGTGAGAGCAGCCCCTGGTGAATAACGTTGTCGAGCAAGGTGGACTTGCCGGAGCCGGAGACGCCGCTCAACGCGACGAGCCGGTGCAGCGGCAGGCGCAGGGTCACACGGTCGAGGTTGTGCTTCGACGCACTGTGGAACGTGAGCCAGGACGTGGCCGCGGGGTCGACGGGGCGCCGACCTTCCGGGGCATCGATCCGTTCCCGTCCGGACAGGTAAGCCCCGGTGATGCTGGCGCGAGAGGCGAGCAGGGCGGGAACGTCACCCTGGAACACGAGGTGCCCGCCGCGGCTGCCGGGTTCGGGCCCGATCTCGACCACGTGGTCGGCGGCGCGGATCATCGCCTCATCATGCTCGACCACGACGACCGTGTTGCCGGCGTCGGTCAGGAAGCGGATGATGGCGATCAGCCGGTCGATGTCGCGCGGGTGGAGCCCGACGCTCGGTTCGTCGAGCACGAACAGTGTATCCACCAGGGACGTACCGAGGCACGAGGTGAGATTCACTCGTTGCACCTCGCCGCCGGACAGCGTCTTCGACGGGCGGTCGAGGGTGAGGTAGCCCAGGCCGACCTGTTCGAGGTAACGCAGTCGGGTGAGAATGGCCTCGTGGGCGAGGGCCGCCTGGCGCTCGTCGGGCGGCACGACCTCGTGGCGCAGCTGGGCAAGCAGGTCAGCCACCGGCAGCTGGTAGAGTTCCGGCAGCGTACGGCCTTGCCAGCGCCAACAGAGGGCCTCGGGCTGCAGGCGGGTGCCGCCGCACTCCGGGCAGGGGTTGTAGGCCCGGTAGCGCGAGAGGAAGACGCGCACGTGCATCTTGTAGGTGTTTTTCTCGAGCCACTTGAAGAAGCCCTTGAGGCCGTACCAGTACTTCGGCCAGGTCTTGCCGTTCTCTTCGCCGTAACCCGGTTCGCCCTCGATGATGAACGTTCGCTGCTCCTCCGTCAGCGCGGCGAACGGGATGTCCGTTGGGATCTTCTTCTTGCGGGCGAAGACCTTGAGGTCGTCCTTGGAGGCGCTGTAGACGTCACCTTCCCACGCTTTGATGGCACCCTCGTCGATCGACTTGGACTGGTCGGGAATTGCGAGGCGGTAATCAATGTCGATCACCCGGCCGAAGCCGCGGCATTTCGGGCACGCGCCGAGCGGAGAGTTGAAGGAAAACAGTGCCGGCGAGGCGGCCCGGAAGGTGCGGCCGGTGGACGGGGAGTGCAGTCCGCGCGAGTAGTGTCCGGCGAGGGTCAGGCTCTGCGCGTCGACAAGGAAGACCTCGCCGCGGCCGAAATGCATCGCGGCCTCGGCGGCTTCGCGAAAGCGCGCCTCCTGGCTGGCGGCCAGTTCGATGCGGTCCTGCGCGACGTAGAGATGGGACGATCCGGCGAGTGGGGACGGGTCTGCGAGCAAAGCATCGAGGCGGGCTACGGTCAGAGGCGTGGATGCGGTTGCGCCCGGCAGGAGCACGCGCACGTAGGCCTGACCCTTGAGCGGGGCAAGGATCTCGGGCCAGGCGAGGTTGTCGGGCTTTACGACCTTGAAGGCCACAATCGCGGTCTTGCCGGCATGGGCGCCGAACGCCTTGGCCCAGATCGACTGCGGAGTGTCATCCTCGACCACCTCGCCGGTCGCGGGGTCGTAGCAGGTGGCCGCGTGGGAGAACCACACTTTGAAGAAGTCGGTCAGCTCGGTCATCGTCCCGACGGTCGAGCGTGAGGTCTTGACCGTGTTGGTCTGCTCGATGGCGATCGACGGGCGGATGTTCTCGATCGCGTCGACCTTGGGCTTGTCGAGCAGGTCGAGGAACTGGCGGGTGTAGGCGCTGAAGGTCTCGACGTAGCGCCGTTGTCCCTCGGCGTGCAGGGTGTCGAAGACGAGGGAGGATTTTCCCGCTCCGCTCAGACCCGTGACGACGATGTACCGGCCCAGCGGCAGATCGAGGTCGAACCCTTGGAGGTTGTTCTGGCGGAGACCGCGCAGGCGGATGAAGTCGGCGGGAGACGAGGAGACGGCACGGGACACCCCGCTCACGAAGTGCATGCGGGGTTAAACTTCAACTACCGGTTAACGACGGGACGGTGGGTCGTCCTAAACTCTTTATCTCACCCTCTTTCTCTTACTCTTTCTCCTTTGGAAGGACCTTGGCTCGAATGAGAAAGAAGAAAGAGAAAGACGGAAATGAACGGCGAAAAAGAACGAGCTAACGCCCGGTGCGCGGCACCAGCGTGAGGTGGGCGCCAGCGCTGCGTATGGCGCTGGTGACGGTTTCGCCCGGGGCGTGGTCAGTGACGATGGTGTGACGCGGATTGAAGGCCGTGGTCAGGCTCAGGGCCTTGCGCCCGAATTTGGACCGGTCGAGGGCGAAGATGGTGCGTTCGGCTGCGGCGATCATTTTGCGCTGCACGGCGACGATGAGGGCGTTGTGGTTCCACACCCCGGCTTCGGTGATGCCGGCGCCGCCCAAAATCGCGAGGTCGGCATGGATTTGGTCGAGGGATTGCTCGCAAAGCGGACCGACGAGCACGCCGAGGCGGTTGTAGATGCTGCCCCCGGTGACGATGGTCTCGAGCGAGCCGATCTCGGTGTAGAGGCCCGCGATCGGGAGAGAATTGGTGATCACCTGCAGGCGCTTGCCCACGAGCAGGCGCGCGACGGCGTAGGTCGAGGTGCCGCCGTCGAGGATGACCGTCATGCCCGGCTGGATCTGGTCCGCGATCAGGCGGGCGATGGCGAACTTTTCCTCGGCGTGACGCTGGTCACGCGAAATGAAGTCGTACTCCTTCTCGAGGTCATCCTGCTCGATGCGCGAGGCACCGCCGTGATGCCGGCGCAGGACGCCCTTGGCCTCGAGCTCGTCGAGGGCGCGGCGGACGGTGGAGAGCGAGATGTTGAAGCGCGTGCCGAGC
This sequence comes from uncultured Opitutus sp., assembly GCA_964476565.1. Taxonomy (GTDB): domain Bacteria; phylum Verrucomicrobiota; class Verrucomicrobiia; order Opitutales; family Opitutaceae; genus CAMAXB01. Next base: position 3,682 of record CAYZBG010000101.1, read on the forward strand.
GTGCGCAGGTCGGCATACTTGTGCTCCCGGATGTATTTCTCGATCAGGTCGAGGCGCTGCTTGTTCGTCATGGCGGGGTGGGGTGGACCAGGCGTTGGAACAGGTCGAGATAAGCCCGGGCTTGGCGAATGGGGTCAAACCGATCCCGGGCAAAGGCCCGCGCGCGGTCGGCCCGGGCGGACCGCTCGCCCTCGGGAGCGAGCAGGAAACGCATCACCGCGGCGCGGAATGCCGGGGCATCGTCCCGGGGAATGACCTCGCCGGTGTCACCCGGCAGAAAACACTCGGAGATGCCCTGGGCGTCGTAGGCCACGGCGGGCAGTCCGTTGACCTGGGCTTCGATCAGGAAGTTGGACAGCGCTTCGCTCGACGACGCATGCACAGCGAGGTCGGCCGCGGCGTAAAGCAGGGACGGGTTGCGCTGCCAGCCGAGGAACTTGACCCGGGTGTCGAGGCGCTGCTGGGCAACGAACCGACGGCAGGCCGCCAAGGTCGGTCCGTCGCCGGCGAGCCAGAGTTGCCAGTCCAGCGAGTCCGGCAGGCCGGCCACGGTGGCGATCAGGTCCCGCTGGCGCTTCTCCCGGCGGAACATCGCGACCGACACGAGGACGCGCGTGGACGGCGACGCGCCCTGAGCGGCCCGGAGGGCACGGACCTCCGCCTCGGGCGGTCGTGTGGCGGTGAAGACGAGCGAGTTGTGAATGACGCTGATTCGTTCCGCAGGCACCCGATGCTGCTGCTCGAGCGTCTGGCGCGCTTCGTCGCTGTTGGCCACGACGTGGTCGACCCGGAGAAGGGCGCGTCGGAACAGCCAGGGCAGGGGTTTGCCGGTGCGCAACGTGCACAGCACGGCGGCACGCGGTGCGGCGCGGAGCAATGCGCCTGCCCGGCAATTGGCCATGCGGCCCATGCACAGAATCACGTCGGGATCGAAGCGGCGGACCGCGCGTTTCAGGTCGGGCGCAAACCAGTCCAACCCGGTGTCAAACGGCTGGAGACTGACCCAAGGCAAGTCGCGCGCCTGGGGGGCGAGCGTTCCGCCGGGACGAAACGTCAGCAGGCGCACGTGATGCCCCTCGGCGCCAAAGGCGCGGGTGAGCAGGATCGACTGGCGTTCCGTGCCGCCGCTGCGCAGGTGGTCCTGAACGACAAGGATTTTCATTGCCCGCACCCGCATGGCGGAAAGAGTAGGCGCAGCCGATGAATCATCCGTTTTTGCAATTGATCGTCCGCTGGACGGTCCTCGCGCTGGGGGTGACGCTCGCGACCAAGCTGGTGCCCGGGTTGCGCTGCGACGACATGCCGACGCTGATCGTCGTGGTGCTGCTGTTGAGCCTCTTCAACGCCGTGCTGAAGCCGCTGCTGGTGTTGTTCACCCTGCCGTTCATTCTCTTCACGTTGGGACTCGGGGTGGTGTTGATCAATGCCTTCCTTTTTCTCCTCGTCGGCCGTCTCGTCGAAGGCTTCACCGTCGACGGCTTCTGGCCGGCGCTGGGAGGCTCGCTCATCGTCAGCCTGACCAACCTCGCCCTCAGCAGCGTGATGGGCCGCCGCGGCCCGCCGCGCGGGCCGACCCGCCCGTCGGGGCGCAAGGGCGACGTGATCGACATCTGACCGCCGGTCGCCCGCCGCGGGCGGCGTTTCAATTTGACCGGTGCGGCCGGGGGCGCGACGTTGACTGTTCCTTTTTCCACCATGGCTGACTCCACAGACTACGACCTGATCGTCATCGGCGGCGGACCCGCAGGCTATGCGGGCGCGATTCGCGCCGGCCAGCTCGGCAAGAAAGTTGCCTGCATCGAACTCGAGCGGGCTGGCGGCACCTGCTTGAACTGGGGCTGCATCCCGACGAAGGCGTTGCTCAAGAGCGCGGAGCTCTATCAGAAGATCAAGAAGTCCGAGACCTACGGGATCACCGTGAAGGACGTCTCGTTCGACTTCGCCAAGGTCATGGAGCGCTCCCGCGGCGTGGCCGCCCAGATGGCCAAAGGCGTCGAGTTTCTGTTCAAGAAGAACAAGGTCGATTACTTCGTCGGCAAGGCGCAGGTCAGCGCAGCCGGGCTCGTGTCCATCACCGAGGGCGAGCACAAGGGGAAGTTTCTCAAGACGAAGAACATACTTATCGCGACCGGATGCCGCATGCGCAAGATCCCGGGCCTCGAGACCGACGGCGTGCGCGTGATGACCTCCCGCGAGGCACTCGCCAACAAGGCCCTGCCGAAGTCCGTCATCATCGTCGGTGCCGGCGCCATCGGCGTGGAATTCGCGTACTTCTACAACGCTTTCGGCTCGAAGGTAACGCTGGTGGAGATGCTGCCCCAGGTGCTGCCGGTCGAGGACGAGGAAGTGGCCAAGACGCTGCACCGTGCCTTCGAAAAACAGGGCATCGCCATCCACACCAACACCAAGTGCGACAACTTCCGCGTCGGCAAAGACTCGGTGAAGGTCGACCTGATCTCGGGGGACAACAAGCAGGAGGTCGAAGCCGAGGTGCTGCTCTCCGCGATCGGCGTGGTCGCCAACCTCGATGGTGTGCTCGCGCCCAACGTCAAACTCGACCTCGACCGCAACTACCTGAAGGTCGGCGACGATTATCAGACCAACGTGAAGGGCATCTATGCGGCCGGTGACATCATCGGTCCGCCGTGGCTCGCCCACGTGGCGACTTTCGAAGCCGTCAACGCGGTCAACGGCATGTTCGGCCACGGCAAGCCGCACCGGGTGCGCAACTTCCCGGGCTGCACCTACTGCCAGCCCCAGGTCTCCAGCACGGGTCTCACCGAGAAGGCCGCCAAGGAGAAGAAACTCGATTACAAGGTGGGCAAGTTCCCCTTCACCGCCTCCGGCAAGGCCGTGGCCTCCGCGGAGTCCGAGGGCTTCGTCAAGGTCATCACGGACGCGAAGACCGGCGAGATTTACGGCGCCCATATCATCGGTTCCGAGGCGACCGAGCTCATTGCGGAGTACGGGCTGGCCATGGAACTGGAAGCCACGGTGGAGGAGATCCACCAGACGATCCATGCCCACCCGACGTTGAGCGAGGCGGTCATGGAAGCCGCCGCCGCCTCCCTCGGCGAAGCGATCCATATCTGATCGCCGCCGAGCTTCCTGCACCTCCAAGCCCTGCTCTCGCAGGGCTTTTTCATTTTCGGTTTTCGGACTGTCAGAGTCAGACCTCGGTTGTGCGTTGGTCGCATGGGCGTACGGTGCGAGGAGATAACCCCGCCCCGTCTTGGTATCGGCCGATGCGATACGCAGCGTCCCCGTCGCCCGAGGCAGCTCTCGGCTTCGCCTGCGTGACGGTTCCGTCGATGCCCTGGATGGGCGGGAAGGTCCCAAGCCCCCGACACCCAACCCATGAACCTGACCCGATGGAACCCAACGCGGACGGCGCGCCTGCTGGCGACCGCTTCCGCCTGCGCGACACTCGCCGCCAGTCCGCTCGCGGCCCAAGTCGCCGCCGCCGATCCGGCGACCTTGGCCAAGTATGACGCCAACCGCAACGGCCGGCTCGATCCAGATGAAGTCGCCCGCAAGGACGCCGACGAGGCCCAGGCGGCCCGCACCCCGGTTGCCCCCGCCGCTCCTGCCGGCGCCCAGGAAGAGGCCGTGCAGCTCTCGCCCTTCACGGTCGAGACGGGCAACGAGACCGGTTACTACGCGTCCAATACACTGTCCGGCACCCGCCTGAACACGCGTCTCGAGGACCTCGCGTCGTCGATCACGGTCGTGACGAAGCAGCAGATGTTCGATACTGCCGCCCTCGATATCAACGACATCTTCCTCTACGAGGCCAACACGGAAGGCACCGGCACCTACACGGAGTTCAGCGTCGGTCGCAATGGCGATGTGATCGACAGCGTGCAGTCCAGCCCGCAGACCGCCAACCGCGTCCGCGGCGTCGGCTCCGCCAACACCGTCATTGGCAACTATGCGTCGAACAGCCGCATCCCGAACAGGTGCCGTTTTCGGCGCGGCCCGCAGACTTTTCGGGCACTTTTGCGGTGTGCAGGCACACCGCAGGTCCGGCGGGCGTAACGCCGGCGCCGTGCCGGTCGAAGCGCCGGCCATGAGTTTCACCATCCTGACAGATTCCAAGTTGCGACCACGTACTGGCCCTGCGCGTAGGCTCGTTCCACTCCTTGGTACCGACTCTTCGGGAAGCAGCCGGTTGTCGTGGACCAGCTCAAGATTTCCTTGATGCGCTTGCGTAGCTTCTGGCTCATGGCGCGGGCCGCCGTGAGCAGGACGTGCAACGCACCCCGTCCATCTTTTCGGGCCGGATGCGGCACCGAGCCTTCCTCTCGTATCGAGGTCACCTGATCCGGTAGATCGGATGGCCCGGCGCAATCAGCGCCGCCACGTTGATCAGACTCACGAAGTTACCCTGGAATTTGCGCTCGCCGCTCATAGTATCTGAACGATGGATACTTCCGTTGCTCATATAAAGTTTTCAGCAGCCTGTTAGGAGAGGCGTCTGTGAACAGTGATCAGCTTGATGGTTGTAGCCTATATTCGCGTAGATCCTACTCCCCGTGTGGAGGTTGGTTCTCTTAATGCCAATTAAATAAATTTTGTTATTTACAGGGAGCGTGTTTGATAGCTATTAACGTGTCTGTTCGGCAACAAGCTGTTGTTTAATCGTAACAACAAATAAATACAATAAATGAAATCATTACTTCACGTTAAGGGACTAGTTACCGCGATACTATCGCTTGCCTTAAATCTACAGTTGTCTGGAGGCATTCATGTGTACGCTTACGGAACTGTAAACGTAACCAACGGATCGGAGTGGCCTCTTCAGTATTCGGTTACTGAGTTTAAGTTTGGTTCGACTACGACCAGCTGGACCCTAATCGGCTATAGAGTTGGTGAGATCGTAACGTATTATACGGATGGTTCGGTTGATTATCAGCCTATTTATCAGATTCTCACTGGATCCGGAATGGACTCTGTACACTACAACGAACTAAAAGTCTCGGTCGAGACTGTGCAACCAGGTGAAACACTGATTCGTGATGATTATGTTTACGAGGAATCTTCCGAATCTGAGCAGCTTCACGAAGATAGCTATTATGATTTCACAAGCAATGGTGAGGCTGATATTGTAACCAGTTGGACTGATGTGTATAACTACGCAATAACTGTTTCTGATAACATCAACTACGTGTACTCGATTAACTAGGGCGTATTCGTTGTAGTGTCCTTTAAACGACCTTAATCATTCTAAATTCCTCAGTTGAGCAGCGGTTTCGAGCGTGAAATCTAGGCGATTTACACCTGCGGGAGTGTCACCGGTTTGAACTGCGGCGCAGTAGTTCGAATTCACTCGTGCAGGCGGAGGTATCCGTCGCGTAATTGTTCGGCCATCCGCCACATATAGAGATAGAGACTTGTACTTCCTTCTGCCCGCCCGACTGTACGAGCCTGGCGGCATTAAGGAGAAACCGTAGGCGACCGCTTTCGGCTCGGTATGCTTATGCGGCACGATGAACCGCAAGAAGGGAACCCAGAGATTGTAGACCAACAGTAGGAGCCGGACTGCCAGCTCCGTGGTGGCGCGGGCGTTTGCGCAGAAGCCGCTGAAGTTCCACTGGTTTTCAATTCATCGAAGACGTTCTCGGAGTCGGTGCGGTCGCGGTAGAGTTGCAGAATCTGCCAGCCATCGTGCTAGGGCAGGTTGGTTACGTAGACGGAAAATTCGTGTTTGTTGTGATCCTATAACTCCTCGCTCTTTGCTGAGGGCACCAAGCCCTGCCAGCAACGGGCAAAGACCACGCGCCGCGAGCCACGCCAGCCGGTCAGCTGCGGTGAGCCTTCCGCGACTTGCCACGCTCCCAGGATCGCGGGACCTTGCCAATCCTGCTTCGGCACCTCGTGGAGCGCAGCGCGTATTATTGCCGTCAGCTTCAGCTTGAACAAGTACTTTGGCCGACCCGCTTTCTCCTCGTGCCAGGACGTCACGGCATCATCGCCGAGTCCTAGATCGCCGCGGTTCAGTCAGACCTGCCGGTCCCCCAAGTTGCGCATCCTTCATCGATTCCTGCCGCTGCGTCGCGGTGACGGTGTCCTCGGGGCAGAACCGATACGCCGGACAAAGTCGTGTTCCCGCCACACCGCCCCCAAGTGGAGAAAACTGCGCCGGCCCGGCTTGCTTGGATTGTAGTCGACTTGCGCTCCTGCCTTGTGGCCATACTTTGGCTGCACCGTCGAATCCCAGTCCATGATGATCCTGTCGGGCAACGCGCCGCACATCGGCTTGGCATGACGCGCGATCCACTCCGCGCCAAGGACCGGGTCGATCGATTTGAAGAAACGTCGCACCGTATCGTCGCTCACCACTGCCTCCATGCGGAACAACTCAGGGATCCTCGGGTCTTCCCGCAGCCTCACTATATGCGAGAAGCGTCGGCCATCGGTCAGCGCCGTCAGCATGAACGATTGCAGGATATCATACGCAGGGGCGCATTCGGGCTCGTCCGAACGATCGGGCAAGCGGCTGCCAGCCTCTCTACAATGCCTATATGGTTGGTATAGACGGCCCACAGCACCAGCCCGCCAAACGGCGTCAATGCATCGTCCGTGACCGAAAGTCGCGCTTGGCCTCCTGCGGTCGCATGCGTGAAGACGCATTCACCCGCTGGGTGAAGCCCCCCATGCCGCTTCAGTTCGTTCATGTCGTCGTCGCTGAGCCTCTCACCCGTTTGAACCGCGTTCAATCGAGGAATTTAGGATCAAACGACCGTGGGCGTCCTTTGTTCCGCTACGCGTCGTAAAGATAAGCTGGTGGTAAGGCACCTGCGAAGGGCCCACTCAGTCGAACCACTCATCGTGGGGATCGAAGGCGGGGATGGGCACGTTGATGATCTTCATCTTGCCGACCGCGCGATGGCGGCAGCCTGGCTTGATCATCACGGTCGTGAGCGGCTTGACCGGATGCCGTTCGCCGTCGAGTTCGAGATAACCTTCCCCTTCGAGGATGAGGTAGATCTCGGTCATCTTCTTGTGGTAGTGCACCTGGGCATCTTCGAGGATTTCCACCAGGTGCAGGGTGGCGACGGTGTTGTCCGGCGTGGCGAATGCGCGCCGCGCCCAGCCGCAGGGGCAGCGCGTGGGTTCGAGGTCGGCGAGGTGGGCGAGGGTGAAGTTCTTGCTCATGGGTACAAAAAAGCGCGCCGGGCCGAAGCCACGACGCGCTGGATTGAAACGGGGGACGATGCTTAGGTCGAGCGGCGAGCGCGCGTGAAGTGGGTCACGATGGCGGCGGCGATGAAAACGCAGGCGGCGATGATGCCGGGCTTTCCGCCCTTGGCCACGAGCATGAAGGTGCTGGCGCCGATCACGACCACAAGGGCCGGGATCATCATCAGGTTCCACATGATCCGGCTACCGCCCTTCGGCAGGTGCTCACCCAGCAGGCGACGCTGGTTGATGAGCAGGAAGAACGCGATGTAGGCGATGGGCAGCAGGATCAGCGCAAAGACCGATGTCGGCACTGCGAGGTAGAAGGATGCCTGGCTCCACACAAACGGCCCGAGCGCCCCCGTGACCGCCGCGAGGCTACCGATCTTGAAGGCCCAGCCGGTCTGCTCGACTTTCAGGATGGCGCAGACGACCTGGCCGGAAATGAGCATCAGGATCGTGATGGTCGAGAGGGTCATGCCGAGCACGCCGAGGCCGAAGACAATGTTACTGACAAACGGTCCGGTGAGCGGGGCGAGGGCGGCGGCGAGGTGATAGGCGTCGCGGTTGACCAGAGTGGCCGCCAGCAGGCGGTCGGCATCAGTCACGGCGGCGGTGCCCCCGGAGGCGGCCACACTGGCCTCCAGGCCCTTGATCAGGGCCTCGTACTCGCGCACCTGCCCGGCGGAAGCCTTGGCCATCGCAACCTCAGCGCTCGGAAGCAGGCCCGGCTGAGCCACGGCATGGAACTGGGAGGCGGCGGCGATGACCACGAAGCTTGTGGCCACGGTGAACGGAATCAGCATGCCGGTCGCGAGATCGAAGCGCAGCAGTCCGGCAAACTCCTTGCCCCAACCGCGGCGCAGGATCGAGGCGGGGAAGAGGAAGGTCATGTTGATGCCCACGGCGGTCGCGAAGGCCGTTGCCATGATGTCGCGCTGCTTACCGAGCATGAAATTGGTCCAGTAGGACTGGTGGGATTCGGCCGTGGCAGCGATGAGCGGACGGAATGATTCGGTCGGCTGGGTCAGAACCGAGAAGTCCGGGACGAAGCCCGCAAAGACCGCACCCCAATCGAGGCCGGCGGGCGAGAAGGTCACACGCAGAACGACGCCAGTGAAGCAGAGCACGATCAGGGCGACCATGACCTTGAGTGTGGTCTCGTAGATCTTCACACCGCGTCCGCCCTTGGAATAGTTCCACGTGATATAGGTGGAGAAGATCAGGATCGCGATCGTCGGGACGAGTTTGCCCCAGAAGTTGCCGAGGGCGCCGTTCGCACCGAAAATGCCTGGCATCAGGTTCTGCTGGATGACGCCGATCGACAGGGAGTACTGCGGCATCGCCCAGACCATGCTGGCGGCAAGCGAAGCGATGGCCCAGCCGTAGCCGAGCACCGGGTTGACGTACTCGTTGACCGACTCGAGAGCGTTTTTCCGGGTGGCGAGGGTGACGTAGCCGATCGCCGAGAGCATGATGATGCCCAGAATCATCGCGAGGGGCTGCAGCCAAAGCAGGCTGAAGCCTCCGATGACGCCCAAATAAAGGCTGCCGGCCAGGGAGCCGCCGCCGAGGGTGATGGCGCTTTGCAGCCAACCCGGGCCCGAAAGACGGAGGTAGACCGGCAGACGTTTACCGAGGGGCTGATTGGCGACTTCGCGCAGGCGCGCGGCATCGTCAGAAGCGGAGGATTGATGCGACATGAGGAGGTGGGTTAACGCGGGGGAGGGGGAGGCCGGGGAGGGGGCGCGCGGCGATCACAGGCGCCGGGAGCACACGGTCATTCTGCTTAAGGAGCAAAACTTATCCGCGTAACGTCGTTAAATTCTGACGCAGGTGAAGCCCAAACTGGACGCAGCGGACCATCCGTGGGTTTGAATTTGGTTATCGTTGAGCATTCAGGTGGTCCGCGGCCGTTGACAGATCCGCCGCGGGCGCGCTCGCTTGATGAGTTCAACCCTCGTCAGGACTCCTACCCTATGAAACCCTCCTCCTTCCTCCGCCCGGGCTTGTTCGTGGCGGGACTCGCCCTGCTCGCATCCACCGCCGTCGCCGGCCCGTGGGAGCCGCTCTTCAATGGCAAGGATCTTTCCGGCTGGAAAGTCATCAACGGCAGCGCGCCCTACACCGTGATCGACGGCACGATCGTTGGCACGACCGTGGCCAATTCCCCGAACAGCTTTCTCGCCACCGAGAAATCCTTCGGCGACTTCATCTTTGAGTGCGAGGTCCGCCAGGAGGGCTCCAGCAATTCCGGCATCCAGTTCCGCGGACTCTCAACCGCCGAGTACATGAACGGCCGGGTGCATGGCTATCAGATGGAAATCGACGCCTCGGAGCGCGCCTGGACGGGTGGCATCTACGACGAGGCCCGCCGCGGCTGGCTCTATCCGGTCACCCTCAATCCGGATGCCCGCTCGTCGTACCAACTCGGCCGCTGGAATCACGTGCGCATCGAGGCGATCGGCACCTCCATCCGCACCTGGATCAACGGCATTCCGGTGTCGCACGTCATCGATGATATGACGGCGTCGGGGTTCATCGCGCTGCAGATCCACAGCATCGGACGGAATGAGGAGCCCGGGCGCCGCGTGTTCTGGCGCAACCTGCGTATCCAAACCACGGATCTCAAACCTGCGCCCGCGGATGATCTCTTTGTCCGCAATGTCATGGCCAACACGGTCAGCGACATCGAAAAGGCCCGCGGCTGGCGCCTGCTGTGGGACGGCAAGTCGACCGACGGCTGGCGCAGCGTGCGCGGCGACGCGTTTCCGGAAAAGGGTTGGACGGTCGAGAACGGCGTGCTCTCCGTACTCGCCGGCGTGAAGGGCGGCAGCATCGTGTCGAAGGAGGAGTTCTCCGCCTTCGAACTCCAGCTTGAGTTCCAGCTCAGCGAGGCGGCCAACAGCGGCATCAAGTACTTTGTCCAGCCGGGCTCCGAGCTGGGCTTTGAGTATCAGCTGCTCGACGACGCCAAGCATCCCGATGCCAAGCAGGGCGCCGCGGGCAACCGCACCCTCGCCTCACTCTACGACCTGCTCCCGCGGGAGGGCACCTTGCGCGGGCTGAACATCCAGCCGCGCGTCGGCGAATGGCAGCACGCCCGCATTGTCGCGCGTCCGAACGGTGACGTGGAACACTGGCTCAACGGCATCAAGGTCGTGTCCTACAACCGGAAATCGGCCGCCCTGGCCGCCATGATCGCGCGGAGCAAGTATGTCTCCAACGCGGGCTTTGGCACGCCGGAGAAGAGCGGCATCGTTCTCCAGGATCACAACGACCTCGTGAAGTTCCGCAGCATCAAGATCCGGCCCCTGGCCGAATAAAAAAAGGGCGGCCATCACGGCCGCCCTTTTTTGTTGTTCCTGCTCGGATCAGAGCTTCGGGACGATGACCGCGTCGATGACGTGGATCACGCCGTTCCGGGCGCGCAGATCGGGGCCGGTGATGGTGGCACCCTCGATCGTGCCGCCGCTGGTGCGGGCCGATTGGCCGTTGAGCGTGAGGATGCGCTTGTTGCCGATCACCGACTGCGAAAGCCGGACGCCGCGGGTGACGTGGAATGCCAGGACCTTGGCCACGGCGCCCTCGCCGAGCAGGGCTTCGACCGCATCAAACGTTTCTGCGGCCGTCGCGGCCGGTTCGATTTGGAGGGCTTCGAGCAGGTTAAGGAAGGCCTGATCGGTCGGCGCGAACACCGTATAGGGTTGGTTGCCGGCAAAGAGCGGAGTGAGGCCGGTGTACTCGAGGGCGGCCAGCAGGAGGGTGAACTGCGGCTCTTCTTCATTCGTGGCGTTGGCGACCACCAGATCGGCGATGGTCGGGCTGCCGGGCGGCTTGGCGTCGAGTCGGAACGAGAACGAAGCGACAGAGGCGACCAAGGCGAACGCAGTCAGACGAAGGAATCGTTTCATGACGAAGGGTGAGGGAGGGTGAACCTTCGCAAGAGCGAAGGCGTCCGATGGGATACCGGACATGACGCAGTTCGGATGACGTGGCCCCACGGATGCCACCCACCGACGTTTTTCGGAGCGATTCTCTCCAGAGGGAAAAACAGGTGGGTAGGAACGGGCCTATCGTGGCCATACGCAGACACAAAAAAACCGCCCCGGTGAAGAGGCGGTTTGAAAATGGTGCGGGCGGAGGGAGTCGAACCCCAATGCTGTCCCACTTAGTGGCACAACCGGTTGCATAAGCATTTGAACGCTA
>CAYZBG010000102.1:0-15052 GCA_964476565.1 uncultured Opitutus sp.
TATTCAACCATCGCATACGCCGAGATCAGTCCGCCCATGCTCGATCCCATCACGAAGGTGTCATCGCGCCCCGGCCGGGTGCGGTAGGTGCGGTCGATGAACGGCTTCACCTCCTCCACCAGGAAGCGGAGGTAGGCATCCGACTGGATGCGGGCGTCGGGCTGCGGATGCAGCCCGGGTACGGCCTGGATCCGGTCGGTCGAGACGGCCTTCTGCGGGAAATACTCGGCGGCGCGCAGCGGCGAGTTCCAGACGCCGACGAGGATGGCCGGCCGAACGTCGCCGCGGGCGATCAGCCGCTCCATGGCATCGTCCAGCTCCCACGCCTCGCCTCCGTAGCTCAGGGTCGGGTCAAAAAGATTCTGACCGTCGTGCAGGTAGAGCACGGGGTAGCGCTGGCTGGCGTTCTCATCGTAGCCGGGCGGCAACCAGACATCCAGATGGCGGGCAGCCACCTGGCGGGAGGGGAAGTCAGCATGGCGCACGACGCGCCCGCGCGCCGGCGCTGCCGGCGCCTCGAAGGTCACGACCGTTTCGGGACTGACTGTCGTGCCGGCGCGATTGCGCACCAGTACGCGGTAGCGTCCGGCATCGTCCGGGCTGGCGGCGGTTACGATCAGGGAGGAGCCGGTGGCGCCCTCGATCACCTGGTCGTTCCGCAACCACTGGAATTCGAACGGTCCGGTACCCTCGACCGTGACGCTGAGGGTGAAGGTGGAACCGGGAACGACCCGGCGGGAGGTGCCCGCGTGGGAGGTGAGGATGGGTGTCGTGGCACCACGGATACCAAACTCCGGTGCGCCGGCGGCGAGGGTGATGCCCCCGACGGTGGCCGAGGCAACCCGGCCGCGCAGGTCATTCGCCGTGGCGGTGAAGGTAAACGACTCGCCGGACTGAAGGTCGGCGGGAGGCGTCCAGAAGACCCGGTAGGGTGCGGCGTCGTCGACGCCGATCAGTTCGATCTGGCCGGGCCGCGAGGCGCGTTCGAAGGCGAACGTCACCTCCGCCACGCCGTCGCCCCCAGTCACCTCGACCTGCAGTTCCTGGCGGGAGGGGAAGATCAGGCCGTCCACCTCGCGGGTGTCGAAGCTCAGGCGGGTGCCCGGCGTAAGTCCGTTCCAGCGCACGACCGGGGCATCGGCGGTTTCGGGCAAGGCGGTCTCGGCGCGCCAGAGGGCGAAGGAGAGCGGCGGCAGCTCGACGGCGATCGCACCTTGGGCGTCCGCCGTGACTGCTCCGGAGCGGCCATGGGAAGAGAAGAGCGGCGTCAGGCGCGTGCCGGGGCGTTGGCTGGTCGGCACGAGGGCCGAAGCGGCGGCGCTGCGGTGGCGGTTGAACACGGCGACGTACTCGACGCGTTCGTCGCGATCGATGCGCGAGAAGGCAAAGACCTCGTCCTTGCCGGTGGGGCGGACCAGCATGGCGCCGGTGCGCAGGGCGCGATGGTCGCGGCGCAGGGCGCCGAGTTGGCTGAACAGGCGGTAGAACGGATGATGTTCGTCGTACTTGTCGTCGGCGCCGGTGCGGTTGGTGGCGAGCAAGGTCGCGTCGCGGAAGGCGGGGGCCTGCGAGGCGAAGAGGCTTTCGCGCGCCTGCATGTCGTTGCCGCCGCGGCCGATCATGCCCTGTTCGTCACCGTAGTAGAGCACAGGCTGGCCGCGGGAAAGATAGAGCAGTCCGTGCGCGAACTGGGTGAGGGCCGCGAGTTGGTCGGCCGGGGCGTCGGGATTGTCCTGCAGGAGGAAGTAGGGAAACCGCCCGGCGTCGTGGTTGCCGAGGAAGGTGAGCGTCGCGTGGATGTTGCTGTCGTGGTCGGTGTAGAGGTCGTCCGTGCGGAAGAAGGCGGCGAGCTCGGCGGCGGGGCGCTGTTGCGAGACGAAGTGGCGGGCGGCGTTGAAAAAGCCGAAGTCGAGCGTCGTGTCCATCGGCATGCCGGTGGAGAACTCGCTCAGCACGGCGGGAGCCTCGGGCGTGTCGTTGTACACCTCACCGAATTGGATGAAGTCGGGGCGCCCCAGCGCGCGCGCGCGGTCGCGGATCGCGGTGTTGAACGCGTGCCAGAAGGCGGTGTTGACGTGCCGGGCGGTGTCGATGCGGAAGCCGTCGATGCCGCTGTCGAGCCACGAGGAGAAAATCTCGATGAAACCGTCGACGACTTCCGGGTGTTCGGTGAAGAGATCATCGAGACCTACGAAGTCGCCGTACACGGCGTTCTCGCCGGAGAAGGTCGTGTTGCCGCGGTTGTGGTAGTAGCGGAGATCGTTCAGCCAGGCGGGGTTCTTGATCGTCTCCTCCCCGGCCGGAATAAACGGCGGGTAGGCAAAGCTACGCTCGGGCGACAGGGCCGGGAAGGCCTCGCGGCCGACGAGACCGTTGTAGGCGACGGCGCGGGCATCGAAGGGCTGGCCCGAAGCATCGCGAAACGGATGGGTGGCGGTGTCACGGTAATCATAGGACGTGCTCCGGTAGCCGATCACGTCGGCTGTGTGGTTCACGATGATGTCCATGTACACCCGCATCCCGCGAGCGTGCGCCTGGCGGATGAGTTCGCGAAATTCCTCGTTGGTGCCGAGGTGCGGGTCGATGTTGAGAAAATCGGTGATCCAGTAGCCGTGATAGCCGGCCGTGCCCTGCTGCACCGGCTTGTTCTTCAGCGGCGGGGTGAACCAGATCGCGGTGACGCCGAGCTTCTCGAGGTAGTCGAGGCGGGCGGTGAGGCCTTCGAGGTCGCCGCCATGATAATGGGAGATCCGGGTCGGATCGAAACCGTGGTCGTCGGGTCCGCCCGTATAGCCGCCACGGTCGTTGGCGGGATTGGCGTTGGCGAAGCGGTCAGTGAGGACGAAGTACACGGTCTGACCGGCGCCGGGGTGGGTAAGGCGGGGCACGGCGACCGGGGCCGAGGCGGCAGACAGGTGGGACAAAACCGCGAACAACGTCGCGACCAAGGGCAGGGTAGGGAGCTTCATGGCGGAGCGAGCGCAACGCTTCCCGGTTGCAGTGACGGGGTCAAACGGGGCGCCCCAGAGAAGTCCGGGGTGAATAGGAGAAAACCTAGATTGGGACGATCATCATGGACGATGGAAGGCGGGTCCGTTGTGGTACACCGCAGTTGGGGCGCGGTGATTTCGTGTGGCGTAAATCGATGCCAAACCGGATTTAACAGGAGGGCGCAGAGAGCGCGAAGGAAGGAGCGGCGACACTCCTGTCGCCGAACACGATGGTGGACCGGCATGCGCACGCCGTTCGGACTCAAAACCGGCGACAGGAGTGTCGCCGCTCCTTTAGTCAGGTTGTATTGCTCATTCTCCGCGTCCTCTGCGTTCTCCTGTGAAATGCCTTCCTGCACGCCTGTCCCGCGCCCGCCAGCGTGTGCCCTTGGGGTGAACACATAAGATTTCTCCGGGTCATCCCAGATTTATTGGCGCAAAGCGCATGGCGAAACGGCTGGCCGCGGTTTCTCGTGGAAGCATTCCCCCCGCGCCCTTTGCGGCGCTTGGCTGTAATCCCTGAATCCGCGGTAACCCCCGCCACCCTTGTCCGCCATGCACACCAAACAAAAGACAGATACCCCCGCCCGACGACGCCTTGCTGGCGTGGTCGCCGCCGGCCTGCTGCTCGCGCAGCCGGCCCTTTACGCCCAAAGCCAGGCCGCGGCTGCCGCGGCTTCGCCGGCCAATCCGCAGGCCGCCGAGACCAGCGACGAGGTCGTCCAGATGGGCGCCTTTACCGTCTCCGGCATCCGCCTCGGCATCGAAACCGCCATCGCCACCAAGCAGGAGAAGGTTTCGTTCGTTGAATCCATCGCCTCCGAGGATATCGGCAAGCTGCCTGACATCAGCATCGCCGAGTCGATCTCCCGCCTGCCCGGTCTCGCCGCCCAGCGCGTCGCCGGTCGCGCGCAGGTGATCTCGGTCCGCGGTCTCTCGCCCGACTTCGCCAACACGCTGCTCAACGGCCGCGAACAGGTGAGCACCGGTGACAACCGCGGCGTTGAGTTCGACCAGTATCCGTCCGAGCTGATCAGCGCGGTCACGGTGTACAAGACGCCGGACGCCAGCCTCGTCGGCCAGGGTCTTTCCGGTACTCTCGATCTGAATACGGTCCGTCCGCTCGCCTTCGGCCGCCGCGTCATCGCAGCGGGTGCGCGCTATGAGATGAACACGCTCGACGACCTCGGCGGCGGTTCCTCCGACAACGGCAATCGTTTCAGTTTCACCTACATCGACCAGTTCGCGGACGGTAAGTTCGGTGTCGCCTTCGGCTACGCCCGGCTCGACTCGCCCGTGCTGGCCCAGGAGTTCGGCAACTACGATTGGAACAACGGCGGCCGTCCGGGCGTACCCGCCGGCACCAGCACCACCGAGGGCCTGAAGAGCTTTGCCCGCGTGGGTGACAACGAGCGCGACGGCTTCATCGGCGTGTTCGAGTTCCGTCCGAGCAGCCAGTTCACCTCGGTGATCGACGCCTACTACTCGAAGTTCTCCCGTGAGGAAACCGCCCGCGGCATCGAGACCAACATCGGTGGCTACAACGGCGGTCTCAATCCGCCGACCAACAACACCTCCACCACCATCCGCAACGGCTCCCTCCTGGGCGCCACCGTGACCGGCGTGTTTCCGCTCGTGCGTGCCATCTACAACCAGCGCGACGACGAACTCTCCGCCATCGGCTGGAACAACGAGTATCGCACCGGCGACTGGATCCTGGAAGCCGACCTGAGCTACTCGAAGGCCGAGCGCGAGGAGATCAACCTCGAGACGCAGGCGCACTACTTCGATGCGAACGGCCAGCCCGTGCTCGACACCGTCACCTACGACATGTCCTCGGGTTTCCCGACCGTGCGCTACGGCCTCGATTACAGCAACGTTGCCCGGCTCGCGATCGGTCCGACCATCTACGGCGCCGGCTACGGCAAGGTTCCGATGGTCAAGGACACGCTCAAGTCGTACAAGCTCGCCGGCTCCCGCGGCTTCAACTCCTGGCTCGATAATGTCGAGTTCGGCCTCAACTGGGCTGACCGCACCAAGAACAAGCGCCAGCCTGAGGCCGGCCTGAGCACCAACGGGTACCGCGCGATCAACGACCAGATCCGCGTCGACAACGTCAACCTCGGCTTCAGCGGGGCGGGCAGCGCCGTCAGCTGGGATGTCCCGACCGCGCTCGCGACCTACTACAATCCGTTCGTGCCGAGCGAGGACGCCTTCGCCTACCTGATCCAGAAGACCTGGACGGTCGACGAGGAGATCGCGACCTACTTCACCCAGGCCAACATCGTGACGCAGCTCGGCGACGTGAAGGTGCGCGGCAACATCGGCTTCCAGATCAAGGACGTCGACCAGTCCTCCACCTCGAAGTACTTCGACAACACCGCCCCGGCCGGCCAGCAGGTCAAGGTCCGCACCGCGGGCAAGACCTACACGGACGTGCTCCCGAGCATGAACTTCTCGTTCGACCTCGGCAACCAGCACATCGTCCGCGTGGCCGCGGCCCGCCAGGTGGCCCGTCCCCGCCTCGACCAGCTCAAGTCCGCCTTTGAGTTCAGCGTCGGTTCCAGCGACGGCCGCCCGAGCGGTAGCGGCGGCAACCCCGAGCTCGACCCGTGGGAAGCCGACGCCTTCGACATCTCGTACGAGAAGTACTTCGGCGAGAACAAGGGCTACTTCGCGATCGCCGGCTTCTACAAGGACCTGAAGACGTACATCTACGATCAGACCAACGGAAACTACGACTTCTCGGAGTTCACCACCGGGGTGCCGAATGTGACGACCAACTTCGGCAACTTCAGCCAGCCCCTCAACGGGCGCGGCGGCACCCTCCGCGGTCTCGAGGTCTCCCTCTCCGTTCCGCTCAACATGCTCACCGAGGCCCTCGACGGCTTCGGCGTGGTGGCGAGCCTCTCGAAGAACGACAGCGCGATCACGGTCGACAACACCAACCTCGGCAGCGGTATCACCCTGCCCGGCCTGTCGAAGACCGTCTCGAACCTGACGTTGTACTACGAGAAGAACGGGTTCTCCGCCCGCATCAGCCGGCGTGAGCGCTCCGACTTCGTCGGTGAGATCACCGCCTTCGGCAACGACCGCTCGCTCCGCTTCGTCAAGGGCGAGGCGGTGGTCGACGCGCAGATCGGCTACGACTTCCAGTCGGAAAGCCTCAAGGGCCTCGGTCTGGTGCTGCAGGTCTACAACCTGAACAACGCCAAGTACTCGACCTACGAGGACAACCAGGCGCAGGTCGTCGAGTACCAGAAGTACGGCCGCACGTTCCTCTTCGGCGCCAACTACAAGTTCTAAGCGCCTGTTGATGGTCCCACGCGGTGGCCGCCCGCCCGGTGCGGCGGCCACCGCTCTTTTTTCCCCGGCCTTGCCGGCCGGTCTCCCCTCCGTCTTATTCGCCCTTTTCTCCCTCGGCGGTCCGAGCGCGAACCCGCAGCTCCCTCCGAACGTTTTCGCAGATGGACTCCTCCGCCTCATCCTGGCTTCGCACACGGCAGTGCGGAGTGCTGGCCCACGTTTCGTCCCTGCCCGGCCGCTATGGCATCGGCAACCTCGGCGCCGGCGCACGGGCGTTTGTGGATCTGCTCGCCGCCGCCGGCTCGGGCTACTGGCAGATGTGCCCGCTCGGGCCCACGGGTTACGGCGATTCGCCGTACCAGTCGTTCTCCAGTTTCGCGGGCAACCCGTACTTCATCGACTGGGACGAGTTGCTGGCGGCGAAGCTCGTCGATGCCGACGATCTTGCCGGACTGCGCGCCCTGCCCGAGGGCCGCGTCGACTATGGGGCGCTTTACCATGCCTTCTGGCCCGTCGCCCGCCGTGCTCACAGCCGGTTCGTCGAACGCGGCCGCCACGTCGAAGGCTGGGGTGACTACGAGAACTTCTGCCTGCGCGCTGGCACCTGGCTGCAGCCGTACGCCGCGTTCATGGCCCTCAAGGAACGTTTTGGCGGCCGTCCGTGGACGGACTGGCCTGCCGCCTACCGCGACAGTGGCCATATCTCGGGCGGCGACCTGCCCGGGGGCACGGCCCGCGAGGCCGACCTGCACCTCTTCCTGCAATGGATCTTTTCGCGCCAATGGCAGGCCTTGCGCGCCCACGCCCGGGCAAAGGGCGTCGGCCTGATCGGCGACATCCCGATCTTCGTGGCGCTGGACAGCGCCGACACCTGGAGCCGCCGCGAAGTCTTCCGCCTCGATGCCGAGGGGCGTCTGGTGGCGGCCGCCGGCGTGCCGCCCGACTATTTCTCCGACCGCGGCCAGTACTGGGGCAATCCGCTCTACGACTGGGATTATCTCGCCCGCACGAATTTCACCTGGTGGATCGATCGCCTGCGGGCCGCGTTCGCCAGCTATGATGTGGTGCGGCTCGACCACTTCCGCGGTTTCGACACCTTCTGGGAGATCCCCGGCACCACGCAGGACGCGCGGGTGGGCCGCTGGGTCGCGGGACCGGGTGATGCGTTCTTCACGGCGTTGCAACGCGCCCTGCCGGACGTGCGCATCATTGCCGAGGACCTCGGTTACATCACTCCGGGCGTCGTCCGGCTGCGCCGCGTGGCGGGGCTCCCCGGCATGAAGATCCTGCAATTCGGCTACCACCACGACGACAACAACGTGAACCTGCCGCATTTCCATCCGGTGGACTCCGTCGTGTATCCGGGTACGCATGACAACGATACCACGCGCGGCTGGCTTGAGTCGCTCACGCCCGAGGCCTACGCCGAAGTCGACGCCTATTTCCAGCTCAACGGCACCCGCTCGGCCTGGCCGATGATCCGCGCAGCGATGGCCTCGCCCGCCCGGCTGGCGGTGATCCCGCTCCAGGACCTGCTCGACCTGCCGTCCTCGGCGCGCCTCAACCGGCCTGGCACGCCCGACGGCAACTGGACTTGGCGCTGCACGCCGGCGCAGGCGGCCGAGCTGGCCGCCGGGCCGGCGGCGCAATTCCGCCGCCTGCGCACGCTCTTTGACCGCGACGGCGATCCCAAGCAGCGCGAATACAGCGCGCCACCGGGCACCGCCGCTCCGGCGGTCGAGCACACCCCTTCCACCCCTGCCTTGTCCGCCCTGCATTCGTCATGACTACCCCTCCGGCCCGTCTTTCCCTGCCCGCGATCTGGAACATGAGTTTCGGCTTCCTGGGCATCCAGTTCGGCTGGGGCCTGCAGATGGCGAACATGAGCGCCATCTACCAGTTCCTCGGTGCCGAGGAGAGTGCGATCCCGCTGCTCTGGCTGGCGGCACCGGTCACCGGTCTGATCGTGCAACCCATCGTCGGTCACTACAGCGACCGCACCTGGACGCGCCTCGGCCGGCGCCGACCGTATTTTCTCGTCGGGGCGATCCTCGCCAGCCTGGCCCTCGTGGCTATGCCGAACTCGTCTGCGCTCTGGATGGCGGCCGGCCTGCTCTGGGTGCTCGATGCGGCGGTCAACATCAGCATGGAGCCCTTCCGCGCCTTCGTCGGCGACCTGTTGCCGCCTGATCAGCGCAAGGTCGGTTATGCGATGCAGAGCCTGCTGATCGGCCTCGGCGCCGTGCTGTCGTCGTCGCTGCCGTGGCTGCTCACCAATGTCTTCGGCGTCAGCTCCGGCGCGGTCGAAGGGGGCAACGCGATCCCGTGGTCCGTGCACCTTGCGTTCTACATCGGCGCGGTGGTGTTCCTTGTCGCCGTGGTCTACACCATCGTGACGACGTGCGAGCACCCGCCGGAGAATCTCGCCGCGTTTGAGGCGGAGAAGCGGCGCACCGCCGGCGTCGGTCATGCGGTGAAGGAGATTTTGGGCGGCTTCACCACCATGCCGCCCCTGATGCGGCGTCTCGCCGTGGTGCAGTTCTTCACCTGGCTCGGCCTGTTCTGCATGTGGATTTATTTCGCGCCGGCGATTGCCCGGAAAGTTTTCGGCGGCGAGCCGGGTACGCCTGCGTACCAGGAGGGTGTGGAGTGGGCTGGGGTGTGCTTCTCCGTGTATAACGGCGTGGCCTTCCTCTTTGCTCTCGTGCTCATCGCGCTGGTCAAACGCTTCTCAGCGCGGTCGGTGCACGCGGCCTGCCTCGTATGCGGTGGCCTCGGGCTGCTCGCGACCGGACTCTGGACGGCCAAGACCGGTCTGCTTGTCTCGATGGTGGGCGTCGGGATTGCGTGGGCCAGCATCCTCGCGCTGCCCTATGCGTTGCTCGCGAACGTGGTGCCGGCGCACCGCATGGGTTTCTTCATGGGCGTCTTCAACTACTTCATCGTGATCCCGCAGATCCTGGCGGCGACGCTGCTCGGGCCGATGGTCGACGGGCTCTTCGGCGGCGCGGCCATGCCGGTCGTCATGCTCGGCGGCGCGTCGCTGCTGGTGGCCGCGGCGATGCTCGCGTTTGTTAAGCCGCAGGAATAGGCGCTTCCGCGCTAACTCGCTGCAACCACCGGTTGCCCGGCGGAGAAATCCTCGCGGTCGTGGTAGATGGTCTTCGGCCGCGTCTCGGTTTCGCGCTTTTGGCGCTCGAGCCGTTCGCGGAAATCGGCCGGCGTTTCGCCCCGGTGTTTCTTGAACACGCGGGCGAAGTAGGCCGGATCGGAGAAGCCGGACGCGTAGGCGATCTCGGAGATGTAGAGCGGTGAGGTCTCCAGTGCGAGGGCGGCGCCCTCGATGCGGACACGCTGGATGTAGTGGATGAGTTTCTCGCCGGTCTCCTGGTGGAAGAGGTGGGAGAGGTAGTCCGGCGAGCACATCAGCTTTTCCGCGATGGTCTTCACGTTGAGGTCCGGATTGGAGAACTGGTCGCGCACGACCCATTTTGCCTTCAACACCTTGCCCAGGTCGCCTTCGAGGTTGGCGTTTCCGGTTTCGACCAGGTTTTGGAACATGGCGAGTTCGGCGATGGTCAGGCCCTTGAGCAGGGCGTCGCGTGCCGGACTGTGCATGTGGTAGGTGGCCACGAGCTGGTTTGTGAGCGCGACAAAGGTATCGAGGTTGGGCGCGTCGAAGAATTCGATCGTTTCGATGTCGGGACGCTGGGGCGCGACCTGGTGCGCGAAATGGAGGCTGAGCGTATGGCTGTAGAAGCCCGCGACGAGGTTGCGGAAACGTCCCTGGCCGTCGGCGTGGATTGTCTCCCCATGAGGCAGGCAGGCCGGAACGATGCACATTTCGCCGGCATCGAGTGTGAAGGTTTCGCGCGGGAAACGAAAATCGGTGCGCCCGTGGACTTGGATAAAGATCTCGGGCCGGAAATGAAAATGCATGCCCTTCTCGTTCTGAAGAAGACCCTCCTCACGCGGAATGCGCAGCCGCAACCGCTGGCGTTCGGCCGCCACGATGGTCTGCGCAAAGATATCGCGCATGGCGGCCCGGTCTTGGGGAGACAGGGTGGTGCCTGGCACGACCCCGGCGGAGTTCGGTCTGTCCTTCATCGGGTAACGGATCTGGAGGCGGGGAGGCCGATCCAGAGGGATTACGGAGAAGGATTACCCAGGTTTTGTCCGGGTGCAACCTTGCCGGAGCCGAGCTGGGGCTCGGCGTTCCCGGGAGCGCCGAGCCCCAGCTCGGCACGTTGCCAAAGCTGCGCACTTGACCACGGCCAGTCGGCTGCCGCGGCGCAGAGCCCGGCCTTGACCGGGTTGTCATGGATGTACGCGACGCATTGGGCGAAATGCCGAGCATCGCGCAGGTAGCGGTCCCAGTATTCGCGCATCCAGCACGCAGGTCCGGGAACGCCGAGCCCCAGCTCGGCATTCCGAGCCAAGATCCACCGTCCCGTATACGACTTCCACGATTGCACGATTTGACCCAGCGGAGCGGAGGGCTCGATCAGCACATGCACGTGGTTGGGCATCACGCACCACGCGAGCAGGCGATAGCGGATGCGATCGAAACGGTGCAGGGTTTCCACCGTCATCGCGGCCACCGCCGGGTGGCGGAGCGTGCAGCAGCCGTGGCCGGCATCG
This sequence comes from uncultured Opitutus sp., assembly GCA_964476565.1. GTDB lineage: Bacteria > Verrucomicrobiota > Verrucomicrobiia > Opitutales > Opitutaceae > CAMAXB01. The sequence continues at coordinate 10,938 of CAYZBG010000102.1, forward strand.
AGCCAGGCCTCGATTTGCCGGCGGCGTTGCGCGGCGCGGCGATCGGCGGGGGCGAGGGCCTGTCGCTCCTCCAGAGCGGCCAGGGATTCGCGCGGCAGCGAGTCGGCGAGACGGAAGGTGATGGCCTGACGCAGCCGGGCTTCGTCGCGATGCGGCAGGTAGCCGCGGGTGCGCCAGCCGGGGAGGGGTGCAGCGGGTGGCGAAGCTGAGCCGAGCTGGGGCTCGGCGTTCCCGGGTGGGGGTGGCTCGGGCGGGGGCATGGCTCGCGCATGACAGCGAGCCTGGGTTAAAAGGCAATCGTATGGCGTTTGTGGAGATTGGCCGAGCTAGGGCTCGGCGTTCCCGGGAGCGCCGAGCCCCAGCTCGGCAAAAACGCCGGCCCGGGTGCCTACGCCCGGGCCGGCGGCGGAGAACCGGGCCTCAGGGGGCTTGCTTCCGCAAGATGATGTCGCCGTTCATCGTCGCGATCTGGATCTCCGGGCCGCCTCCGTTGAGCGTGCCTTGGACGACCTTGCCTCCGGCGAGCGCGGGAATCGACGGCGGGCGCGGCGGCTTCGGGGCCTTGGGCGCCTTGGGCGCGGCGGGGGCCGTGGCGCCGTCCGGCTTCTCGGGCAGACCCTGGGCGCGGCGCTCCGCCATTTCCTGTTTCAGTTTCTCCACCTGCTCGCGGGCCGCGGCGGCGGCGGCGCGGGCGGCCTCACCGGCGGCGCGGGCTGCTTCGCCTGCCGCCGCTGCCATCTCCTGCATCGCGGTCGGCGTGACGGGCTCGCTCTTCGTCACCAGCGCGTCCTCTTCAAAATCGGTCAGGACATTGCCGTTCTGGGTGCGGAAGCGGACGTTGGCGCCGGCCTTGGGGGGCAAATTCAGCTGGATGTCGCCGTTCATTGAGGTGAACGAGACCGGCTTGGTGGCGGGCAGCGTCGCGTAGGTGGCCTCGATGCGGCCGTTCATCGTTTCCACCAGCGCGCCGCCGGCGAGGCCGCTGAGACGGATTTCACCGTTGAGGTTTTTGATCTCCACATCGCCGTCGATGTTCTCGATCACCACGTCGCCGCCCCAGCTGTTGGAGACGGAGACCTCCGACGCGCGCGGGACGCGCACCTCGAACTGGGCGGGCACGCCGCTGCCCGGTCCGTCGAGTCCGGCGGTGAGTTCGATGACGTTGTTGGTTTCGGTCAGCGAGTAGCCGGCGGCGGTGCTGATGACGCGCAGGCCGTCCTTGCGTTCGCTCTTTTGATCCTTGGGGGAAAGCGACGACGTGACGGTGACCTCGCGCTCGTCGGTGCCGCGGACGATCACGCGGCCCTGGCCCACGTGGATGCGGACCTCGCCGGGCTTGGCGGGATCGGAGAAGGCGACGGTGCTGACGGTGGGTTCGCTGGCGCCGAGGGCCGAGGCGAACGCGCCGAGGAGGAGGAAGGGAAGGACGATGGGTTTCATGGTGAAAGGGAAGACAGGTTCAAAGCAGGGCGAGGGCGGTGCGCGCAGCGGCGCGGACGGATTCGTCGAGGGTGGGGGTGCGGACGAGGGACTCGAGTACCGGGGCGGCCGCGTCGTCGCGGACGGCCGCCATGAAGTCGATCATCGCCACCTGGACGAGCGGCGACGTTTCACGGGGCAGGGCGGCGAGCACGCCGGCGCGCACCCGTTCGCGATCGGCGTGGGCGTAAAGCTGTTCGAGGGCGACGAGGCGCACGTTGGTGCTGGGATCGAAGGCGAGCGTCTGGAGCAGCCGGGCCAGAGCCGCCTCGTCGGCGGTGCCGGTCTCCGTGGCCGCCAGCACCCCGGCGAGGCGCGCGTTGGCCGACGGTTGTAGCAGCGAGGCGGATACGATCTGGCTCATCGAGGCGACCTCGGCACGCAGGGAGGCGACCTCCTGCGCGAGGCCGGTGTCCCCGGTGGCGGCGGCCGGCTTGGGCGCCAGGCGGACGCCGGCGAGCACGCCGACCGCGAGCACGATGGCGGCGAAGGCGGCCTGCAGGGCCGGGCGCGACGGCAGCAACTGGGCGAAAAAAGCGTCGAGGCGGCTCCAGGCGCGGCCGAACGGCGCGGCGGTGGCGGCCGGCTTCGCCGCCTCGCGCTTGGCCTCGGCGAGCATGGCTTCGAAGCCGGCGCGCACGCGCGGACCCGGCTCGGCGGCCGGCAGGCGGTCGAGGGTGAGCAGCGTTTCCTGCAACGAACTCCATTCGGCGCGGCAGGCGGCGCAGGTTTGCAGGTGGGACTGGATCGCGTCCGCGTCGGTGGCGGGCAGCGTGCCGGACAGGGCGGCGGTGAAGGATTCCCGAAGGCGTTGGCAGGTCATGGGCGGAGCGGGTCAGCGGGCGGTTTCCTTGCGAAGCTGGAAGAAGCGGTCGCGCAGCGCGCCCAGAGCGCGGTGCAGGCGGACCTTGACGGTCCCGACGTTGCAATCGAGCAGGCGGGCGATCTCGGCGTGCGGCAGGTGTTGCAGCCGGTGCAGGGTGAGCACCTCGCGCTGCTCCACGGACAGGGAGGCGAGGGCGTGGCGCATGAGGGCGAGGTCCTCGCCCTGTTCGGTCTGGGCAACGGCGTTGGGACCTTCGTCAGCCACGTCCGGCAGATCCTCGGGGGCGACGCTTTGCGGTGCGCGGGCGGTGCGGTGAAAGTGGTCGGCCGCCACGGTGCGGGCGAGGTGATAGATCCACGCGGAGAACTTACCTTCGTCCCGGTAGGTGTGGCGGTACTTGAGGATGCGCTGAAACACCAGTTGAACGAGGTCCTCGCTCGCCGTGCGGTTGCCGGTGAGGTGCACGAAGAAGCCGTACAGCGGGCGATGGTGGCGCTCGAACAGGTCGCCGAGCCGGTCGAGGTCGCCGGCTCGGACGGCGAGCATGAGGGCGTGATCGCTGGCGGATTCGTCCACGGGGTTCTCCGCTGCGGATTCAAGCAGGGCAGTGCCTGTTTGCATATGGATTTCTGAGGTGGCGGCGAACATCGGGGGAGCGGCGGGACATGGAGCGGTGACGGGTAGAGAAACCGCCGCCCGGGAAAAAGGTTACCGGAGATTTTGCCAAAAAGCGCCGGCGGCCTAGGGTGGCCGGGTCATGAACCGTCGTTCCTTCCTGATTCGCAGTTCGTTGGCCGTATCCGCGGGGCTCCTGTCCCGCTCGTTGCTCCAAGCCCAGCCCGCCCCGGCCGCCCCGCTGGTGACGGCCTTTCACCCCCTGCGTCGCAACGTCGGTTACTTCACCGGGCGGGGAGGTTCGATCGGCTGGCTCTCGAACCGCGACGCCCTGGCGGCAATCGACACGCAGTTCCCCGATCCGGCGGCCAAGTTCCTGGCCGATCTTCCCGGTCGCAACGGCCGCTCGCTGGACGTGCTGGTGAACACGCACCACCACGGCGATCACGTCGGGGGCAATGCGGTCTTCCGCCCGGCCACCAAGAAGATCGTGGCCCACGCCAACGTGCCCGACCTCATGCGGGCGGCAGCGACGCGCGCGAAGCAGCCGACCGACAACCTGGTCATCGCCGACACCACGTTCACCGACACGTGGAAGATGGAGGTGGGCGACGAGGTGATCTCGGCGCGGTACTTCGGTGCGGCCCACACCAAGGGCGACATCGTCGTCATGTTCGAGAAGGCGAACGTCGTGCACATGGGCGACCTGATGTTCAACCGCATCTATCCGGTGATCGACCGCGTGGGCGGAGCGAGCATTCGCGGCTGGATCGGTGTGCTGGAAAAGGTCGCGGCCGACTACCCCGCCGACACGCTGTACATCTTCGGCCACAGCCATGCGACGAATCCGAAGTTCCCCGTGACCGGCACGAAGGCCGAGTTACTCACCTTCCGCGATTACCTGTCCGGCCTGCTCGACTACACACAGAAGCAGATCGCCGCCGGCAAGACGCGCGAGGAAATCGTCTCGCTCGAAAATCTCCCCGGCTTCGAGGACTACCACGTCGAGCGCAACAGCCGCCTGCCCGGCAACCTCGGCGTCGCATTCGACGAGTTGAAGGGGTGAGTCCTGCTCTTTCTCTTTCGTCGTTCTCTTTCTCCCCATTTTCTCGGCCGTAGCTGCCGCTAGGAGAACGAGATCGATTACGAGAAAGAGAACGAATTGAACGGACGGAGCGGCGACACTCGTGTCGCC
>CAYZBG010000103.1:0-14837 GCA_964476565.1 uncultured Opitutus sp.
CCGGCACCCTGCTCGTCTGCCAGCACGCCGTGCGCGCGATGAAACGTGCGGGCGGCGGTCGGATCATCACGGTCTCCGGTGGCGGCGCCGCCTCCCCGCGGCCGAACTTCGCCACCTACGCCGCCACCAAGGCAGCGGTCGTGCGGCTGACCGAGACGCTGGCGGAGGAAGTGAGACCGCACGGCATCGCCGTCAATGCCGTTGCCCCCGGAGTGCTGCACACCCGCCTTGCCGACGAAGTGCTGGCGGCGGGCTCGGCGCGGGCCGGTGCCGAAGCCGAAACACTCCGGAAGGCCCTCTCCGGCGACGAGGACGCCACCCCTGCGCGGGCGGCCGCGCTGTGCGTGTACCTCGCCAGTGACGAGAGCACCGGCATCACCGGCAAGCTGCTCAGCGCCCGCTGGGATCCCTGGGAGAACCTGGCCCGCTTTCGCGCCGAACTCGCCAGCGACGTCTACACCCTCCGCCGCATCGTCCCGGAGGACCGGGGCTTATCCTTTGAGTAGCGCAGCCGGGCTGACTCGTACGAACAAGGTCAGGCGCACGGTTCGTCAGGGTATTCGGAGCGCCGGACGTCGCTTTCGCCCACCTTGAAGGTTCAGTCTATCGGGTAGTGAAGAGGAAGGCGGCCAAACAAAAGGTCACGCTCGAAGGCTATCGCGACGCAGGATGGACGGACGCCGATTGATCCACCCCTCCGAGCCTCTTTACCTGGTTCTCCTTCCTGCGAACAAACTCACGCTCAAGGACGACCATCTGCGGCGGACTCATGAATTCGGTCGCCTCCACGATAACAGCATCCCAATCGATGCTCGCCTCTTTGGTCACATCGGTCGAATTCCGGCGCACCGGTTGATTGTATGAAGCAAGCAGGGCGACGAGACGGGCGGACTGCGAATCACTGATCGGTACGCCGGCGTCGTGGAGAAGTGCAGAGACGGGGCGGACGATCGCCATTCGATAAGCCGATACCCCTTCATATTCACGGAACTCGCGATAGCCCTCTGCACCCAGGATATCTTCGATCTCGTCAATGATCGGACGGTACAGTTTACGCCTTAGATCGTCGATCCCTGCGGTGTCGCCATCGAGCTGGTGCAGTCGAACCGCCGCTTGCAGGTCGGCCCTGGCCTCGTCCTGTTGAATGAGGAGATCAACCAACCGCGCACTCTGCTCGTCGGACAGTCTCCGCTGCATAAAGAAGTCGCCATATCGGTCGTACTTCGCGAGCTGATCACGCGAGCTCGAATGCCCGGCGGTTACCACCTGCTCAGGCAAAGAAGGCCCCCTCTGGTCGGCTGAGCGATCATCGGTGGAGATAGGGCGATTCATTCCTGCCGAGAATTCGCTTGGGGATTTCTGCGAAGCGGTGACCGCCGATGCAGCGTTATACCCCAGGTAAGACTCGCCAGGAGTAGTCCCATTGTCTGCATCCGACTTACGCAGCGGGAGGAGCCAAATACCGCCACCCACAAGGACTACGCATGCAGCCGCGCCTAATTTGAGCTTACTCATGACTAAGAAAGTGAGCAGAGGCGACACGGGGCCGCTGACAACTGCCGCGAGCGCAGAATTCGAGATGTAAGCGGCCAGTCCTGGCGGGACAGAACCAACTGCATGGTTTACGAGGGCGGCGCCGAGGACAGAAGACGTAGAGGTGATACCACGTTTAAGCAGGAATCTTTCCAGTTTCCTCAAAGCTCGGTTCACCCGAAAGCGCGCACCATCCTCGGTCAGCTTCAGCCTGTTGCCTAATTCGGCAAAACCCAGACCGCTGAAGAAGCGAAGAATGACCGCTTCGCGATCAAGATCGCTGAGTTCCATCAGGGCTTCATCGAGCAGCAGGCGAACCCTCCTATCGTCGAAATCTGATGTCCCCTCGCCGGTGAGTTGTGTCATGGCAAAAGCTTCGCGCTCCCTCCGTCGTCGACGCACCTCGGAGCGAATATACTTTGAAGCCGTGTAGTGGGTCGTCGTGAACAACCACCCGTTCACGGCGGGATGAGAGCAGAGTGCTGCTGCTTGCCGGGCCAGTTGAGTAAACACCCTTTGAGTGATCTCTTCGGCCGCACGTGCGTCTCCGCTGACCCGGCGAAGGGCCACCGCGTAAACGAGATTCACGCGCCGCGCCACGAACTCGGCGAAAGCATCCTGGGCGTTCGTGTTTGCGTAACGGCGCAAAAGCTCAAGGTCGTCCATCATCGGGTGCTACCGATAAATACCCGCGACGGACAAAACCGTGCAAAACAATCAGCCGATGGGTTGGTCCGCGTCATGGCACGTCATCCTTGCCGACAGCCCCATATAGGCCTCCGCAGTCCACGGTCCTGACCAGCCCCGCTGAGATGCGAGGAACCGTCGAATCATTACGCTGCTCGAGAATACACGAACCTTCACTGCCAGGATGTCATCCGGCTGACGGCCAAAGTCATCGGCCCAACCTCGGATGGGTGCGTCCCGGAGGAGCGCTGCCTGCCTTTCGACCCCTAGAGGGACCGGTCCGCAGAGGATCAGGGATCCGTTGCGCGAGGCGGGTCGAGTTGGGCGACGGATGGAGCGGCGGGGAGGTCGAACGTGCTCTGGAAGCCCGCGAGAGCGAGGCCGCGCCGGGCTTCGGGGGCGCGCATGAAGTGGAACCAGACGAATTCGCTGCGGAGGTTTTCCGCCATGAGAAGCGTGATGCCGACGTTGATCGCGATCACATCAGGCGAGACCCAACCCGTATGCGGGTTGAAGGCATCGACGAATCCGTAGCGGCCCCAGACGCGGTCACCGCCAAGGGCGCGCATGGCATGAAGGGTATCGAGGCATTCCCGCGGGGCAAAAGGCAGCGAGCCGCCGGGCGCGCAGGGGACGACGGTGCCGTCGAGGCGTTCGGAGCCGAGGGTCGGGCCGCCCCAGTCAATGTAGCCGCGGGCGCTGTCGGAGGCGGTGAGGCCCCACAGGGTGTGGGACCAGTGATTGAATTTTCCCGCGAGATCGGCGCACCAGTCGCGTTGAGCGAGAGTCGCATCGATCGAGTTCTGAAAGTAGTCCGTGTAGCGGTCGCGTTTGCCGCGGAAATCAAACCAGGCGTGGGCGTACTGGTGGATGAACAGGGGCGGGTAATGGATGAAGGTGCGCTCGCCGTAGGTGACGACGGGGCCGCGATGCCAGGCGTTCCACGCGTCGGGAGGAAGGGCCTTGGCGGGCGCGCCGATGCCGAGGAGATAGAGACCGAGGAGCTCGCTGTAGCTGTCCCAGCGATGGGGAATGAAACCGGTTTCCGGGCGCCAGCCGTGCGTAAGCGTGGTGCCGTGGTTGAGGGCCCACTCCCAGTCGATGCGGGAGTAGAGTTTGTCGGCGAGGCCGGTCACCTCGGGGTCACGGAGGTATTCGCGGGCAAGGAGGACTCCTTTGAGCAGGAGCGCGGTGTCGATCGTGGACGCCTCGCTGTGCCACGCGCGCTTGCCGGTCGCGAGGTCGACGAAGTGATAGATCCAACCGCGTTCGTGATCGACCTGGTCATGGATGAAGCGAAGGGCGCGTCGGGTCCGGTCGATCGCCTCGTCGCGCGGAAGCCAGTTGCGCTCTGCGGCGATGCACCAGGCGGTGAGCGCGAAACCCGTCGCGGCGATGCTCGCCGGCGCGTCGGAGCCGGAGCCATCAGCCGGGGCGCGATCGCGGGTGAGGCCGGAGACCGGGTGGGTGTGTTCGTCGAAGAACCGGAACGCGCGAAGCTGGAGCTCGTCGAGGAAGGATTCGTCCGCGAGGGAGAGAACTGCACCGGGCATGGGACCGTTGGGCAAGGGGTCGGCGGCGAGCGCGAGGCCGGCAGTCAAGGTGGCAAGGAGGGCCCGGGCGGTGCAGCCGTTGCGACCCAAACGCGATTTTCCTGGGGAGCTGGAAGGCACGCGTGCCACAGGGGTAAGATCGGCTCAAACCGACGAAAGACCAAGGAGGATTCGCCAAAATGAGGTGAAGTCCCCTCTCGAAAGGAAGACAGGTCGCCCACGGCCGGCCCAACGGGCGCTCCCCTGCCCTCATTCATGCCGAAACACACGATGGTTGAGCAGCAGCCACACCAGCGCGGTCGAAGGCGGGATCGCAACGGCTGCCGCCGCCATCACGCCGAGGCCAAGCCCGCGGCGAGCCAACTCGAACAGGCCCAGATTGATCGCGTAGCTGACCGCGACGGTCAGCCCATACTCACCGGCCTGCCGTCTGCTGTCCGTGCGCACGCTCGGCAGCGCCCAGAATCGGTTGAGCAGGTAATGCGTCGTGGTCGAGGCAGCGAAGGCCAGCGTAAACGCGACACCCGGGCCCAGCAGCCGTTTCAGGACGGCCAGCACCGCAAACTGCACCAAGGCAGCAAAGCCGCCCACGCACAGAAATCGCAAAAGCCTCCCTTGCGTGCCGCGGTCGTTTATCTTGGCTGAGAGCACCCCCGACCGAATGAGCGCCCCGGTTTACCCGCAACTGCAATATGCCCTCGTGGGCTGCGGCCTGGTTGGACGCAAACGCGCGGCCGCGCTCCCCGCCGGCACCTTGCGTTATGCCTGCGATCCCCACCTCGAACGGGCCAACGCGCTCGCCAGCGCCCATCCGGGCTGCCGCGCGCGCATCGATCCCGCAGACGCCTTCGCGGATCCTGCGGTTGACGCGGTGATCGTTGCCACCGTCAACGCCGCCCTCGCCCCGCTCGCGCTCGCGGCCATCCGGGCGGGCAAGCACGTGCTGCTGGAGAAACCCGGCGCCGTCACCTCCGCCGCCCTGCGCGACCTCGAAACCGCCGCCGCAACCGCGAGCGTGTGCGTCCGCCTCGGCTACAACCACCGGTTTCATCCCGCCCTGCAACAGGCCCGCCGCCTGGTCGACGACGGTGCGCTGGGACCGCTGCTCTTCCTGCGTGCCCGCTACGGGCACGGCGGTCGCACGGGCTACGACCAGGAATGGCGCGCCGACCCCGCGCTCGCCGGCGGCGGAGAACTCATCGACCAGGGCGTGCACCTGATCGACCTCGCCGCCTGGTTCCTTGGGGACTTCGCCACCGTCGAGGGTCACGTGACCACGTCCTTCTGGGCCATGCCGGTCGAGGACAACGCCTTCGTCTCCCTGCGCACCGCGGCCGGTCAGACCGCGTGGCTGCACGCGAGCTGCACCGAGTGGAAGAACCTGTTCTCCTTCGAACTCTACGGCCGCGACGGCAAGGTCGCGGTGGACGGACTCGGCGGGAGCTACGGACCGGAGCGGTGCACGTTCCACCGGATGCGACCGGAGATGGGGCCGCCCGACACGACGGTGTGGGACTACCCGGGCGAAGACCGTTCCTGGGCGGACGAACTGGCGGCCTTCGCCGGCGACGTGAGCCTTGGACGTCCGCCCGCGCCCGGGTTGCGCGAAGGACGGCGCATCCTTGAGATTGTCGAAACCTTGTACCAGAAAAGCGGATACCCCTTGAGCGCCGCCCCGCGGGGCGCATCCCGCCCATGATCATCACCCGTTCCCCCCTGCGCATCTCCCTCGGCGGCGGCGGCACCGACCTGCCGTCCTACTACCGCGACCACGGCGGCTTCCTCGTCGCCGCCGCGATCGACAAGTACGTCTACCTCACGCAACACCGCACGTTCCAGCGCGAGATCATCGTCAAGTACTCGCGCCTCGAGCGCGTGACGTCGGTCGACGCAATCGAGCATCCGATCGTGCGCGAGGCGCTCAAGCTCACCGGCGTGACTGAGCCTCACCTTGAGCTCGCCTCGATGGCCGACATCCCGAGCGGCACGGGACTCGGCTCCTCCGGGAGCTTCACCACCGCGCTGCTCAAGGCCCTGCACACGTCGCGCAAGAACATCGTTTCGCCCGCCGAGCTCGCCGAGCAGGCCTGCGAGATCGAACTCAACCGCCTCGGCGAGCCGATCGGCAAGCAGGACCAGTACATCGCCGCCATCGGCGGCATCACGGCCTTCACCTTCCATCCGGACGGCCGGGTGGAATACCGCCCCGTGCGGCTGTCCGAGGAAACGCTCTTCAACCTCGAGGACAACCTGCTGCTGTTCTTCACCGGCTACTCACGTTCGGCGTCGGTCCTGCTGAAGGACCAGCATGAGCGCTCGCTGCGCCACGACGCGACGATGCTGGAGGCGCTGCACGCCACGAAGGCACTCGGCCGGCAATCGCTCGAAGCCCTCGAACGCGGCGACCTCGACGGGTTCGCGGCGCTGATGGACGACCACTGGCAGCGCAAGAAGCGGCGCAGCGCCGGCATGAGCAACGACCAGATCAACGCGTGGTATGACCACGGCCGCGCCCACGGCGCCCTCGGCGGCAAGCTGATCGGGGCCGGCGGCGGCGGCTTCCTGCTCTTCTATGCCCGCGACAAGGCCGAGCTGCGCCGGGCCATGCGCGAGCAGGGCCTCCAGGAGGTCCGCTTCCGCTTCGATTTCGAAGGCACCAAGGTCCTGGTGCAGAACTGAGACCTCATCCCGGAGAACCGCGGAAGGATTTCGCCACAAGAAGGCACAAGAATCTCACCCGAACCTACGCCATTAACTGACTTCCGATGGCGTCGATTACATCGCAGAAACCACCGCCCCGCTTCCTCAAAATAGAGGATCCAATCGCGGTAATTCCCGGTTAAACTTCCGTGCGGTTCGATGCCTGAGCCTCTAGAGCCTTTGGTGGCCAATACCCTTTTCCTCCCCTGATGATCGCCACCCCCAACGACCTTCCTGTCGCCATCCTCGCCGGGGGATTCGCGACGCGGCTGGGGGCGATCGCCGCGCAGACCCCCAAGTTGCTCGTCCAGGTCGCGGGCGAACCGTTCTTTCACCATCAGCTGCGCCGGCTGAAGGCCTCCGGTCTCACGCGGCTCGTGCTCTGCGTCGGCCACCTCGGTGCGCAGATTGTCGACCGTTACGGCGACGGCTCGGACTGGGGGGTGCAGATCGACTACGCCTTCGACGGCCCGGCTCCGCTCGGAACGGGCGGAGCGCTGGTGCAGGCGCTGCCACGCCTCGGTCGTGCGTTTTACGTGCTCTACGGCGACTCGTATCTGCCGATCGACTACCGCGCCGTTGGTCAGGCCTTCCTCGCCTCGGGTCAACCCGCCCTCATGACCGTCTTCGAGAACCGTGATGCCTACGACACCAGTAACGTGTGGTTCGAGGGAGGCCGCATCCGCGCCTACACCAAGCAGGCCCGGCTGCCGACCATGCGCCACATCGACTATGGGCTCGGCGTCTTCCGCGCCGACGCCTTCGACGGTTGCCCGCGCGACGCGGCGTTCGACCTCTCGGCCTTGCAAACGCGGCTGGCGGCCGAGGGCCGGCTCGCCGGTCTGGAGATCACCGAGCGATTCTATGAAATCGGCTCGCCCGCCGGACTGGCGGAACTCTCGGCCCACCTGCGCCACGGGAACGGGCATTGAGCTTTGCCCGCGCGCCGCTTGGATTTCCCCGTTCACCCCATGTCCTACTCCGTCGAGCACCTGAAGGAAACCGCCGAAGTCCTCGCGCGGCTTGATCCCGTCGCCTGCGAGCGGGGCGTGGAGGAACTCGTCGCCCTCCGCGCCCGCGGCGGACGCCTGTTCATCCTCGGGGTCGGCGGAAGCGCCGCCAACGCCTCTCACGCAGCCAACGATTTTCGCAAACTCGCGGGCCTCGAGTGCTACGCTCCCACCGACAACGTCGCCGAGCTCACCGCCCGCACCAATGACGAGGGCTGGGCCACCGTGTTCTCCGGCTGGCTGCGCGGCTCGCGCCTCAACGGCAACGACGCCCTCCTCATCCTCTCGGTTGGCGGCGGCAACCTGGAACAGAACGTCTCGCCCGGCTTCATCTCCGCGATCCAGCTCGCGAAATCCGTCGGCGCCCGCGTGCTCGGCATCGTGGGCCGCGACGGCGGCTACACCGCGACCCAGGCCGATGTCTGCGTGCTCATTCCCACGGTCAATCCCGCCCACGTCACCCCGCATGCCGAAGCCTTCCAGGCCGTGGTGTGGCACCTCTGGGTTTCCCACCCCGCCCTGAAACTCCACCCGACCAAATGGTAGCGTCCGTCCGCCTGCTCGGCTTCGCCGTCGTCCTCGTTGCGCTCGCGTCCATCGGACGCGCGGCGGAGCCGGTCATCACTGCCCTCTTCCCGCCGCAGTCCGAGCACGTCCACGGGTCGACCATCGTCGAGCTGCCCAACGGCGACCTGCTCGCCGGCTGGTTTCAAGGCAGCGGGGAACGGTGGGCGGACGACGTGCGCGTGATGGGCGCGCGCAAGCCGCGCGGCGCGGCGGCGTGGAGTGCTCCGTTCGTGCTCGCGGATGTCGAGGACTTCCCGGACTGCAACCCCGTGCTCTTCCTCGATCCTCGCGGCCGGCTTTGGCTGATGTGGATCACGATCATCGCCAACCAATGGGAGACAGCCCTGATCAAGTACCGGATCAGCGATGACTTCATGGCGTCCGCCGGCGCCCCGCGCTGGACCTGGCAGGACACCTTGCTCGTGAAGGCCGGCGACAAGACCGAACGCGGCATCCAGGCCGGCGATGCGTTCGCCACGGCCGTCGAGCGCCAGGTGCGCGACTACGCAGACTACCTCGCCGCCTCGCCGGCCACCGCGTCGCACGTCGACCGCTGGCAGGAACGCGGTGCGCGGCTCATCGCGCTCGCGCGCGGCGAAGACATGAAGCGCGCCGGCCGGGTGGCGGCGGTCGACGGCTCCAGCGATGCCGCTGAACTCGGCTACCCTTACTTTCGCCGCATGGGCTGGCAGACGCGCAACAAGCCCGTTTTCACCCCGACCGGACGCATGCTCGTGCCGCTGTACTCGGACGGCTTCAGTTTCTCGCTCATCGCCTGGACCGACGACGGCGGCGAGACCTGGGGCTCCAGCGCCCCGCTCGTCGGAGCCGGCAACATCCAGCCGGCGATCGCGGTGACTGCCAACGGCGAGCTCGTCGCGTTCATGCGCGACAACGGCCCTCCGCCCAAACGCCTGCACGTGAGCCGATCGCGCGACCAAGGTGCCACCTGGTCGCCAGTGCGCGACTCGGACCTGCCGAACTCCGGCACAGCGTGCGACGTGGTCACGTTGCCCAACGGCCACTGGGTCCTGATCAACAACGACACCGAGGAGGGCCGCGCCCGGCTCACCGTCTCGCGGTCCGAGGACGAAGGCCGCACCTGGGTGCACCGCGTGCTCGTGCACGAACCGGACGCGCGGGCGCACTACCCGGCGTTGATCGTCGGCGTCGACGGACGGCTGCACGCGACGTTCAGCTTTTTCGCTGCGGACGGCACCAAGACGATCAGGCACGCGGTCTTCGACGCCGCATGGATCCGGAACTGAGCCCCGCCGCCCCACCTGACCCGACACCGTGTCTGACTCCCTCACGCTCCAGCCCATCGGTTACCTGCGCACCCGCCAGCAGGTGAAGTTCCAGGCGGGCCATCAGGCTGAGGCCGCGATGGAGGCGAGCAACGACCTGGAACTGCTGCCCGGCTGCGGCTACGAACAGGCGCTGCAGGACCTCGAAGGCTTCGACCGCGTCTGGCTGCTCGCGTGGTTTCATCGCAACGCCGGCTGGCGCCCGCGCGTGCTGCCGCCCCGGGGTCCGGCAAAGCGCCGCGGCGTTTTCGCCACCCGCTCCCCGCACCGGCCCAATCCGCTCGCCCTGACGGCCGTGCCCCTGCTCGGCATCACCGGACGCTGCCTGCGCCTCGGTCCCTGCGACCTCGTCGACGGCACGCCCGTCTTCGATCTCAAGCCGTACATTCCCGCCTACGACGCCTTCCCGGAGGCGAAGGCAGGCTGGATCGACGCCATGGAAGCGGAGCTGCGCGAACCGCCCCGCTTCACCGTCCGGCACGCCCCGCTCGCGGTCGAGCAGGCGGACTGGCTGCGCACGCAGTGGAACGTCGACTTCACCGCCCGGCTCAACGAGCTGCTCGCGCGCGACCCGACGCCGCATCGCACCCGGCGCATCCGGCGGCGTGGCGACACGCACCTCGAGATCGGCTGCGGCGCCTGGCGGGCCACCTTCATCGTCACCGGCACCACCGTCCATGTGCTGTCCTTGCAAACCGGATACCCGCTCCGCTTCCTCGTGCGCGAAGGCTACGAAGCCGTGCCCGATCGCGACGCGCAGATGGCGTTCCTCGCCCGCTGGCCGCTGGAGGCCGACGGCAAGGCCGCGGGCGCCTGACGGCCCCGTGCGCCGTCGGGGCGGACCCGCCTCACCGCAGCGGCTCCGGCGCTGCCGTGGCCTCAGGCATGGTGTACGGCAGGCGCCAGACCTGCTTACCCGCACGGTCGGTGAAATAGAGGTACGAGGGCGACAACGCATCCGGATTCCCATCGGCCCAGTAAGTGTGAAAAGCCGCATCCGCGTGCCGCGGGCGCCGCGCGTAGCCGTGGTTGCGCGGGCTGCCGGACGTCAGCACGCGATCCCGCGCCCAGGTGGCACCTTCATCGCGGCTCACCCACATTTCAATTTCGCCCCCTGTGCCGTGCACCTGCGGCCCCCGGCCCAGCGGACCCGTCAGCCGCCACGCGCCGTCCGGATCGAGCTGCAGGGAGCCCGTATCGTAGTTGTGCCCGGCCTCGGCCACGTCGCGAAACACCCACGCCGCGCCGGTCCAGTGCGCGAGCGTCCATCGCCGCGGCGCTCCGCCGGGGCCCGGACGATGATCGGCACTTGTGACGTAGAGGATGATCGGGCGCTCCTGCGCGTCGAAGGTGACGTCCATGACGTACACCAGCCGGCTCTCGGCTGCATAGTCGTGCACCCGGGCAGGATTGTCCGCGGCGGTGAGCGGTAGCTGAAGGGCGGCGCCGTCGACCGTGGTCCAGGTGGTGCCGCCGTCGGTGGATTGCACAAAATAGAGGTCGGTGCGCCGGTCGACGTTGCTGCCCGGATGACGGTTGAAGGCGGAGACGAGGCGCCGGCCGCGTTGCTCGCTGACCTGATAATGTCCACCGAACGCCGCCAGCATCCGTTCTTCGCCCCACGTGCGGCCGTCCGGACTCGTGCGGACAAACAGGTCCCTCGCCCGCGGACCGCGTTCGCCCCGGTAGCGGGTGTAGAGGTGAACGAACCCGGCTTCCGGCACCCACCAGGGCTGCGGGTAGGTGAACTCGCCCTCGAACACCCGCTCCCACGCGTCGATGGCGTACGGTTCGCGGCTCCGGTAGATGAAGCCCGGCCGGGTCACCCCGCGGCCGCTGACGAAAAGCCAGAGATGGCCGAGGCCATCGAGATTGAGGCTCGCGTTATCGTGCGGATCGTCGACGCCGTCCGCGCCTTTGTCGTGCACCAAGACGGGACGGATCACGGTGTGGGTCCGGTGGTCGTAAGCGCCGACCATGTTGACCAGGTAACGCTGATCCGCCGCGATGGTGCCGCCGTAGGTGAAGAACGTGCGTTGCACGGCCGGCGCGTACACCGCCATCGGCACGTGATGCGAGGTGTAGGTGCCGAGCCCACCGGAGTACTTGTCGCCAAACTCGGAGAACTGCCCGAGGGTGAACCAGATGCCCCGGTAACCGAGGTCGGCCGGCGGCGGGATCGCCGAAGCGGCGCCCACCGGCCACGGCGCCATCGCCAGCAGGCAGGCCAACCCTGCGCCCAGCCGCCGCACACGGAGGCACCTCGCGTCGCTCGTGGTCGTCATGACCGCCCACCATGGCAACCAGCGGGCGTCACGTCACCTGCGAAGCCCCGCCGTCGTTGCCATCCGCTGGCATCAGAGGTCCGTGTTCGCATTCAGGCTTTGCCCCAGACGTGACGATGAAGAGAGGCACCTTTGGCCATGAACATCCTCGCCGCTGACGACGACAAGATCTCCCGCATGCTGCTCCGCAGCATCCTTGAGCAAGGGGGACGGCACAAGGTCACGCTGGCGACGGACGGCGAGGAGGCGTGGTGGTTGCTCAAGGACCAACAGAACCGGTACGACGCCGCGGTCCTCGACGTCGTGATGCCGCGGATCGACGGGATCGACCTGCTCCATCGCATCCGCCAGACGGCGGGCCTGGAAACGTTGCCCGTGGTGCTTTGCACCGGCGCAGCCGACCGCACGACGGTGGAGCGCGCGGCCCAGCTGTCGGCGAATCACTACATCGTGAAACCCTTCACCGCCTCCGTGGTGCTGTCGAAGCTGGACGCCATCGAAACCGACCTGATGGCTCACCAGGACATCGAGGATCTGGCCACGGTCTGCGCCCGGCTGGGCATCGACACCGGAACGCACGCATCGCTGGTGGACGCACTCCTGACGGAGCTCCACGACTGGACCACGGCCACGCGGGCCGTCTCCGTGTCGGGTCGCTTCGATCGCATGGCCTTGCGCGCGAACAGCCTCAAAGGGGCATCGGCCAATCTGGGCCTGCGCAACCTCGCCCTCGTCCTTGGCCAAGCCGAGCTCCGCCTCGAAGCCGCGGCGGCGAACGAACTTCCGTTGGGGTTTCTCGTGCCGGAGGCGGATATGCTGCCCTTGCTCGATCAGGTCACGCACAGTGCGGCGAAGGTCCGCCTGAGCTTGAAGGCCGCGGCGTAGTCGCCGGCCGACCATCCCCCGCGGATTCCGTCCGTTTTCCGACAAGCGCGTCGGCTAGGCTTACACCTTTCCGGACTGGCAGAGAGGGCCCATTCGGGCCCTTGGCTTTTCTACTTCGTTAACATCACGAGGATCAGGTAGTAAGAGTTGGATACGAAACTGTACGTACGTCGGTTGGAGCAGGGATTGCTAGGTGGGAATGTACCTAACCAATCCAACCTCCCATGATCTCCCTCCTCCATGCCCTGCGCCGTCCCCTCCTCGCCCTCGCCTTTGGTGCAGCCACCGCATCGGTCGCTTCGGCCGGAACCCTCGTGCTGAAGACCACGCCGTACTCGGTGAATCCGGGCGGCGCGTTCTCCGCGTCCAACTCCGGTCTCGACACCTCCCACTACGCGGCCTCGGCCCTCCACAACGGCGGCTTCCTGACGTTCTGCCTCGAGTACAACGAGTACATCACCTCGGGCCAGACCTACCACTACAACGACGACCTGCAGTACTACGCGCACAAGGGCGGCGTCGGCGGCCAGACCGAAACCGACAAGGACTACCTGTCGATGGGAACCGCCTGGCTCTACGCCGAGTTCGCCCGCGGCAATCTCGGCACCGTGAACTTCGGCGCGCTCCAGAAGGCCTTCTGGATGCTGGAGAATGAGATCACCTTCGCGACCAACAGCTACGTATCGCTCGTGCAGAACCAGTTTGGTCAGACCTGGAACACCGCCGCGAACGGCGCCTACGGCGTCTCCGTGCTGAACCTCAAGCAGAAGGACAATCAGGGACGCTGGGTGCACAAGCAGTCGCAGCTCTACTTCGGAGGCCTGCCCAAGCAGGTGCCGGATGCCGGCGCGACCGCCGTGCTGCTCGCCGTCGGCGTGGGAATGCTCGCCGCGTTCCGACGCAAGCGCACGGCCTGAGCGATCCAGCCTTCCGCCCAGCCACCCTTCCGAGCCGGCCCCGCGGGGCCGGCTTTTTCGTGGGCCGAGGGGAACGTCGCGTCGTCTCCGTGACTCCGACGGGCGGTGCGGGATGCGGCCTCCGGCTTGCCACTGCCGGGCGGAACCATCCATGCTTCGACCACCCTGCCACCTTCCCGGCGACGCCTTACCCGCCTGATGCGCCGCCTTCCATTGCCCCTCCCGTCATGCCGTCCTGCGTCCGCGGCCCCCTCGTCACCGTCTGCCTCGCCCTGCTCGCACCCGCCGCCTTCGGCGCGGAGCCGATCGATTTCGGCCGCGACATCCGGCCCATCCTCGCGGACAACTGTTTCCATTGCCACGGTCAGGACGCGGGCACCCGCGAGGGCAAGCTGCGGCTCGACACCGCGGAGGGACAAAAGAAACCCGGGGTGATTTTGCCCGGCAACCCGGACGAGAGTGAGCTGATCCTGCGCATCCTGTCGCCGTATGAGGACGAGGTCATGCCGCCGCCGGACTCGCACCGCACCCTCAGCCCGGAGCAGAAGGAGTTGCTCGTGCGCTGGGTGCGCGAAGGCGCCACCTTCACCGAGCACTGGGCTTTTCGCGCCCCGGTGAAGCCCGCCGTACCCGCGGTGCGAAACGCCGCCTGGCCCCGCTCGCCGGTCGATCACTTCATTCTCGCGCGGCTCGAGCGCGAAGGCCTGGCCCCGGCCCCCGAGACCGAGCGGGCACGGTGGCTGCGTCGGGTGACCTTCGACCTCACCGGCCTGCCGCCGACCGTCGCGGAGCTCGATGCCTTCGTCGCTAACCGCTCGCCCTCCGCCTACGAGGCCGTTGTCGACCGCCTGCTCGCTTCGCCCCGGTACGGGGAACGCATGGCCACGGACTGGCTCGACCTCGCGCGCTATGCCGACACCCACGGTTACCAGATGGACCGGCCCCGCGCGATGTGGCCCTACCGCGACTGGGTGATCGATGCGTTCAACCGCAACCTGCCGTTCGACCGCTTCCTCACCGAACAACTCGCCGGTGACCTTCTGCCCGCGGCCACCCGCGAGCAGAAACTCGCGACCGCCTTCAACCGGTTGCACGCGCAGAACGAGGAGGGCGGCATCGTCGACGAGGAGTACCGCATCGCCTACGTGAACGACCGCGTGAACACCTTCGGCACCGCCGTGCTCGGGCTCACGATGGACTGCACGCGTTGCCACGACCACAAGTTCGACCCGCTCACCCAACGCGACTTCTATTCGCTGAGCGCGTTTTTCCACAACATCGACGAAGCGGGCGCCATCTCGTACCTCGGCTTCTCGGACGTGATGCCGCCCCCCGTGCTCAAGCTGCCCGACGCGACGGCAGAACAGGAACTCGCCGCGCTGGACGAAGCGAT
>CAYZBG010000104.1:0-13830 GCA_964476565.1 uncultured Opitutus sp.
ACCAAGACCGACGCGGACTGGGACCGCCTCGGCCGCCTCGTGCAGGCCTGCGATCCTCACCAGCGGCTGCGCTCCATCCACAACGGCCACCGCATCTTTGACCAGACCAAGCCCTGGATCACCCATGTTTCCATGCAGAACGGCGCCGCCGTCGAGGAGCCGGGCCGGGCCGAGATGTACCGCAGCGTCTGGCACAAGCCCGTCGTGTATGACGAAGTCAAATACGAGGGGAAGACCCACTTCCGCTGGGGCAACCTGTCCGGCGAGGAAATGGTGCACCGCTTCTGGTGTGGCACCGTCGCCGGCACCTACGTCGGCCACGGCGATTACTTCATGACCGTGACCGAGGACACGTGGACCTCCTTCGGCGGCAAGCTCACGGGCGTCAGCGCGCCGCGCCTCGCCTTCCTGCGCCGGATCCTCGAGGAGAGCCCCGCCCAGGGCATCGACCCGGTCGACAAATGGCAGGACACCCAGACGGCCGGCGTGCATGGGCATTACTACCTGACCTACTTCGGCCGCGACACGCCGACCGAGTGGACCTTCAAGCTCTTCCGCAACGGTGTCGTCGACGGCCAGCGCTACCAAGTCGACGTGATCGACACCTGGGCCATGACCATCACGCCGGTCGAGGGAGAGTTCGTCACCCGGAAGCTCGACAACTACCACTTCGTCGATGCCAACGGCCGCACCGTCAAGCTGCCCGGCAAGCCAGGCATGGCGGTGCGCGTGCGCCGTCTCGGCGCCGACGGCAAGCCCGCCGCCACCGTCCCGCCCACCGATTGAGCATGAGATCGTTGCCCGCCCTCTTCGGACTTGTCCTCGCCGCCAGCCTCGCCCCGGCGCTCCGTGCCGCTGCGCCCATGCTGCCGGAGACCTGCTACCTCTTCGCGTACTTCCATCACGATCGGGAAGGGGAGGGGTTTCGCCTCGCTTGGAGCGCGGATGGCTACGCTTTCTCGCCGCTCAACCACGGCCAGGGTTTCCTGCAGCCCGCTGCCGGAGAGCACAAATTGATGCGCGATCCCACGCTGATCCGCGACGAGGCGGGCGTCTTTCACCTCGTCTGGACCACGGGCTGGACCGGCCGGACGATCGGCTACGCCTCGTCGAAGGATCTGCTCACGTGGTCGGAGCAGAAAACGCTGCCCGTCATGGCTCACGAGCCCGACGCGCAGAACTGCTGGGCGCCGGAGATCCTCTGGGTGCCCGCGGAGCAGTATTTCCTCCTCCACTGGTCCACGACCATCGTCGGACGTTATCCGGAGACCGCCTGGACCAACCGCCGGCCGGAGCGCAATCACCGGATCTACGGCACCACGACCAAGGACTTCGTCACGTACTCGCCGACCTTCCTGATCTACGACGCCGGTTACAACGTGATCGACGCGAACCATATCCCCGCCGCCGACGGCACGACCGACTGGCTCATGTTCGTGAAGGAAGAGTCCCTCACGCCCGTCACGCAGAAGAACATCCGCCTCGTCCGCGGCCGCACGCCCATCGGGCCCTGGGACCGCGAGTCCCCGCCGATCACCGGCGACTACTGGGCCGAGGGCCCCTCCGCGATCAAGGTCGGCGACGAGGTCCGCGTGTACTTCGATAAGCACATGATCAACGCCATCGGCATGGTGCGCTCTCGCGACCTCGTCCACTGGGAAGACGTCAGCGACCGCCTCGTCATGCCGGTTGACGCCCGCCACGGCTGCATCCTCGCCGTGCCGCGCGACGTGGTGGCGCGCCTGCTCGCGGCCGACGCGCAGCGCTGAGTTTCCTTTGGCCGCATCCGCTCCGCTGTTTCCTGTCATGCTCCGTCTTCTTCCGTCACACGTCCTCGTCGTCGCACTGGCAGCGTTGCCCGCCTCGGCCGCTGAGGAGATCATCCCGCTCGATCAGGTCCCCGCGGCTCCGGTCGCAACGCCCGAACTGCGTTCGGTCGGCGGCGACGGCACCTCGCGCCTCGTCTCGCTCAACGGCACCTGGAGTTTCAAGCTCGCGCCCACCGAGGCCGAGGCGAACGCGCTCCGCCTGTTCCACGCGCCCGGCTTCGCCGCGGACGGCTTCAAGCCCATCCCCGTCCCGGGCAACTGGACCACCTTCGGCTTCGAGGAACCGCACTACGTCAACGGCACGACGTCCGAGGGCTTCTATCGCCACCGCTTCGTCGCGCCGCCGGAGGTCGAGGGCCGCCGCGTGCTGTTGCACTTTGGCGGAGTCTGGCAATCGGCCGAGGTCTGGCTCAACGGTCGCCTGCTGGGCCGCCATGACAGCGGTTTCACGGGTTTCGCTTTCGATGCCGGCCCGGCATTGCTGCCCGGACAGCGCAACGAACTCGCCGTGCGCGTGCGGCAGCAGACGCCCTTGTTCAAGCTCGATGCCAACGACGACTGGGGCCTGCCGGGCATCTACCGGGATGTCTGGCTCGAGATCATGCCGAAGGAGTGGCACCTGCAGTCGGTCGAGGTCGTCACGGACTTCGACGAGGCTTTCCGCGACGCCGTCCTGCGCGTGCGCACGCTCGTGATGCGCAACGAACGCGCCGACTTCTTCGCGCCCTCGCCGCCCTTCGAGGTCCACGCCATCCTGCGCCGCGATGGTCGCGAGGTGAAGCGCGGCACCTTCACCGGTGTCGTCAACGGAGCCCACAACAGCCATGAGGTTTTCCTCGCGTTGCCCGTCGCAACGCCCGCCGCCTGGACCGCCGAGACGCCGCACCTCTACGACCTGCGGGTCGAACTGCGGCGCGATGGCGTCGTGGTGCACGCGTGGGAGGATCGCATCGGCTTCCGCGAGGTCTCCACCGCCGGCGGCGTGTTTCGCCTCAACGGACAACCCGTCAAGCTGCGCGGCGTCGCCCGGCACGACCAGCATCCCGACGTTGGCCGCGCCACGCGTCGCGAGCACTGGCTCGAGGACATCCGCTTGATGAAGGCGGCCAACATCAACGCCGTCCGCACGGCGCACTATCCGCCAGCGGAGGGCTTTCTTCGCCTCTGTGACAAGCTTGGCCTCTACGTGATCAACGAAATCCCGCTCGGCTTCGGCGGCGACCGTATGAGTGATCCGTCCTTCACGGAGGGTGCGCTCCTGCGCTTGCACGGAACCGTCTCACGCGACCGCAATCGTCCGTCGGTCGTGGTCTGGAGCCTGGGCAACGAGGATCCCTATTCGGCCGGCCACTCCGTCGTGCTGCGCGCCCTCAAGGGCCTCGATCCCACGCGGCCGGTGCTCATGCCCTTTCGCTATGAGCCGCACCTTCCGTCCGAGGTCGACATCCTCGCGCCGCATTATTGGAAGGCCGACGAGTACGACCGCTTCGCGGCCACCGCCACGCGCCCAATCATCACCACCGAGGTCAGCCATGCGTTCGGTGCCGAGGATTTTGGCGAGGTCCAGGAGCGTTGGGACGCCCTCGCGAAGCATCCGGCCGGCGCCGGCTCCATGATCTGGCTCTGGGCCGACCAAGGCCTGCGCCGCCCGGTCAACGGACGCGAGGTCCTGCATCCGATGAAGGACAAGGCGAAGATCACCCGCGAGGGCAGCGAACTCGTGCGCGAAGCCGATGCCGGTCCGAACGAGATCTACGACAGCCACGGCGCCCTGGGCACCGACGGCATCGTCAATGCCGACCGTTCCCCGCAGATCGACTACTGGGAAACGAAGTCCGCCTACGCCCCCATCCGCGTGCTCGCCGAGCGCCTCGATTTCCGCCCGGGCCAGGCCTCCGTCGCCGTGCCGCTGCGCAACGACTACGACTTCACGGACCTCTCCGCCGTTACGGCGCACTGGGCGCTCCACCGCGACGCCGACCTCATCGCTGAGGGCCGCGCCGCGCTGAGCGCTGCGCCCCACGCGACAACGACGTTGACCGTGCCGACGACGGCCCTCGCCGGTTTGACCGCGCGCACGGCCTTCACGCTGCACCTACGCTTCCTCGATGCGCGCGGACACGAGATCGTGGCCCGCAGCATCCTGCTTGGCGACGTGCAGCCCTTCCCGGTCGACGCATCACCGTCGGCCTTGGAGGTTGCGACTTCCGGCGACCGCGTGACCGTCACGGCCGGACCCTCCGCCTACACCTTCGACGCGACGAGCGGCACGCTCGTCGGCCTGACCGTCGAGGGTGACCGCTGGGTGGACGGGTCCGACTTGTTGCTCTGGCGCCCCGCCACCTACAGCGAGCGCAACGTCATCGACCGCCGCAAGGTCGTGCACGATTGGGACACCTACCTGCAGGGTCTGCCGGCCAAGGCTGAGGCATGGTCCCTCCAGCAGGCCGCCGATGTCGTCACGCTGCGTGCCAAGGTTGCCTACCGTGCGAACGACGCCAACCACGTCACCGTCGACTACACCTACCGCATCGATGCGACCGGCGCGCTCGACGTGAGCTACGCCGTGGACGTTGTCACCGACATGGACTGGCTGCTCGAACTCGGCGTAGGCCTGCGCCTCGTCGATCAGCCCCTGACCGCCGAGTGGTTTGGCCGCGGCCCGGGCAAGAACCTGCCCAACCGCCATGGCTCGGCGCGGCTGGGCCAGTGGACGATGCCTGTCTTCAGCGACGAGGCCCGCTCGACGCGTTCCGGCGTGCACTGGCTCAAGGTCAACGGACGCGAGGGCCGTGCCTTGCTCGTGTCCGGCATCGAGGCCTTCCGCTTCGACGGTGCAGCGAAGGAAGGCGACAGCGGACTCCTGCGCCTGCTCAACGGTCTCGCCGGTGCCTGGGTCAAAGGCGGCCCGCCCGAGCGCGCCGAGTGGCGCCTCGACCTCGAGAACGGCAAGGGCTCCTTCCGCGGCGCGCTTACCCTGCGTCCGCTCACCGGCGCCACGCCGGCCGTGCCTGCGCATCCAGCCGTGATCGCGAGCCAGGTGATCAACGCGAACGCGCCGTATCCGGAATGTCATGCGTCCACGATCGTCGAGGTCGCACCCGGCCAGCTCGCCGCGGCGTGGTTCGGCGGCACGAAGGAACGCCACCCCGACGTCGGCATCTGGTTCGCCCGTCACGAAAACGGACGCTGGTTGCCCGCGGTCGAGGTCGCGAATGGCGTGCAGCCCGATGGCACCCGCCAGCCGACGTGGAACCCCGTACTCTTCGCGCCCAAGAACGCGCCCCTGCAGCTCTTCTACAAGGTCGGCCCTTCGCCTTCGAAATGGTGGGGCATGGTGATCACGTCCACCGACGGAGGCCGCACCTGGAGCGCGCCGCGCCGCCTGCCCGACGGCATCCTTGGCCCGGTGAAGAACAAGCCGCTCGAACTCGCCGACGGCACGTGGCTCTCCGCGTCGAGTACCGAAGGCAACCCGACCGGCTGGCGGGTGCACTTCGAGCGCTCCACGGACCAGGGCGCCACCTGGACCAAGATCGGTCCGGTCGAGAAGGGTGGGGGCTTCGGTTACGACATGATCCAAGGCAGCCTCCTGCGCCACGCGGATGGACGCCTCCAGTCACTTGGCCGGTCGCGCAACGGTGTCACGGCCAGCACCTGGTCCGCCGATGGCGGACTGACCTGGTCGCCGCTCGCACCGCTTCACGTCCCCAATACCAACAGCGGCACGGACGCGGTCACGCTCGCTGACGGTCGCCATCTGCTCGTCTTCAACGATACGAATCCGCCGCCCGAGCGCCGCACCAAGGGCGTGCGTTATCCGATCCATGTGGCGCTCTCCGACGACGGTGTCACGTGGCGCACGGTCGCCACCCTCGACGTTGCACCGCATCCCGCCGGCTACGCCTACCCGGCCGTGATTCAGGCCAAGGACGGACGTATCCACATAACCTATACGTGCCACCGCGACATGATCAAGCATGTGGTCCTCGATCCGGCCCACCTATGAAAACCCCTTGCCACCGCCTGTCATGAAATTGCCCCGCCCCGCGCTTGTACTTTCCGCCGCCATGCTTGTGGCCGCGCCGTTGTTCGCAACCGGAGCTTCGCACCTCTGGTATCGCCAGCCCGCCGCGACCTGGACCGAGGCCCTGCCCGTCGGCAACGGCCGGCTCGGCGCCATGGTTCACGGCGGCCTCGCCGAGGAGCACCTGCAGCTCAACGAGGACACGCTCTGGAACGGCCAGCCGCGCGGCTACCACCAGGAAGGTGCCGTCGACGTGTTGCCGGAGCTGCGCCGCCTGTTGTGGGAGGGAAAGCAGAAGGAGGCCGAGGAGCTCGCCACGCAGCGCTTCATGAGCGTGCCGCTGCGCCAGATGATGTATCAGCCGCTGGGCGACCTGCGCATCGCCCTGCCCGGACATGAGACGGGCACCGATTACCGTCGCGAACTCGACCTGACCACGGCGATCGCGCGCGTTTCCTACCGCGTCGGCGACACGACCTACACCCGTGAAACCTTCTCCAGCGCGCCGGATAACGTGCTCGTGCAGCACATCGCCGCCGACCGTCCCGGCTCGGTGCGCGCCCTCGTGCGCCTGAGCAGCCCGCACGCTGGCTTTGTCGTGCGCCGCGTCGGCAACGAGCTGCACCTCTCCGGCCGCGTGACCGACGGCGTGCTGCCCTTCGCCGCGCGCCTGCAGGTGCGTGCTCCGGGTGGCACCTTGTCGTGGGTTGACGGCGGCATCGAAGTGAAGGCCGCGCACTCGCTGACGGTCGTGTTGTCCGCCGCCACGGCCTACAAGCGGTTCGACGACATCACCGGTGCGCCTGAGGAGCTGGCCGGCAAGGCGCTCGCCGCTGTCGCGGTCAAGGACATCGCCGCCTTGCGCGAAGCCCACTTGGCGGACTATCGCGGGCTGTACAACCGCGTGGCCCTCGACCTCGGCACGACGCCCGTCGCCGCGGAGCCGACCGACGTGCGGATCAGCCGGAAGGACAAGACCGACGATCCGGCTCTCGCCACGCTGCTGTTCAACTACGGACGCTACCTGCTCATCGCGAGCAGCCGCCCGGGCAGCCAGCCGGCCAACCTGCAGGGCATCTGGAATGACCTGCTCAACCCGCCCTGGGGCAGCAAGTATACGACGAACATCAACTTCGAGATGAACTACTGGCCGGCCGAGGTCGCCAACCTCGCCGAGTGTGCCGAGCCGATGTTCGCGCTCATCGACGATGTCATGATCACCGGCGCCGACACGGCCCGCGCCCACTACGGTGCGCCGGGCTGGGTGCTGCACCACAACACCGACCTCTGGCGCGGCACCGCGCCGATCAACGCGTCCAACCACGGCATCTGGCCCACCGGCGGCGCTTGGCTCTGCCTGCACCTCTGGGAGCGTTACCGCTACTCCGGCGACCGGGAGTTCCTCGAGCGCCGGGCCTACCCGGCGATGAAGAGCGCGGCCGCCTTCTTCATGGCCACGCTGGTCGAGGATCCGAAGACGGGTCGGCTGATCAGCGGTCCGTCCAACTCACCCGAGCACGGCGGCCTTGTCATGGGGCCGACCATGGACCACCAGATCATCCGCGGACTCTTCACCTGGACCGCCGAGGCGTCGCGTATTCTGGGCAAGGATCCGGGCCTCGCTGAGCGGCTCGAGGCGCTCGCCGCCCGCCTTGCTCCGAATCAGATCGGCCGCCTTGGCCAGCTGCAGGAGTGGCTGGAGGACAAGGACGATCCCAACAACCGGCACCGCCATGTCTCCCATCTTTGGGGCGTCTTTCCCGGCGAGGACATCACCTGGAAGCAACCCGACCTCATGCGGGCCGCCCGCACCTCGCTCGAGCTGCGCGGCGACGGCGGCACGGGCTGGGCGCTCGGCTGGAAGATCAGCCTGTGGGCGCGGTTCCTCGATGGCGATCGCGCGCACCGGTTGATCCAGAACCTGCTCAACCCCGTGCGCGAGGATCCGGTCACGCGCCGCTCGGCCGGTGGGGGTGGGGTGTATCCGAATCTCTTCGACGCCCACCCGCCCTTCCAGATCGACGGCAACTTCGCCGCCACCGCGGGTATCTGCGAGATGCTTCTGCAGAGCCACGAGAACGAGATCGTCCTCCTGCCGGCGCTGCCTTCGGTGTGGCGCACCGGCTCCGTGCGCGGCCTGCGCGCGCGCGGCGGCTTCGAACTCGACTTCGCCTGGCGCGACGGCGCCCTGACCTCCGTTACGGTGCGCTCCCACCGCAGCACGCGCACCACGCTGCGGGTCGGCGACAAGACGGTCCCCCTCGCCCTCGGCACCGGCACTGCCGGTACGTGGGATGGCCAGCTGAATCCGGTCGCACCGTGAGCCCCTCTCATCGGACCTTGGCGCAACACCCTCAGGCCGTCGTGACTGCGCGGCGCGTGGCGGGAGCGTCCGCCGTGGCCTGACGGTGCTCCTTTCTTCATCACCATGCATCTCCGTTGGTTGCTCTGTTTCTTCGCCCTCGCCTCCGGCGCGGTGGCCCGGTCGCCGGTGCTCGAGCATGCGGCGCGGCTGACCGCCGACGCGGCGACGCCGGTCGCCTGGCGGATCGATGCGTCAATGGGACACCCGGAGGCCTTCCGTCTCGAGGCTGGTACGCAGGGCGGAACGGTCGTCGTCGCCGGCGGCGACCCCGGGGTGCTCTACGGCGTGCAGCGGGCGGTGTCCGATCATCCGGTGGTCGAGGCGGACGGCATCCCTGACTTCGCCGTGCGCGGGGCCGTGCTGATGATGCTGAGTCCAAGTTGGAACTACCAATCGGACCTCAGCCCCGAGGTGTATCCGTGGTTCTTCGACCGGACGTTGATGGCGCGGTATCTCGACACCCTGCTCGAGGCGCGGCTCAACACGCTCATCCTCTGGTCGGGTCATCTTTTTCCCCACATTCTCGAGCTGCCGGAGTATCCCGACGCGACCCAGTTCAGCCGTGAGCACATTCGCCGCAACCAGGAGCAGTTCCGTTGGCTCGCGCAGGAGGCGGAGAAACGAAACATCACGATCCTCACCCATTTCTACAACATCCACATCAGTGAGCATCAGGCGAAAGCCCTCGGGCGCACCGGGCCCGAGTCGGCGCGGTACACCGTGCCCGATGCCTGGGTGAGCGACTACTACCGCACGATCCTGCGCCGCTACTTCGAGGCGTTTCCCAACGTCGGCCTCTACATCTGTCCCGGGGAGTCGCTCGACCTGGCGCACCAGGTGCCATGGTTTCGTGACGTGGTTTTCCGCACCGCGCGCGAGAGCGGGAAGAATCCGCGCCTGGTGATGCGCGACTGGACGATGGCCGACGATTTCCGCGCCGCGCTGCCGACGATGTATCCGAACCTCTGGTCCGAGCTGAAGCACAACGACGAGACCATCACGAGTCCGTGGCCGGATGTACGCCACCGTCAGTGGGCAGGGGTGCTGGCGGGTCACGTGGTCAACCTGCACGATCCGGCGGACGCGGTGCCGTATCGCGTCGGCAGTCCGCGCCTGCTCGGCGAAATGGTGCAACGGTGGCGGGAGGAGGGTATCTTTACCGGCGCGTGGTTCTATCCGCCGCAGGCGTGGGTCTGGCCCGGCACGCTCGATCTGAACGCCGAAGGGGGCAACGCCGGCCTCGTGGCGTTCGAGCGGGATCCGCTTTGGCAAGAGCTGCTGGGGCGTTTCCTGTGGCGGGCGCCTCGCGACCTGGCGGTGGAGGTCGACTGGTCGGCAGATCGTCTCGGCCGTCAGGTGGGAGATGCCGAGGCCGGGCGCCTGCTCGCCCGCTGGTATGACCTGACGGGACCGATTTTGCCCGGTCTGCAGAACGTCACCGCCATCCGCTTCGGGAATTTTTTCCCGGTGTCGATTGGCTGGGTGCAGGCGCAGGTGGACGACATTCTCAGCTATCGTACCCAGGTGGAGGATCCGCCGATCGCGGGGCCGACGGGGCTCACGCGTCAACGGTTCTACAGCCGTCCGGTCGATGCGTTTACGCTTTCCCGCTATGTGGCCACGCATGGCGGCACGATCGATGCCGAGCGCCGCAGCCTGCCGGTCGCGCAACTCGCCGCGATGCTCGCGCGGGGCGAGGAGCCGCCTTCGCACCTGGCGCGCGCGGACCGGCTGCTCGACACGTATCATGCCATGGCGGTCGAGGCGCGTTCGCTGGCCGAGGCCGCGGCCGAGCGTCCGGTCAACGATGCGGCAGAGGTGCGGCGCTACGTTTCCGACGCCGAGTGCCTGATACTCACGGTGGAGTTCTACCGCCACAAGGTGCGCGCCGCCCTCGCGAAGCGCCTCTTCGAGCTGACCGGGGAGCGCCGTCATGCCGAGGCCTTGCGTGCGCACGTGGAGGCGTCGGTGCCGGCCTATGAACGCCTGATGGCGACCGCGCAACGCCACTACCGTGCCGGCTCATCCATGTGGGATGCGAAGCCGTGGGAACGCTGCCTCGCGGAGAAAGTCATCCCCGACCGCGATGCCCAGCTCGCGTGGCTGGCGGCGCGGAGCGCACCGTGACGCACGCCCCGGTCCCGACCCGCCGTATCAATCCTGTTTGCCCCATGAAACTTGCGACCCTGGTAGGCCTGCTGATTCTCGTCCTCGCTTCGGCGCTGGCTGCGCCGGAACGACCGCGGGTGCTCGTGTCGACCGACATCGGCGGGACGGACCCGGACGACTTTCAGTCGCTGGTTCATCTGTTGCTTTACGCGGACGTGCTCGATCTCGAGGGCCTGGTGTCGTCGCCGTTCGGGCCCGGTCGCAAGGAGCACATCCTCGAGGTCATCGCCGCGTACGAGCGTGATTTTTCCCGGCTGCTGCAGCATTCGGATCGCTACCCGACTCCGGAGGCGCTGCGGGCCCTGACCAAGCAGGGCGAGACCGAGGTGGCGCCCTATGCGGGAGTCCGGCGGTCGACGGAAGGATCGGAGTGGATCGTGCGATGCGCGCGCCGGCCGGATCCACGTCCCTTGCACGTGCTAGTCTGGGGCGGCATCGAGGACCTCGCCCAGGCCCTGCACGACGCACCCGACATCCGGCCGAAGTTGCGCGTGTATTTCATTGGCGGGCCAAACAAGAAGTGGAGCCCCGACGCCTATCACTACGTCGCCACGCACCATCCCGACCTCTGGATCATCGAATCCAACGCGACCTACCGCGGTTGGTTCACTGGGGGAAACCAGGACGGTGAGTGGGGCAACGCCGCGTTTGTGCAGCGCCACGTCGCGGGTCGCGGTGCACTCGGCGACTATTTCGCCCATCAGCTTGAGGGCGTGATCAAGATGGGCGATACGCCGAGCGTGGCCTGGCTGCTGCGGGGCGATCCGGCGCAGCCCTTTCAACCCGGGTGGGGTGGACGGTACGTGCGCGCGTGGACGCGCCCGTATGTGCGTTTTGACCGGATCACCACGGCGGAAGACCGCATGGAGCACTTCGGGATCCTGGAACTTGTCCTTCCGCTTGGCGCCGGGGCGCCGTCCGAACCCGTGGCGCACGTGATGATCGAGAACCAGGCGCTGGTCGGTCACGTCGATGGCGAGGGTGCTGTGCGGTTTCGTTTCTCGCCAAAGGATGCCAAGACCTACCGTTATACGCTGCGCAGCAACGCTCCGGCGCTCGACGGCCTCACCGGCGCGATCACGGCGGTGTCGCCTTCGCCCGACCTAGCCCTCCAGCCCGATCCGGCGCGGCCGCAGTGGTGGACGGATGATCCCTCGCCGGAGCTGGCGGAGGGCGTCCATCACGGCGCCCGCACCGTGAGCCGGTGGCGCGAGGCTTTCTTGCGCGATTTCGCCGGACGCTTCGACCGCTGCCGGCCCGCCGGCGGCACACCCTCTTCCTCCGCCCCACTATGAACGTCCTTCGCCTCCTCCTGCCCGTCATGATCCTCGCCCTTCCCCTCGCCGGAGCGGAGCGTGCGCGGGTCGTCGTGCTCACCGATATCGAGAACGAGCCGGACGACGCGATGTCGCTGGTCAGGTTGCTCACCTATGCCAATCACGTCGACATTGAGGGCCTGGTGGCGACGACGTCGATTCATCAGCGCAACCGCGTCGCACCGGAGCGCATCCGCCGCATCGTGGCGGCCTACGGCAAGGTGCGGGACAACCTCGAGGTGCACGAAGCCGGCTTCCCCACCGCGGAGGCCCTGCTGGCGCGAGTGAGCGAAGGCCTGCCGGTGTACGGCCGCGACGGCGTCGGTGAGGGTCGTGATTCATCCGGCTCGGAGGCGCTCATCGCGGCGCTGGATCGGGACGATCCCCGGCCGTTGTGGGTGACGGTGTGGGGCGGGCCGAACGTCCTGGCACAGGCGTTGTGGAAAATTCGCGCCACGCGTTCCCCGGAAGCGCAGGCGCGCGCGGTGGCGAAGCTGCGCGTCTATGCCATCTCGGATCAGGACGACACCGGCCCCTGGCTGCGCCGGGAGTTTCCGGAGCTGTTCTACGTGGTGAGCCCGGGCTTCAACGATGGCGGAGCCTACCATCACGCGACCTGGAGCGGCATCAGCGGTGACACCTTCCATGGGCGCTTCGGCGGCGCGGACTACAGTCTGGTGACCAACGAGTGGCTCGACCGTCACATCCGCCGGAAGGGTCCGCTCGGGGCGGAGTATCCGCATTGGGAATTTCTCATGGAGGGCGACACGCCGTCGTTCCTCAACCTGATCCAAAACGGACTGAGTTCGCCCGAGCATCCGCACTGGGGTGGCTGGGGCGGCCGTTACGAGCGCTACGTCCCGCGTCCGCAGAAGTGGCACCTTCAGCCCGAGACGCGTCCGATCTGGACCGACGCACAGGACGAAGTACTGGGTCACGACGGCCACTGGCACACGACGAACCACGCCACGATCTGGCGCTGGCGCGCCGCGTATCAGAACGACTTTGCCGCCCGCATGGATTGGACGGTGAAGCCCTATGCCGAGGCCAACCACCCGCCGGTGCCCCGCCTGGCCCACCCGGCGCGTTTGACCGCCCAGCCCGGCCAGCGGGTCGACCTCGACGCCCGCGGCACGGCGGATCCCGATGGTGACGCCCTGTCGTATTCGTGGTTCTATTACAACGAGGCCGGCACCTTTCCGCTGTCGAGTGCGCGCTCCGGCCAGCCGCTGGAGATCCGCAACCACGACCAGCCGCAGGCCTGGTTTGTCGTTCCGACCACCCGGGTGATGCCCCCTGGCCTAGGCGAAATGCACGTCATCCTCGCCGTCACCGATCACGGCACGCCGCGCCTAACACGCTATCAGCGCGTCATCATCGACGTGGTGCCGTGAACGGAGCGGGGGCCGGCTTCAGGCGTCCGGGATCACCGGTTCGACCAGCCGGGCCAGCTGGTCGAAGGATTCCTGCCAGCCGAGGTGGCACATCTCGGGCGGGATGGCGGAGGGAATGCCCTCCTGGGTGATGCTCACGTCGGTGCCGACCAGCACCTTCCGCAGCACGACGGTGGCGGTCATCACGCCGGGCAACGCCGGGTCGTCGAATTTGTCCGTGTAGCGGATCCGCTCATGGGGCACCAACTCGAGGTACTCGCCGCCGAAGGCATGGCTCTTGCCGGTGCCGAAGTTGGTGAACGACATGCGGAAGGTACCGCCCACCCGGAGATCGAGGTGGTGGACCTTGCCGAGGAAGCCATAGGGCGGCAGCCAGCGGGCCATGGCCTCGGCCTCGGTGAAGGCGCGATAGACTTTTTCGGGGGACGAACGCAGGACGCGATGCAGGTGGACGGTATGGGTGGACATGGGGAGGAGGGATTACGGTGAGGGTTCGGTTTTTATGCCTACGACGATCCACCGGACGAGCAACGGACACCTTGTGTTCCACTTCGGTGACGGGTTGCGGTGATCCTTGGTAACCGGCCGGGAGTGTACGGGGTCGGGTGGGGCGATGACCAAGCTGCTCCTGGCGTGACCTTTGTCCCGTTCGTCCCTTGTATTCGCATCATGAGCACCGTCTTCAGTCCGGCCGAGGAGGCCCTTTATTACAAGACGGTCGAATCCGTGC